>NZ_AYMV01000007.1 GCF_000633415.1 Leucobacter sp. PH1c | reverse complement strand
AGCCCGGCGCCTCCGTCGTGTTCGGCCCGCGCGCCTAGCGGCCGCGCGTCAGGTTGACGATGCCCTGGATGATGATGCCCACGCCCATCAGGGCGATGAGCACGGCGAAGATCAGCGGAACGACGCCGAGGTCGAGGAACACGACCCCGAGGACGGCGGCGACGACGAGCACGATCCCGAGCGGGACGAGCACGCGGCCGGGCGGGGTCTGCGGGGTCTGCGGGCTCGGGGTGTTCGGGGGAACGGACATGGCGGCCTCTCGGTCGTGCATTCAGCGGACGGGAAGGGCCCGGGCTCCCCGCGAGGAGAGGCCCGGGCCCATGGTGCGCAAGAAGGGACTTGAACCCTCACGTCCGAAGACACTGGAACCTAAATCCAGCGCGTCTGCCAATTCCGCCACTCGCGCGAGTACCACCGGGGTGGCCCGAAGACCAGCCTAGTGGAGGCCCGGGGAGCTAGCGCTCGACGATCTCGGCGCCCTGCGGCAGCGGTGCGCCCGCGGGGAGGCGCACGGTGACGAAACCGTCCGCGGAGCTGAGCGGAGCCTCGGCGGCAGCGGGAGCGGGAGCGGGCGCGGCGGCCGGAGCGGGCGCGGCGACGACGGATCCGCGCAGTTCGGCCTCCATGCCGCCCGCCGTGACCTCGTCGCGCTGCACCGCGGGGTGGTGCTGCGCCATCTTGTCGATCCAGGCGAGCGCGAGCGCCGAGACGATGAAGGCGAGGTGGATCATGACCTCCCAGAACACGCCCGTCGAGGAGTAGATGACCTTGTCGCCCGACTTGACGAGCCCGTCCTCCATGCGGCCGACCTCGATGAAGGTCTTGAGGAGGTGGATCGAAGAGATCGAGATGATCGAGACCGCGAGCTTCACCTTGAGCAGGTTCGCGTTCACGTGCGACAGCCAGTCGGGCTCGTCGTGGTGCCCCTGCACGCGGATCTTCGAGACGAAGGTCTCGTAGCCGCCGATGATCACCATGATGAGCAGGTTCGCGATCATCACGATGTCGATGAGCGCGAGCACGCTGAGCATGATGTCGGTCTCGGTGACCTGCCCGGTGACCACGACCTTCTCGACCAGGTGCCAGAGCTCGACGAAGAACAGGATGACGTACACGGCCTGCGCGATGATGAGGCCCAGGTAGAGCGGGGCCTGCAGCCAGCGGCTCGCGAAGATGAACGCCGCGAGGGTGCGCGACGCCGCGCCCGGGCCGTGCTCGGTGCTGCGCTCGATCGGCGACGTCGTGCGGTGATTCACAGGTGTTCTCCTGGCGTGGGTCGAGGCGGGAAAAGCGGAGTCACATGCTATCGCAATGCGCGCGTCGGCGGCTGTGGGGGAGCGCCGGAGGTATACTGATGCATCGCGAAGGGGAGTATTCCGTTTTCGCCCGTGTCGTCAATACGCCGCGCGCCGACCGCGCGGCCGGTGCGGGCGCGGCGCCATCCGCAGGGGGTGCCGGGAAGAGACTTTCGGCGTTTCGCGCACCCTGCGCCGGCCGAAGGAGAAGACCCCGCCCGTGACCTCAGTACTCCCGCTCTGGTTCGAGATCACCTCGATGATCGTCCTCGTGGCGATCCTCGTGGTCGACCTCCTCCTCATCATCCGCCGCCCCCACGTCCCCTCGATGCGCGAGGCGAGCCTGTGGGTCGGCTTCTACGTGCTGCTCGCCTTGCTCTTCGCCGGGGCGATCTTCCTCCTCGGCGACGTGCAGCACGGCACCGAGTTCCTCGCCGGTTGGCTCACCGAGTACAGCCTCTCGATCGACAACCTCTTCGTCTTCGTGCTGATCCTCGCCGCGTTCAAGGTGCCGACGGCGTATCAGCAGCGCGCGCTCATGATCGGCATCGTGCTCGCGCTGATCTTCCGCGGCATTTTCATCCTCGTCGGCGCCGCCATCATCGAGCGCTTCATCGCCGTCTTCTTCATCTTCGGTGCGTGGCTCATCTGGACGGCCTGGCAGCAGGTCAAGCCCGGCGGACACGAGGAGCAGGGCGACGGCTGGCTGATCCGGCAGGTCAAGAAGGTCATGCCCTTCACCGACGAGTACGACGGCGGCAAGCTGAGCACCACGGTCGACGGCAAGCGCATGTTCACGCCTTTCCTGCTCGTGCTCATCTCCCTCGGCGCGACGGATCTGCTCTTCGCGCTCGACTCGATCCCGGCCATCTTCGGCATCACGCAGAGCCCGTTCATCGTCTTCACCGCGAACGTGTTCGCGCTGATGGGACTCCGCCAGCTCTACTTCCTGCTGGGCGGTCTGCTCGAGCGGCTCGAGTACCTGAAGTACGGCATCGCCGCGATCCTGGCGTTCATCGGTGTGAAGCTGATTCTCCACGCCCTCCACGAGAACGAGCTGCCGTTCATCAACGGCGGCGAGCACGTGCCGGTTCCCGAGATCTCCACCTGGACGTCGCTCGGCTTCATCGTGGTCGCGATGCTCGTGGCGACCGTGGCGAGCCTCGTGAAGGTGAAGCGCGAGGAGCGCGCGGGCGGGGAGCGGCTGCACCTCGGCGCCGCCGAGCCGCACTCGGAGGACTGATCCCGCCGCCGCTCGTACAGCACCTCGGCACCCCCGGCACGCCACGGCGTCCGGGGGTGCCGAGGTCTGTCAGTCGCGAATGGTAGAGTGGCCCCTATGCGTATGCGGCGACTGCTTCTTCACAGCCGCGACGGGTTCTAGCCATCGGCCGCCCCGTCGCGGAGTTCCCGCATGGCCGAATCTGCACCGCGTCGGTGCGATGGAATATTTCGTGCCGCGCAGTGCTTGTACAGCGTAGAGACTGAGAAGAGAAGCAAGAATGAGCGATCAGAACGCATCAGGATCCGGCAGTGCCGCGGCGAAGCAGCCGCGCACGCTGGCCGAGAAGCTCTGGGACGACCACGTCGTCGTCAAGGGCGAGAACGGCGAGCCCGACCTGATCTACATCGATCTCCACCTCATCCACGAGGTCACGAGCCCCCAGGCGTTCGATGGGCTCCGCGCCGCGGACCGTCCGCTCCGTCGCGTGGATCTGATGATCGCCACGGAGGATCACAACACCCCCACGCTCAACATCACGCGTCAGATCGAAGATCCGACGAGCCGCCTGCAGATCGACACGCTGCGCCAGAACGTCGAGGCGTTCGGCGTGCGCGCGCACCCGCTGGGCGACAAGGAGCAGGGCATCGTCCACGTGGTGGGCCCGCAGCTCGGCCTCACGATGCCCGGCATCACGGTCGTCTGCGGCGACAGCCACACGTCGACTCACGGCGCGTTCGGCGCGCTCGCCTTCGGGATCGGCACGAGCGAGGTCGAGCACGTCATGGCGACGCAGACGCTGCCGCTCAAGCCGTTCAAGACCATGGCGATCAACGTCGAGGGCGAACTGCGCCCGGGCGTCACGGCCAAGGACATCATCCTCGCGGTCATCGCGAAGATCGGCACGGGCGGCGGGCAGGGCTACGTGCTCGAGTACCGCGGCTCGGCGATCCGCTCGCTGTCGATGGACGGCCGCATGACGATCTGCAACATGTCGATCGAGGCCGGCGCCCGTGCGGGCATGGTCGCTCCCGACGAGATCACCTTCGAGTACGTCCGCGGCCGCGAGCACGCTCCGCAGGGCGCCGACTGGGACGCGGCCGTTGAGTACTGGAAGACGCTCCCCACCGATGAGGGCGCCCGCTTCGACGCCGAGGTCTTCATCGACGCGAACGAGCTCGAGCCCTTCGTGACCTGGGGAACGAACCCGGGACAGGGCGTGCTGCTCAGCGACACCGTGCCGAACCCGGCCGAGATCGCCGACCCGAACGAGCGGGCCGCCGCGGAGCGGGCGCTCGAGTACATGGACCTCACCGCGGGCATGCCGATGAAGGAGATCGCGGTCGACGCCGTCTTCATGGGCTCCTGCACGAACAGCCGTCTCGACGATCTGCGCACGTTCGCGGAGCTCATCAAGGGGAAGCAGAAGGCCGAGGGCGTGCGCCTCATGGTCGTTCCCGGATCGGCGCGCGTGCGCCTCGAGGCCGAGGCCGAGGGGATCGACAAGATCGTCGAGGAGTTCGGCGGCGAGTGGCGCTTCGCGGGCTGCTCGATGTGCCTCGGCATGAACCCGGACCAGCTGGAGCCGGGGGAGCGCTGCGCCTCGACCTCGAACCGCAACTTCGAGGGCCGGCAGGGCAAGGGCGGCCGCACCCACCTGGTGTCCCCGCTCGTCGCCGCGGCGACCGCGATCCGCGGCACCCTGTCGAGCCCCTGGGATCTGCAGACCGATGCCGCCAACGGCATCTCCCATGACGCGACCGAGAAGGTGGAGGCCTGATCACCATGGAGAAGTTCACCACCATCACGGGCGTCGCAGCACCGCTGAAGCGTTCGAACGTCGATACCGACCAGATCATCCCCGCCGTCTTCCTGAAGCGGGTCACGAAGACCGGCTTTGATGACGCCCTGTTCCACCACTGGCGCCAGGACGAGAGCTTCGTGCTGAACCAGCCCGAGTACCGGGACGCGGAGATCCTCGTCGCTGGCCCCGACTTCGGTACGGGCTCCTCCCGCGAGCACGCCGTGTGGGCGCTCCGCGACTACGGCTTCAAGGTCGTCATCTCGCCGCGCTTCGCCGACATCTTCCGGGGCAACTCGGGCAAGCAGGGCCTCCTCGCCGCGCAGGTCGCTGAGGCCGACGTCGAGCGCCTCTGGGCAGCGATGGATGCCGAGCCCGGGCTCGCCCTCACGGTGAGCCTCGAGGACCGCACGGTCTCCGTGGGCGAGCTCACCGTGCCCTTCGACATCGATGACTACACCCGCTGGCGCCTCATGGAGGGGCTCGACGACATCTCGTTGACCCTCCGCAACGAGGACGCGATCGCCGAGTTCGAGTCCCGCCGCCCGGCGTGGATGCCCACGACGACGCCGCTGGCCCAGACCGCCTAGAGTTCGGAGACACCGAGTGACCGAAGCAGTGAACACCCCCGCAGACGATGCGGATCTCCCGGAGGGCGCGCTCACGCGCAGCCCCGAGGAGGAGGCCGCGGAGGGCCGGAAGCGCGACGCCCAGAAGGCCGGCGCGCGGGTCGGTCTGACCTCCGACGAGATCATCATCAACGGCGGGCGTCCGCTGCGCGGCCGCGTCGAGGTGCGCGGCGCGAAGAACCTCGCCACCAAGGCGATGGTCGCCGCGCTCCTCGGCAAGACCCCGAGCGTGCTCCGCAATGTGCCGAACATCTCCGACGTGCGCGTCGTGGCCGGCCTGCTCGCGCTGCACGGCGTGCTCATCACGCGCGGCGAGGAGCCGGGCGAGTGGCGCCTCGACCCGTCGAACGTCGAGATGGCCCACAAGGCGGACATCGACGCGCACGCGGGCTCATCCCGGATCCCGATCCTCTTCTGCGGCCCGCTGCTGCACCGTCTCGGCGAGGCGTTCATCCCCGATCTCGGCGGCTGCCGGATCGGCGATCGCCCGATCGACTTCCACCTCGATGCGCTCCGCGAGTTCGGCGCCGTCATCGAGAAGCTGCCGAGCGGCATCAGCCTGACGGCGCCGAACGGTCTGAAGGGCGCCAACATCGAGCTGCCCTACCCCTCGGTCGGTGCGACCGAGCAGGTGCTGCTCACCGCAGTGCTCGCCGAGGGCCAGACCGAGCTGCGCAACGCGGCCATCGAGCCCGAGATCGTCGACCTCATCTGCATCCTGCAGAAGATGGGCGCGATCATCTCGATGGAGCCCAACCGGGTCATCTTCATCGAGGGCGTGGAGTCGCTGCGCGGCTACAACCACCAGGCCATCTTCGACCGCAACGAGGCCGCGAGCTGGGCTGCGGCCGCGCTCGCGACCAAGGGCGACGTGTTCGTCGGCGGGGTGAAGCAGGAAGAGATGATGACCTTCCTGAACGTCTTCCGCAAGGTTGGCGGCGACTTCGACGTGCACGACGACGGGATCCGCTTCTGGCACCCGGGCGGCGAGCTGAAGCCCGTCACGATCGAGACCGACGTGCACCCCGGCTTCATGACCGACTGGCAGCAGCCGCTCGTCGTGGCGCTCACGCAGGCGCAGGGTACCTCGACGATCCACGAGACGGTGTACGAGAATCGCTTCGGCTTCACGGACGCGCTGAACCAGATGGGCGCGAACATCGTGGTCCACAAGAACGGTCTTGCCGCAGACGAGCGCCGCGTGATGCGCCGCGAGTTCGAGCAGGCCGCCGTGATCACGGGGCCGACCCCGCTCAGTGGCGCCGACATCGAGGTGCCGGATCTGCGCGGCGGCTTCAGCCACCTCATCGCCGCGCTCACGGCCGAGGGACAGTCGAAGGTCACGAACCTTGGCATCATCTCGCGCGGCTACGAGAACTTCATCGAGAAGCTCCGGCTGCTCGGCGCGGACTTCGTCTACGAGAGCTGAATCGAACGATCTGCGGAGACTCGGTTCGGCATACCGATGTCGGACCGAGCCTCCGGGATAATGTGAGTTATGACTGACACGGTAAAGATTCGCGGCCGCTCATCTGCGGAGAAACGGCGACCGTCCGTGTTCTGGCTCCTGGCGGGGCTCATCCTCCCGCTGTGGTCGCTCATGGTGCGGTACCGCTTCACTCCCCAGTCGAAGCTGCCGCAGACGGGGCCCTTCATCCTGGCGCCGAACCACTACAGCGAGATCGACCCGATCGCGGTCGGTGCCGCGGTGTGGCACCTCGGTCGGCTGCCGCGCTTCATGGCGAAGGCGAGCCTCTTCAAGGTGCCCGTCTTCGGCTGGCTGCTTCGCGCATCGGGGCAGATTCCCGTCGAGCGGGTGGGCGCCGCGCGTCCGAGCTCGGGCAGCGCGAATCCGATCGGGGCGGCCGCCGAGCTGATTGCCCGTGAGGCCGGCGTGATCGTGTATCCCGAGGGGACGCTGACCCGCGATCCCGATCTCTGGCCCATGCGCGGCAAGAGCGGCGCGATCCGGCTCGCGCTCGAGTCCGGGATCCCGGTCGTCCCCGTCGCGCACTGGGGCACGCAGGAGCTCATGCCGCGCTACGCCAAGCGCATCCACCCCTTCCCGCGCAAGACGATCCACGTCTCGGTGGGGGAGCCGCTCGACCTCAGCAAGTACGCGGGCAAGCCCGTCGATCAGCGCATCGTCACCGAGGCGACGCGCGAGCTCATGGACGCGATCACGGCGCTCCTCGCCGAGCTCCGTGGTGAGCAGGCGCCGGCCGAGCGCTGGGATCCCAGCAAGCACCAGCAGAGCGAGACGGGGCGCTTTTGAACAGCACGGCAGTTGCCGCACCGACCGTGAACGCGCGCCGCAACCGCGGGCGCCGCGTCGCGGTGATCGGCTCGGGAAGCTGGGGGACGACCTTCGCGAAGGTGCTTACCGACGCCGGGTGCGACGTGACCATCTGGGCGAGGCGGCCCGAGCTCGCGAATGAGATCCAGGTCGCGAAGCGGAACTCGCAGTACCTTCCCGGGATCAACCTCCCGAAGCGACTCTCCGCGACGAGCGACCTCGGCACCGCACTGCGCGGGGCGGAGCTCGTGTTCCTCGCGGTGCCGAGCCAGACGCTCCGGCAGAACCTCCTCGATCTCGAGCCGTTCCTCGACCGCCGCAGCGTGCTTGTGAGCCTCGTGAAGGGTGTCGAGAAGTCGACGACCATGCGGATGTCCGAGGTGATCGCCGACACGCTCGACCTGCCGCCCGAGCGCATCGCCGCGGTCTCCGGCCCGAACATCGCGCTCGAGATCGCCAAGGAGCAGCCGACCGGCGCGGTCGCCTCCTGCGCCGACCTCGCCGTCGCCCAGGAGATCGCGACGGCCGCGTCCGCGCCGTACTTCCGCACTTACGTGAACACCGACGTCGTCGGCACGGAGCTCGGCGGAGTGCTCAAGAACCTCATCGCCCTCGCCATCGGCATCGTCGACGGTGTCGGCTACGGCGAGAACACGAAGGCCGCGATCATCACGCGCGGCCTCGCGGAGATGACGGAGTTCGCGGTCGCCTCCGGGGCGGACGCGGCGACGCTCTCCGGCCTCGCCGGCCTGGGCGACCTCATCGCCACCTGCCAGTCCCCGCTGTCGCGGAACAACACCGCGGGCCGGCTCATCGGCCAGGGCTACTCGCAGGAGGAGACGAAGGAGCAGATGCAGCAGGTCGCCGAGGGCATCACCTCGGTGCCCCCCGTGCTCGAACTCGCGCGGGAGCGCGGGATCGTCATGCCGATCGTCGAGCAGGTGCAGATGGTGCTGAGCGGCACCATGGCGCCGGCGAACCTCGGCCCCCACCTCGCGACCGAGGACGATGTGCCCCGGCCCGAGCAGCGCTTCGATGCGGCCCAGCCCGGCCGCTGGCGGCGATTCGTGAACCGTATGAAGGGAAGCCCCGCGTGACCGAGACCCAGCCCGAGACCGCAGCCGAGCACGCGAGCGCGCCCGGGCGCCGCACCGTCGTGATCCTCTTCGGCGGGCGATCGAGCGAGCACGGGATCAGCTGCGTCACCGCGGCGGGCGTGCTCCGCTCGATCGACCGCGAGCTGTTCGACGTGATCCTCGTCGGGATCACGAAGCAGGGCGCCACCGTGCTCATGCAGGAGGACGACCTCGCCGAGTACCGTCTCGAGGCGGGCGCGCTCCCCGAGGTGCGCGACAACGGCACCCGGGTGCTGTGGCCGGCGTCGACCGCGACCCGGTCGCTCACGCTGATCGACCAGACGGGCGCGCTGCGCAGCCTCGGCCACGTCGATGCCGTGCTCCCGATGCTCCACGGCCCCTACGGTGAGGACGGCACGGTGCAGGGCATGCTCGACCTCGTCGACCTGCCCTACGTGGGCAGCGGGGTGCTCGGCTCCGCGCTCTGCATGGACAAGCACGCCGTCAAGGTGATGCTCGCCGACGCCGGCATCGGCGTGGCGCCCTGGGTCACGGTGACCCGCGAGCAGGTGGACGCCGACCCCGGTCTCGTCGGCCGGATCGACGCCGAGCTCCGCTACCCGCTCTTCGTGAAGCCCGCCCGCGCGGGATCGAGCGTCGGCGTGAGCCGCGTCACGAGCGCGGCGGAGATCCCCGCGGCGCTCGAGATCGCCTTCGCGGAGGACCGCACGGTGCTCGTGGAGTCCGGGGTGACGGGCCGCGAGGTCGAGATCGCGGTGCTCGAGGGCCGCGGCACGGCTGCGCCTCGCACGAGCTCCGTGATCGGCGAGATCGTGTTCACCGGACGCGAGTTCTACGACTTCGAGGCGAAGTACCTCGGCGCCGCCGGCGTGGAGCTCGCGCTGCCCGCCCAGGTCACGGACGCCGAGTTCGCGGCGATTCGCGACGCCGCGGTGCGCGCCTACGAGGTCACGCAGTGCGCGGGCCACGCGCGAATCGACTTCTTCCTTACCGAAGACGGCCCCGTGCTGAACGAGATCAACACGCTGCCGGGCTTCACTCCCATTTCGATGTACCCGCGGCTCTGGGAGGAGTCCGGGATGAGCTATCGCGACCTCATCACGGAGCTCATCGAGCTCGCGATCGAGAAGCGCCCGGCCTACTGAGCCGCTCGGGGATCACGGTGGGGCGCCTCAGCCCCGCCGTGCCCCGGCTACTTCTGCTTGGTGATGTCCAGGCTGTCGGAGAGCGCGAGGCACTTGCGCGTCTGCGGCAGTTCCTTCGCGACGGCGCTCAGGTCGACGATGGCCTCCGTGCCGGAGACCTGGTTCGAATCGACGAACACCGCGAGCCCGGGATCGCGCCCGTACGCCTCGAAACGGTAGATCGGCGCGGCCGAGTCATCGATGATCCAGTCCACGCCGTTCACGTTCACGCACGTGTCGGTCGTCGGTCCGCTCGGCTCGACCCCGCAGACGAGCTGCACGGCGGCGTCGCCGCCCCACGCGCCCGTCGCCTGCGCCGTCGTCGAACGACGCCCCTCGCCGGCCACGGAGTCGGGCAGGCGCACCGTCACGTCCGCGCAGGCCGGATTGTTCGCGTCCGCAGCAGGCTCCATGGGGACCGTTCCGGCGCAGCCGGTGAGGATCGAGGCGATCGCGCCGACCGAGAGGAGCGCGGCGACGGGGCGGACGGAGGGGCGACGGGAACGAACGTGCGAGGTCACCCTCTCAGCCTAGCTGCACTCACTTGGAGGATTCGTGGGGAGCGATCCGCGCTTCCCCGGCTGGGGTAGTTTGAGAGCATGACGCAGACAGTGGGGGAGCTCGGCGAGCACGGCGTGCTCCGACGAGTCCTGGCGAGGCTCGAACCGGCCGACGCGGCCGAGCTCGGTCCCGGCGATGACTGCGCGGTTCTCGCGGTGCGGGGCCGGCTGGTCGTCACGACCGACACGATGATCGAGGGCCCTGACTTCCGTGCGGCGTGGCACAGCGGTTTCGAGCTCGGGTGGAAGCTCGCGGCGACGAACCTCTCCGACGTCGCCGCGATGGGCGCCCGCCCGACCGCGCTCACGCTCGCGCTCGCGGTGCCGCGCGACACGCCCGTATCGCTCCTCGAGGAGATCGCCGAGGGCATGGCCGCGGCCTGCCGCGCGCTGGCTCCCGGCTGCGGTGTGGTCGGCGGCGACCTCGGCACAGCGCCCGTGATCACCGCGGCGGTGACCGCGCTGGGGGAACTCGGCGAGGTGGCGGCCGTCACCCGCGCTGGGGCGCGCCCCGGCGACGTCGTCGCCTATGCGGGAGAACTGGGGCTCGCGGGTATGGGCCTCTCCCTCCTCTTCGCGGAGGCCGCCGACGCGGAGGGAACGGCGAGTTCCGAGCCGCTCGCCGGGCTCTGGGCCGCGCACCCCGAGATCCTCGCCGCGCAGCTCGCACCGGCGCCACCGATCCCACTCGGACGCGTTGCAGCCCTGGCCGGGGCGAGCGCCATGATGGACGTGTCCGATTCGCTCTCCATCGACGCGGAGCGCATGGCACGGGCGAGCGGCGTGGCGATCGCGCTCTCGTCCGAGCTGCTGCGCACGGGCTACGGCCTGCAGCAGGGGATCCCGGTGCCCGTCGAGGCGATGCTGAGCGGCGGCGAGGATCACGGTCTGCTTGCAGCATTCCCCGTGGGGATCGAGCTGCCCGCCGGATTCGCGCCGATCGGGGAGGTCCGCGAGGCGGCAGCGCACGGCGTACTGCTCGACGACACGGCGACACCCGGGCGGGGCTGGGATCCCTACGTCGTGCGCTGGCCCGGCGCGTAGACGCCGGAGTACAGTGGCCGCAGAGGCGCAGGCCTCCGCGCGACGCACCGTCGCGTGATCGCGAGCAGGGGAGACGAGTGATGGGGCAGACGACGAGCGCGAATCCGGCACCGCAGATCCTGGTCTCCGGCCATGCGGAGCGCCGTCTCCCGGCCGATCGCGTGGAGCTGGCGCTGAGCACCTCCCACGTCGGCACTGAGCGGCGCGCCGTCGTCGCCGAGGCGGCCGCCCAGCACGCGCGGCTCGTGGAGCGCGCGCAGCAGCTCGTCGCGAGCGGCGCGGCGGAGAGCTTCAGCGCGGATGCGCTGTCGACGTACACGAACAGCTGGCGCGATGAGCGCGGGGAGCAGGTGGTGGAGCACCGCGCGTCCGTGAGCATCGCGATCGAGCTCAGTGCCCTCGAGCAGGTGGGGGCGCTCACGACCGAACTCGCGGAGACGGGCGTCGACCCGCGGCTGAACTGGAAGCTGAGCGACGCGCGGCGCACGAGCGTCCTGCGGGAACTGCGAGCTGCGGCGGTCGCTGACGCCCGCACGACCGCGGGGGACTACGCCGCCGCCATCGGTGCCGCCGAGCTGGCACTTGTGCAGCTCCGCGATGCGGAGCTCGGCGGGGGAGGGATCATGCCCGTGGGGGCGCCGCGCTTCGCGATGGCGGCGGACGCGCCGCGCGTCGAGGTCGATGTGCAGGACATTGTGGTCTCGGTCGACGTCGAGGCGCACTTCACCGCAGCGCTGGCCTAGCCCGGCTCGCCTCGGCACCGCCTCGCGTCAGCGTCGCCCCGGCTCGGCCGCCGAGTCGGCCGCGAGCACGCGGAGCGCCGCCCAGAGCTCGGCGCGAGCATCGGGGGAGTCGAGATCGAGCTGGAGCAGGCTCGCCGCGGTCTGCACGCGCGACTTCAGCGTGTGGCGATGGATCCCGAGCTCGGTGGCGGCGGGGCTCGTCTGCCCGTGGTGCGCGAGCCACGTGGAGAGGCTCTCCTCGATCCGATCGTCATGCCGCTCGTCGTGGTGCCGAACGGGCGCGAGGAGCGCCGCAGCCCGCGCGCTCGCCTCGGGTTGGGCGGCGAGGAGCCGCAGGATCCCGCCGTGGAGCTCCGGCCGATACTCGACGGGGACCTCGGCGTCGGTGCCGAGCGCGGCCTCGAGCGCGCGGTCCGCCTGCCCGACGAGCTCGCTCAGCCCGACGACGCCGCTGAGCGTGCCGCGCTCGGAGATGCCAGCGGGAAGCCGGTGCGCCACGAGGAGCCGCTTCACCACCGGGAGGTGCCGCGTCTCCGTGACGATCAGCGGGGCGTCCGCGTACAGCGCGCCGATGAGGCCCGGGCTCCCCGCATCGAGCGAGTAGAGGTCCTCGGCGAAGCTCGGATCGGGCTCAATGGGTCCGCGGTAGCGCACGGCGGCGACGGCCCCGCTCGGGATCCGGATCAGCGCACCCTCCGAGAGCCGCTCTGCGAGCGCGAACTGCTCGGCGACGAGCAGGTGGAGGATCGCGCCGCGCAGGGAGGCCTGCGCCGCATCCATGCCGCTGCGGTGCTCGAGCTGCACGGTGGCGAGCGCGCCCACGAGGCCGAGGAGGGTGCGCTCGGCGTTGTCGGGTGCTCCGCGATCCTCGACGACGAGCACGCCGAGCACCTGCCCCTGGCGGCCGAGCGCCTGCATCTGGAGCCCGCCGCCCGAGGCTGCGCCGATGCGCCCGGCGCTCAGCCCGCGGGAGATGAGGTGCCGCGTCTCGCGCTGGATCCACTCCGCGCGGATCGCGGAGCGCGCCTCCTGCGGGGCGAACTCGACGAGTCGGCCCGAGCGGTCGGTGACGCCGACCCACTTGCCGAGCCGCGCTGCGGCCTCCCGCACCGCGGCGCCGAGGCCGTCGCGGTGCAGCGACGCCGCGGTCACGGCGCGCTGCGAGTCGATGGCCCAGAGATCCCGATCCCGAGTCTGCGCGTCGATGAGCCGAGCGGCCGTCTGCACGATCTCGATGAACGCGGTGTCGTAGGGCACGCGGAAGAGCGGCAGACCGAAGCGATCGCAGGCGGCGACGACGGGCGCGGGGACGCGGTCCCAGTGCAGGCCGATCGCGACCCCGAGCGCCGTCACGCCGGCGTCCACGAGGCCCCGGATGTAGGCGTCCGCCTCGTCCTGCGCCTGCATGGCGTCGAAGCGCGCGCCGGTCGTGAGGAGCACGGTGCGCGGGGTGAGGAAGGGGGTGGGATCCTCCAGCTCGCTCACGTGGACCCACTGGACCGGGCGGGTGGCGGTGTCCGCGTCGGTGCCCGCGATGAGCACGAGGCCGAGCTGATACTGGTGCAGCAGCTCGCCGAGTTCGATCGTCGGCCGCGGCGTGGCGGCCTCGGTGTTCCGGGCGTGTTCGAGCTGCATGAATCGCTCCTGTCCCACCGGTGACACTCCGGTGCCGATCTGTCGAAAGCCAGTGCCTCTGCTCGCCATTCTGGCACATCAGTGGCGTGCGTCCTGGCGTTATGCTGAACCCGAATCATTTGGACGCGCGAGCGGGGTGCCGCCCGCGCGACAGCAACGCAAGGAGAATCACTCATGGTCGATGTCATCGGCGGCCCCTCGCTCCCGCAGGAGCGCAAGCTCGTTACCAGCATCCCCGGCCCGAAGTCGCAGGAGCTCCTCGCGCGGAAGAACGCCGCCGTTGCCGCCGGTGTCGGCGTGGCGCTCCCCGTCTCGATCGTCGCAGCAGGCGGCGGCGTCATGGTTGACGCCGACGGCAACTCGCTCATCGACCTCGGCTCCGGCATCGCCGTGACCGGTGTCGGCAACTCGGCTCCCGCCGTCGTCGAGGCCGTGACCGCGCAGGTCCAGCAGTTCACCCACACCTGCTTCACCGTGACCCCCTACGAGGGCTACGTGCAGGTCGCCGAGAAGCTGAACGAGCTCACCCCCGGCGATCACGAGAAGCGCTCCGCACTCTTCAACTCCGGCGCCGAGGCCGTGGAGAACGCGATCAAGATCGCTCGCCACTACACCAAGAAGAACGGCGTCGTCGTCTTCGACCACGCGTACCACGGCCGCACCAACCTCACCATGGGCATGACGGCGAAGAACATGCCGTACAAGGACGGCTTCGGTCCCTTCGCGCCCGAGATCACCCGCGTGGCGACCTCCTACCCCTACCGCGACGGCCTGACGGGCGCCGAGGCAGCCGAGGTCGCGCTCACGCAGATCGAGAAGCAGGTCGGCGCCGCGAACCTCGCCGCGATCATCATCGAGCCCATCCAGGGTGAGGGCGGCTTCATCGCTCCCGCCGAGGGCTTCCTCCCCGCACTCCAGGAGTGGGCGACCGCCAACGGCGTCGTCTTCATCCTCGACGAGGTGCAGACCGGCTTCGCGCGCACGGGTGACCTGTTCGCCGCGAACCACGAGGGTGTCGTCCCCGACCTCGTCACCACCGCGAAGGGCATCGCAGGCGGCCTGCCCCTGTCGGCCGTGACCGGCCGCGCCGAGATCATGGACTCCGCTCACGCGGGCGGCCTCGGCGGCACCTACACGGGTAGCCCGATCTCGTGCGCCGCAGCGCTCGCGACGATCGAGACCTACGAGAAGGAGAACCTCGCGGCTCGTGCCAGCGAGATCGGTGCGATCATCACCGAGTTCTTCACCGAGCTCCAGAAGACCGATGACCGCATCGGCGACATCCGCGGCCGCGGCGCCATGATGGCTGTCGAGTTCGTCGAGTCGGGCTCCATGAAGCCCGCCGCCGCGCTCACCGGCGCCATCGCCAAGCACGCAGCCAACGAGGGCGTCATCCTCCTCACCTGCGGCACCTACGGCAACGTGGTCCGCTTCCTCCCGCCGCTCTCGATCTCCGACGAGCTGCTCCGCGAGGGCCTGCAGATCGTCGCGGACGCTCTCGCAGCGAACGCCTAAGTCCACCCCGAAAGGACACTGAATCATGGCTCTGAAGCCCAACGAGCAGGAACTGCTCGACCGCGTCCAGTCCGGCCTCGGCATCGGCGGGACCTGGGAGCCCGCGACGTCGGGTGCGACCCTCGACGTGCACGATCCCGCCACCGGCGAGGTCATCAAGTCGATCGCCGACGCGACCGTCGAGGACGCCGTGCGGGCGCTCGACGCCGCAGTCGCCGCGCAGGACAGCTGGGCGGCGACGCCCGCTCGCGAGCGCTCGAACATCCTCCGCCGCACCTTTGACCTCCTCATGGAGCGCAAGGAGGAGTTCGCGCTCCTCATGAGCATGGAAATGGGCAAGCCCATCGCCGAGGCTCGCGGCGAGGTCAACTACGGCGGCGAGTTCCTGCGCTGGTTCTCGGAAGAGGCCGTCCGCGTGCAGGGTGACTACCGGCAGAACCCCGAGGGCACGGGCAACATGCTCGTCTCGCACCTCCCCGTGGGCCCCTGCTACTTCATCACCCCGTGGAACTTCCCCCTCGCGATGGCGACCCGCAAGATCGCTCCGGCGCTGGCCGCCGGCTGCACCGTGGTCATCAAGCCCGCCGCGCTCACGCCGCTCACCACGATCTTCTTCGCGCAGCTGCTCGAAGAGGCCGGCCTCCCCGCCGGTGTCGTGAACGTCGTCGCCACGTCGAAGTCGAGCGCCCAGTCGAGCGCGATCCTCTCGGATCCCCGCCTGCGCAAGCTCAGCTTCACGGGCTCGACCCCCGTGGGCGTCAAGCTGCTCGAGGCGGCGGCGCAGAACGTGCTCCGCACCTCGATGGAGCTCGGCGGCAACGCTCCCTTCATCGTGTTCGAGGACGCTGATCTCGACCGCGCCGTCGAGGGTGCGATGCTCGCGAAGTTCCGCAACATCGGCCAGGCGTGCACCGCGGCGAACCGCGTCATCGTCCACGAGTCGGTCGCCGATGAGTTCGTGCGCCGCGTGAGCGAGAAGGTTGCCGCCTTCTCGGTCGGCCGCGGCGCCGAGGAGGGCTTCGACATCGGCGCCCTCGTCGACGACAAGGCAGTGGCCAACACCGCGCGTCTCGTGCAGGACGCGGTGGACACCGGTGCGACCGTCGTCACGGGCGGCGAGGCGATCGACGGCCCGGGCAACTTCTTCCAGCCCACCGTCGTCGATCACCTGACGCCGCAGTCGGCCATCATGCGCGAGGAGATCTTCGGACCGCTCCTCGGCGTGATCCGCTTCTCCACCGAGGAGGAGGCGGTCGAGATCGCGAACAACACCGAGTACGGCCTCATCAGCTACGTGTTCACGGAGAACATCCACCGTGGCCACCGCATGATCGAGAAGCTCGAGAGCGGCATGATGGGCCTCAACACGGGCCTCGTCTCGAACGCTGCGGCCCCCTTCGGCGGCCTCAAGCAGTCGGGCCTCGGCCGCGAGGGCGGCTTCGAGGGCATCCACGAGTTCCTCTCGTCGAAGTACACCCTCCTGCCGCGCTAAGCGCTGCGCTCAATCGAACGGCCCCCGGGATCCTGCGATCCCGGGGGCCGTTCGGCGTTTGCCGCCCGCGCGTGCCGCCGCGCGCCCGCTCTGCCCGCTCTGCCCGCTCCGCTGCGCTGCCGCGCTGCGCTGCTGCGCTGTGCTGCCCCGCTCCGCCCGTTGCGCTGCCCCCACGCCCAGATTCGGTCGACTCTGATCCGGTATTCGACCCGGATACCGGATCACAGTCGACCCGATCTTCCGCGGTGTGGCGGAGGGGCGCGGGGGCTAGCCGAGCTCCCGCCGAACGGCGTCCAGCCGGGCGCCGACCTCCGCGATCCGGTCCGCGGAGATGCCGCTCGCGCGCGCGAACTCCGGCCATTGCGCCACGGCCTCGCCCACTTCGGCGAGGATGCCGCGGGCCCCGGGCACGGAGAACTGATCCGCGAGGCTCAGGAGGTCGCGGGCCGTGATCTGCTCGAAGCGGCCGTTGACCGACATCAGGTGCTGGCGCAGCCAGACGCTCGTCGGGCTGTACGCGAAGGTGAGATCGTACGCGGGGGAGAGGCGCCACTCGCCCGCCGAGTCCATCGTGAACGCGTGGTTCTTCGTGTGATCGTCGTTGTTCGCGGCGAGCACGTTGAAGCAGGCCCGCCGGAAGAGCTGCTCGCCGACCTCGAGACCGAGCTCCTCGGCCACGAGGAACAGGGTCGCGTAGTCGTGCGTGCCGAGCGCGTTGAAATCGGCGCCCGAGAGGGCGCAGAGCGACTGCAGGTGCAGCCGCTCGCCCGCGGTGCCGGGCCGGTCGAAGCGCCGGGTCATGAAGTGCGCCCGTCCGCCCTCTTCGAGTAGCCGGCACTCGGCCATATCGATGCCCGCCGCGGCCGCCATGAGCGAGTAGGCGTACTCGGTGCGCCCGTACTCTCCCGTGGTGCCGAGTTGGGCGTCGGCGCCCACGCCGTCGAACTTCAGGAGCCACTGCTCGAAGCCCGCGGGTGCGCTGATCCCGCCCGCGCGGATCTCGTCGGTGCCGCGGTTCCACGCGATGATGGCCTTGGGGCGGGCGCCGCCCGCCGAGCTGCCGACCTGGAGGAGGTCGTTCACCGCGCTGGTGCGGGCATCGGCGTCGAGGGAGCCGTGGACGGCCGCGCGTGCGGCCTCGACGAGCTGCGCGAGTTCGAGCGAGGACGCGGTTTCGCCGGGCGACTGCGCGGGGTGGAAGGTGAGGGCGCCCATCGCGCGCTCACCGACATAGGCGAGGCGGTCGATGGGACGCACCTCGCTCGGCAGCACGCCCTGCCGTGCGAGAGCCGCCGCGATCACCGCGTTGCCGAAGCGATCGGGCGCCGCGTCGGCGATCATGGGCGGCAGGCCGTGGAACGTCTCAGGCGGGAGGTCCGGGAAGCGCCAGACGCGACCGCGCGGCCGCGTCGGCATGAGGATCGGCGCGAGCTCCCGTTCGCGCCAGCCCGGCGCGTACTCGAACGCCGCGATGCCGCCTCGGCCGCTCGAGAGCGCGCCAACGGTCTCGCCCCAGGCCCGCACCTCGAGCACTTCGACTCTCGTGAAGGTCATGCCCGGCCCCCCGTCCCGCCGCCGCGCTCGCGCTGCTGTTCGCGCAGGAGCGCCATCGGGCTCGGGCCGGGATCCGGTGCGAGCTCGTCGAGCCAGTCGCCGCGGCCGAGCGCGCGCACGACCCGGATGAGCGTTGAGAGGGAGGATCCCTCGCCGCGTTCGAGCGCGCTCACCGAGTTCCGGTTCACGTTCGCGCGCCGCGCGAGTTCGGCCTGCGACCAGCCCTCGTCGCGCCGCGCGCGCCGGAGCTGCTCGCCGATGTGCGCTTCCCAGCGCTCGGTCGTCCAGCGGCGCTTGACCAAATTATTAGGCATACGTCAAGAATACGCCGGTTCTGCCCTATTTTCTAGGCAGGATCCGGCTCCGACCACCAGAGGGCGGTCTCGCCGTAGCGCTTCTCCCGCAGCGGCACGAGGCCGGTGGGAAGCCGCGGCTCGGGGCTGCGCGAGCTGCGCTCCACGAGCACGACGGCATCGGGGGCGAGCAGGGGGAGCAGAGCGGTGAGGTTCGCGGTCAGCTCCTCCTCGCCGAGGTCGTAGGGCGGATCGAGGAGCGCGACGTCCCACGCTGCGCGGGCGCCGCGCGCGCCTGCGTCGTCGAGATAGGTCTGCACGCTCTGCCGCACGACCGAGATCTCCGGCGCGTCGCCCGCGGCGAAGGCCCGCTCGACGACGCGCACGTTCTGCGTCGTGATCTGCGCGGCGGCGGCGTGCTTCTCGACGAGCGCGACCGTGCGCGCGCCACGGCTCGCCGCCTCGAGGCCCAGCGCGCCCGAACCGGCGTAGAGATCGAGCACGCGGGCGCCCCGGACAAGCTCCCACGACTCGAGCGCCGAGAAGATCGCCTCGCGCACCCGATCGCTCGTCGGACGGGTCCCCGATTTCGGCACGGCAAGTCGGAGCGAGCCGGCGGCTCCCGCAATAATCCTGGTCACCCTCCGAGGGTACCGCGGGCGACGGCACCCCCGCCGCAGCCGCTGCTGCGCAGTCGCGATGTCGGTGGTCGGCGCTACGCTGGGAGCATGTCGCAGGTCACGCTCGAGACGGATCTCTCCGGAGTGGTCGGTGCGCGCACCGCGAAACCGCTCGAGAAGTCATTCGGCATGAAGACCGTCGGCGATCTCGTGATGCACGTGCCGCGCCGTTACTCCCGCCGGGGGGAGCTCACGCCGCTCTCCGGGCTGCCGCTCGGCGAGCAGATCACCGTCGTCGCCCAGGTGCTCGACGTGCGCACGCGCTTCATGCAGCGACGACGCGGCAGCATCCTCGAGGTGCGCATCACCGACGGAACGGGGTCGCTCACGCTCACGTTCTTCAACCAGGAGTGGCGCGCCCGCGAATTGATCTCCGGGCGTCGGGGCATCTTCGCCGGCAAAGTGAGCGAGTACCGAGGCCAGCTCCAGCTGCAGCACCCCGAGTACGAGCTCTTCGACAACCGGGAGGACGCGCCCGGCGGCGAGCAGCTCGACGAGGCCGCGGCGAAGGCCTGGGCCGAGACGCCCGTGCCGATCTACCCGGCGACGGCGCAGGTGCCGAGCTGGACGGTGCAGCGGGCGATCGAGCTCGCCCTCGACGCCCTCGGGCCCGTCCCGGATCCGCTCCCCAGCGAGTTGCTCCGCGGCGAAGGCCTGCTCCCGCTCCACCGGGCGATCGAGCTCGTCCACCGCCCCGAGCACGACGCCGACTGGCGCGCGGCTCGCGACAGCCTGCGCTTCCGCGAGGCCTTCGAACTGCAGCTCGCACTCCTCGACCGCCGCCGCCGAGCCGCGGCCGAGCAGAGCACCCCGCGCCCGCACGGGGGTGCCGCGCTCGAACGCTTCGACGCCGCGCTCCCGTTCGCGCTCACGGGCGACCAGCGGGCGGCGGGAGCAGCGATCGCCGCGGACCTCGCGGAGCCGCACCCCATGCACCGCCTCCTGCAGGGCGAGGTCGGCTCCGGCAAGACCCTCGTTGCCCTGCGGGCGATGCTCCAGGTCGCCGGGAGCGCGGGGCAGAGCGCCCTGCTCGCTCCCACCGAGGTGCTCGCGTCGCAGCACTTCCGCTCCATCTGCGAGGCCCTCGGCCCCGAGCTCGTGGCCGAGCTGCAGCCCGTGCTCCTCACCGGCCGGATGCCCGCCGCGGAGCGCAAGCGCACGCTGCTCGCGATCGCGGCCGGAGCGTCGCTGATTGCCGTCGGCACGCACGCGCTGCTCGGCGACGCCGTGATGTTCGCGGATCTCGGCCTCATCGTCGTCGACGAGCAGCACCGCTTCGGCGTCGAGCAGCGCGAGGCGCTGCGCAGGAAGGGGGCGCAGCCGCACGTGCTCGCCATGACCGCGACGCCGATCCCGCGCACGGTGGCGCTCACCGCCTTCGGTGACCTGGAGGTCACGACCATCCGCGAGCTGCCGCCTGGGCGCCAGGGCATCGAGACGTTTGCCGTGCCCGAGCTCGAGATGCCGAACCGCGCCGCCCGGGTCTGGGCCCGCGCTGTTGAGGACATCCGCGCGGGCCGGCAGGTCTATGTCGTCTGCCCCGCGATCGCCGCGGGCGAGGTCGAAGCGGGCGAAGAGCTCGCCGCGGACGAGGACGGCGCGGCGGACGGCGCCGCGCGGGCCGACGCGCGGGCGGGGGAGCAGCCCCGGCCCATCGCCAACGTCGAGGACACTGTCGCCGAGCTCCGCGCGCGGGCGGACTTTGCGGGCATCGCGATCGCCGGGCTGCACGGCGGCATGTCCGGCCCCGAGAAGGACCGAGTGATGCAGGCGTTCGCGGCTGGGGAGGTGCAGCTGCTCGTCGCGACGACGGTCATCGAGGTGGGGGTGAACGTGCCGAACGCGACGATCATGATCGTGCGCGACGCGGACCGATTCGGCATCTCCCAGCTCCACCAGCTGCGCGGCCGCGTGGGCCGAGGCGCGCACGCCGGTCTCTGCCTCCTCATGACGACCGCGGAGCAGGGATCGGTCGCCCGAGAGCGCATCGACGCGATCGCCGCGACCTCCGACGGTTTCGCCCTTGCCGAGGTCGATCTCGAACTGCGCCGCGAGGGCGACATCCTCGGCACGGAGCAGTCGGGAGGCCGTTCCACGCTGCGACTGCTCCGCGTCGTCGAGCACGGGGAACTGATCATCCGCACCCGCGAGCTCGCGGGCGAACTGCTCGAACGGGATCCCGAGCTCGTCTCCGCTCCCGAGCTCGCCGCGCTCCTCACGAGTGAGCGCGAGGCCGGTCACCTCGACAACCTCGCAAAGTCGTGAGCCCGTCCCCGGATTCATACCTGGGTACCACCGACTGAGGCACTCGCGGCCGATGTGCGCGGCCGCCGCGCTCCCTACCTTGGAAGTATCGCCGGAACTCCGGCACACGACTCCGAGGAGGATCCATGATCGAGGCACGCGGCCTGAGCAAGCGGTACGGCGGCAAGCTCGCCGTCGACGACGTCAGCTTCACGATCCAGCCCGGCCAGGTGACGGGCTTTCTGGGCCCGAACGGCGCGGGCAAGTCCACGAGCATGCGGCTCATGGTCGGCCTCGACCGGCCGAGCGCTGGCACCGTGACCGTCCACGGCCGCCGCTACGCCGACCTTCCCGCCCCGCTCCACGAGGTGGGCGCGCTGCTCGACGCGAAGGGCGTGCACCCGGGCCGCACGGCGCGCAGCCACCTCCGCGCACTCGCTGCGACGCACGGGATCCCCGATCGCCGCGTCCACGAGGTGCTCGAGCAGACGGGCCTCGGCGCCGTCGCGAACAAGCGTGTCGGCGGCTTCTCGCTCGGCATGGGGCAGCGGCTCGGCATCGCCGCGGCGCTCCTCGGGGATCCGCGGGTGCTCATCCTCGACGAGCCGGTCAATGGCCTCGACCCCGACGGGGTGCTCTGGGTGCGGCAGCTCGTGCGTCACCTCGCGAGCGAGGGCCGCACGGTGCTGCTGTCAAGCCACCTCATGAGCGAGATGGCGCAGACCGCCGACCACGTGATCGTGCTCGGCCGCGGCCGCGTGGTGGCCGACGCGCCGATCGGTGACTTCATCGCGGGCGGGCGCCAGCAGCGGGTGACGGTGCGGAGCCCCGAGGCCGCCCGCCTCGCCTCGCTTCTCATGTCGCTCCCCGAGACCACCGCGACGCTCGAGCCGGCCGGGGACGAAGCGTTCACGGTCTCGGGCCTCTCCGCCCCGGAGATCGGCGCCGTCGCCGCGGCGAACGGTGTCGTGCTCCACGAGCTGAGCCCCATCGCGGCCAGCCTCGAGGACGCCTACCTGGAACTCACCCGCTCCGAGCTCGAGTACGCCGCAGCGTAGCCCGGGCCACGGTAGACAAGGAATTTCTCATGACCTCCACGCTCATCATCGACGGCAGCTCCGCTCCCGCACCTCAGCCCACCGCCGCCATGCGGGCTCCGCTGCCCGGTCACCGCCAGACCTTCGGCGGCGTGCTCCGCAGCGAGCGGATCAAGCTCTCCTCGCTCCTCTCGGTGCGCCTCACCCTCCTGATCACCGTCCTCTCCGGGCTCGGCATCAGCACGCTCATCGCCGTGCTGTGGAGCGCCGAGATGCGCGCCGGAGACGCCATGTTCGGCGGGGGCGAAGCTGGCCTGCAGAGCTACCTGCTCCTCTCCAGCACGCTCTCCGCACCGTTCCTCGCGCTCATCTTCGGCGTGCTCGGCGTCTTCGCGATCTCCAGCGAGTACTCGAGCGGCATGATCCTGTCGACGCTGGCGGCCGTGCCGAAGCGGACGCCCGTGTTCCTGGCGAAGGCGCTCGTGCTCGCCGTCGTCTCCGCGCTGACGGCCACGCTCCTCGTCGTGGGCGGGCTCGCGGTCGCCATCATCTGCACCCCGGATGCGGCCGCGCAGCTCACGAGCCGCCCCGTCGTCACCGGCGCGCTCGGTACGATCGCCTACCTTGTGCTCATCTCGCTCTTCGCCTTCGGCGTCGCGGCGCTGCTCCGCTCGACCGCCGGCGGCATCGCCGTCGTTGCCGGGATCACCTTCGTGCTCCCGATCGTCTTCCAGGTGCTCAGCATGACCGGCTGGGAATGGGTCGGCACGGCGAGCGCGTACCTGCCGACGCCGCTCGGCGGCACGCTCTCCCAGGGCATCACGGAGCTCCCGATGGAGCCCGGCTTCTGGCAGGCGCTCGTCGCGATGGTGATCTGGGCGGCGGTCACGGTGGTCCCCGCGGCGATCCTGTTCAAGCGCCGCGACGCACGCTAGCGGCGCGAGCCCCCGTTCCGCGCACAGAAGTTAGGCTAGAGGCGTGATCAGCGAAGCCGAGGTGCGCCTCCCGCGACCGCCCGGCGTCATTCGCCGGGCGCTCGCGGCGCACCCCGTCGTCGTCGACGTCTTCATCGTCGTCTGGTTCGTGCTCGGCAGCCTCTTCGGGGTACTGCTCGACCTGCTCGCCGCAGCGGACTGGAGCGGCACCGCCGATCCCGAGACGTGGTTCGGGATCCCGCCCTACCTCGACTGGCCGCTCTGGCCGCTCACCGTGATCCGAGTGGCTGTGGTCGCCACGGCGCTCTTCTTCCGCAGGCGCTACCCGCTCGCCGGACTCATCGTCGTCGTGCTCGTGATGTTCGGTGAGCAGGGGATGCAGGGGCTCGCGAACGGGGTCGCGCTGCTCTTCATGATCTACGCGGTGCCCGTGTACCGCAGCGTTGCCGCGGGCTGGCTCGGCTACGCCATCGCCGTCGTCGGCTCGCTGCTGCAGCTCGCGCTCGATTCCCGCCGCGCAGCGGAGCAGCTGAGCCAGACCGGCCCCGTTGGCGTCATCACGGCGGACATGGGCGTGGTGCGCTCGGTCAACGAGTTCATCGCGATCAGCCTGCTCACCTCGCTCTGGCTGCTCGCGATCCTGCTGCTCGGCATCAACCTCGGCAACCGGAGGCGCTACCTGGAAGCGATCATCGACCGCGCGCACCAGCTCGCCCGTGAGCGGCATCAGCTCGCGCAGCTCGCCGTCGCGGAGGAGCGGTCCCGGATCGCTCGCGAGATGCACGACATCGTGGCGCACTCCGTGTCCGTCATGATCGCGCTGTCCGAGGGCGCCGCGCGCGCAGCCGAGGCCGCGCCCGCGGCGGCCGCCGATGCGATGCACCGCAGCGCCGAGACCGGGCGCACAGCGCTCGGGGAGATGCGCCGCCTGCTCGGGGCGCTCCACTCGCCCGAGGAACGGGCCGAGCTCGTGCCGCAGCCGGGAGTGCAGGAGCTCCCGGCGCTCGTGCAGAGCTTCACGAGCGCGGGGCTTCGGGTGTCGCTCACGGTCTCCGGTGAGGCCTCGGGCGATCGCGGCCAGGAGCTCGCCGTCTATCGGGTCGTGCAGGAGGGTCTCACCAACGTGCTCCGCTACGCGGGCACCGGGGCTCGCGCGCGCGTCGAGGTGACGCGCTACGCCGATCGCACGAGTGTCGAGGTGCGCGACTTCGGCCGCGCCGCGGGCTCCGTCCGCCCCGTCGTCGGTGTCGGATCCGGCCGCGGCCTTGCGGGGCTCAGCGAGCGGGCCCGCGTCTTTGGCGGCCACATCGAATCCGGGCCGGTGCCCGAGCCCGCGGGCGGTGGGTGGCGGCTCTGGGCCGTCCTCCCCGTGAGCGCGGCAGCGCAGACCCCGCACGTCCCCGTCCCCGCAGAGCGCGATCCCTCGCGCAGAACAGAGGAGCCGACCGAATGACTGACACCCCGATCCGCGTGATGCTCGTGGACGACCAGGAGCTCATCCGCACGGGATTCCGTCTCGTCCTGCTCGGGGAGCCCGGCATCGACGTTGTCGCCGAGGCGATCGACGGCGAGGACGCGCTGGCGCAGCTCGCGCGGCTCGCCGAGGCGGGCCCCAGCGCGGGGTGCGACATCGTGCTCATGGACGTGCGCATGCCCGGGATGAACGGGATCGACGCGACACGCGCTGTGGTCGAGCGCTTCCCGAGCGTCCGCGTCGTGGTGCTCACCACCTTCGACCTCGACGAGTACGCGACGGGCGCGATCCAAGCGGGCGCGAGCGGTTTCCTGCTGAAGGACGCGCGGCCGACCGAGCTCGTCGACGCGATCCGTCGGGTGGCCGCGGGTGACGCGACCATGGCGCCGAGCGTCACGAAGCGCCTCCTCGAGCAGCTGCGCCTGAACGGCACGCTGCCGCAGGAGGGCGGGGCTCCGCACGGCGGCCTCGGCTTCGCCGCGCCCGGCGCCCCCGTTCCGGCCGACGCGGCGGGGCTCGCGCCCGAGCTCGACGTGCTCACCGAGCGCGAGCTCGACGTGCTGCGGCTCATCGCCGAGGGGAAGAACAACGGGGAGATCAGCGGCGAGCTGTTCCTCTCCGAGTCGACGGTCAAGACCCACGTCGGCCGCGTGCTCGCGAAGCTGCAGCTGCGCGACCGGGTCCACGCCGTGATCTTCGCGAAACAGCACGGACTCTAAGGCGCGGGCGGCTAGGCTAGAGCCATGAGTAAGATCGCAGTCGTCCCCGGATCGTTCGATCCCGTGACCCTGGGGCATCTCGACGTCATCCGGCGCGCCGCCGGCGTGTTCGATGAGGTGCATGTGCTCGTCGTGCACAACCCGGGGAAGAACGCCATGCTGCCGCTCTCGGAGCGCGTCGGCCTGATCCAGAAGTCGCTGGCGGAGGATCCGGACATCCCGGACAACATCCTCGTCGCGTCCTGGTCGGTCGGGCTGCTCGTCGACTACTGCACGGAGGTTGGCGCGTCGGTGCTCGTGAAGGGCATCCGTTCCCAGATCGATGTCGCGTACGAGACCCCGATGGTGCTGATGAACCGCAGCCTCGCCGGCGTCGAAACCGTGTTCATGCTGCCGGATCCCGCCCACGCGCACGTGTCGAGCACGCTCGTGCGGCAGGTGGCCTCCCTCGGCGGAGACGTGAGCCCGTACGTGCCGCCGGCCGTCGCCCGCTTCCTCGACAAGACGCGGCCCGCCTGATGGCCGGGGAGCACACCGCGGCAGGCGCTCGCGGCGCAGCAGCACGCGTGTTCGAGGAGAGTATCCGCGACATCGCCCACCGGCCGGGGGAGATGCGCGAGCGCTCGCGCACCCTCGCCCTCCCCGAGAAGTGGGGCGAGGCGCTCGCCGAGATCCCCGCGGGGGAAACGGTCGAGCTCGATCTGCGACTCGAATCGGTCCACGAGGGCATTCTCGTCTCCGCGGAGGCGCGCACCACGATGCACGCCGAGTGCGGTCGATGCCTGAAAGATTTCACCACGCCGTTTCAAGTCGAGTTTCAGGAGCTTTTCGCGTATACTCCTACGGAGGCCGACGAGTATGAGGTTCACGGTGATCACGTGGATCTTGAACCTCCGCTCCGAGACGCGGTAGTGCTTGCACTTCCGTTCCAGCCTGTGTGTCGCCCGGACTGCCCGGGACTCGATCCCGAGTCCGGTGAGCTGCGCGAGGCCATGGCTGCGGCGGTGCCCGATGCGGATATTGATCCGCGCTGGGCGGCGCTGGCTGGTTTTGATGCCAGCGCTGAGACCGTCACGGCTGAAACAGAACCTGGCTCGGGGGAGCACCCCGGGTCTGAAAGCAAGTAGGAAAGAGAACATCATGGCTGTTCCCAAGCGGAAGATGTCGCGCTCGAACACCCGTCACCGCCGCTCGGCGTGGAAGGCCGCTGTGCCCTCGCTGGTCAAGACCGTTGAGAACGGCAAGACCGTGTACAGCCTGCCGCACCGCGCCCGCGTCGTCGAGGACTCGCAGGGTACCCCCCTGTTCCTCGAGTACAAGGGCCGCAAGGTCGCTGACGTCTAAGACTGCCGCGTGAACGGGAACGAATCTTCGCTCCCGCGCACCGACCGCGAGAAGCCGTCGGGGTCCCCTCAGGGTGGCCTCGGCGGCTTTCTCGTTTCTCTCGGTGTCGCGGTCGAGCCGGAGCTGGGTGAACTGGCGCTGACGCACCGCTCCTGGGCGTACGAGCACGGCGGGGCGCCCCACAACGAGCGCCTCGAGTTCCTCGGCGACTCCATCCTCGGGCAGGCCGTCACGGTGAAGCTCTACCGCGACTATCCGGAGCTCAGCGAGGGCGAACTCGCGAAGCGCCGCGCCGCGCTCGTCTCCTCGACCGCGCTGGCGGAGATCGCGCGCGGCCTCGGGGTCGGCGAGGTGCTGCTCCTGGGCAAGGGCGAGGAGCTCACCGGCGGACGCGAGAAGGACTCGATCCTCGCCGACGCAGTCGAAGCGATCATCGGTGCGGTGTTCCTGTCCGCGGGTCCGGCTGAGGCGGATCGCTTCGTGCTCGGGCTCGTGGAGACGCTGCTCGCGGATCCCGACCGATTCACGGACGCGCTTGATCCGAAGACCGCGCTGCAGCAGGAGGCCGGGAAGCGCGGTCTGCCGCACCCGCCCTACGAGACGCGCGGCTCGGGTCCCGACCACGACCGCCGGTACACCTCGCACGTGTCGGTCGCCTCGGTGACCGGCCGGGGCACCGGGACGAGCAAGAAGAACGCCGAGCTCGCGGCAGCGCGCGATGCCGTCGCGCAGCTGCGCGGACAGGCGCGCCGCTAGCCGTGCCGGAGCTTCCCGAGGTCGAGGTCGTCCGCGCGGGCCTCGCCCCCGCGGTGACGGGCGCGCGCGTGCTCGCCGCCGAGGTGCGAGACCCCCGCGCGCTGAAGCGGCACGTCCCGCTGACGGGGGACGACGGTCTCGGCGGCCATGGGGTCACCCTGCCCGCCGAGGCCGCGTCGGCGCGTGCCGCGGACTTCGAGCGCCGAATCACGGGCCTCACCCTGGGGGCTCCCGCCCGCCGGGGCAAATTCATGTGGATGCCGGTGTCCGCCGAGCCCTGGGCGCTGCTCGCGCACCTGGGAATGAGCGGTCAGCTGCTGCTGCGCGACACGGCCGCGCTCGATGATCGGCACGTGCGGATCCGCCTCTGGATCGAGCACCCGGAGCACGGGGAGCTGCGCCTCGACTTCTCTGACCAGCGCCTCTTCGGCTCGCTCGCGCTCGACCGACTGGAGCCCACCCCGGATGGTGCACCGGGCGGGTTCGGCGGCCCGGAACTTCATCGGGGGAGCGCTGACGCGGAGCGACTCACCGCCCTGGTGCCGCCGCTGCTCCCGGCGCAGGCCGCCCGCATCGCCCGAGACCCGCTCGATCCATTCTTCGACGACGCCGGTTTCGTCGCCGCGGTCCGTGCACGCGGCACGGCGATCAAGCAGCTGCTACTCGATCAGGCGCTCGTGAGCGGCGTCGGCAACATCTACGCCGATGAGGCCCTGTGGCGGGCACGGCTGAACCCCGCCACGCCCGGCCGCCGAATCGCTGCGGTGCGGCTCCGGGAACTGCTCGGCCAGCTCCGGGCGGTGTTCGCGCAGGCGCTCGCGGAGGGCGGCACGAGTTTCGACGAGCAGTACGTCAACGTCAATGGCCAGGCTGGGTACTTCGCCCATTCGCTGAACGCGTACGGGCGCACGGGGGATCCCTGCCCGCGCTGCGGCACCGAGATTACGCGCGTGCCCTTCGGTGGGCGGTCTTCCCACTTCTGTCCCCGGTGCCAGCGGCGGAGATAGTTCACGACTGGCGCGGCTTCTCCTGCCAGGACAGCCAGTCGCGCGTTGGGCTTGCCGCGTGAACGCCCTGGAGTGTGGCGTGGGCCGATTGGAGCATCGCGGCGGGGACGTGCTCGGCACGTGTCTGGCCGCTCTGCTCGGATTCTCCGTCGCGCTCGCGCAGGCGGTATGAGACCGTCTGCCCCATCCCCTGGACGAGTCCTCTGCCCCACTCGAAGCGCCACGTCGGACGCGTCGGCGCACTGATGTCTTCGAAGAGCCCGCCCGCAACGATCGAGAACACCTGCTCTTCGAGTTGGTCAGCGCACTCGTCCCACCGCTCGTCGCACGCGTCGCACGCGCATGAGGGGTACGTGGCGCTGAAAAGCACGCCCGCGTGGATGTGGATCGCGGGGTCGCGGGTCCATACGAAGGTGAGTGCGGCGGCGTGCTCCGAGCGCGGAGTCAACCGCACCGCTCGGACGACGTGCTCGGTATCGGGGGCGTGAAGGACTCCTGCAAGGAGGTGGGAGCCCTCTTCGACGTCGATGTCAGTGTGCGCGATCAGATACTCCACGACCGCTGTTGCAACCGTGTGCAGCGGAGCGAATCGTTCCGGGTCGTGGATCACGGAGTACGTGTCCTCGGGAGGGCCATCGAGGCCTGCCCAGCGATTCCCGTAGTTGATTACCGCACCCGAGCCATCTCGAAACTCGAGAGTCTCGATGGGCGGTCGTGTGTACGTGCGCATGTCTCCAATCTAGAGGGAACGCGATGTGACGGCACGGCCGGGCCGGGTGGGCGCACTTCGCGGGCGAATGCTGCACAGCGATGGTGCGGGAGCTCAGCTCGATGCGGTGCGGTCGGCGGCCGGCTCGCCCGCGTCGAGCGCGACCAGCGACCGGGTGAACCCTTCGGCGCCCGCGCCGAGGACGCTGAAGAACGCGCGATCCGCGCCCTCGACCGCGGAGTTGGCGCGGTCGGCGAGTTCCCGCTGCGTGATCGACGCCGACCGCCCCAGCGACGCGAGGACCGCCAAGAGGACGAACTGCACGTGGGTGATGCCGAACGGGCCGAGTGCGGCTCGGATGGCGCGCTGCCACGCGTTCGCGACGTGCCAGAGCATCAGCCCCGTGCTCCCAGGGAGGGCCCAGCGCGCCAGCGTCGGGCTGATGAGCGCGCCGGTCGTCAACAGACCGGCGCCCGCGATGAGATCGCCCGCCTGGATCGGAGACCCGAGGCGTTCGAGCTCCCGGCGAGCCGCGACCGCTCCCGTGAGCCTGACCGGCACCGCCGTACCCACTCCCTCCGTGGAGCGCCGAAGCAGGCCGACGCGGCCAGGTGCGTGGAGACACGCCCCTCAAGACCCGCGACGGTCGCTCGGTACCGCGATCCTCACTCGTTTCATTCCGGTGCGTTGGGCCAGGTCCGCGCAGGTCGAGGGGAACGCGAGCGCTTCTGCGACGTCGTGCACGGCCCAGGCTGCGCACATGAGCCCGCGTGCGCCCGACGGACCGGAGGGCGGTGCGCCGGGCGGTTCCGCCCACGATATCGGCGCGTGCGTGCGCTCAGCGAGCCGGCTCGTCGTCGAAGCGCGCGAACAGGAGGGAGTCTTCGGAGAGCAGCACGACCCGGGATCCGCGCACGTCGGCGGGAATGAAGGCAGCCGCGCCCCGCACCGGCGGCAACTCCGCCAGGCTCCCGTCCGAGAGATCGAGGAGGTGTGCCCGGCCCTTCCAGCTCCCGGTCGCGAAGACCTGCCGGAGGAGGATCGAGGCGCCTCCGGCGGTGAAACGCCCCGTCATGCCGTGCTTCCCCGTGAGGCGCAGCCACCCGGACTCCTCGAACACCCGGTACGCAATCCGGAAATCGCTGTCGAGCTCCGCAACCGTGAAAAAGTCGCTCCCGTAGCGGTTGACGCTGCCACTGTCACTGCCCTCCGCGATGACGATTCGCGTACTGTCCGACTCCCACACATCGCCGACAATGGGGCCTGCGGCGCTCTTCGCGCGCGGCCCCGACATGGCGAAATCGGAGCGTGCGAGGAGCCGCCAGGACTGCCACGATCCCTCGGTCTCCGTGAGTCGAAGCGAAGCGATCGCCCGGGAGTTCTGGAACGACACCGGATCGGTGAGCCGCACGAGGAACGCGCCGTCCCGCCCTGGGCGGGCGATGCCTCCTGCGGTCGTCCCGGACCAGGGCTCCGGCCACTCGGCGTCGAGCGCAACGGTGCGTTGCGGACGGAGTTCGCGATCGAACACCGTCACGGTTGCAGTGTCGGAGAGCACCGCGATCACGCCTCCGCCCAGCAGCACAATGGTGGGCGTCGCACCGAACGCTCCCGGCGGGATGATGCCAGACGCTTGCACTCCCGCCTCGGTGATGCGCTCGATGCAGGTGCGCCACTCGCCGTGCTCCTGCCGTTCCACGATCATCAGCACGGATCCGTCGTCTTCGAGGAGCACGCTCTTCTCTCGCAGATACACGCGCTCGCCGAGCGCGACCCGGGCAGTCTCGATGAGTTTCACAGGCACCAACGTAGCAGCGTGGACGCTCCGAAACTCGTGCTTCGACGCGATCGCCGAACCGTGACCTGCGACGCCCTCCGTGCCGCACCCGCGCCCCATCGGCGCACCTTGCGCGGAGGGCCCGGTCGTGCGCGTGGTCCGCGCGGCCGATCCTGCCCGCGCGGACCACCGACGACACTAGCGGGCTCGTCGCACGCGCGTCTCGTCCCAGACGGGCGTATCTGACTCGGTGACCTCACCGTCCGCGCCGAACACGAGAAATCGGTCGAAGTCGCGTGCGAACCACCGGTCGTGCGTCACTGCGAGCACGGTTCCGTCGAAGGCTCGGAGCGCGCCCTGGAGTGCCTCGGCCGAGACGAGGTCCAGGTGATCGGTCGGTTCGTCCAGGAGCAGGAGCGTCGCACCGCCGAGCTCGAGGAGCAGGATCTGCAGTCGCGCCCGCTGCCCGCCGGAGAGCGCCTCGAACGCCTGCTCGGATGCGCTCGCGAGCTCGTAGCGCGCGAGCGCACGTGCCGCCTGCTCGCGGGGCAGGCCCTGGCGGTGCTCGTCCCCGCGGTGCAGGATGTCGAGGAGCGTGCGCCCCGCCAGATCCGGCCGACCCTGCGTCTGCGCGAACCAGCCCGGACGCACCCGAGCTCCGAGCTTCGCGGTGCCCTCGTGCTGCACCGGCTCGATCACCGCGTCGGTGCCCGGCCGATGCTCCGCCTCGGGGTCAGTGCCGCCCGCGGCGAGCAGACGCAAGAGGTGCGACTTCCCCGAACCATTCGAGCCCAGGATCGCCACGCGATCGCCGTACCAGACCTCGAGGTCGAAGGGCAGCATGAGCCCGCTCAGCTCGAGCTGCGCGCACACGATCGCTTTCTTCCCGGTGCGCCCGCCCGCAAGGCGCATCGCGAGCTCCTGCTCGCGCGGCTGCTCCTCAGGTGGCCCGGCCGCCTCGAAGCGTGCGAGACGGGTCTGCGCGGCCCGGTAGCGACTCGCCATGTCCGCGTTGTATGCGGCCTTGTCCTTGTACATCTGCACGAGCGCCTTCAGTTTCGCCCGTTCCTCATCCCAGCGCTTCCGGAGCTCTTCCAGGCGAGCGAATCGTGCCGTCCGTGCCGCGTGGTAGCTTGCGAACGACGCGGGATGGGTCCACGCCGTGTTGCCCGCGGCGCCGAGCTCCAGGGTGACGATCGCGGTTGCGCTGCGCGCGAGCAGCTCCCGATCGTGGCTGATGAACAGGATGCTCTTGTCGGAAGCGATGAGCCGCTCCTCCAGCCACCGCTTCCCGGGGACATCGAGGTGGTTGTCGGGCTCATCGAGGATGAGCACTTCCGCGCCGCCCCGCAGGAGCGCCTCCAGCGCGAGCCGCTTCTGCTCTCCACCGGAGAGGGAGCCGAGCGAGCGATCACGGCAGCGGTCGTAGGGCACGCCGAGCGCCGCGATGGTGCAGACGTCCCAGAGGACTTCGGCGTCGTATCCGCCGGCGTCCCCCCACTCGGCGAGCGCGCGCGCATAGCTCATGCTGATGGCCTCCTCCCGATCGGGATCGGTGTTCTCGAGGAGCGCGTTCTCGGCGCGTTCGACGCGCCGTGCCGCTTCCTGCACGCTGGGGGGAGCGAAGGAGAGGAGGAGCTCGTGGACTGAGCCCTCTCCGAGGAACTGCGGCATGACGCCGATCGCGCCGCCGCGGGAGACGACGCCATCGTCAGGAGCGAGGTCGCCCGTGATGATGCGGAGCAGCGTTGTCTTGCCGGCGCCGTTGGCGCCGATCAGGCCGAGCCGGGCGCCGGGGCCGACGCGGAAGCCGACGTCGCTGAGCAGCGGGCGCCCGTCGGGGAGCGTGTAGCTGATGCCGGTGAGTTCGAGATGGGACATGGGAACTGCTTTCTTTCTTCCCCGCGGGCGCGGGGAACGAGAGGACTTGAGGGTCGGAGGGGCGCGCGGGTGCGCGCGGCGCGGGTCGGGTCGCGTGCGGGCGCGACGAGGCGAACCCGGATCGCGGGGAGACGGCGGGCGTGCGCCGAAGCGGGGATGGCCACGAGGCCTCCTGTACTGCGTGTCCCGAGCGGCATGAACGCTCGCGGTGGTCTGACGGGGGTCAGGAGGGGTCAGCAATGACACCCTTCTGGGGAAACCCTGCGCGGATGAAACGCAGGCCCGTTAGCCAAACGACAGGCGGTACACACGAGAACCGTATCGCGAACCCGTGACGAAGCGCCAGCCCTGAGGGCTGAGCAGGTACTTTGGGGGATCTTCCGGGGCCGGATCGCCGTACGCGATGTGGCCGGCCGCCGAGGTCCGCACCGTGATGTGAGGGGTGCTCAGTTCGAGCGTGTGGACTGCTCCACCGTCTCACATCGACGGGTATAGCTCCGACCGGCGTGTGAGAACGTGAGCTCATGGACGGCGTGCCGTCGACTCACCGACACATACTCGACATGCGCGACGTTGCTTGAAGGCAATGCCCAGGGGCGAGCGCTGCCCTGAGGAAGGGACTCAAAGAAGTGTCTGCCGGGCTGGACGCTGGGGTGTTCGAGTGATGCAGAGTTCAGGTTTCCGTGGCAGTCCAGATGTAGCTGGGTGATGGGGACACTCAGCTGATTCGTCACGAGGATGCCCCACCGCGCCTTCGGGTCAGAATCGATCTGCGCGGTCACCCAAACTGCGTTGACGCCGTCACGAATGCCGGCCTCGCGCGCTGCGAACGCCTCTCGCCGATCCTGCTTCCTCCAAAAGAAGAGCACCGCTGCTGATACCGCGCTCAAGGCCATCAGCCAATTGGGGACGGTTTCTGACCAGATGACCAGCGCTGTGCTCTCCATGCGGCGAGCGTAATGCCGTCTGATCCGCCTGATTCGGCTCTGCGTAGCATCCGTGGGTGGACATAGGTATTTGGGGAGGAATGCGTCGCGTGGGCGTGTACCCTCGTGCCCGGACTCAGCGCTCGCCGGGCACGTCCGCCGCGTCCAATGCGAACGCGAGGTGCGGCATCGTCACGCCGCGGTAGTGCTTCTCGAAGCGGCCGCGCACGGTCATCCCGAGCCGGATCGCGACGTTCATCGAGGCGATATTCGTGTCGCGCACCTGCGCCCAGACCCGGTCCGCGCCGAGCGCCGTGACGGCGTAGTCGACGCAGGCCCGGGCTGCCTCCACGGCGTAGCCCCGGTGCCAGTGCGCGCGGTTGAAGAGGTAGCCGACCTCGATCACGTCTGCGCCGAGGATGTGCTGGCGGGTGAGGCCGCACTGGCCGATCATCGCACCCGAGTCGCGCGACTCCACCGCCCAGAGCGCGTAGCCGTCGTTCCGATAGCGCTCACGCATCCGGAGGATCCAGTCGCGCGTCATCCGCTCGTCGAAGGCGCCCTCGTAGGCAGTCATGGCCTCGTCATCCTGCAGGATCGCGCGGAGCGCGGGGAGATCCTGATCGCCAAGCTCTCGCAGCCGCAGCCGGGCGGTCTGCAGGCGCACCTGGCTGTGCTCAGGCATCGGTGCGCTCCGGCTGCTCGGGGGCGCGGCGGAGGGTGCGGGCCAGCGAGAGTCCCGCCAGCACGCAGACGGTGATGACCAGCCCGACGATGAGGGTGTTGAGCGCGAACACGAACAGCTCGTAGTGGGTGACGATCGGATCGTGCCACGCTCGGGTGAAGTTGAACGGCACTTCGAGTGGGTACTCGCCCTGATCGAAGCGCGAGAGATCCTGCTCGATCCAGGTGAGCGGGAGCCCGTAGCGGGCATGGGCGAGTTCGCCGGGGGCGTGCGCCACTGCGGGGCGCGCGAAGAGGAGGTAGAAGGTCGCCAGCCCTCCAAACGGGAGCATCGCGAGGAACATGCGAAGGAACGCGCGGATGCTCGGGCGCTCGCGCGTCGTGTGCTGCGCAGCGGCGCTCACGAGCGCGCGGCCTTCTGGAAGATCGTCACCGCTCCAGAGTACGGCGTGAGCAGCGGGGTGACGTGCACGGTCGCCCGCGCTCGGTCGCGCGCGCCGGGAGCTACTGCTCCTTGGCGGCCCGGCGCACCGCCTCGACCGCGCGCTCGGCCCCGCCGTCCCAGGGCGCGCCATGGCCGGGGAGCACCCAGCGTGCGCCCGTCTCGGCGATCGCCTGCAGTGAGTCGAGGGCGCGCTGCGGTTCGTCGGTGAACGGCGCGGGCTGCGCGCCGCGCGCGCCGGTCAGCACGTGGCGGGTGGTGAGGGCGTCGCCGACGAAGACGGCATCCGCCGCGGGTGCGTGCACGGCGATGCTCCCGGGGGAATGACCCGGGATGGAGAGGATGCGGGGCGAACCGGGGAGGTCGAGGGTCTCGCCGCCGACGAGTTCGCGCGCCTCGGTGATCCAGCGGGTGCGCAAGCCGCCCTTCCGCGCGGAGTAGCCCAGGAAGCCGAGGGTCGGGCCGAGCCGCAGCGACTGCCCGGGAGTCTTCGGCTTGGGCCCGCCCCGCGCGCGTTCCGCGTCGGCCTCGTGGATGAAGAGCGGTACGCCGTGCTCGCGACGGAGCCGTTCCGCGAAGCCGAGGTGGTCGGAGTCGCCGTGCGTGAGGATGAGGCCGCGGAGGTCCGCGGGGGAGCGACCGAGCTCCGTCAGCGTGGCGAGCAGTTCGCCCCAGTGCCCGGGGAGACCCGCGTCGACGACGGTGATGCCTTCGGCCTGCACGATGAGGTAGGCGGCCACGAGGTCGTTGCCGATGCGGTGGAGGGAGGGGGTGAGTTGCATGATGGCTACGATACATAGCCATCATGGCTACTGTCAATAGCTATACTGGCGACATGCCTGCTCCGGATCGCACCTCCCTGCCCGAGATCGTCACCGCCGCGAGCGCGCTGCTCGAAGAGCGTGGGCTCGACGGGGTCACGATGCAGGCGGTCGCGGAGCGGGTGGGGGTGCGCGCGCCCTCGCTCTACAAGCGCGTCGCCGGACGCGAGGCCCTGCTGCGGCTCGTCGCGGAGCGTGCGTTCGCGGATCTCGCGGAACGTCTCGATGCGGCGCGGGGTCTCCCCGAGCTCGCAGCGGTGTACCGCGCCTACGGGCACGCGCGGCCCGCGGCGTTCCGTCTGATCGTGAGCCCGGGCGTCGGCGTGCCCGCGGTCGACGTCTCGTACGCCGCTGCGGCGAGCGCCGCCGTCCGGCGGCTCGTGCGCGAGCGGCTCGGGGTTTCCGGGGTGCGGGAGCTCGAGGCGGCCCGCACGGTGACGGCGTGGGCGACGGGGTTCATTGGCATGGAGCTCCACTCAGGGTTCAACCTCGGCGGCGACCTGGATGCGGCGTGGGACTTCGGGCTGTCGCTCGTGCTGGGCGGTCTCGACGCCGTTGCTGGAGCGGGCGAAACGAGTCCGCAGGCGCGAGGTTCTTCCGTTCGAGAGAAGAACTGAGTTTTTTCACCTCGGAAATGGCGCTTCCGGGGCGTGAGCTGGGTGCAGAGTGAGAAGTAGTCCAGAGGGTCACGGGGAAAGTGATCCGGCAGCCACTACAAAGGAGTCACCATGACTGCATTCCAGAACGACATCGAAGCCGTGGAGGCGCTGAAGGCGGAGAACGGCTCCGCCTGGGACCAGATCAACCCCGAGTACGTCGCTCGGATGCGCGCTCAGAACCGCTTCAAGACCGGCCTCGAGATCGCGCAGTACACCGCCGACATCATGCGCCGCGACATGGCGGAGTACGACGGCGACTCCTCGGTCTACACGCAGTCGCTCGGCGTGTGGCACGGCTTCATCGGGCAGCAGAAGCTCATCTCCATCAAGAAGCACCTGAAGACCACGAACAAGCGCTACCTCTACCTCTCCGGCTGGATGGTCGCGGCGCTCCGCTCGGAGTTCGGCCCGCTGCCGGATCAGTCGATGCACGAGAAGACCTCCGTGCCCGCGCTGATCGAGGAGCTGTACACCTTCCTCCGCCAGGCGGATGCCCGCGAGCTCGACCTCCTCTTCACGCAGCTCGACGACGCTCGCGTCGCGGGTGACGAGACCGCGGTCGAGTTCATCCAGTCGCAGATCGACACCTACGAGACGCACGTCGTTCCGATCATCGCGGACATCGACGCCGGCTTCGGCAACCCGGAGGCGACCTACCTGCTCGCGAAGAAGATGATCGAGGCGGGCGCCTGCGCGATCCAGATCGAGAACCAGGTCTCCGATGAGAAGCAGTGCGGTCACCAGGATGGCAAGGTCACGGTTCCCCACGAGGACTTCCTCGCGAAGATCAACGCGGTGCGCTACGCGTTCCTCGAGCTCGGCATCGACAACGGTGTGATCGTCGCCCGCACCGACTCGCTCGGCGCAGGCCTCACGCAGAAGCTCGCGGTCACCTCCACCCCCGGCGACCTCGGCGACCAGTACAACGCGTTCCTCGATGTCGAGGAGATCTCCGAGGCCGATCTCGGCAACGGCGACGTCGTGATCAAGCGCGACGGCAAGCTGCTCCGCCCGAAGCGCCTCGCGTCGAACCTGTACCAGTTCCGCAAGGGCACGGGCGAGGACCGCTGCGTGCTCGACTGCATCACCTCGCTGCAGAACGGAGCCGACCTGCTCTGGATCGAGACGGAGAAGCCGCACGTCGAGCAGATCGCCGGCATGGTGGATCGCATCCGCGAGGTTATCCCGAACGCGAAGCTCGTCTACAACAACAGCCCCTCGTTCAACTGGACCCTGAACTTCCGCCAGCAGGCCTTCGACCAGCTGGCAGAGGAGGGCAAGGACGTCTCCGCGTACGATCGCGACAAGCTCATGGCGGTCGAGTACGACGGCACCGAGCTCGCGCAGCTCGCCGATGAGAAGATCCGCACCTTCCAGAAGGACGGCTCGGCACGCGCCGGCATCTTCCACCACCTCATCACCCTGCCGACGTACCACACGGCTGCGCTCTCGACCGACAACCTGGCGAAGGGCTACTTCGGCGACGAGGGCATGCTGACCTACGTCCGCGACGTGCAGCGCGAGGAGATCCGCCAGGGAATCGCCACCGTGAAGCACCAGAACATGGCCGGCAGCGACATCGGCGACAACCACAAGGAGTACTTCGCCGGCGACGCGGCCCTCAAGGCCGGCGGCAAGGACAACACCATGAACCAGTTCTAAGGTTCGTCCCTGCGCAGCGGGGGTCCGGCTTCGGCCGGGCCCCCGCTGCCGCGTGTATGCGCCGGAGCCTCAGTAGGCTGGGCGCGGAACGATCGTGGGGTGTGAGGGGAGAGCGGGGAGCGCATGAGCAGCACGAGCACCGCCGAGTGGGTCGAGCGGCCGGGCGCCGCGCGCCTCACCTTCACCGCTGCGCGCCTGCGCGACGCGTACTCGCCTCGCTTTCTCGCGGTCTGCACCGCGATCGCCCTCGCGGTGGGCGCCGTGAGCGCGCTGGCCGGGGCCGGGGCGGCAGGATCCGTGCTCGCCGCGATCCTCTCCGGGGGACTGGTGGCCTCGCTCGTGGGCTTCTTTCGCCTCTCCGCCCAGGCGCACCCGGTCGAACTGGAGATCGACGTCGCAGCGGGGACGATCGCGATCGCCGAGGCCGACCGGGAGCCGCTCCGGATCGCGCTGACGAACCTCTCCCGCCTCGTGATCGTCCACGACGGCGCTCCCGCCAGGGTCGCACTGGCCGGGCCTCCCGGGCAGCGGTGGACCGTGGGGCAGCTGCACCGCAATGCGCGCCCCGAGCCGCATCTCGCACCGCTTCCCGAGTCGCTCCGCGACGCGCTTTCGGCAGCGGGGTGCATGGTGCGGGAGGAGCGCAGGCGGGGCATCCGAACCACGACCGTCGGGGGAGCCGCGAGCCTCCCCGTCGCCCCTCGATGACGCTCCGTGACGCACCGTGACCGCGTGTGTCGGCGCCGCGTGCGCACGCCGGAGCGCGCGGCTAGCGTGGCCCGCATGACGACCCTCACCGCAGCCCCCACCATCGCCATTCCCGAGATCGCGGCCGCAGCCCGCGCCGACCGCCTCACCGAGGCGGGCGCCGCCTGGAGCGAGCGCATCGACGCGCGCCGCGACTCCTCGAAGCTGACCTACCGGGTCACCGGCTCCGGAGAGGGCGCCGTTGCGACCCGCCTCCGCTCCGGCCGGCACGAGTTTGTGATCGACGAGCCCGCACCGCTCGCCGGCGACGACGTCGCCCCGAGCCCCGTCGAGCTCGCACTCGGCGCGCTCATCGGCTGCCAGGTCGTCGTGTACCGCCTCTACGCGCAGGCGCTCGGGATCCAGCTCGACGACATCGACGTCACCGCCGAGGGTGACATCGATGCGGCGCGGCTCCTCGGAAAGGACGACACCGTGCGCCCCGGGTTTAGCGCGATCCGGCTGCGCATCGAGCTCACGGGGCCCGAGACGCAGGAGCGCTACGAGCAGCTGCGCGACGCGGTGGACGTGAACTGCCCCGTCTACGACCTCTTCGCGAACCCGACGCCGATCGCGGTGGAGGTCGCCAAGGCCTAGGCCGGGCAGCGGCGCCGGCGCACCGCGCCCGCGTCTTCCGCAGCACGGCGCCCGGTCCCCGCTAAGCTCAGGGGGAGTGTCCGTGGCCGATGCGGGACCGGGAGGAGGCAGCGTGCACCTGAAGAGCCTCACTCTCAAGGGCTTCAAGTCGTTCGCGCAGCCGACGACCTTCCAGTTCGAGCCGGGCGTCACCGCGATCGTCGGCCCCAACGGATCGGGCAAATCGAACGTGGTCGACGCGCTCGCCTGGGTGATGGGCGAGCAGGGTGCGAAGACCCTCCGCGGCGGGAAGATGGAGGACGTCATCTTCGCGGGCACCGCGACGCGCGGGCCGCTCGGCCGCGCCGAGGTGCGCCTCACGATCGACAACTCGGACGGCGCGCTGCCGATCGAGTACACCGAGGTGACGATCAGCCGCACGCTGTTCCGCAACGGCTCGAGCGAGTACGCGATCAACGGCGAGGCGTGCCGGCTGCTCGATGTGCAGGAACTCCTGAGCGACTCGGGTCTCGGCCGCGAGATGCACGTGATCGTGGGGCAGGGGCAGCTCGACGCCGTGCTCCGCGCAACCCCGGAAGACCGGCGGGGCTTCATCGAGGAAGCCGCGGGGATCCTCAAGCACCGGCGCCGCAAGGAGCGGACGCTCCGCAAACTCGACGCGATGGAGACGAACCTCACCCGCCTGAACGATCTCGCGGGGGAGATCCGCCGCCAGCTGAAGCCGCTCGGTCGCCAGGCGGAGGTGGCCCGGGCCGCGCAGGGCATCGCCGCGGAGGTGCGCGACGCGAAGGCCCGCCTCCTGGCTGACGACGTCGCGCGCGTGCGTGCAGAGCTCGATGCGCTCTCCCGGGATGAGGCGGAGCGCCACTCGGAGCGGATCGTGCTGCAAGAGCAGACGGAGCAGAAGCAGCTGCGCATCCAGCGGCTCGAGGCCGAGCAGCAGAGCGACGAGCTCGACGCCGCCCGGCGTGTGACGATCGGGCTCGAATCGGTGCAGGCGAAGCTGCGCGGCCTCTTCGCCCAGACGCAGCAGCGCCTCACCTTCCTCGCGACGCAGGCCGAGGCACCCGAGCAGCTGTCTCGGATTGGGCAGGCCGCCGTCGACGAGGCGCGGGCCGAGGCCGAGCGGCTCGAGGCGGCCGTGCCCGTCGCGGAGGAAGAGTGGGAGCGCGCCGGTGCCGCGACCCGGGCGGCGCAGCGGGCGCTCGACGCGATCGACGAGCACATCGCCGCGCAGAGCGCGCTCGTCTCGAAGCACGACTTGGAGCTCTCGCAGCTCCGCGGCCGGGCGGAGGCCGCCGCGCAGAAGCACGAGACCGTGGGCGAGGAGATCGCGCGGCGCGAGCACGCCGTCGCGCAGGCCGGCGCCCGGCTGAGCGAGGCCAGGGAAGCGCTCGCCGCGTTCGAAGCGAGCGAGGAGGCCGCTGAGGCTCCCGAAGGCGGGCTCGACGACGCGTACCGCGCGGCGCAGGAGGCCCAGGCCCGCTCGGAGGAGCAGCGGGATGCCGCCCGCGACCGCCTCCACGGCCTGGAGCAGGAGCGCGCCGGGCTCGATGCGCGGGTCGCGGCGCTCACGCGAGCGCTCGACCAGCGCGACGCGTCCGAGGCGCTGCTCGCCGAGGCGGGCCCGGGCATGAGCGGCCGGGTGGCCGAGCACGTCCGCGTGCGCGAGGGCTCCGAGGCCGCCATCGGCGCCGCGCTCGGCACCTTCGCCGATGCCCTCCTCGTCGTGGATGCCCCCGCGGGCGCGGAAGCGGTGGGGCTCGCGCGGGATCGGGACCTCGGCCGCGTGCGGGTGGTCCTCGCCGAGTGCGCCGCACTCGCGGCAGAGGCGCCCGAGGTGCCCGGCCTCACCCGCGCTGTCGACGTGCTGGAGACGGCGCCCGACGGTGTGCACGGGCTGCTCTCGCGGAGCTACATCGCGGCGGACCTCCCCGCCGCGGTCGCTGCGGCGACCGCGCTTCGAGAGCGCCTCCCCGACGGCGGCTTCACCGTCGTGACGAGCGCCGGGGAGGTGCTGACCGCGCACACGCTGACCGGCGGATCCGGCGGCGCCCCGTCGCGCATCGAGCTCACCGCAGAACTCGAGCAGGCGTCCGAGCGCCGGGCCAGGCTCGCCGAGGAGCTCGCCGAGACGGAAGCCGAGCTCGCGGAGCTGCGCACGGTCTCCGCGCGGGCGAAGTCGGCGGCTCAGGAGTCGTTCGCCGAGCTGCGCGCCGCCGACGCCCGGCTCGCGGATCTCGCGAAGGAGCGCAACCGGCTGAGCACCCGGGCGGACGCCGCTGCGGCGGAACTCGAGCGCGCCGAGCACGGGCTCGCGGGCGTCGTCGCCTCCGCCGCCCCGCTCGCGGACGACGCGGCTCAGGCCGAGCGCGCGCTGCGGGAGGCGGAGGCCACGCCGCGGCCGATCCTCGATGCCGGGCAGCGCGACGGCGTACTGATCGAGGTCGAGACCGCCCGCGCCGCCGAGCTGGAGCGCAGGCTCGCGCTCGAGACCGCGCGTGAGCGCTCCCGCGCCGGGCGCTCCCGGCACGAGACGCTCGTCGCGCAGCTCGCCGCCGAGCAGCGGGCTGCGGAGGAGGCGGCGCGCCGGGCTGTGCTCCGCGCGCGCCAGGTCGCCCAGGCCGAGCGCGTGGCCGCGATCCTCCCCGGCATTCTCGATGCGTGCGACCGCTCGCTCGCGGAGGCCCGCATCGCCCAGCAGCAGGCCGAGGCCGAGCGGGCGCGGCACAGCCAGGAGCTCACGCTCCTCCGCGCAGAGGACGCCGAGCTGCGGCAGCTGCTCCAGGGCCTCACCGATCGCGTGCACGGTGCCGAACTGAAGAGTTACGAGCGCAAGCTTCAGCTCTCCGGGCTGCTCGAACGCGCCGGCAACGAGCTCGGTCTCGTCGAGGACGTGCTCATCGCGGAGTACGGTCCGGACCAGCCGATCCCCGAAGCGGACGAGGGTGACGAAGCGGGGCGCTCCGCAGCGCCGGAGCCCGAGCGGGGCGCTGAGGCCCCGCGCTACGCGAACGCGCTCGAAGCGGAGCTCGCGGCCGAACTCGGCCTCGACGACGCAGACGCAAGCGCAGCAGAGGACCGCGCGCGCCCCGAGGGCGCCGCGCGCGCTCAGGCGGACGCGGGGGAGCGCAGTGCGAGCGCACCGCGCACCCGCCCGTTCGTGCGCGCCGAGCAGGAGAAGCGCCTCGCCCGCGCCGAGCGGCGTCTTGCGGAGCTCGGCCGGATCAACCCGCTCGCGCTGGAGGAGTTCGCCGCGCTGGAGCAGCGTCATGCGTTCCTCTCCGAGCAGCTCGCCGACCTCACGAAGACGCGCGCCGATCTGCTCGCGATCATCGCCGAGCTCGACGAGAAGATGGAGGGCATCTTCGCCGCGGCATTCGAGGACACGCGGACAGCGTTCGCGGAGGTCTTCCCGATCTTGTTCCCCGGCGGATCCGGCGAGATCGCACTCACCTCGCCCGACGACCTCCTCGGGACAGGCATCGAGATGACGGTCCGCCCCGCGGGCAAGCAGGTCGAGCGGCTCTCGCTGCTCTCCGGCGGTGAGCGCTCCCTCGCAGCGGTCGCCTGGCTCATCGCGATCTTCCAGGCTCGGCCGAGCCCGTTCTACATCGTCGACGAGGTCGAAGCGGCGCTCGACGACGCGAACCTCGGGCGGCTGCTGCAGGTGTTCGAGCGCTTGCGGGAGAACTCGCAGCTCATCATCATCACGCACCAGAAGCGCACCATGGAGATCGCTGATGCGCTCTACGGCGTCTCGATGCGGCAGGACGGGATCTCCGCCGTCGTGGGACAGCGGATCACCCGCGAGGACTGACCGCTCCCGTGCGCTGGCGGTTGGGGCCGGTCGCGGTGACGCCCACCGCTAGACTCGGGGTATGGCTGAGCGATCCTGGTCTTTCTCGAAGGCATTCCGCAACATCTTCAGCGGCCCCGCGCTGATCACCGAGGATACGTGGGACGAGCTGGAGACCGCGCTCATCACCGCCGATTTCGGCCCGGATGTCACGGAGAGCATCCTCGACCAGCTCCGCGAGGACGTGGAGCGGCACCGCGTCACTGAGGTCACGGAGCTCCGGAGCATGCTCCGGGACGCCGTCGAGGAGCGCCTCGCGAAGTACGATCCCACCCTGCGGCTCTCCGAACGGCCCGCCGTGATCCTCGTCGTGGGCGTCAATGGCGTCGGCAAGACGACCACCATCGGGAAGTTCGCCAACTACCTGAAGAACTTCGACAAGCGGATCATCGTCGGCGCGGCGGACACGTTCCGCGCCGCCGCCGTCGAGCAGCTCGCCACGTGGGCGGATCGCGCCGGCGTCGAGATCGTGAAGCCCCAGCAGCAGGGGCAGGATCCGGCCTCCGTCGCGTTCCAGACGGTGCAGCGGGCGATCGAGGACGAGTTCGAGATCGCGATTATCGACACGGCCGGGCGGCTGCAGACCAAGGGCGGGCTCATGGACGAGCTCGGCAAGGTGCGTCGCGTGATCGAGAAGCAGGCGCCGGTGTCGGAGGTGCTGCTCGTGCTCGACGCGACGACGGGGCAGAACGGGCTCGCGCAGGCGGAGGCCTTCATCGAGCACGCGGGCGTCACCGGGCTCGTGCTCACGAAGCTCGACGGCTCCGCCAAGGGCGGTTTCGTGCTCGCGGTGCAGGAGAAGACGGGGCTGCCGATCAAGCTCGTCGGCCAGGGCGAGGGGATCACGGATCTCACGGGCTTCACCCCGCACGTCTTCGCGCAGCAGCTCGTCGGATAACCCCGCCGCCGCAGTTTCTTCCGCCCGTCGCGAAAAACTGACGATTGAGTATAAAAGTGCGGTATACCTGAAGAATGAGGCCTGACGGCCGAGCCACGAGCTGCGGCCGCCGGACCGAAAGCCACGCCAACCCGGCGGGGCGTTCGAGAAAGGGTAGACATGCAGAACCTCACCGTCCTGGGCACCGGCGTCCTCGGATCCCAGATCATCTTCCAGGCGGCGTACTCGGGGAAGCAGGTCGTCGCGTACGACCTGAACGACGAGATCCTCGCCAAACTCGCGGCGCGCTGGGAGTATCTGAAGCCGCTCTACCTGCGTGACCTGCCGGACGCGACGCCCGAGAAGCTCGACGCCGCGGTGGCCCGCATCCGCACCTCCTCCGACCTCGCCGACGCGCTCTCGGACGCGGACCTCGTGATCGAAGCCGTGCCGGAGCGGCTCGACATCAAGCAAAGCACCTGGGAGCAGGTGGGGGCACTCGCTCCCGCGAAGACGATCTTCGCCACGAACTCTTCGACCCTGCTGCCGAGCGAAATCGCGCCGTTCACCGGCCGCCCCGAGAAGTTCCTCGCCCTGCACTTCGCGAACGAGGTGTGGAAGTTCAACGTGGGCGAGGTGATGGGCCACGAGGGCACCGACCCCGCAGCGTTCGAGGCCGTCGCGCAGTTCGCCGAGGAGATCGGCATGGTGCCGATCCGGATCCACAAGGAGCAGCCCGGGTACGTGCTCAACTCCCTCCTCGTGCCCTTCCTCAATGCGGCGGCGCACCTCCTCGTGCGCGGGGTCGCAACGCCCGAGGACATCGACAAGACGTGGAAGATCGCCACGGGCGCGCCGAGCGGACCGTTCGAGATCTACGACGTCGTCGGCATGATGACTCCCTACCAGTTGGGGCTCGCGAGCGAGGACCCCGAGATGCAGGAGTTCGCCGCGTACATCAAGCGCGAGTACATCGACAAGGGGTGGCTCGGGAAGGGCGCCGGGCGCGGCTTCTACGACTACAGCGGCAAGTAGTCCGCACCTCGTCTCTGCGGCCCGGGTCCTCAGGACCCGGGCCGCAGCCGGTTGGTGCGCACGCGCACCCTGCGAACGGCTAGAATCGACCCATCATGGCTACTTTCGGAAACCTCTCTGCGCGGCTCACCGACACCTTCAAGAACCTGCGGGCGAAGGGCAAGCTCTCGGCGTCGGATGTGGACAGCACCGTCCGCGAGATCCGTCGCGCGCTGCTCGAGGCCGACGTCGCGCTCGACGTGGTGAAGGACTTCACCGGCAAGGTGCGCGAGCGCGCGCTCGGCGACGAGGTCAACGCCGCACTCAACCCGGCCCAGCAGGTCGTGCAGATCGTCAACGAGGAGCTCGTCGCGATCCTCGGCGGCGAGCAGCGCCGCCTGGAATTCGCGAAGAAGCCGCCGACGATCATCATGCTCGCCGGCCTGCAGGGTGCGGGTAAGACGACGCTCGCGGGCAAGCTCGCGAAGTGGCTGAAGGATCAGGGGCACACGCCCATGCTGGTCGCGTGTGACCTCCAGCGCCCGAACGCGGTCACGCAGCTCGGTGTGGTCGCGGAGCAGGCGGGTGTCGCGATCTACGCGCCCGAGCCGGGCAACGGCGTGGGCGATCCGGTCGCGGTGGCCCGCGGGGGCGTCGCCGAGGCCCGCTCGAAGCAGTACGACTTCGTGATCGTCGATACGGCCGGCCGCCTTGGCGTCGACCAGGAGCTCATGCAGCAGGCCGCCGATATCCGCACGGCGATCGACCCGGACGAGGTCCTCTTCGTCATCGATGCGATGATCGGCCAGGACGCGGTCGCAACGGCTCAGGCCTTCCAGGAGGGGGTCGACTTCACGGGCGTCGTGCTGACGAAGCTCGACGGCGATGCCCGCGGCGGCGCGGCGCTCTCGATCCGCGGCGTCACCGGTCGCCCGATCCTGTTCGCGTCGACGGGTGAGGGGCTCGGCGACTTCGAGCCGTTCCACCCCGACCGCATGGCGAGCCGCATCCTCGACCTCGGCGATATCCTCACCCTCATCGAGCAAGCGCAGAGCGCCTTCGACGAGGAAGAGGCGCGCAAGGTCGCCGAGAAGATCGCGAAGGACGAGTTCACCCTCGACGACTTCCTCGGCCAGATGCAGCAGCTCCGCGGCGCGGGCTCCATCAAGAAGATGATGGGCATGCTCCCCGGCATGGGGAAGATGAAGGAGCAGCTCGACAACTTTGACGAGCGCGAGATCGTCCGCACCGAGGCCATCATCCAGTCGATGACGAAGGCCGAGCGCCAGAACCCGAAGATCCTGAACGGCTCGCGCCGCCTCCGGATCGCGCGGGGCTCCGGCATGACCGTGACCGACGTCAACGCACTTGTGCAGCGCTTCGAGCAGGCCGCGAAGATGATGAAGACCGTCGCACGCGGCGGTGTGCCCCAGATTCCGGGCATGGGCCCCATGCCCGGCATGGGCGGTCACGGCGGCAAGAAGAAGCAGCAGGCGAAGAGCAAGGGCAAGCAGCGTTCGGGTAACCCGGCGAAGCGCGCCCAGGAAGCCGCGGGCATCGCCGCGAAGCCGGCTGAGGCGCCCACGGGGTCGGGCTTCGGTCTCGGCAAGGGTGCGGGAGCGCAGCCCACCGAGGAGGACCTGGCCAAGCTGCAGCAGATGCTCGGCAAGGGCATCCGCTAGGTGCACGATCCGCGGCAGCCCGCCGCGGGGGCCGATGGGCGGCTCACGCAGCTCCGTTCCGAGTGGCCCCGCTTCATCGGCTGGGGCGAGGTGCGGGCGGCGGAGCCGCGCGTCTTCTGGCGCGCCGCCTGCGGCGGTGCGCTCGTGCTCCCCGCGCTCGCGCTGCTGCTCCTCTGGACCTCGCTCACGAGCGAGTTCCCCGTCGCGATCGTGCTTCCCGCCTGGCTCGACTGGGCGCGCGGCTTCCTCGTGGTGGCCGGCTTCTGGGCTGCGCTCCTCGTCGGCGTGCTCGCGCTCGCCCTGCTGGAGCGGCCGCGCGAACTGCGCCGTGAGCTCGCCTTCCAGCGCTTCGCCGACGCGCGGGGGCTGACCTTCGCCCGGCTCGGCGCGACGCCCCCGGCGCGCGGGCTGTTCTTCGCGGAGCCGGTCGACGGAACGGCCGCAGGTGCGGCGCGGCGGCGACGCCTCGGGCAGGCTCCGGCCGCGGGCGACGCCGCCCGCTTCCGCGCGAATTTCGCACTCGCCCAGCAGGTTGTGGGTGAACCCGGCCGCTCCTGGCTCGGGCAGGAGCCCGAACTGCAGCTCGCGATCGCCGGCTTCTCCGGCGGCAAGAACGAGCCGCGCGGTCCCCTCGGCGGGTTCCGATACCTCCAGCTGCGCGCACCGCGCGTGCTCCCGCACCTCGTGATCGACTCGCTCGCGAACGGGAAGCTCCGCGAGTTTCTCGCCGGTGCGCAGCGTCTCTCGCTCGAGGGCGACTTCGACCGCTTCTTCGCGTGCTATGCGCCCGAGGGCTATGCGCGCGACGCGCTCGAGCTGCTCACTCCCGACGTCATGGCCGTGCTGATCGATCACGGGCGGCACTGGGACGTGGAGATCGTGGAGGACCGGATCCTGATCGTCTCGCGCCGCGTGCGCAGCCGCTGGGATCGGAGCGAGACGACCGCGCTGCTGCTCTTCGCGGAGGTGCTGGGCGCCGAACTCGGGCACCAGGCGCAGCACTACACCGATCCTCGCGCGGCACGCCCGCGCCTTCAGGTCGCCGAGCCCGGACAGCGCCTCGCACGCGCTTCCCGGGTCTGGCAGACCGTGCTCGTGTGCGCGATCGGGGCCGCATTCTTCGCCTTCCCGTTCGTGCTCGGCTGGCTCCTCGACCTGAACTAGCCGCCACGGGGACCCCGCTCCGCGCCCGTGCGCGCGGTGCTTCCGGCGCGCCCCGATGCCCGTGCTCGCTGCGCGTTCCCGGTCGATCGTGACCGAGCCGTGACATTCCTGCGACATGTGCACTCTGACATGTACTATTGTACTAACCGGGTGAGGGGAGGTTCCCGGATCCTGACCACGGGGCCGAGCGGCTCTGTGCGACTCAACGAATCAAAGGTGACTCAATGACTCGGAACAAGATCCTGACCGGCGCGGCACTCGTCGCTGTCGCCGCACTGGGCCTCAGCGGCTGCGCGAGCGGCGGCGGGGGCGGCGGCGATGCGGCCGGAGAACCGCAGCAGGGCGGAACGCTGAAGGTGCTCGCGAACGGCGACGTCGATCGGCTCGACCCTCAGCTCACGGCCTACGTGCCGGTGAACAGCGTCGTGCGCGCGGTGTCGCGCTCGATCCTCAGCTACGAGGCGTCCAACGACGTCGACGAGCGCATCGCGCTCACGGGCGACCTCGCGACCGAGGTGCCCGAGGCCACGAACGATGGCCTCACGTACACGATCACGCTGCGGGACGGCGCGAGCTGGGACGCCCCGGACGGCGCGCGGCCCATCGTCTCGAGCGATGTCGAGCGCGGCATCAAGCGGATCTGCAACCCCCACATCGGTGCAGCCCTCGGCGGCTACTTCATCAGCCTGATCGACGGGATGCAGAGCTTCTGCGACGGCTTCGCCACCGTGTCGCCCGAGGTGGGTGCCATGAAGGAGTACATCGAGAGCAACGACATCTCCGGCATCGAGACCCCGGACGACTCCACGGTCATCTTCACGCTCACCGAGCCCGCCTCGGACTTCACCTCGATGCTGAGCCTCCCGACTGCGAACCCCGCGCCGATCGAGGTGCTCGACTACCTGCCGGATTCGCCCGAGTACCGGAACAATTTCATCGCCTCCGGCCCCTACACGGTCGCCGAACACAAGCCGGACGTCTCGATGAAGTTCGTGCGGAACGAGTCGTGGGATGCGAAGAGCGATCCGCTGCGCGGCGCCTACGTCGACGAGATCGTCATGACGATGGGCCTCGAGGGCGACGCGGCGATGCAGCAGCTCCAGGCCGGCTCGGCCGACATGCTCTTCGACCTGCAGCCGAGCCCCGCGAACATCCAGCAGCTCACCACCGCGAACGATGAGAAGTTCTCCACCATGGAGAACGGCGGTATCGACCAGTTCCTCTGGTTCAACACGAAGACGAGCAACAACGGCGGCGCGCTGCAGGACCTCAAGGTGCGCCAGGCGATCGAGTACGCGATCGACAAGCCCGCCGTCGTCCAGGTGATGGGCGGCGAGGACATCGCTACGGTGACGAACGGCATCTTCGGCCCGGGCATCAACGGCTTCGAGGAGTTCTCCACGACCGGCGACCCGAGCGGCAAGGCCGACCCCGAAAAGGCAAAGGCGCTGCTCGCCGAGGCCGGGGTCACCGACCTCACGCTGAAGTTCCCCTACCGCAACCTCGGCACGCAGCCCGACATCGCGCAGACCGTGCAGGCGAGCCTCGAGGCCGCGGGCATCACCGTCGAGCTCTTCCCCGTGCCCCCGACCGACTACTACGCGAACTTCATGTCGAACCGCGAGAACGCGGCGAACGGCGAGTGGGATGTCGCCCTCGTCGGCTGGTCGCCCGACTGGGTGGGCGGCGCAGCTCGCTCGGTGTTCCAGCCGCAGTTCACCTTCGATGGCACCCCGCAGACGTACAACTACGTCGACTACAACAACGACGCCGCGAACGCCCTCGCCGCCGAGGCCCTGGCCGCCTCGACGCCCGAGGAGGCCGGCAAGCTCTGGCACCAGGTCGACGAGACGGTCATGGCCGACGCGCCGATCGTGAGCATCGTTGCGCGAAAGAAGGCGAACTACCACTCCGATCGGGTCGCGAACTTCGAGATCTACGCCCTCGCCCAGAACGGCGACTGGACGAACGTCTGGCTCACGAAGTAACAACTCGGCAGGCGGGTGGGGCGGCGCGTCGCCGCGGCCCCACCCGCGCCTCGGAAAGGTGAATCGCATGACGATTCTTGAAGTGTCGAACCTCGTGGTCGACATCCCCACGGAAGACGGTGACGTGCACGCCGTGCAAGACGTCTCCTTCGCGGTGCGCGAGGGCGAGTTCTTCGGCATCGTCGGCGAGTCCGGCTCGGGAAAGTCGGTGCTCGTGCAGTCCGTCATGGGACTGATCCCGCAGGCGAAGACCGCGGGGCGCGTCGAGTTCCGCGGGCAGAACCTGCTCACGCTCGGGGCTGACGGCTTGCGCCGGCTCCGCGGCAAGGAGATCAGCATGATCTTCCAGGACCCGCTGTCGAGCCTGCACCCGCAGTACACGATCGGCTGGCAGATCGTCGAGCAGATCCGCGCCCACGAGCCCGTCTCGCACGCCGCGGCCAAGGCTCGCGCGATCGAGCTGCTCGAGAAGGTCCGGATCCCGAACGCGGCGGAGCGCTTCGACGCCTACCCGCACCAGTTCTCCGGCGGAATGCGGCAGCGCGTCATGATCGCAATGGCGCTGTCTCTCGGTCCCGCGATCATCATCGCGGACGAACCGACGACGGCGCTCGACTCGACGGTCCAGGCGCAGATCCTCGATCTGCTTGCCGAGATGCGCGCGGATCTCGGTGCGACGGTCATCATGATCAGCCACGACCTCGGCGTCCTCGCGCGCGTGGCCGACCGGGTGATGGTGATGTACGGCGGGCGCCGGCTCGAGCTGGGGGAGAGCGCGCAGGTGCTCGGCAACCCGGCGCATCCCTACACCGCGGGCCTCCTCCGCTCCTCCTCGTTCAACACGGCTCCGGGCGCCCCGCTCGTGCCGATTGCCGGACGCACGCCGAGCCTGCTCACGCCGCCAAGCGGATGCGTGTTCCAGAGCCGCTGCCCCGACGCGATGGAGATCTGCGGGCAGCGACCGCCGGTGCGGAGCTTCACCGACGGCACCGAGGCGCTCTGCTGGCTCGAGACGCCGCCGAGTGCTCCCGCCCCGCCCGAGCCGGCGCTGCCCCCGCTCGAGATCTCCGAGGAGAACGCGATCGTCGAGGTACGCGAGCTCGAACTCGAGTTCCGCCAGCGACGGGCCGAGCCGAAGCGTGTGCTCGACGGGATCTCGCTCACCGTGCGACGCGGCGAAACGCTCGGCCTCGTGGGGGAGAGCGGCTGCGGGAAGACCACCCTCGCCCGCACGATCGCGGGCCTCATCCCGCAGACGAGCGGGACGGTGCGCTTCGACGGGCGCGACACCGCCGAGTTGCGCGGCGACGAGTGGCGTGCGCAGCGGCGCAAGGTGCAGGTCGTGTTCCAGGACCCCTTCGGCTCGCTCAACCCGAAGCGCCGCGTGGGCGCCATCATCGGCGATCCGTTCCGCATCCACGGCGTCGCCTCGGGGCGCGAGCGCCAGGCCCGGGTCCAGGAGCTCATGGAGCTCGTCGGGCTGAATCCGGAGCACTTCAACCGCTTCCCCTCGCAGTTCTCGGGCGGCCAGCGTCAGCGCATCGGCATCGCTCGCGCGATCGCGCTCCGGCCCGAGCTCGTGATCCTCGACGAGCCGGTCTCGGCGCTCGACGTATCGATCCAGGCGCAGGTGCTCAACCTGCTCGACGATCTCCAGCGCGAGCTCGGGCTCACCTACCTGTTCATCTCGCACGACCTCGCCGTCGTGCGCCACGTCTGTGACCGCATCGCGGTCATGGAGGGCGGCCGGATCATCGAGCTCGACGACGCGGAGCGCGTCTCCAGCGATCCGCAGCAGCCGTTCACGCAGCGCCTGCTGGCAGCCGCGGCCCCCGAGATCCCGCGCCGACCCCGGGAGCGCGAGCTGCTCGCCGTCGGCGCGCCGGCCACGATGGAGGACCTCGCATGAACCGCGTCTTCTCGAAGGAAACCACGGTGCTCATCACGCCGGCCGCCGCCGCGCGACGGGCCGCCGAGGTGAAGGCGCGCAGCTCGTGGCAGCTCACGCTGGCCCGCCTGGTGCGCGATCCCGCGAGCATCATCTCGGCGCTCGTCATCGTGGGCATCGTCGCCTTCGCGCTCGGGGCCCCGCTCATCGCCGAGTGGACGGGCCACGGCCCGACCGAGCAGCTCCGCGAGACCGGGCTCTCCGCGGCGGGGATCCCTGTCGGTCCGTCCGCCGAGTTCCTGCTCGGCACGGATCAGCTCGGCCGCGACGTACTCGTCCGCCTCGCCTACGGTGCGCGCGTCTCCCTCCTCGTCGGTGTCGTGGCCTCGCTGATCGCCTCCGCGATCGGGATCCTGATCGGCATGATCGCCGGGTTCTTCGGGGGAATCGTCGATACCGTCCTCAGCCGGGTCATCGACCTCGTGATGAGCGTGCCGTTCCTGCTCGTCGCGATCGCCACCGTCTCCGTCCTCGGACCGAGCCTGCAGCTCTCGATCGCCGTGATCGTGTTCTTCAGCTGGACCGGCCTCGCCCGCGTGATCCGGGGGCAGGTGCTCGCCATTCGCGAGCGCGAGTTCATCGAGGCGGCCCGCTCGCTCGGCGAGTCGCGGCTCTCCATCATGTTCACGGGCGTGCTCCCGAACCTCATCGTGCCGATCATCGTCTACACGACGCTCATGATCCCGGCCGCGATCGTCTTCGAGGCGACGCTCTCCTTCCTCGGGCTCGGCATCGTGCCGCCCACCCCGAGCTGGGGCAACATGCTCGCCGACGCCGCAAACGGCTCCATGTACATGGTGGCGCCGTGGATGGTGCTCGTGCCCGGTCTCGCCCTGCTCGCGCTCACGCTCGCCTTCAACCTGCTCGGCGACGGCCTGCGCGACGCGCTCGACCCGTCCTCCACGAAGGGAGGGAAGTCGTGATCCGCTTCCTCGCCTCGCGCATCGGATTCGGTGTGCTCGTCCTCTTCCTGCTCAGCGTCTTCGTGTTCGTGCTGTTCTACGTCACGCCGTCGGATCCCGCGCGGATCATCGCCGGCGACAAGGCGACCGAGGAGCTCATGGCCCAGATCCGGGTGAATCTCGGTCTCGACAAGCCGATGCTCGAGCAGTACCTCGGCTTCATCGGGAACCTACTGCAGGGCGACCTCGGCTACTCGTACCGGACGAACCTCCCGGTGGCCGACATCGTGCTCGCGCGAATCCCGATCACGATGTCGCTCGTGTTCGGCGCGGTGCTCGTCTGGCTCGCGATCGGCATCCCGATCGGCATCGCCTCGGCGAAGCGCCCGGGCAGCGTGCGCGATCGGCTCGGCCAGGGCTTCGCGATCGTGGGCATCAGCTTCCCCACGTTCGTGCTCGGCATGCTGGCGCTCTACACGCTCTACTTCCTTCCGACACGCTTCGGGTTCACCCTGTTCCCGCCCTCCGGCTACGTGCCCTTCGCACAGGATCCGCTGCAGTGGGCCTGGCACCTCGCGCTGCCCTGGCTCACCCTGGCACTCGTCACGAGTGCGGTGTACGCCCGGCTCACGCGCGGCCAGATGCTCGAGGTCCTCGGGCAGGACTACGTGCGCACGGCCCGCGCGAAGGGCCTCACCGAGCGCCGCGTCACCTACGTGCACGCGTTCCGGAGCGCGATGCCGCCGCTCGTCACCCAGCTCGGGATCGACATCGGCATGCTGCTCGGCGGCGTGATCGTCATCGAGCAGGTGTTCGGGCTCCAGGGCGTCGGCGCCCTCGCCGTCACGAGCGTCGCGATGCAGGATCGGCCCGTGGTGATCGCGATCGTGCTCCTCGGCGGTGTCTTCGTGGTGCTCTCGAACCTGGTCGTCGATACGCTGTACGCGCTGCTCGACTCCCGGGTCCGTACCTCGAACGCGCGAAGCCGAGCATGAACGCGCAGAGCCGAGCATGAACGCGCAGAAGGGAACACCGATGGAACGCAGCGCTGAATACCCGATCGGAACCGACATCGTCGCACGCGACGTGTGGACGACGGTGCCGCTCGACTGGAACGACCCCGAGGGGGAGACGATCCGGGTCTACGCCCGTGAGCTCGTCGCGGCCGAGCGCAAGAACGAGGAGCTGCCGCTCCTCGTGCATCTGCAGGGCGGCCCGGGCGGCAAGGGCACCCGTCCGCTCGGCCGGAGCGCGTGGGTCGGCGCGGCGCTCCGCCGCTTCCGGCTCGTGATTCCCGATCAGCGCGGCACGGGTCGCTCCACGCCGCTCTCGGGATCCGACTTCGCCGAGCTGCCCGCGCCCGAGGCCGCGCGGCGGCTCTCCCTGCACCGCGCGGACGCGATCGTGCGCGACCTCGAGGCCGTGCGCGCCACGCACTACGCGGGGCGCCAGTGGTGGACGATCGGGCAGAGCTACGGCGGGTTCCTGACCCTCCACTACCTCTCGACGGCTCCCGAAGCGATCGTCGGCTCCGCCGTCGCGGGCGGGCTCGCCTCGCTCGAGCCGGATCCCGCCGAGGTCTACCGCCGCACCTTCCCGCGCGTGCGCGAGAAGAACCGGCGCTTCCAGGAGCGGGCCCCCCACCTCCGCGAGCGCCTGGCGCGGATCGCCGACATCCTCGATGCCGAGGACGTGCGCCTGCCCGACGGCGACCGCCTCACGGTCCGCCGCCTGCAGACGCTCGGCCTCGACTTCGGCATGGGCCCGGGCTTCGACCGTGTGCACTGGCTCCTCGATGAGGCCTTCGCCGACGCGGACGAGACGCGACTGAGCGACACCTTCCTCGCGACGGTCGGGGAGTCGACGGGCTTCGCGACGAATCCGCTCTTCATCGCCCTGCAGGAGAGCATCTACGGGCCCGGCCCCACGTCTTGGGCGGCGCAGCGGGAGCGCGACGCGCAACCCGACTTCGCTCCCGACGCGCGGCCGTTGCTCCTCACCGGGGAGATGGTCTTCCCCTGGATGTTCGAGGAGATCCGCGCACTCCGCGGCTTCCGCGCCGGCGTCGAACTGCTCGCCGAGCAGGCGTGGCCGATCGAGATGTACGATCCCGCGCGGCTCGCGGAGAACCCCGTGCCCGTCGAGGCCGCCGTCTACTTCGACGACATGTACGTCGACGCCGGCCTCTCGCTCGACACCGCCGCGCGCGTCTCCGGGCTGCACGCCTGGGTGACGAACGAGTTCGAGCACGACGGCATCCACCACGACGGCGTCGCCGAGCGGCTCTTCACCGCGCTCGAGCACCGCCTCGGCGGCACCCCAGCAACCCGCAACTGATCCCCGGAGGAGAATCCACCATGACCCACGCCTCGCACGCCTCCCACGATTCCCACGCCGCCCCGGCGACGAGCCTCTCGGGCCTCGGCGCCGCCGTGCGCACGCTCGACTGGGAATCGGGCATGCCGAACTCGCGCGCGATCCGGCGCGATCCCCGGATGCCGCTGCTCTCGACCACCCCGGGCTTCACCGAGTGGATCGGGACCGGCTGGGGCGAAGCGGATCGCACGCCCCGCGTCGAGGCCGGCGCTCCCGCCGCTGCCGCCGCGCACCGGGCCCGGCTCTCCGCGGCCCTCCCGGGCCAGGCGCTCGTCATCACGGCGGGACGCGCGCAGCTGCGGGTCAACGACAACTTCTTCGACTTCCGGGCGGACAGCGATTTCCTCTGGCTCGTCGGCGCCGGTGTGGAGGACGGGGTGCTCGTGCTCACGCCGAGCGCGGGCGGTCACGATGCGGTGCTGTACATCACGCCGCCGGCGCGTCCCGGCGAGGCCGCTTTCCACGCCTCCGCGGCGCACGGCGAGCTCTGGGTCGGGCCGCAGCCCGGCGTCGCGGAGCTGCAGGAGGCGCTCGGACTGACAGTGCGCCCCATCGGCGAGCTGCGGCTCCCCGCGGGCGCGCTCGTGGGCGGCGCGGCGGTCGTCGCGGCGGGGGCCGGCGCCACGCTCGACGGGACCCCGCGCTCTGCGGAGCTGATCCGGGTGCTCTCGGAGCTGCGGATGTTCAAGGACGCGTGGGAGATCGGCGAGCTGCGCCGCGCGATCACGGACACGATCGACGGCTTCGCCGAGGTGCGGCGCGAGATCCCGCGCGCGATCGAGCGGGGCGGAGAGCGGTGGCTGCAGGGCACCTTCGACCGCCACGCGCGCACCGTGGGGCAGGCCCCGGGCTACGCGACGATCGTGGGCTCGGGCGCGCACGCGCCCGTGCTCCACTGGGTGCGCGCGGACGGCGAGATCTCGCCCGAGGAGCTGCTGCTCCTCGACATGGGCGTCGAGGGGCGATCGGGCTACACCGCGGACGTGACCCGCACCTTCCCGGCGAACGGCACCTTCTCCGCCGTGCAGCGCGAGGTGCACGACCTCGTCGAGCGCTCGCACCGCGCGGGCCTCGCAGCGGTTGCCCCCGGTCGCCCCTGGGCCGATTTCCACGCCGCGAGCATGGAGGTGCTCGCGCACGGGCTCGCCGACTGGGGGCTCCTGCCCGTCTCGGTGGATGAGGCGCTCTCCGAGCACGGCCAGCAGCACCGCCGCTACATCGTCTGCGGGGTGGGGCATCACCTGGGGCTCGACGTGCACGACTGCGACGGGTCAAGCTACGACGCCTACCTGGGCGGCACGGTGCAGACGGGAATGGCACTCACGGTGGAGCCGGGGCTCTACTTCCACGCCTGGGATGAGACGGTTCCCCCGGAGCTGCGGGGGATCGGTGTGCGCCTCGAGGACGACCTCATCGTGACCGAGTCCGGGCACGAGGTGCTGAGCGATGCGCTCCCCATTGACGCGGCGGGGATCGAGCAGTGGATGGCCGATTCGGCGAAGTAGTCGCACAAAACCCCTGATCCTGACAAAAATTGCGTTCAGGGGGCCTGCTGTGGCAAAATAGTCAAGTTCACGCAATCGCGTGCCCAGGCTTTCGCGCCGCGGATCGGATCCGCGTCGTGTCGTCGGTTCACTATCAAGGAGTCATCACATGGCAGTCAAGATTCGCCTCAAGCGTCTCGGCAAGATCCGCGCGCCCTACTACCGCATCGTCGTCGCCGACTCGCGCACCAAGCGCGACGGTCGCGTGATCGAGGAGATCGGCAAGTACCACCCGACCGAGAACCCCTCCTTCATCGAGGTCGACTCGGATCGCGCGCAGTACTGGCTGAGCGTCGGCGCGCAGCCGACCGAGCAGGTCGCGGCCATCCTGAAGCTCACGGGCGACTGGGGCAAGTTCTCGGGCGAGGGCTCGACCGAGTCGCAGGTCAAGGCCCCCGAGGCCAAGGCCGTCTTCGAGGCCGACGCTTCGAAGAAGACCGTGCTCCGCCCCAAGGCTGAGAAGCCTGCCGAGGCGCCCGCCGAGGACGCTGCTGAGGCGCCCGCCGAGGAGGCCGCAGAGGCCGCCGAGAGCACCGAGGCCTAAGCACTCTTGGCTGAACAGGCGCTCGCTGACGCCCTCGGACACCTCGTCCGCGGGATCGTCGACCACCCGGATCGGGTGCGGGTCGATTCGCGCGGCGGATCCCGCGGCGAGGTCCTTGAGGTGCGCGTGCACCCGAGCGACCTCGGTCGCGTGATCGGCCGCGGCGGCCGCACCGCCTCCTCGCTGCGCACCGTCGTGACCTCGCTGGCCGCGGGGGAGCGCGTGCGCGTGGACGTCGTCGACACCGACGACGCCCCCGCCGAGGCCGCGTCGACCGGAAGCGACGCCTGATGGCCGGCGCCTCCGGGCGCGCGCAGGCTCCCCGTCCCGCTAGCGGGGCGGGGAGTTTGCGTGTGGGCCGCCTGACGAAGCCGCACGGACTGAAGGGCGGCATTAAGCTCGAGCTCTTCACCGACAACCCGGAGCTCCGCTTCGTGCCGGGTGCGGAGTTCTACCTCCAGGTCCCCGAGGACTCCCCGTGGTTCGGCCGCACGATCACGCTGCGCGAACTGCGGTGGTTCAACGATGCTCCCGTCGGCTTCTTCGCCGAGCTCCCCGACCGCACCGCGGCGGAGAGCATCGTCCGCGCGATCCTCTGGATCGACGAGGCGGCGGTCGCCGAGGGGGAGGAAGAGAACGCCTGGTACCACCACCAGCTCGTCGGCCTCGACGTGGTCGAGGGCGAGCGCAAGCTCGGCGTGGTGGCCGAGGTGCAGCACTTCCCCGCGCAGGATCTGCTGGTCGTGACGACCGAGACCGGCTCCGTGCTCGTCCCGTTCGTCGAGGCGATCGTGCCGAGCGTCGACATCGAGGCGGGCGTCGTGCGCGTCACCCCGCCCGCCGGGCTCTTCGAGGAGCGCGACGCCGAGATCGCCGGCGGCCCGGACGCGGGCCAGCCCGCTGCGCGGGACGCCGACCCCACCGCGGGACGCGACGCATGAGGATCGACGTCGTCTCGATCTTCCCCGGCTACTTCGACGCGCTCGAGCTCTCGCTGCTCGGCAAGGCGAAGCAGCGCGGGCTCGTCGACGTGCGCGTGCACGATCTGCGCGAGCACGCGCACGACAAGCACCGCACCGTCGACGACACGCCGAGTGGCGGCGGCGCCGGGATGGTCATGAAGCCCGAGCCCTGGGGCGAAGCGCTCGACACGATCCTCACCGATCCGGGCGCCGCCGACGAGCCGCTCATCATCTTCCCGTCGCCCGCCGGCGAGGTCTTCTCGCAGAAGATGGCGCGCGAGCTCGCCGACGAGGAGCACCTCGTCTTCGGCTGCGGCCGCTACGAGGGCATCGACCAGCGAGTCTTCGACGAGTACGCCGAGCGCGGCCGCGTGCGGCTCGTGAGCATCGGCGATTACATCCTGAACGGCGGAGAGGTGGCGACGATCGCCATGATCGAGGCCATCGCGCGGCTCGTGCCCGGAGTGGTCGGCAACCCCGAGAGCCTCGTCGAGGAGTCCCACGAGGACGGTCTGCTCGAGTACCCGAGCTACACGAAGCCCGCCGAGTGGCGCGGCCGTGCGGTGCCGCCCGTGCTGCTCAGCGGAAACCACGCGGCCATCGCCACGTGGCGCGGCGAGCAGAGCATCGAGCGCACTCGCCGGGTCCGCCCGGAGCTTCTCTCGCGCGAGCAGCGCGGCGAGCCGCGCGGCCGGCACGCAGCCGACGACTAGCCCAGCTCCACTAGGCTGGCATCCATGCGTGATGTGATCTCCGCCCTCGTCGGGAAGAGCGTCCGGCAGGCTGCGCGCCTGCGGGGCGGCGGCTCCGCCCTCCCCGGGCTCGTCGTCGAGAAGCTCGACCCCGGCTTCCTCGGCCGGGTGCTCGGGCGACTCCCGTACGGCGTCGTCGCAGTGAGCGGCACCAACGGCAAGACGACCACGACGAAGATGATCGTGGAGATGCTCGAGGCCCAGGGGCTTCGCGTCTTCACGAACCGCACGGGATCGAACTTCTCGCGCGGCGTCGTGGCCGCGGCCGTCGCGGAGGGATCCCTCGCGGGCCGGCTCGACGCCGACATCGCGGTGCTCGAGCTCGATGAGGCGCACGCCATGTACTTCATCGATCGTGTGCCGCCGCGCTTCACGCTGCTGCTGAACGTGCTCCGCGACCAGCTCGATCGCTTCGGCGAGATCGACACGACGGCGCGCCTGCTCCAGCGCATCGCCGACGCCACGACGGAGGGCCTCGTCGTCAACCGCGAGGACCGGCTCATCCGCGAGATCGGCGTGCGCACCCGCGCGCGCAGCTCCGCGGTCGACGTGCGCGAGTTCGGCCTCTCCGACGACCTGCTCGCCACGTTCCCGAGCGATGACGACTTCCACGCGGGCGCGCCCGCGGCGCGGAGCGAGGACGCGGGATCCGGATCCGCCGATGTCACCCTCATCGAGCTCGGCGACCACGAGGCGGTCTTCCAGATCGACGGCGCACCGCACCGCACCGCGCTGAAGCTCGAGGGCCTCTACAACACCTTCAACGCCGCCGCCGCGCTCGCGGTCGTGCGGCAGGTGCTCGAGGCCGGTCCGCTGCCCGAGCGTGCCGCGCGCATCGCGCCGCCCGCGGACACCGATCGCATTGTCACGGCGCTCGCCGAGGTGCGCCCCGCATTCGGGCGCGGCGAGCAGCTCGAGCTCGATGGCCAGCCCCTCGAGCTCGTCCTCGTGAAGAACCCCGCCGGCTTCCGGCTCGGCCTCGCATCGTTCGCGGCCGAGGGCGTCGGCGCCATGATCGCGATCAACGACCAGTACGCCGACGGACGGGACATGTCCTGGCTCTGGGACGTCGACTTCAGCTCGCTCGCCGCGCGCGGCGTCGACACGGTGAGCGGCGCGCGCGCCTGGGACATGGCGCTCCGACTGGAGCACGACGACGTCCCCGTGGGCCACGTCGAGGAGGATCTCGGTGCCGCGCTCACGGCGTTCCGCGAGCGCACGATGGGGCAGCCGCGCCGCATCTACTGCACCTACACGGCGATGCTCGAACTCCGCCGCACTCTCGCGGAGCTGACTGATGTGGAGGACATCTGGTGAGCGCAGCAGGCACGACGGGGGAGACCCCGCGCGAACTCGTCATCGTCTCGCTCTATCCGCGCGACATGAACATCTACGGCGACCGGGGCAACGTTCTCGCCCTGGAGCGCCGTGCACGCGCGCACGGCTTCGCGCCGCGCGTGGTCGAGGTGAACCCCGGCGATCCATTCCCGGAGACCGTCGACCTCGTCGTTGGCGGCGGTGGACAGGACTCCGGGCAGGGACGCGTGGCCGCGGACCTCGTGGCGCGTCGCGACGCGATCCGCGCCCTCGCCGAGGACGGCGTGCCCATGCTCATGGTCTGCGGGCTCTACCAGCTGTTCGGTCACCGCTTCATCACGCACACGGGCGAGGAGCTCGCCGGTATCGGCGTGCTCGACGTGGAGACCCGCGGGGGGACCGAGCGGATGATCGGCAACATCGTCCTCGACACCGCCGAGTTCGGCGAAATCATCGGGTACGAGAACCACAGCGGGAACACGACCCTCGGCCCGGGATCCACACCGCTCGGCACCGTCCTCCAGGGCGCGGGCAACAACCCGAGCGACGGGGTGGAGGGCGCGCGCACCGGCAACGTGATCGGCAGCTATCTCCACGGCTCCCTGCTGCCGAAGAACCCCGCCCTCAGCGACTTCCTGATCGGGGAGGCGGCGCGTCGCCGCTACGGCGCGTTCGAGCCGCGCGCCGAGCTCGGCGAGACCGTGCTGCAGGCGCGAGCGAGCGCGAAGCGCCGCCCCCGCTAGGGCCGGTCGCCGCGCGCTGACGAAGGCTGCGCGGTGTCCTCCCACACCGCCCGCCACTTCTCGGCGAGCGAGTCGATCGTCTCGTGTGCGTTGAGCCCGCTCGGCTGCGGCACGACCCAGAGGCGCACCCCGGCCGGCCAGTCGGGGATCAGGCTCGTGTCCTGCGGGCCGAGCGCGGCGCGGGGAAGCGCGAACGCCTTCCGGAATGCGCCGATCCCCGCGATCGCGACCCTCTCGGGCCGGAGCCGCCCCAGCCGTTCGACGAGCCTCCGACCCGCCGCAGGAAACTCCTCGCGCGCCAGGTCTCGCTCGGCGACCGTGGCGCGGCCGATCAGGTTCGTGATCCCGATTCCGCGGTCGAGCAGGGCGCGCTCGTCCTCCTGCGCGAGGCCCGCCGTGGCGTCGACGCTGCGCTCGGTGAGCCCGGCGCGGTGCAGGGAGGGCCAGAAGCGATTCCCCGGGTAGGCGAAGGGCGCGTTCACGGCGGCCGTCCAGAGGCCGGGATTCACGCCGACGATGAGGAGGCGCAGGCGGGTCGCCGCGGGGTCCTCCGGAAGCACGTCGTCGAGCGCGTGCGGGTCGTCCGTGGCGAACTGGGCGAGCTGATCGCGGCGGGGCCGGGCTCCGTGCAGAGGAGAGGGGCGTCGCTGTGGCATGGCTCCAGGGTACGCGGTGCGGTGTTGTCGGCCCGCGGCGCGGTCTGTTGCGGTGTTGTCGGCCCGCGTGACGTGAGCCCTCCGCGCTCCAGTCTCCGTGCCCCGCCTCCCCTTCCTCGGAGAAATCTGGAATCTCGGACGCTGCTCCGGCAGAATCTCCGAGATCCCAGATTTCTCCTGCCGGATTGGAGGCGCCTGCGGGATCGGAGGCGCCTGCGGGATCGGTGAGGCACCGGGTTCGCGAGCCCCGCTCCGCCGCGGAGCCGAGCCCCAGCGCGCAGCTCGAACCCGCGGCGACACTCCGGGGAGAACTTTTTTTCGAGAGGGCAGGAATATTCGTCTGCATGTATCTGTTGCACCCCATATCCCGCCCCCAAAGAAAGGCATCGCATGACCATCACCGCTGAGCAGATCCCCGGCTACCGCGCAGGCACGTGGGTGATCGACCCCACGCACTCCGAGGTCGGCTTCTCCGTGCGCCACCTCGCGATCAGCAAGGTGAAGGGCAAGTTCGAGAACTTCGACGCCACCTTCGTCACCGCCGAGAACCCGCTCGACTCGACCGTCACCGCTTCGGCCGAGGTCGCGTCGATCAACACGAACGAGAAGAACCGCGACGGCCACCTCCGCACGGGCGACTTCTTCGCCGCGGACGAGTTCCCGCAGCTCACCTTCGTGTCGACCGGTGCCCGTGAGGTGAACGGCGACTTCCTGGTCGACGGCGAGCTCACCATGCGCGGCGTCACCCAGCCCGTCACCTTCAACTTCGAGTTCGGTGGCTTCGGCGAGGACGGCTACGGCAACTACAAGGCGGGCTTCACCGCGACCACCGTCGTGAAGCGCGAGGACTTCGGCCTCAGCTGGAACGCACCGCTTGAGAAGGGCGGCCTCCTGCTCGGCTCCGACGTGACGATCAACATCGACGTCCAGGCCGCACTGCAGGCCTAAGCGCGACGCACACGGTCGCTGCGGCGACCGCACCGGGCGGGCACCACCGACGAGGTGGTGTCCGCCCGTTCGCGTTGCAGCCCGGATGCGCGGCACTCCCGAGACGCCGCACTCCCGTGCTTCCCGTACTCCCGCGCTTCGCGCGCGGACAGGTCAGTCGAGCTCGCCCGTGATCCGGCCGCGCACGCGCCGCAGATCCTCCATGAGCGAGCCGATGAGCACCCAGTGCTCGGGGTGCGGCTGCGGGATCGTGTACGGCTGCGTGAGCGCGGGCGGCTCCACCGGGCCCGCGTCCGCCACGTCGGAGGTCAGGTGTCCAAGTCGCTCGAGATCGTGGGCCGCGCGCCGCATCTCCTCGACCATGCCGATCACGGAGCGATCGGTGACGAGCTCGGGATCGTAGAGGTCGGCGGTGGCGCGTGCCATCCCGATGATCTGCGTGACGATGCGCTGCAGGCGCTGGAAGAGCGCGTCGTCGTCGGCGAGTCCCTGCCGGTAGCGGCGGCTGCGGGGATTGAAGCGCAGACTCTCGCGCGCCTGGCGCAGGAGGTCGTGCACGCGGCCGCGCTCCGCCTGGAGGGTGCGCGCCTCGGCGAGCATCTCGGCGAGCCAGGCGTCGTCCCGCGGCGCGTCGAGCGCGTCGGCGATGCGGGTGAGCACGCGCGCGGAGTGATCCGTGAGGGCGACGATCGCCTCGTTCACCGAGGAGTTCTGCACGGGCGCGACGACGAGCGCGTTGAGCGCGACGCCGATGGTCGCGCCGATCGCGGTCTCGATGAGCCGCTCCGCGCCGTAGTCGAGCTCGAGCCCGCCGAGCGCGATCATGAGCAGCGCCGTGATGGCGATCTGGTTCGTGGAGGACGGGGTCATCCGCAGCAGCCAGCCGACGGCCATGGCAACGACGATGGCGGCGACGAAGAGCCAGGACTGCGGGCCGAAGAGCGCACCGGCGCCGAGCGCGACGGAGATGCCGACGAGCACCCCGACGACGCGCTCGATGCCGCGCGTGAGCGACTGGTCGACGTTGTCCTGCATGACGATCAGCGCGGCGATCGCACCGAAGATAGGCAGCTGCCCGGGGAACACGAGCAGGCAGAGGAACCAGGTGAGGATCGCGGCTGCCGCGCCCTTCGCGAGCTGGAACCAGGAGGGTCGCACCGCGACCGTGAATCGGCCGGTGAGGCCCCGCTCGAAGCGGCGGAACGGGTGCGTCGCCGGCCCGCTCACAGCACGCCCAGCTTGCGCAGCTCCTCACGGAGGGTGGCTCCGTCGGGGCCGTAGACCCAGGGCACGCCGCTCGTGGTGCGGTTGAGACGCGCCTTCGAGCGGCCGCCCGCGAGCACCGCCTCGCCGATGGAGAGCTGCCGGATCGCGACGGCGGCCACGTTCTGCGGATGCGCGGTGGCGAACTCGTGGTAGAGCGCTTCGTCGTGCTGCCCGTCGTCGCCGATGAGCACCCAGCGCACCTCGGGGAACTCGGCGGCGAGCCGCTTGAGCTCGCGTTGCTTGTGCTCACGACCGCTGCGGAACCAGCGGTCGTGGGTGGGGCCCCAGTCGGTGAGGAGCAGCGGGCCCATGGGGTAGAGGTTCCGGGCGAGGAAGCGGCTGAGCGCCGGCGCGGCGTTCCATGCGCCCGTCGAGAGGTAGACGACGGGGGAGCCGGGGTGGGCTGCGACGAGGTGGTCGAGCATCACGGCCATGCCGGGGGTCGCCGAGCGCGCGTGCTCGTCGAGCACGAAGCTGTTCCACGCGGCGACGAACGGCTTGGGGAGCGCGGTGATGAGGATCGTGTCGTCGACGTCGGAGAGGATGCCGAACTTCGCGGCGGGGTCGACGATGTTGACGGGCGCGTCCGCGGCCTCGCTGTCGCCCGCCTGGATCGAGATCGTGTGCCAGCCGGGCGTGAGACGCACGGGGACGATCGAGTCGATCACGCCGCCGCGGTCGGCCGTGACCTCCGCGACGAACTGCCCGTCGATGTGCACGCGCACCCGCTCGTGCGGCGCCGAGAGGCTCGTGAAGGTGCGCCAGCCGCGTACGCGCGAGACCTGCGCGACGTCGGGGCGGAACCGGGTGTGCTCGCGCGTATCCGGCTTCAAGTACAGCACGCGGCCCAGCACGCGCACCCACTCGGTGCTGCCGTAGCCGATGTAGGGGATCACCGAGGGGGCCTTGCCGCGCGAGACTGCGCGACGGGCCCGGCGCACGTGGATCCAGTCCTCGAGTCGCGCCGCGAAGCGGGGGCGGGAGTCGGGCTGGTCGGGGTCAGTCACCTGAGACAGTCTAGAGCGTCGGGCCCCCGGCACGCGCGCTACGCGGCCTCGTCGTCGAGCTCGAGGTGCTTGCGTTCGCGGGAGAAGAACGCGCGCTTGATTGCCCATAGCGCGATGATGACGAGGACGGCCGCGCCCACGAAGATGTAGCCGGCGCCTTTCACCCGGCCGGCGAGCTGCTCGTAGCCCGCCGCCGCGCCCGAGCCGAGGGACACGACGATGAGCGACCAGAGCAGGCTCGCGGGCGCCGTCCACGCGATGAACGTGCGGTAGCGCATCCCGGTCATCCCCGCGGTGAGGGGGATGAGGGAGTGCAGCACCGGGAGGAACCGGGAGAGGAAGACGGCGACGCCGCCGCGCTCACCGAGATAGTGGTCGGCGAGCCGCCACTTGTTCTCGCCGAGGCGCTGCCCCAGCCGGCTCGTGCGGAGGCGGGGCCCTACCCAGCGGCCGAGCGCGAAGCCGATACTCTCGCCGGCAAGCGCGCCGAGAACGAGCGCGGCGACGAGCCAGGCGTATTCTGAGGGATTGCTGACACCGAGCGCTGCGACGAGCGCGATCGTGTCGCCGGGCACGATCAGGCCGACGAAGACCGAGGTCTCGAGCAGGATCCCGATCCCGGCGATGAGGGTGCGGATCGCCGGATCGAGGTCGCGCAGGGCGGCGATGATCGTGTCGAGGAGCTCCGTCATGCGACCGAGTGTAATGAGGCGGGGCGGGGCCGAGCCGTGGATTCTCTGACGGTACTGTGGGCCCATTCCCACGGGGGCGCGGCTCTGGTATCAGTTTTTCGCGGGTCCCGCGGAGATACTTCGGGCCCGAAGCATATTTATTTCGGGGTCGAAGTAAAAGTCTGTTGACGTCAAAATTGATTCGCAGGGGATTCACAGATATTGATATTCTGAGCTCACCCGATCGCCGATCGGGAGCTCCGGCGAGAATTACATCTCGTGGCGGATCTCACTACGGGAGTGTGGCTCCAATGTGTGGGGACCACTCCTTCGTTCAGGAGCGATACATGAACGAATTCCTCGACGCGTTGACGCTGGCTCGGTGGCAGTTTGGCCTGACAACGCTGTACCACTTCATCTTCGTGCCGCTGACCATCGGTCTGAGCCTGCTCGTCGCGATCCTCCAGACTGTCTGGGTGCGCACGGGCAAGGTCAAGTACCTGAAGCTCACGCGCCTCTTCGGGAAGATCTTCCTGATCAACTTCGCCATGGGTGTCGTCACCGGCATCGTGCAGGAGTTCCAGTTCGGCATGAACTGGTCGAACTACTCCCGCTTCGTCGGCGACATCTTCGGCGCCCCGCTCGCGATGGAGGGCCTCATCGCCTTCTTCTTTGAGGCGACGTTCATTGGCCTCTGGATCTTCGGGTGGGACAAGCTCCCCAAGAAGATCCACCTCATGACCATCTGGTTCGTGTGGATCGGCACCGTCCTCTCGGCGTACTTCATCCTCGCGGCGAACGCGTTCATGCAGAACCCGGTCGGCTACACCCTGAACGAGGAGAAGGGCCGCGCCGAGCTCGAGAGCATCGGCGACGTCCTGCTCAACCCCGTTGCGGTGACCCAGTTCCCGCACACCATCTTCGCGGCGCTCATGTTCGCCGGAACGGTCATGGTCGCCGTCGCGGCCTGGCATCTGAAGCGCAACCAGTACGTCGACGAGATGCGCACGGCGCTCCGCTTCGGCGCGTGGACGAACATCATCGCCTTCCTCGGCGTCGGCCTGACCGGCCACTCGCTCGGCATGGTGATGACCGAGACGCAGCCCATGAAGATGGCGGCAGCGGAGGCACTCTACGAGAACGCCTCGGGCGCCGACGCGTCCTTCTCGATCTTCAGCCTCGGCACGCCCGACGGCGCTCATGAGATCTTCTCGATCCGCATCCCGTACCTGCTCTCGTTCCTCTCGACGGGCACGTTCGACGGCTCCGTCGAAGGCATCCGCAACCTGCAGAGCGACTACGAGGCCATGTACTGCGGCGCCGACTCGCTGATGACCTGCCCGAGCGACGGCCAGTTCGCACCCATCATCTGGGTCACCTACTGGGCGTTCCGCTGGATGATCGGCCTCGGCGCACTCGCCGCGCTCGTCTCGGCCGTTGGCCTGTGGCTCACGCGCAAGAACACCGAGCTCCCCGCCTGGACCTGGAAGGTCGCTATCTGGACGGCCCCGATCCCGATGCTCGCATCGCTCGTCGGCTGGATCTTCACCGAGATGGGCCGCCAGCCCTGGATCGTGTTCGGGGTGATGACCACCGAACAAGGCGTGTCGCCGGGCGTGCCCGGCTGGGCCGTCCTCGTCTCCCTGATCGTGTTCACGGTGGTCTACGGCGCCCTCGCGGTCGTCGAGTTCAAGCTCATCACGAAGGCCGCGAAGGAGGGCCCGCCCGAGATCGCGAACGATGTCGACGGCGAGCCCGACCACCAGGCCCTGGCCACGGTCTACTAGGAGGAACGGGAATATGGAACTCACCACACTCTGGTTCTTGATCGTCGGGGTCATGCTCATCGGGTACTTCGTGCTCGACGGCTTCGACTTCGGCGTGGGGATGTCCCTGCCGTTCCTCGGGAAGGACAACACCGATCGCCGCCTCCTGATCAACACGATCGGGCCGGTCTGGGATCTCAACGAGACCTGGCTCATCGTGGCCGGCGCCTCGCTGTTCGCCGCGTTCCCCGAGTGGTACGCGACGATGTTCTCCGGCTTCTACCTCGCGCTCCTGCTCATCCTCGTGGCGCTCATCCTCCGCGGCGTCTCCTTCGAGTACCGCCATCAGGGGAAGGGCGAGAGCTGGACCCGCTGGTTCGACCAGTTCATCTTCTGGGGCTCCGTGCTTCCGCCGCTCCTCTGGGGCGTCGCCTTCGCGAACCTCGCCCAGGGCCTCCCCATCGTCCCCCTCGAGGGCGGCGGCTGGATCTACGAGGGCACGCTCCTCACGCTCCTGAACCCGTACGGCCTCCTCGGCGGCCTCACGATGCTGCTCATCACCTTCTCGCACGGCCTCGTGTTCGTCGCGCTGAAGACGGTGGGCGACATGCGGGAGCGCGCTCGCGCACTGGCGACGAAGGTCGGCATCGCGGCGATCGTCGCCGGCGCGGCGTTCCTCGTCTGGACGATCGTGCAGCACCTCGAGAGCGACACCCTGTGGATCATCGTGAGCTGCTCGGTGCTCGCGGCCCTCGCGCTCATCGGCGCCTGGGTGGCGAACCTCCGCGGCCGCGAGGGCTGGGCCTTCACGGGCAACGCGGCGGCGATCGTCTTCGCGCTCCTCGCGATCTTCATGGCGCTGTTCCCGAACCTGATGCACTCGAGCATCGATCCGGCCTACTCCATGTCGATCGAGGGCGCAGCGAGCTCGCAGAAGACGCTGGAGCTCATGACCTGGGTCGCGGTGTTCACCCTGCCGCTCGTGCTCGCCTACCAGGCGTGGACGTACTGGGTGTTCCGCAAGCGCCTGTCGCGGGACGCGATCCCGGCCGGCGCGCACTAGGGCGCCGTGGGCCGCACCTCCCGGGTGCGGCCCACGCCCCCACACCGAAGCCCCGGGCGGTCCCACCGCTCGGGGCTTCGTGCACCCGCTCGGGGTTTCATCAGATGTGATGCACGCCCCTCCCGTAGACTCGCGGCAGGCGCATCGCCGGCCCGTGCTCGCCCCTCCGACCGCAACAGGATGCTCGTGAAACCTTTCGATCCCCGGCTGCTCCGCTATGCCCGCGCCGCCCGCAGCGTCCTGCTGCTCGGCGGGCTCCTCGGCCTGATCCGCACGCTCGCGATTCTCGCGTGGAGCTGGTTCCTCGCGCAGTCGATCACGGTGGTGGCACTCCCCGCGCTCGCGGGGGAGGGCGGCGGCGCCGGCCGGATCGGCGAGGGCGCGCCCGACGCCGCGGCGATCCCGCTCCTCGTGCTCGGGGCGCTCGTCGCGCTGTGCGTCCGCTCGCTCGCCGCCTGGGGCATGGACACGGTGGCCGCGCGCGGCGCCGTGCGGGTCAAGACGCAGCTCCGGGCCGCCGCGCTCGATGCGATCGACGCGCGCTCGCCCGAACGGGGCGACGGCGCCTCAGATGCGGAGCTCGCGACGGTGCTCGGCCGCGGCCTCGACGCGCTCGACGGGTACTTCTCCGGCTACGTTCCGCAGCTCATCCTCACCGCCGTCGCGACCCCGATCCTCGTGCTCGCGGTGCTGCTCGCCGACCCCGTGAGCGGCATCACGGTGCTGATCGTCTTCCCCATCATCCCGGTCTTCATGATCCTCATCGGGATGGCGACGCAGACGGTGCAGGATCGCCAGTGGGCGCAGCTGCAGCGCCTGTCGGCGGCCTTCCTCGACGCGGTCTCCGGTCTGGCCACGCTGAAGATCTTCCGCCGCGAGGACCGCCAATCGGTACGGATCGCGGCCGCAACCGAGGAGTACCGCTCCCGCACCATGCGTGTGCTGCGGGTCACCTTCCTCTCGGGCTTCGTGCTCGATCTCGCGGGGACCTTCTCGATCGCGCTCGTCGCGGTCACGGTCGGCACCCGGCTCGTGAGCGGCGAGTTCCCGCTCGGGCTCGGCCTCTTCGTGCTGCTCCTGCTTCCCGAGGTCTTCATCCCCATCCGTCAGGTGGGTGCGGCGTTCCACGCGTCCACGGAGGGCCTCGCCGCGTCCGCGGACGTGTTCGCGCTCATCGAGGGCGGCGCCGAAGCCGGGGGAGCGCCGGGCGCGACCCCCGGCGCGGCAGGAACGGACGCGGCAGGCACTGCCGCTGCCGGGACCGTCGCGGTGGCCGCCGACAGCGGGGTTGACGCGCGGGCGGTCTCCGTGGCGCGCGGCGACCGCGTGGCCGTGGGGCCCGTCGACCTGCGCGTCGCGCCCGGGGAGTTCGTGGCGCTCGCCGGTCCGTCGGGCGCGGGGAAGTCGACCCTGCTGGCAGCGCTGCTCGGATTCGTCGCGCCCGCGGCCGGGCGCCTCGTTCGCCCCGAGCACCTCGCCTGGGCCGGACAGCGGCCCGGGCTCCTGCAGGGCACGGTCGCGGAGAACGTCGCACTCGGCGTCGGCGACGGCATCGACGCCGCGCGGGTGTCGCGCGCCCTCGCGGCCGCCGCGCTGCCGGATCTCGACCCCGCCAGAGCGCTTGGCGCCGCGGGCGCCGGCGTTTCCGGCGGGCAGGCGCAGCGGATCGCCATCGCACGTGCGCTCTACCGCGCATGGACCCTCGGCCCCGAAACGGCCCTGCTCCTCGACGAACCCACCTCGGCGCTCGATCGCGGCACGGAGGCCGCGATCTGCGCTACCCTCCGCGCGGAAGCCGCCGCGGGGCGCGCGGTGCTCGTCGTGAGCCACCGACCCGCCGTGCTGGACGCCGCCGATCGCGTCACCTGGATCGAAGCCGCCCGCCCCGAGCCGAAGGAGCTCGTCCGATGACCGCCCAGCCCGAGCCCCGGATCGCACGCCGGAGCGTGCTCGCGCGCGCACTGCCCTCGCTGCGTCGTCGCCTGCCCGGCCTGAGCTTCGGCGTGCTCGCGGACGCCAGCGTCGTCGCGCTCCTCGGCCTCAGCATGTGGCTGATCGTGCGCGCGGGGGAGCAGCCGCCGATCCTGCACCTGACCTTCGCGATCGTGGGGGTGCGCGCGCTCGCGATCGGCCGCGCGGCGTTCCGCTACACCGAGCGCATGTTCAGCCACGACGCGGCGCTCGCGCAGCTTGCGACGCTGCGCGCCGACACCTTCCAAGCGCTCGTGCCCCGCGTGCCCGGGGCCATCGAGAATCACCGGCGCGGCGAAGTGCTCGCCGCCTTCGTTGATGACGTGGACCAGCTCCAGGACGAGCCGCTGCGCGTGCGCCAGCCGCTCACGGTGAGCCTTTCCGTGGTGCTGCTCAGCGTGCTCGCGATCGCTCTCATCTCCCCGATCGCGGCGGTGATCCTGGCTGCTGTGCTCGTCGCCTCAGGCGCGCTCGCGGTGTGGCTCGCCGCGCGCTCCGCTGGCGCGTCCGACCGGGAGCTCAGCGCAGCACGTGCCGGCCTCGTCGATGCGCTGCTCGAGCGCTTCGCCGCCGCGGAGGTGCTCGTCGCCTTCGGTGCGGTCCCCGAGCAGCGGGCGCGGATCGCCGCCGCCGAGGCGCGCCTCGCGCACGTGCAGCTCGTGCGCGCCCGCTCGGCCGGGACGAGCGGGGCGATCCTCGCCGCCGCAGCGGGCCTCGCCTCGGTCGCGACGCTCCTCGCGCTCGCGCCGGTGATCGGCGCAGGGCTCTCCGCGCCCCTCTTCGCCGCCGCGGTCGTGGTTCCCGCGGCCGTCTTCGAGGTGTTCGCTCAGGTGCCAGCGGCCTTCGCAGCCCGCAGGGCCGTGCAGGCGAGCGCCGACCGCGTGGCGGCCCTCACCGAGACCCCGCTGCCGCGGGAGATTCCGGTCGAGCCGAGCGTGTCGCAGCGCGACGGATCCGCGCAGGCTCCGGACGCGGTGCGGGAGGTCCCCGGCGCGCCTCTCATCGAGGCCCGCGGGCTCTCGGTGCGCCACCCGGGCGCGGCGCACGACGCCGTCACCGGCCTCGACTTCGTGCTCGGGGCGGGGGAGACGCTCGTCGTCACCGGCGAGAGCGGCGCGGGCAAGAGCACCCTCGCCCTCGCGCTCGTGCGCTTCCTGGACTACGGCGGCTCCTATCGTCTGCGCGGCGTCGAGGCGAGCGCACTCCCGATCGCTCGCGTGCGCGAAACGGTGGGGCTCTGCGAGCAGCAGCCGCACCTGTTCGACGCCGATCTGCGCCAGAACCTGAAGTTCGCGCGAGAGACGGCCACCGACGCCGAGCTCATGGCCGCGCTCGAGCGCGTGGGGCTCGGGAACTGGGCTGAGGAACGTGGCGGGCTCGACGCCCGCGTCGGTGAGCACGGTGCCCTCGTCTCGGGCGGCCAGGCCCAGCGGATCGCGCTCGCGCGGGCGCTGCTCGCGGACTTCCCGGTGGTCGTGCTCGACGAGCCGACCGCGGGGGTGGACCGCGAGCTCGCAGATCGGCTCCTCACCGACCTCGTCGGCGCAGTTCCCGAGGATCGGGCGGTGCTGCTCATCACGCACACCGAGCTGCCGAGCGGGATCGACGCAGCGCGGCTCCACCTCGAGGCGCCGCGCGGAGCCTGAGGGCGCGCGGCGCCCGAAACCGCGCCGGACCCGAAACCGCGCGGGGCAGCGGGTCAGCGCACGGGCTCCCAGCTCCGGTCGAGCGCCTCGCGGAACCAGCGCAGGCGCGCCGCGTGCGGCGCCGGGAGCTCGGCGCCATCGAGCCGTGTGACCGGCCGGATCCCGTGCAGGGCGTTGACGGCCCAGACCTCGCACCCGAGGAGCTGCGCCGGGGTCGCGCGGCCCTCCGTGATGCTGCGCCGAGCGGTGCCCGCGGCGGCGGCGCGAAGCAGCCGCTCGGTCACCGACGCGACGCGCTCGGTGTCCGCGATGACGCGACCCGCGGCCTCGTTTCCGTGCTCGTCGCCGTCGAGCCAGTACACGAGGCTCGTCGTGGCCCCCTCGCGCACCGTGCCCGCGGGGGAAAGCAGGAGCGGCTCGGCGCCGAGCTCCTGGGCGAGCGCGCCGAGCCGCGCGATTCCCGGGCCCTTGCGATCGGGATGCGCGAGCGCGATCACGCCCGCGCTGCGGAGCTCGATCGTCTCGCGGAGCGGCGGGAGGGGGCGGATCGCGAGGGAGAAGCTGGTGTGGCCGTCGGGCTCCCGCCAGAGCTCCAGGCGAGGGAAACCCGCACCGGCCTCTGCAATGCGCGTCCGCGCGGCTCCGAGGAAGGCGTCGAGCTGCTCAGCGGCAGAGGCCTCCTCCGCAGCGGGCGCGGCTCCCGATGTCGACTCCGCGCCGAGGGCCCGCCCGACCGTGTCGCGGAAGCGTTCGAGGTGCGCGGAGAAGCCGCGGACCTCGGCAACCCCGTCGCGCACGCGCACCCGGAACGAGTCGGCGACGAGGAGTGCGCGCGCGTCTGCCGGTGCCGTCATGCCGCGAGCGTATCACCGCGCTACGCTGGCAGAGTGACGCGGAGCGAGCAGGGGCCGGTGCGGCGCCCGGTGACGGTGCGCGGCGGTGCGGCGCGCGTCGCCGCGCGAATGGCCGCGCACGCGGGTGACACCGGCTGGTTCTGGCTCGACGGCGAAGCCGCGGCGCACTCGATACCGGCGGACGGTGCCCTGGCCGCTGAGGACGCGCTCAGCTACCTCGGGATCGCCGCCGAGCTCGTCGTGGCCGAGCCGGGCGCCGAGCGCGCCTTCCTCGACCGCATCTCGGGTGCCGCCGCGCCCGCCCCGGAATCCCGGAGCGCCGCGGACTCCGTGCCGAGCCGGGGCTTCACATCAGGCTGGGTCGCGGCGCTCGGCTACGAGTTCGGTGAGGCGCTCCTCGGGCTGCCCGGGCGACCCGAAGCGACGGAGCCGGGGGGAGCCGAACCCGCGCCCGCCTTCGCGCTCCGGGCCGATGTGGTGCTCGCGGTCACCGGGGAGCAGGGGGAACTCCGCGCCGACTCCGAAGCGGAGATCGATGCGTGGCTCGCGGCGCACGGCGCGGTCCTCGCGGCACCGAGAGCGGATCGCGATCAGGTCCGCGGAGACGCTCCGGAGGCCCTGGGCTCCGAGCCTCACGCGCTGGGCTCCGCCCCCGACGCGCTCCGCTCTGCTTCCTCGGCAGAGCGGGCCGCGGGAGCGCGCTGGCGGCAGGACGACCGGGCGTATGCCGCCGCGGTCGAGGGCTGCAAGGACGCGATCCGCGAGGGCGACGCCTACGTGATCTGCCTCACGGACACGCTGAGCGCGCGCACGCGTTTCGACCCCGTCGAGCTCTTCCTGCGGCTCCGCGCGCAGGGCGGTGCGATGCGCGCGGGCGTGATCGTTGCGCCGGGCCGCGCTCTCGTGAGCGCGAGCCCCGAGCGCTTCCTCAGCGTCCGCGACGGCCAGATCACCACCCACCCCATCAAGGGGACACGGCCCCGAGGCGTCACGGCCGCGAGCGATGCAGCGCTCGCGGAGGCGCTGCGTGCGGACCCGAAGGAGCGCGCTGAGAACCTTATGATCGTCGATCTCATGCGCAACGATCTCTCCCGGGTGTGCATGCCCGGCACCGTCGCGGTGCCGAGCTTTCTGCGGGTCGAGACACATCCGCACGTGCACCAGCTCGTCAGCACCGTGACGGGCGCGCTCCGGCCGGGCCTCGGCGCGGCGGACGCGATCGCGGCGTGCTTCCCCGGCGGGTCGATGACGGGCGCGCCGAAGCGCCGTGCGGTGGAGATTCTGCGCGGAGTGGAAGCAGGGCCGCGCGGGCTCTACGCGGGCTGCTTCGGCTGGCTCGACCGGAGCGGCGACGCGGAGCTCGCCATGACGATCCGGAGCGTCGAGTACCCGGAAGGTGCCGGAGCGCCGCACCGGGGCTCGGGCCCGGCGCAGCAGGGCGGCAGCGAGCTCGGCGGGGCAGCGCTTCACGCGGGATTCGCCGTGCGGATCGGAGCCGGAGGCGGGATCACCGCGGATTCGCGGGCCGACGCCGAGGTCGCGGAGAAGCACCTGAAGGCGGCCGCGCTCCTCCGCGCGCTCGGACGCTGAGCCCGGAGCGCGCCCGCTCCCGCCCCGACGGGCCCGAGCGGAGCGGGAACGCGCCAGGCGAGAGGCCGGATCGCGCCGCCGGACGCGGTACTCTGGAGGGTATGTGTCGCGCCCGAGCGCGACGAGGCGAACCGAGATCGAGGTGTGTGTGACCGAGCAGCAGGGCCGTGATGCCGAGGGCTACGACTTTCAGGCGATCCAGGATCGCTGGCTTCCCGTCTGGGATGAGCTGAAGCCGTTCGAGGTCGGGGCAGGCGACGCAGAGCGCCCCAAGAAGTACGTCCTCGACATGTTCCCGTACCCGTCGGGCGACCTGCACATGGGGCACGCCGAGGCGTTCTGCTTCGGCGACGTGCTCGCGCGGTTCTGGCGCGGACAGGGCTACGAGGTGCTCCACCCGATCGGCTGGGACTCGTTCGGCCTGCCCGCGGAGAACGCGGCCATCAAGCGCGGCGTCGACCCGCGCGAGTGGACCTACGCGAACATCGCGCAGCAGAAGAGCAGCTTCCGCCTGTACGCGCCGTCGTTCGACTGGAGCCGCGTGCTCCACACGAGCGACCCGGAGTACTACCGCTGGAACCAGTGGCTCTTCCTGAAGATGTACGAGAAGGGCCTCGCGTACCGCAAGGCGAGCTGGGTCAACTGGGACCCGGTAGACCAGACCGTGCTCGCGAACGAGCAGGTGCTCGCGGACGGCACTTCTGAGCGCTCGGGCGCGATCGTCGTGAAGAAGAAGCTGACGCAGTGGTACTTCCGGATCACGGACTACGCGGATCGACTGCTCGACGACCTCGACCAGCTCGAGGGCCAGTGGCCCACCAAGGTGCTCAACATGCAGCGCAACTGGATCGGCCGCTCCCGCGGCGCCGAGGTCGAGTTCGAGATCGAGGGGCGCGCCGAGAAGGTGCCCGTCTTCACGACCCGCCCGGACACGCTCCACGGTGCGACCTTCATGGTCGTCGCACCGGACTCGGATCTCGCGGCGGAGCTCGTCGTGGACGCCGATGCCGACGTGCGCATGCAGTTCCAGGCATATCTGGAGCAGACGCAGAAGCAGACCGAGATCGAGCGCCAGAGCACCGAGCGCGAGAAGACCGGCGTCTTCCTCGGACGCACGGCGATCAACCCCGTGAACGGCGAGCGCATTCCCGTCTGGGCATCCGACTACGTGCTCGCGGACTACGGCCACGGCGCGATCATGGCCGTGCCCGCGCACGACCAGCGCGACCTCGACTTCGCTCGGAAGTTCGACCTCGCGGTGCGCGTGGTGGTCGACGTGCGCGATGCGGATGGCGCGCAGCTGCCCGACCCCGCCGAGTCGGGCGTCGCCACGTCCGGCGAGGGCGTGATGATCAACTCGGCCGAGCTCGACGGACTCGGGAAGGCCGAGGCCATCGCGCGCGCCATCGCCGTCCTCGAGGAGCGCGGCACCGGCCGCGCCGCGACGACCTACCGCCTGCGCGACTGGCTGATCTCCCGCCAGCGCTACTGGGGCACGCCGATCCCGATCCTCCACAACGCCGACGGCGATATGCGCCCCGTCTCAGCGGATCAGCTTCCCGTCGAGCTCCCCGCCTCCGAGGGACTCGACCTGAAGCCCAAGGGCTCGTCGCCGCTCGGCGCAGCCACCGAGTGGGCCACCGTGGTCGATCCCGAGACGGGCGAGACCTGGACGCGCGACCCGGACACGATGGACACCTTCGTGGACAGCTCGTGGTACTTCCTCCGCTTCCTCTCGGCGAACGACGACACGCAGGCGTTCGATCCCGAGCAGGCGCGCACTTGGGGGCCCATCGATCAGTACGCGGGCGGCGTCGAGCACGCGATCCTGCACCTGCTCTACTCGCGCTTCATCACGAAGGTGCTGCACGACCTCGGCTACCTCGACTTCGAGGAGCCGTTCACGTCGCTTCTCAACCAGGGCATGGTGCTGCAGGACGGCGCGAAGATGTCGAAGTCGAAGGGCAACCTCGTCGAGTTCGCGAGTGAGCTGGAGGCGCACGGCGCTGACGCGCTGCGCGTGACTCTCGCGTTCGCCGGCCCGCCGGAGGACGACATCGACTGGGCCGACGTCTCGGTGCAGGGCTCGGCGAAGTTCCTGGCTCGTGCGTGGCGCATCGCCGACGACGTGGAGCGCGCCGGCGCGCCGCTCGGCGCGGACTTCGCCTCGGGCGATGCGGGCCTCCGCCGCGCGACCCACCACCTGCTCGCGGACGCGCCGACCCTCATCGAGGGGTACAAGTTTAACGTCGTGGTCGCGCGCCTCATGGAGCAGGTCAACGTGACCCGCAAGGCGATCGACTCCGGCGCGGGCGTCGCCGATCCCGCCGTGCGCGAGTCGGCCGAGGTGATCGCGCAGATCCTCTCGCTCTTCGCGCCGTTCGCGGCAGAGGACATGTGGGCGAAGCTCGGGCACGAGCCCACGGTCGCTCTCGCGATCTGGCCGAAGGCCGAGCCCGAGCTCCTCGTGGAGAGCGAGATCACCATGGTCGTGCAGGTCGATGGCAAGGTCCGCGACCGGCTCACCCTGCCGGCCTCGGTGACCGAGGCGGAGGCGGAGGCGGCAGCTCGTGCCTCTGCGGGCGTGCAGCGCGCGATCGGCGACCGCACCGTGGTGCACACGGTCGTCCGCGTGCCGAAGATCGTGAGCATCGCGACGAAGCCCGCCTCCGCGGCCTAGTCCGTACGCAGCAGCGCCCCCGGGGAGAACCTCCCCGGGGGCGCTGCCGCGTACGCCGATCGCTACTGCTTCGGGAAGGCCTCGATCGCGTCAGCGACCCGCTCGACGAAACTCGTGTACGTGAGCGCGAAACCGAAGCGCTCGGCGAGGTTGCCCTCGATCCACTGGCCGCTCTCGATCGCGGGCACGCGCTTCAGCATCGGATCGAGCTGCGCATCCCGCTCGGCCTTGAACACGAGCGCAACGTCGGCATCGCCGAGCGCGCTCACTGCGCTCTCGTAGCTGAGCGTGCGGCCGACACCGGACTGGTGCAGGGGCGCCGCGTCGATCTGCTCGTTCTCGAGGATCGTGAAGCCGAGCGCGGGCAGCACGACCTGGAACACTGAGTCGTCCGAGATGACCGTGAAGTTGTCCGCCGGGGCATGGATCACCGTCGCCGTCTTCCCCTCGGCGAACTCGCCCACCCGCTCGCGCGCGTCGGCGACGGCGGCCTCGTAGTCCGCGATCGCGGCCGCGGCCTGGTCGGATCGGCCGAGCAGCTCGAGCTGGTCGGTCATCGCGACGAACGGGTTCTCCGCGGAGGCGCCCTCGACGTCGATGCCGTCGTTCACCGCGAGGACTGGGGCGATCTCGCCCAGCTTGAAGTCCTCGCCCTCGTAGTAGTTCCACCAGCCCGTCCCCACCACAATGAGATCCGGCTTGTACGAGGCGATCTCCTCTCGGTTGAGATCGAACGCGGAGTTCTTCAGGTGAGCGGCCTCCTCGTCGACGAGCGGCGAGAGCGGGCTATCGGTGCCGTACGCGGTCGCGACGATGGGGTACTCCGCGAGGAGCGCCATCTCGAGGCCGGCCCGGCTGTCGAGCACGACGACGCGCTCGGGATCCGCCGGGAGGGTGGCCTCGTATCCCTCGTACGAGAACTCGATCGTCTCTGCGGCCTGGGACGACGCGGAACCGGCATCCGACGCGGGCGCGCCCGCGCAGCCCGCCAGGAGGCCCGCGGTGGCGAGCGTGGCGACACCGGCGAGCAGCGCGCGGCGCACGCGACTGCGGGCACCCGGGCAGAGGGAAGGGGAGAGCACGACGGTCATGGAGGTCCTTGCTGTTCGGTGCGCGCCGGGTGGCACGCGAGGATTCGGGGGAGGGGCGGTGATCCCTCCCGATCCACGCTAGGAGTGGAAGGGTGCTCGGAACGGACGAAGCGGTGTGCGTTTCGGACGTTCGCGCGGGCTCACGGACGCCGACGCGCTTCGTGCACGAGCAGCCAGAGCAGGTAGACGCCGCCGAAGACCACGGTGACCGTGCCGACGGGGAGCATGGCCGGGAACGCGTGCAGCGCAGCGTAGTCCGATGCGGTGAGGAGCGCCGAGCCCATGAGCGCCGCGAGCGGCACGGAGACGCCCGGGCTACGTGCGACGCGACGCGCGATCTGCGGAGCGGCGAGCGCGACGAACGCGATCGGGCCGGCCGCAGCGGTGACGACCGCGATGAGGCCGACGGACACGAGCATGAGGAGCAGCCGAGTCCGCTCGACGCGGACGCCGAGCGCCTGGGCGGCGTCGTCCCCGAGCTCGAGCTGCCGGAGGGGCCGGGCCAGGAGGAGGGTGCAGACGAGCAGAAGCGCGACGAGCAGGCTGCCGGTTCCCGCCTGCTGCCAGGTGATCCCGTTCAGCGAGCCGGCGCCCCAGACGGCGGCGACGAGCGCGGTCTCGAGATCCGCCGTGAGCGTGAGCCACGTGTTGACCGAGCTGAGCATCGCGGAGACGGCGATGCCGACGATGATGAGCCGGAACCCCTGGAGCCCGCCTCGAAACGCGAGCAGGGACACGAGCGCGGCAGCGCCGAGACCGCCGATGAGCGCGCCGCCCGCGACCGCGAGGTAGCCGCCGCCGAGCACGATGATGACGATGAGCGCGCCCGTGTATGCGCCGGCCGAGAAGCCGAGGATGTCCGGGCTCGCGAGCGGATTGCGCGTGAGCGATTGGAACACCGCGCCGCTCGCACCGAGCGCGGCGCCGAACACGATTGCCGAAAGAACGCGGGGGAGGCGCCACTCCAGGACGACGGTGGTGGTGAAGTCGTCGCCGGTTCCCGCGAACGCGCGCCACACCTCCGCGAGGGTGAGCGGCAGTTCACCGCTCACGAGCCCGAGCACGCCGATCATCAGTGACGCGGCGAGGAGCAAGGCGCCCACCCAGACCGCGCGCACGTCGATGCGCAGGCCGTGCCGCGGGCCGCGCAGCACCCAGACCTGGCGTCCGAAATCGACGCTCGGAGCTTCGCGCGCGCTCACAGTCCGCTCACCCGCTTGCGCCGGATCAGGACGATGAGCACGGGGGCGCCCACGAACGCCGTCACGATGCCCACGGGGATCTCGGCGGGGCGCATGAGGAGCCGGCCCGCGATGTCCGAGACGAGCAGCAGGATCGGCGCGAGGAGCAGTGTGTAGGCGAGGATCCAGCGCTGGTCCGGGCCGACGATCCACCGCGCTACGTGCGGCACCATGAGCCCGACGAAGCCGATCGGGCCCGCGATGGCGGTCGCGCCGCCCGCGAGCAGCGTCACCGCGGCGACCACGATGATCCGGGTGCGGAGCACGTTGGCGCCGAGCGCCGCCGCGAGGTCCTCGCCCAGCGCCACCGCGTTGAGCGAGCGTGCGGCGAGGGCCGCGAGCACAAGGCCGATCCCGAGCGCGGGCAGCACCGGAGCAAGCTGGGCGAGCTCGCGGCCGACGACCGATCCAGCACCCCAGTTCCGCATCGCGTCGAAGGCCTGCGGGTCGAGCAGTGTGAGCGCGCCCGTGAGCCCGCTGAGCACGGCGCCGAGGGCGACGCCCGCGAGAACCAGGCGGAGCGGATCGGCACCACCGCGCCCTGCCGCTCCGATCGCGTACACCCCGATTGTCACGACGAGCGCTCCCGCGAAGGCGAACCACATCGACGCGGACAGCGTCCGAGCGCCGAACACCCCGATCCCGATCGCCACCGCGAAGCTCGCGCCCGAGTTCACGCCGAGGATCCCGGGGTCGGCGAGCGGGTTCCGCGTGAGCGCCTGGATCAGGGCGCCGGCGACACCGAGCGCGGCGCCGACCGCGATCGCGATCACCGTGCGAGGCAGTCGGAGCTCGCGGATCACGTGATGCTCCTCGATGTTTGCGGGCCGGAGCAGCGCCTCGCCGATCGTCGCGATGTCGATGCCGCGCGCGCCGACGAGGATGCTCGCGATCGCGACGAGCACGAGCACGCAGAGGAGGACGACGAGCCCGGCGCTGCGGCTCGCGAGCCCGCCCGGGAGGCCGCGACGTGGCGGCTGCGCGGCGGCGGGAGGCGGAGTGGCGGCGGGGGCGGACGGAGGGGAGGCAGTCGCGGATCGCACGCCTCCGACGCTACGCACGGCGCACCGCCCGCGGGGGACACCCGCTATCGCGTTCCGGCCACCTCGGCTGCGCAGGGGACGTCGGCTGTGCCGGGGACTCCGGCGCGCCAGGGGAGCCCGTCGAGCGAAGGATCACTGCCGGGCGGCGTACTCGCCGGGCGTGCACCCCACCGTCTTCCGGAACGCCGTGACGAACGCGCTCGGCGTGCGGTACCCGACCTCGCGGGAGACGACCTTCACGCTTGTGCCCTCCGCGAGGAGGGCGAGAGCCGCGCGCATGCGCACGAGACGCCGCCACTGCGCGAAGCTGAGGGCGACCTCCGCCGCGAACACGCGGGTCAGCGTCCGGGTCGTCATGCTGAGGATCGACGCCCACTGTTCGAGCGAGCGATCGTCGGCCGGGTCCGCAAGGATCATCTCGACCAGCAGAGCGAGGCGACGATCCCCGGGAATGGGCACCTCGAGCTGCACGAGCTCTGTCGCCTCGAGCATGTCGACGCAGACCTGCTGCGCGCGGATGCGCTGCTCGACCGTCATTCGAGCGCGCTTCAGGTGGATCAGCAGCTCTCGGACCGCGGGGGCGAGCCGGACCGCGGTGGGGGAGACCCAGCCCGGATCCCACGCGTCCGGGGCGAAGTAGGTTGCGCGCACGGCCGTGCGGTCGCGCGTGTGCCCCTCGTGCTCCGCGCCGGCGGGGATCCAGAGCCCGACGCCCGGGGTGACCGTCCACTGCCGCCCCTCGACGAGCATCGTCGCGGTTCCGCGGTCGGTCCAGAGCAGCTCGTGCTCCGCGTGCCGGTGAGCGGGCCAGACGATCGGGCGCTCGGGCTCGTGCACGCTCGTCGTGAAGAGGAACGGTCGCGCCACGTTCCGCTCCGGAGCAGGGGCGATGAGGAGGGGAGCCGGATCGACGCGACCCGCAGGCTCGGGGGCCCGCGCGGCCTGCTGCGCGGGTGCGCTGGGCGTTCGGGGCGTGCGTGGCGGAGCGAGCGTGAGCATGGACGGCCTTCGTGATGGAAACTTAGTCTCCCCTTACTTTAGTCCGATGAATACGTTGGCGGGGTCCGCACGCGCCGCGGGCCCCGCCCACAGCGCTCGCGACTCCCGGTTTCTCCCCAGCTCGCCGCCCGCCGCGGCCCCGGGCCATCGGCGTCGCCGCGCACCGCCTACGGTTTCCGCATGCCTCCTCACCAGCGCCCCGTGCCTCGCGGCTCACACGGCGGTGCGTCCGCGCCCGAGGCGTCGCAGCCCATCGATGTCGTGCCTGTCGCGGTCGTGCCGGTCGCGGCGGCGCCCGCGGAGGTGCCGCCCGTGGAGGCACCCCCTGCACTGGCCTCCACTGCTGCGGCCGGGCGCGACGCGCGGGTGCGGGCGTTCCAGGGATCCGCGGCCGCGGAGCGGCTCCTGGCCGAGTGGGATCGCTCGGCGGGGCCCGAGGACGCTGCGCAGGCGGGTGGCCGCTGGTCCGAGGGGATGCCGCCCGGTGGGGGCGCGGCCCGCCCGGTGCTCCGGTGGAAAGGACTCATCCCGGTACGTGAGGTGATCGCGCGCGCCGTGCAGGCACCGATCGGCACCGGAATCGTGCTCTTCGTGGCGGCAGTGGCGGTCGCCGTGGTGGTCGCGCTCGCGCAGTCCGGCGGGGTCGAGGCGGGAAGTGGCGTGCCGCAGCCGAGCGGCGCGTCCCGGCCCGGAGAGGAGCACGCGTCCCTCGGGGAGAGCGGGGCGACTGCCGCACTCGGCAGCGGGGCGACGGAGGGAGACGAGATGGCGCGGTCGCCCGACTCCCGCGCGCCCGCGGCGGCGCGCCTGCTCGCGCACGTTGTGGGAGCGGTGCGGAAGCCGGGCGTTGTCGAGCTGCCGGGCGGCGCCCGGGTGACGGACGCGATCGAGGCGGCGGGTGGTGCGGCGCCGAACGCGCGGATCGACGATCTCAATCTCGCGCGGGCGGTGGTCGATGGCGAGCAGCTCCGCGTTCCGACGCTCGATGATCCGGTGGAGTTAGATCCATTGCGCGCCGATTCCGTGCGCGAAGCAGACGCCTCGGGTACGTCTCCCGGTGGCTCGGGTTCGGGCGGCCCGGTGCCCGGTGGCTCGCTCAGCCTGAACTCCGCAAGCGCGGGCGAGCTGGAATCGCTTCCCGGCATCGGGCCCGCCCTCGCCGCCAGGATCCTGGAGTGGCGATCCGCGAACGGCGGGTTCGGCTCGGTGGACGAGCTCATGCAGGTGCCCGGGATCGGCCCGAAGACGTTCGAGGGCCTGCGCGCGCAGGTGGTGCCTTAGTGCCCGGGACGTGGCGCCTGCTCGCCCCGGCGCTGCTCGCCTGGCTCGCGTGCGCGGCCGCGATCCCGTTCCCCGGGGTCGGACGCGTCATGGCGTGCACCGCGGCGGCGCTCGGTCTCCTCGTGCTGCTGTGCGCCTGTTCGCCACCCCTGCGCGCATGGCTCCCGTGGGCCGCGCCGATCCTCATCGCCTGTGCCGCGATCTGCCTGCTCGGTGCGCAGATCGAACGCGCCGAGGGGGCCCGTGCCGCGCTCCGGGCGTCGGCCCTGCCCGTTGAGGGAGCGGCGGCGGACGAGTTCGAGGTGGAGCTCGAGTCGTATCCGGGGGTGGGTGCCTTAGGAACGCGCTGGGCGCGGGGCGCGATCATGTCCCCGGGGCCCGAAGCTGGGACGGACGTGGTGCTCTGGTGCGGTGAGACGGCGCCCGCCTGCGGTGAGGCCACGTGGGTGCCCGGTGCCCGCCTCGGCGTGCGCGGCGAGTTCGTTCCGCTCGACCCCGCGTCATCGGCGGCCGCCGGGATCCGCGTTCGCTCCGTCGCACTCCGCGCGCCAGGACCGCCGCTGAGCGAGCTGGCCGGCGAACTGCGGACGCGGCTCGGTGCGGCCGCGGCCGATCATGCCGGAGCGGCGCTCGTGCCGGGGTTCGCGGTCGGGGACACGTCGCTCGTTGCGGAGCCGCTCAGCTCCGCGATGCGCGCGAGCGGCCTCACCCACCTGGTCGCGGTTTCCGGGGCGAACTGTGCGCTCATCACGGGGGCGATCGGCTGGGGCCTCGGGTGGCTGCGCGTGGGGCGACGCTGGCGGGCGGTGCTCCAGTGCACGGCGCTCGGCGCGTTCGTCCTGCTCGTCGGGCCCGATGCGAGCGTGCAGCGCGCGGCGATCATGGGTGCCGTCGTCCTCGTCTCCGGCTTCGGCGGCAGGCGACCGGCCGCGTTCCCCGCGCTCGGCGTCGCGATCCTCGTGCTCCTCTGCGCAGACCCGTGGCAGTCCCTCCAGCCCGGCTTTGCCCTGTCGGTCGCGGCGACCGGCGCGATCCTCGGAGGCGCCGCTCCGCTCGCCGACGGGCTGCGGGTCCGTCTCCGGTGTCCGCGCGCGCTCGCGCTCCCGATCGCCGTCGCGTTCCTCGCGCAGCTCGCCTGCGGGCCCATCCTGCTGCTCCTCGAGCCCGGCCTGCCCGCCGTGAGCGTCCTCGCGAACGTGCTCACCGCTCCCGCAGCGCCCTGGGGCACGGGGCTCGGGGTGCTCGCGCTCATCCTCCTCCCCGTCCTGCCCGCCCTCGGCTCCGGAGCGCTCACGGCGGCGGCGCTGCCCGCCCGCTGGGTCGAAGCTACCGCAGTCGTGTGCTCACAGCTCCCGCTCGCTCGCTGGCAGTGGCCCGGCGGTCCGGGCGGCGCGCTGCTGCTCCTCGCGGCGGAGCTCCTGGTGCTGTTCGGGGTCGGGGCGCTCGTGCGGCACGGCTGGCCCGGGCCGGGGGCACTGCCGTGGGGGCGGCGACCAGCACGGGGACCGCACGGACCCCGGCGCCCGTGCCGCGCGCGAGGCGCGGGCCGGGGGCGAGCCGTGCCCGCACGGACCGCTCTCGCGCGGCCCGTGCTCCGCTGGGCCTTCGCGAGCCTCGGGCTCGGCGTCGGGGTGCTGCTCGGCCCGACGCTCGTGATCCCCGCGGCGAGCCGACTCGGGCCGCCGTCCGACTGGAGCGTCGTCGCCTGCGACGTGGGACAGGGAGACGCCGTGCTGGTCCGGGACCCGGCGCACCCCGAGGAGACCATGCTCGTCGACACCGGCGAACACATCGAGCCGTTGAACGCCTGCCTCGACCGTTTCGGCATCGATCGGCTCGCACTCCTCGTGATCACCCACGATCACCGGGATCACTTCGGCGCACTGTCGGCGGTCCTGGGCCGCGCGGACGCCGCGCTCATCGCGCCGGAGAATCTCGCCGATGGACCTGCGCGACCGCTCGTGCGACAGCTCGCAGGCGCCGGTGTGCCCACCCGGGTCGCCGCGACGGGGGACCGCGGCGGCACCGCGCTGCGGTGGGAGGTGCTCGCGCCCTCGCCGGACCGCAGGCCCACCGACCCCAACGACTCCAGCGTCGTGCTGCGCGTCCGCGCCGGAGCACTCACTGTGCTCCTCACGGGGGACACCGGCGAGCACGCGCAGCGCGCGTTCCTCGGCGGCGGGGTGTGCGCCGCGGCCGGTTCCGCGGTCGACGTCACCGCTGATGTGCTGAAGGTCGCACATCACGGCTCGCGGGACCAGCACCCCTGCTTCGCCCGGAGCGTCGGGGCGGGAGTTGCGCTCATCTCCTCGGGCGTCGACAACACGTACGGGCACCCGGCCCGCGAGACCCTCGACGCGCTCGCGGACGCGGGGTCGATCGTGCACCGCACCGACCGGGAGGGAACCATCGCGGTATCCGGGCGTCCGGGCGCGCTCCGCGTCTGGGCACAGCAGCCTGCCCGTGTCGACGGATCCGATGTCGGAGGCCCCGGCTAGGCTGGTCTCCGTGGCAGCAGCACGAAGTACCTCAGCGAAGGCTCCTCAGATCGATTGGTCCGAGGCGCGCCCGGCACCCGTCGTCCTCGTGAGCGGACCGGAGGGCTTCCTCGCAGACCGGGCGGGCCAGTCGATTCGCACGCAGCTGCTTGCGGAGCACCCCGAGCTCGAGGTGCACGACATCGATGCCGCCAGCTACGCGGCGGGGGAGCTCTTCACCGTGGCAAGCCCCTCGCTGTTCGCCGAGCCGCGCCTCATCCGCGTCGACGCGGTGGAGAAGTGCTCTGACGCGTTCATCGAGGACGCGAAGCGCTACATCGCCGAGCCCGCGGAGGACACGGTGCTCGTGCTGCGTCATGCGAGTGGTCAGCGCGGCAAGGCGCTGCTCGATCTCATCCGCAAGGGCACGGGCGGCAGCATCGAGATTCCCTGCGCCGAGGTGAAGAAGGATGCCGACCGGCTCGCGTTCGTGCAGGCCGAGTTCCGCCGCCTCGGCGCCCAGGCCACGCCCGGTGCCTCGCGCATGCTCGCCGCGGCCTACTCCGGCGGAATCGGCGAGCTCGCGGGCGCCTGCGCCCAGCTCGTCTCGGACGTGGGGGCGCGGATCTCCGAGGACGAGGTGAACCGCGCCACCGAGGGCCGGGTGGAGACGAACGCGTTCCGTGTGGCCGATGCGGCGACCGCGGGCCGGGGCGCCGACGCGCTCGTGCTGCTGCGCCAGGCACTGTCCACGGGCACGGACCCCATCCCGCTGCTCGCGGCGCTCAACATGAAGGTGCGCGCCCTCGCGCGCGTCTACGGGGCGACGGGGAGCTCCGGCCAGCTCGCGAAGGAGCTCGGCATGGCGCCCTGGCAGGTCGAACGCGCCCAGCGCGAGGTGCGGGGCTGGCGCGAGGGCGACCTCGCCCGCTGCATCGACCAGGCGGCGGAGACCGAATGGATGCTCAAGGGCGGCACGCGGGATCCCGAGTACGCGCTGGAGAAGTTCGTGCTCCTCGTCGCCCGTCGCGGTCGCGCCCGCTAGCGCGACCCGGGAGCACGCCCACGGATCGGAGCCCGTGGGCGCGTCGTCACGGGTGCGCAGCCCCCATACACGCACTGAGGGGCCCCGCCGAAGCGGAGCCCCTCATGGGCGATCCCGGAGGATCAGCGAGCTGGAAGCTTAGAGCGCAGCAACCTTCTTCGCGAGAGCCGACTTGCGGTTCGCGGCCTGGTTCTTGTGGATGACGCCCTTCGACACAGCCTTGTCGAGCTTGCGGCCGGCAACCTGCAGCTTCTCCTGCGCGAGCGCCTTGTCGCCAGCGGCGATCGCGGTGCGGGTCGCGCGGACCGCGGTGCGGAGCTCGCTCTTGTACGCCTTGTTGCGCTCAGTCGCCTTCAGGTTGGTCTTGATGCGCTTGATCTGCGACTTGATGTTTGCCACGTTGTGGTGTGTCCTTATCCGGTACGGGTGAAACAGATGGATCCGCGCGGCGAGAGAGGGCACCTTGCGGGTTGTGTGGTGTGAGCCACACGCAAGCCAAGAGCCAACTCTAGCAGAGACCGAGGCGCTTCGCTCGGCGAGACGGGGCGCGTCGCGTCGCGTGTCGCGGCTCGCTGTCGACCCGATCGCAATCCGTCGCCCACAGAGTCGTCGCCGGGCCCTTATCCTCCGCGCGCCGCGCGCACGCGCGCGCAATGGACATCTCGGCGCTGCGCCGTGCGATAATGGCTCACAATGTCTCCACGCAGCGTCAACCCCCCAGTCCCGGCGTCGACCGACCCCGCGCGCATCCGCAACTTCTGCATCATCGCGCACATCGATCACGGCAAGTCGACGCTTGCCGACCGTATGCTGCAGGTCACCGGCACTGTGCCAGACCGCGAGATGCGGGCGCAGTATCTCGATCGCATGGACATCGAGCGCGAGCGCGGCATCACCATCAAGTCGCAGGCAGTGCGCATGCACTGGGATGCCAACGGTGAGGCGTACGCGCTGAACATGATCGATACGCCCGGTCACGTCGACTTCAGCTACGAGGTCTCCCGTTCGCTCGCCGCTTGCGAGGGGGCGATCCTCCTCGTCGATGCGGCGCAGGGGATCGAGGCGCAGACCCTCGCGAACCTGTACCTCGCAATGGAGAACGATCTCGAGATCATTCCGGTGCTCAACAAGATCGACCTCCCGGCAGCCGATCCGGAGCGGGTCTCGCGCGAGATCGCCGAGCTGATCGGCGGTGACCCCGACGAGATCCTGAAGGTGTCCGGCAAGACCGGCGCGGGCGTCGAGGAGCTCCTCGACCTCGTGGTGCAGCGGATCCCGGCCCCCGTGGGCGTCGCGGATGCGCCGCCGCGCGCGATGATCTTCGACTCGGTCTACGACCCGTACCGGGGCGTCGTCACGTACGTGCGCATGGTCGACGGCAAGCTCTCGCCGCGCGAGAAGATCCAGATGATGTCGAACGGCTCTGATCTCGAAGCGCTCGAGATCGGCGTGTCCTCGCCCGAGCCGACCCCCACCAAGGGGCTCGCCGTCGGCGAGGTTGGCTACCTCATCACGGGCGTGAAGGATGTGCGCCAGTCGAAGGTCGGCGATACCGTCACCGCGAAGCGGAACCCCGCGACCGAGGCGCTGCCCGGGTACACGGACCCGAAGCCGATGGTGTTCTCGGGCCTCTACCCGCTCGACGGCAGCGATTACCCGATCCTGCGCGAGGCCCTCGACAAGCTCAAGCTCGAGGATGCCGCGCTGCAGTTCGAGCCCGAGACGTCGGTGGCGCTCGGCTTCGGCTTCCGCTGCGGCTTCCTCGGCCTGCTGCACCTCGAGATCATCTCGGAGCGCCTCCGCCGCGAATTCGACCTCGACCTCATCGCGACCGCGCCGAGCGTGGTCTACCAGGTCGTCACGGAGGACGGCAGCACGGTCACCGTGACGAACCCGTCCGAGTACCCCGACGGCAAGATCTCCAGCGTGCGCGAGCCGGTCGTGAAGACCGCGATCCTCGCGCCGAAGGACTACGTGGGCGCCATCATGGAGCTCTGCCAGAGCCGACGCGGCAGCCTGCTCGGCATGGAGTACCTCGGTGAGCGGGTCGAGCTGCGCTACAGCATCCCGCTCGGCGAGATCGTGTTCGACTTCTTCGACCACCTGAAGAGCCGCACGCAGGGCTACGCCAGCCTCGACTACGAGCCGATGGGGGACCAGGAGGCCGACCTCGTGAAGGTCGACATCCTCCTGCAGGGCGACAAGGTCGACGCGTTCAGCGCGATCGTCCACCGCGACAACGCCTACCACTACGGCACGATGATGACGGAGCGTCTGCGCAAGCTGATCCCGCGCCAGCAGTTCGAGGTGCCGATCCAGGCAGCGATCGGCGCGCGCGTCATCGCCCGCGAGAACATCCGCGCGATCCGCAAGGACGTGCTCGCCAAGTGCTACGGCGGCGACATCAGCCGGAAGCGCAAGCTGCTCGAGAAGCAGAAGGAGGGCAAGAAGCGCATGAAGATGGTGGGTCGCGTCGAGGTGCCCCAGGAAGCCTTCATCGCCGCCCTCTCGGGCGACGTGGAGGGCAAGGAGAGCAAGAAGTGAGCGAGGCGCCGAGCGGTCGGCGCCGCAGCCACGTCGAGATGCCCGTCGCGTACGCCGCGGTGGGGGCGTCGCGCGCACCCGATCTGCTCCGCTTCCCGCCCGAGGGCAGCACCCCGTACCAGGAGGAGCTCCGACTCGGCAGCGGCCAGGATCGCTTCATCGTTGCGTCGAGCCTGCTGATGACCTGGGGGGCCCAGCGCGGCGCCGGCGCCACCGTGCGCGAGCGCGAGCGCGGCACCGGGGCCGCCTATCAGGGGCCGCAGTTCGACAGCGACGGACAGCCGCAGGCGGCCGCGGAGCCCGAAGAGCACTTCGGGCCGGGCGGCGAGCCCTTCGTGGTCGCCGGGACGACGGCGACGCTGAGCGCGCCCGGTTCGGAGGATCGGGACCTGCTCGTGATCTACACGATCACCGAGGCCCGCGTGATCGGCTTCGCGTGGGGCACGAGCGACGAGCGCGGCGCCGTGGGCGAGCAGCTCTTCACGATCGAACTCCGCGACGACGACACCGTCTGGGCGGTGGCACGCGGCTTCCTCGCGGCCCCCAAGAGCGGCCTGTTCGGGCTCCGGGCGCGCGCCGAGGTGCGCGACGCCGTTGCCGCGGTCCGTGCCCAGCTCGCAGCCCTGCTGCCCGGTGCGCAGACCGGCCCCGCGCTCGGCGCGGCGGGCGAAGCTGGCGAGCCCACCGAAGGTGCTGCTGGCGGCGACACTGCTCCCGAGGCGACCGCTCCCATCGAGACGGAGCCCGTGGCTGACGTCGAGGCGGAGCCCGCCGCCCCCGTGGAGGCGGAGCCCGCCGCTCCCATCGAGACGGAAACCGCCGACGCCGAGGAGCCAGCGCCCACCGTCGAGGTGACGCCGGCGGATGAGGAGCCCGCGAACGACGCCGAACCCGACACCGACACGGACGCCGACGCCCCGATCGTGACGGCCGAGATCGAGCTGCCCGCAGCGGGCGTCGCGAACGACGATCCCGCACCCGGGAGCGACGCCCCCGAGGCTCCCGCGCCTTCGGCTCAGACGCACCAGCGGCGCCCGAGCTCGCCCCGGAACTCGTGAGCGCGAGAGGCGGAGCACGCGATGCCCAGCGCACTGCCTGAGGGCGACCCGGCACCGGAGAACGGCGCACTCCCCGCGAGCGTTCTGGCGGGAGCCGAGGACCGGCGCTTCGGCGTCTACGTCCACGTGCCCTACTGCCGGGTGCGGTGCGGCTACTGCGACTTCAACACGTACACGGCGAGCGAGCTCGGCGGCACCCGCCGCGACGAGTACGCCGAGCAGGTGCAGTGGGAGCTCGGCTTCGGCGCACGCGTGCTGCGCGAGGCAGGCCTGCCCGAGCGGCCCGTCTCCACGGTCTTCTTCGGCGGCGGCACGCCCACGCTGCTGCCCGCATCGGACCTCACCGCGATGCTCGGCACGATTCGCTCGGAGTGGGGCCTCGCGCCCGGCGCCGAGGTGACCACCGAGGCGAACCCCGACTCGGTCGACGCCGCATACCTGCAGGAGCTCGCCGCGGCGGGCTTCACGCGAGTGAGCGTGGGAATGCAGTCGGCCGTGCCGCACGTGCTCCGTACGCTCGATCGCACGCACACGCCCGAGCGCGTGCCGCAGGTCGTGGCCTGGGTGAAGGAGGCCGGGCTGCAGGTGAGCGTCGACCTCATCTACGGCACGCCGGGTGAGTCGCTCGCCGATTGGGAGCGCTCGCTCGACGCGGCGCTCGCCTGCGACCCGGATCACATCTCCGCCTACGCGCTCATCGTGGAGACCGGCACGAAGCTCGCGGGCCAGATCCGGCGCGGCGAGGTCGCAGAGCCCGACGAGGATCTCCACGCCGAGATGTACGAGTTGGCTGATGCGCGCTTCCGTGCGGCGGGGCTCGAGTGGTACGAGATCAGCAACTGGTCGCGCTCGCCCGAGACACGGTCCCGCCATAACCTCTCCTACTGGACGGGGGAGGACTGGTGGGCGGCCGGCCCCGGCGCGCACAGCCACATCGGCGGCGTGCGCTGGTGGAACGTGAAGCACCCCGGCGCCTACGCGAGTCGCGTGCACGCCGAGATCTCGCCCGCCCACGCGCGCGAGACACTCACGCCCGAGGCGCGCCGCGAGGAGCGGGTGCTGCTCGAGACGCGGATCGCCGAGGGACTCGCGACGGAGACGCTCACGCCCGAGGAACGTCGCGCCGTGCCGCAGCTCATCGCCGACGGGCTCGTCGACGGGCGCGCGGCGATCGCCGGACGGATCGTGCCGACGCTGCGCGGGCGGCTGCTCGCCGACACCGTTGTGCACCGCCTGCTCGGCGGGTGAAGCGCCGGTTCGCTCTCAGCGAGCCGCCGTGCGCCCGCGGGGCGCTGCGCTAGACTTAGCACTCAGGGTTCGGGAGTGCCAACCCATTCGGATCGTGCAAGGAGGGTCAGTGGTTTCGGAGCGCAGCCTCGCCGTCCTGCACGCGATCGTGAGCGATTACGTCTCCTCCAACGAGCCCGTCGGCTCGAAGGCGATCGTGGACCGGCACCAGTTCGGCGTCTCGGCCGCGACGATCCGGAACGACATGGCGCTGCTCGAGGACGACGAGCTGATCGCGCAGCCGCACACCTCCTCGGGCCGGGTGCCCACGGACAAGGGCTACCGGCTCTACGTCGACACGCTCGCGAAGGTGCGCCCCCTCACGGCGGCGCAGCGCACGGCGATCGAGCGGTTCCTCGGCGAGTCGAGCGATCTCCACGACGTCATGGGGCGCACGGTCAGACTGCTCGCGCAGCTGACCAACCAGGTCGCCGTGGCGCAGTACCCGTCGCTCCGCCGCACGCTCGTGCGCCACATCGACCTCGTCGCCATCGCGGAGGACCGCGTGCTCTGCGTCCTCATCCTCGGGAGCGGCGTGGTCGAGCAGCAGATCGCCTGGCTGCCCGCCGCGCAGGTGACGGAAGCATGGGTGCACGGGCTGCGCGACCGGATCGCCGCGCACGCCGTGGGCGCCGACGTGGAGGCCGCCGCCGCCGCGATCGGTGAGCTGTCCGCGCAGGTGGACGCGTGGTCCACGCCGGACGAAGCGGAGCTCGTGCGCCGCGTGCTCGACGTCGTCGAGACGCAGCTGCGCGCCAACCGCACCGAGCGGATCGCGGTCGCGGGCGCCGCGAACCTTTCCCGCCCGGGCGAGTTCCAGGGCGCCCTCCCCGTCGTGCTCGAGGCGATCGAGGAGCAGGTCACGCTGCTCCGCCTGTTCGACGAGCTCGTGCAGGACGGCCGCGACGTCACCGCATCCATCGGCCGTGAGAACCGCGCCTACGGCCTCTCGGCCGCCTCGGTGATCGCCTCCAACTACGAGGAGGAGGGCGCGTCGGTCTCGAAGCTCGGCGTGCTCGGCCCGCTCCGCATGGACTACGCCGGCAACATCGCGGCCGTGCGCGCCGTCGCCCGCTACCTGAATCGATTCCTGGGGGAGGAGCGGTAGCCCGCCGGGCTCCCTCCTGCATCCCGACGCCGTCACAATCCTGAGGAGTACCACCCGTGGCCGATCACTACGAGACGCTGGGCGTATCGCGCGAGGCGACGCCCGAGGAGATCAAGAAGGCGTACCGTCGCCTCGCACGCGAGCTGCACCCCGACGTGAACCCGAGCGAGGACGCGGCTGAGCGCTTCAAGGGCGTGACGCACGCGTACGACGTGCTGAGCGATCCCGAGCAGCGCCAGCGCTACGACATGGGCGGCGGTCAGGGCGGCGCGAACGGCTTCGGTGACATCTTCGAGACGTTCTTCGGCGGCGGCTTCGGCGGCGGCCAGCGCGGTCCGCGATCCCGGGCCGAGCGCGGGGATGACGCGATGATCCGCGTCGACGTCGCGCTCGAGGACGTGATCTTCGGCGTGCAGCGCGAGGTGACGATCAACACGGCGGTGCTGTGCTCGGTCTGCCAGGGCAGCTGCACGCAGCCCGGCACGCACCCCGTCACCTGCGATGTGTGCGGAGGGCAGGGCCAGGTGCAGCGTCAGGTGCGCTCGCTCTTCGGCAACGTCATGACGATGCACCCCTGCGGCAGCTGCCAGGGCTATGGCACCGTGATCGAGCACCCCTGCGTGGAGTGCGCGGGGAAGGGACGCGTGCGCGAGCGCCGCACCCTCAACGTCGACGTTCCCTCGGGCATCGACACCGGCACGCGCCTGCAGATGCGCGGCGGCGGCGAGGTCGGCCCCGGCGGCGGCCCGAACGGCGACCTGTTCATCGAGTTCCGAGTGATGCACCACGACACCTTCAGCCGCGACGGCAACGATCTCCTGTGCACCATGCAGGTCTCGATGGCCGACGCGATCCTCGGCGCAGAGGCGAGCCTGGACGGGCTCGACGGCACGGTCGAGACCGAGGTGACGGCCGGCGTCCAGTCGGGCGATGTCATCACCGTTCGCGGCCGCGGCATCCAGGGACTGCGCAGCACCTCCCGCGGTGATCTGAAGATCGCCGTGCAGGTCGTGACGCCGCAGAAGCTCTCGGGGCGTGAGAAGGATCTGGTGCGCCAGTTCGCCACGCTTCGGAAGGACGACCCGCCCCACCTCGGCGAGTTCCACCAGGGCTTCTTCGGGAAGATCCGGGACCGCTTCTTCCGTCAGGGCTGAGCGTGGCGAACCTCTACTACCGCGAGGCGCTCGCTGACGACGCGTTCGCGCTCGGGGCCGTTGTCGAGTTCGACGGCGACGAGGCGCACCACGCCGTGCGGGTGAGCCGGCTGCGGTTGGGCGAGCGGATCCTTGTGGGGAACGGAGCCGGCGCGCTCGCGGAGGGCGAAGTGGTCGAGCTCGGCAAGCAGCGCTTTGCCGTGCGGATCGATGCGGCCGCGCAGCACCCAGCGCCCGGCACGCGGCTGCGTCTGGTCCAGGCACTCGCGAAGGGCGACCGCGACGAGCGCGCCGTTGAGCAGGCGACCGAGTTCGGCGTGGACGCGATCTCGCCCTGGGAGGCCGAGCGCTCGGTGTCCCGATGGGCGGGTGCCGAGAAGGCGGAGCGCGGCTCGGCGAAGTGGCGCCGCATCGCGCGCGAGGCGGCGAAGCAATCGCTGCGGCCCTGGCTGCCCGAGGTGTCGGCGCCGATCGGGATCGCCGAGCTCTGCGCCGACGCCGCCCGGCCCGGCACCGCCGTGCTCATCCTCCACCCGCGGGGGGAGGCCTCGCTCAGCGCGTGGGCCGGCTCGGCGGACCTTGCCGCGTTCACCGAGATCCAGATCGTGATCGGGCCGGAGGGCGGCTTCTCGGACGACGAGCTCGCGAGACTCGCGGCGGCGGGGGCCGAGATCGTGGTGCTCGGCGCCACGGTGCTCCGCACCTCGAGTGCGGGCCCGGCGGCGCTCGCCGTGCTGAACGTCGCGCTGGGGCGCTGGTGAGCGCGCGCGTGCGGCCCGTCCTGGCAGCCCTGGCGTAGACTGGTGGACATGGCAGCAGACACCGTGTTCGGCAAGATCGTCTCCGGGGAGATCCCCGTCGAGCTCCTCGCGGAGACGGACCGCGTGATCGCGTTCCCGGACATGCACCCCCAGGCTCCCGTGCACATCCTCGTGATCCCGAAGACGACCGCGTACGACAACGTCGTGGAGCTCGCCGCGGCCGAGCCCGAGACGCTCGCCGAGATGGTGGCCGTCGCGAAGCAGCTCGCGTCCGAGCACGCGAACGGGGAGTTCCGCCTGGTGTTCAACAGCGGCGCGTCCGCCGGACAGACGGTCTTCCACGTGCACGCGCACGTGCTCGCGGGCGGCCTGGAGGAGGGTTCGCTCGGTGGAGCCTGAACCACCCGCGCCCCAGTCGGGGCCCGTTCCCGCGCAGCTGCAGCGGACGCTCCTGCTGCGCGGCGTCGACCTGGCGTCGTTCCTCGGCCACCGGGATCAGCTCATCCGCGATCTCGAGGCGCAGCACCCCGGCGTGACGTTCCACGCGCGCGATGAGGTGCTGACCCTTCGCGGCCCCGCCGCCGAGGTGCGCGCGGCCGAAGCGGTCGTGCTCGGGATCCTCGACATCGCTCGTCGCAGCGGTCCCGTGTCGGGAAACGACGTGAGAGAGGTGACCCGCATGGTCCAAGAGGGCAGCGGCGCGACCGCGGCGCAGGTGCTCAGCGAGCCCATCCTCACGGTGCGCGGCAACTCCGTGCGCCCGCAGACCCGTGGCCAGCGCGCCTACGTCGACGCGATCGACGCGAACACGATCGTGTTCGGGATCGGCCCCGCGGGCACCGGCAAGACCTACCTCGCAATGGCCAAGGCCGTGCAGGCGCTGCAGCGACGCGAGGTCGCGAAGATCATCCTGACGCGGCCCGCCGTCGAGGCGGGCGAACGCCTCGGATACCTGCCCGGCAGCCTCGAGGACAAGATCGATCCGTACCTGCGGCCGCTCTTCGACGCGATCGGCTCCATGATGGACGCTGACCTCGTGCCGAAGCTGCTCGCAAGCGGCACGATCGAGGTGGCGCCGCTCGCCTACATGCGCGGCCGCACGCTGAACGAGGCCTTCGTGATCCTGGACGAGGCGCAGAACACGACGCCCGAGCAGATGAAGATGTTCCTCACCCGGCTCGGCTACGGGTCGAAGATGGTCGTCACGGGCGACATCACGCAGGTCGACCTGCCGGTTCGCGCAAGCGGTCTCCGCGTGGTGAACCGCATTCTGCGCGGCGTCGACGACATCCACTTCGCCGAGCTCGGCGCCGACGACATCGTGCGCCACAGCCTCGTGGGCCGCATCGTCGACGCCTACACCGCATTCGAGGAGCACCGCGCGGCCGAACGCCCCGAGGCGTCGCGCGGCTCCGCACCAGCAACCGCCGAGGAGGCACAGGATGAGCGTTGAGATCAACAACGAGTCCGACATCGCGATCGAGGAGAGCCGGATGCAGCGGCTCGCGGCCTTCGTGCTCGAGTCGATGCATGTGCACCCCGACACGGAGCTGGGTGTCGTGCTGGTCGATGAGGCCGCGATCGAGCGGCTCCATGTCCAGTGGATGGATGAGCCCGGCCCCACCGATGTGCTGAGCTTCCCGATGGACGAGCTCCGACCGGGCCGCGTCGACGCGCAGACCCCCGCCGGCCTCCTCGGCGACATCGTGATCTGCCCGCAGGTCGCCGAGGCCCAGGCCGAGGCCGCGGGCCACGACCTGGCGCAGGAAATCTCGGTGCTGCTCACCCACGGCATGCTCCACTTGCTCGGTTTCGACCACGCGACGCCGGACGAGGAGGCCGAGATGTTCGGGCTCCAGCGCGACCTGCTCCTCGCGTTCGCCATGCGCGAGCGCGCACGATGAGCCCCGGGCTCGCCGCCCTGCTCCTCGGCGCGGCCGTCATCCTGCTGGCGAGCGGCGGACTGCTCGCCGCCGCGGACGCCGCGCTCGGGGTGCGCTCGCGCGCCGAGCTGCTCGCACTCGCCGAAGCGTCGCCCCGCACGGGCGCGGCGATCCGCGCCATCGCGGAGGACGAGAGCCGGCACGCGAACGCGCTGAGCTTCGCCCGCGTGTTCGCCGAGACGCTCGCAGCGGTGCTCATCACCCTCGTGCTCGCCTACTCGCTCGACGAGCTCTGGCTGGAGCTCGTGATCGCGACGCTCGTGATGACCGCGCTCACCTTCGTGCTCGTCGGTTCGAGCCCGCGCACCGTCGGCACGCATCACCCGGACCGCGTGATCCGCTTCGCCGCGCCGACGATCCGGGGGATCACCGTGATCCTCGGGCCCATCGCGATCGCCCTGAAGCGCTTCGGCGACCGGGTGACGCCCGGTCGCGGCGAGAGCAGCGCCCGCATCCGCGACGAGCAGCAGCTGCTCTCGATGGTCGATCAGGCCGCCGAGCAGGCGCTCCTCGAAGACGACGACCGCGAGTACATCCACTCGATCGTCGAGTTCGGGGACACCCTCGTGCGCGAGGTGATGGTGCCCCGGATCGACATGGTGACCCTCGACAGCACCGCGACCGTGCGCGAGGCGCTCGACACGGTGCTCTCCTCACGCCACTCCCGGTTCCCGGTGATCTCCGGCGACGTGGACGACGTGGTGGGGATCGCGTACCTGCGCGACCTGAGCGGCTTCCACCTCCGTCGCACCGAGGAGGCGCTCACCTCGCCCGTGACCCGCGTGATGAAGCCCGCGGTGTTCGTGCCGGAGACCCAGCACGCCGACAAGCTCCTCCGCCAGATGCAGCAGGAGGCGAATCACCTCGCGCTCGTCGTCGACGAGTACGGGGGGATCTCGGGCCTCGTGACGCTCGAGGACCTCATCGAGGAACTGCTCGGCGAGATCAGCGACGAGTACGATCGCGACGTGCCCGAGGCCGCGGAGCAGGATGACGGCTCCTACCTCGTGAGCGCGCGGCTCTCGGTCACCGATCTCGGCGAGCTCTTCGACATCGAGCTCGACGACGATGAGGTCGACACCGTGGGCGGGCTGTTCGCGAAAGCGCTCGGCCGGCTGCCGGAGCAGGGCGACACCGTGACCGTCGCGGGGATCGGCCTCACGGCCGCCGCGCTTGAACGCCGACGGCAGCGCCTGCTGGCCGTCGAAGCCCGCTGGCTGGGCGACACCGACTCGGAGGACGACGCATGACCGAACCGCAGATGAACGAGCCCCGCGAGGAGGCGGGGCCTGAGACGGCGGCCGCCGCCGAGGAGCGCGAGTTCCGCGCGGGCTTCGTGTCCTTCGTGGGGCGCCCGAACGTCGGCAAGTCGACGCTCACGAACGCGCTCGTCGGCGAGAAGATCGCCATTACGAGCCCGAAGCCGCAGACCACGCGACGTGCAATTCGCGGCATCGCGCACCGGCCGAACGGCCAGCTCATCATCGTCGACACGCCCGGCATCCATCGCCCGCGCACCCTGCTCGGCGAGCGGCTCAACGCGCTCGTGGAGTCGACCCTCGGCGACGTCGACGTGATCGGGTTCTGCGTGCCCGCGACCGAGAAGCTCGGCCCCGGCGACCGCTTCATCAACGAGCGCCTCGACGACTTCCCCCGCGCGAAGAAGGTCGCGATCCTCACGAAGGTCGATCAGGCGTCGCAGGGCGAGATCATCGACCAGCTCACCCGTCTCGGCATGCTGCGCGAGTGGGACGCGGTCGTACCGATCTCCTCGGTGACCCATGAGCAGCTCGACGTGCTCTCGGACGTGCTGCTCGAACTCATGCCCGTGTCCCCGCCGCTCTACGACTCGGAGGAGACCACCGAGGAGAGCGAGGACGACCGCATCGCCGAGCTCATCCGCGAGGCGGCGCTTGACGGCGTTCGCGACGAACTGCCGCACTCGCTCGCCGCGACGGTCGACGACCGGGTCGAGCGGGATCCCGCGGAGGACGGCACCCCCGGTCTGCTCGAGATCTACGCATCGCTCTACGTGGAGCGCGACAGCCAGAAGGGCATCGTCATCGGCAAGGGCGGCTCCCGCCTGCGGCAGGTGGGCGAGCGCGCCCGTCGCGAGATCGAATCGCTGATCGGTCGACGCGTCTACCTCTCGCTCCGCGTCAAGGTGCTGAAGGAATGGCAGCGCGATCCGAAGGCGCTCGGTAAGCTCGGGTTCTAACGCTTTCAGGGTGGAAGCGGGGGAGAGAGACTGATGGACGACATCACCGAACAGGCCGACTTCACCGCTCTCGGGCAGGTGAGCGGGTTCGCTGCGCTGATCTGGTACGTGCTCACGGCGATCGCACTGTGGCGCGTCTTCTCGAAGGCGGGCTACCCGGGGATCCTCGCGCTGATTCCGATCGTGAACATCTTCATCCTGGTGAAGGTCGCGGGCTACTCGGCCTGGATGACGCTCCTGTACCTGATCCCGATCGTGAACTTCATCTTCGGCATCTTCGTGGCGCTGCGGATGGGCGAGAGCTTCGGCAAGGGCGGCGTCTTCTCCGTGTTCCTGCTCTGGCTGCTCAACCCGATCGGCTACTTCATCCTCGGCTACGGCTCGGCCCAGTTCCGGGGACGAACCGCGTAGCGGTTCCCGCAGTACGACGCGCAGGGGAGCCGCCTCGCCGTCGCAGACCCCCTCGCCGGGGGTCCGCGGTTCGGCGAGGCGGCTCCCCTTTTGTTCTGCCGGGGAGCGGACGGGCGCTACCTCCCGCCCGCGAAGCCGCCGCCGCCTCCGCCGCCCGCGAAGCCGCCGCCGGTCGAACCGCCCGCGCTGCTCGAGGAGGTGCTCGTCGCGTTCGCGAGGGAGCTGGTCAGCTGAGAGACTGCGCGATCGAGCCCGCCGAGTCCCGTGGTGAGGACCCCGGGGTACCAGAGCGGCAGGTACCCGGGCTCCGCCTCGTAGCGCGTGGCGAGGGCGCGGCCCCACTCCTTCTCGAGGCCGAACAGCATCGCGTAGGGGAGTAGCCGCTCGTAGAGCTCAATGACCTCGGCGCCCTCGATCGTGCGGCGCTCGGCCGTGCTCGCCGCCTGGAGCATGGCGATGCGGTCTGCCTCGGCGACACGGATGAACTCCTTCACCCCGAGGAGGAGATTCCTGGCCTCGGCGCCCCGCGGTGTGAGCACCCGATGCTTCACGATTCCGATGACGCCGAGAACGAGCGCGAGAACGGCGAAGAGGAACCCGATGAAGGGGGTGGCCGAGAGCCGGGTGCCGATGCCGGCGATCGCGAGACCGAGCACCCCGAGGCCGAGCGCGATGCTCGTCCAGCCGAGCCAGCGGCCCAGGCGGCTGCGCACCTTCTCCTGATAGCCGCGGGCGAGCGCCTCGGCCGGGCCGCGCGCGGCGAGCGCGTCCATCTGCGCCGCGAAGCTGCTGCTCTCCTTGGGCAGCTCGAACACCGAGTTCGGCGTGCGCGCGGGGAAGAGCGCGTCGACGGCCTCGCCGTCGAGCGGATCGGCGGCGCGCATCGGATCGAGGAGGCGGAACGCCAGCTTGGGCCGCTTCCGCGGTCGGCCGTCCGGGCGAGGGACCTCCTCCACGCGCGTGGCGCCGAGCAGTGCGAGATGCACGAGCTCGGCGGGGGGAGTCGGGTGCGCGCTGCTCACGAGCGGGCCCGCGAGGAGGGGCGGCAGGTCGTGCGGAACCTCGTACTGCGCGACGACGGGGCGCGTGCCGCGCCGCCGCCGGCCGAGGCCCGCGATGGCGATCGCCCCCGCGCCGCCGACGGCGACCGCTCCGCCGCCGAGGAGGAGCGGGAGCGTATCGAGCGCGAAGTTCGGAAGGCGCTCCGCCGGCTGCACCACAGCGCCGGGCGCGAGCCCGACCGCGACGCTGACCCCCTCGTCCGGCGCGAGCGTGATCGGCGCGATCGTCACGCTCCGCTCGCCCTGCGTCACCGCGCACTCGCTCGTGGCGCCCGTGAGGCCCACGTAGCACCGTGAGTGACCGGTGAGCTGCTCCGCGAGCCCGGGGGAGAAGGCGACCTCGGCGCTGAACGCGTCGATCGGCTGGGCGCGGGTGAAGGGCACCAGATCCCAGTAGAACTCGTCCGCTGCGCCGTCGTCTCGCGCGAGCACCACGTCATCGAGCGTGTAGCTGATCACGTACTCCTGTGAGCCGTGCACGAAGCGGTCGTCGCCCGTGAGGACCGCGAGGAAGTCGTCTCCCGAGTCGGAGCTCACGGTGTCGAGCTCGAACGGCACTGGGGCGCCCGAGCCATCGGTCACCGCGACCTCGCGGGGATCCGTGCGCGCTCCCTGGTAGACGTCCGGGATGCCGCGGACGATGCCGCGGTTCTGATCCGTCTCGGGGAACTCCGCGGTGATCCGCTCCTCGATCCGCGCGACCGCGCGCCCGTCGTCCCGCGTGTCGAGTGCGACCGCGACATGCCAGGAGGAGTAGCGGAACGCGTCGACGTCGGCTTCGGCGGCGTGAGCGGCGGCGCCGAGCGGAAGCGCGACGAGCGCGAGCAGGGCGGACGCGACGAGACCGAGGCGCGCGAGCAGCGGGCGTCGCGGGCGGGGCCTGGAGAAAGCTGGCATGGCACCAGCCTACGCAGGACAGCGGACGGACGCGGGGAGCGAGGTGGGCTGGCGTGCGTGATAGGGTGGTCGCATGCTGTTCGGCTCGCTTCTCCTTAGCTGCCGCGACGAGTCCTAGTTCTCAGGCCTCCCTCGTCGCGGCGTTCGTGTTTGGCTGAGCGATACTGAATCTGACGAGAAAGACGAGCCCATGAAGAACATGCAGCAGCCCTCCGGTATGCCGATCCACCGCTACCGCCCGTTCCACGAGATCATTCCCGTGGACCTTCCGGATCGCACGTGGCCCACGAAGCGGATCACCGAGGCGCCCCGCTGGTGCGCCGTTGATCTGCGCGACGGCAACCAGGCGCTGATCGATCCGATGAGCCCCGAGCGCAAGCGGATCATGTTCGATCTGCTCGTCAAGATGGGCTACAAGGAGATCGAGGTCGGCTTCCCCTCGGCGAGCCAGACCGACTTCGACTTCGTGCGCCAGCTCATCGAAGAGAACGCGATCCCTGACGATGTCACGATCCAGGTGCTGACGCAGGCCCGCGAGCACCTGATCACTCGCACCTACGAGGCGCTGATCGGCGCGAAGCAGGCGATCGTGCACCTCTACAACTCCACCTCGATCCTGCAGCGCGACGTCGTGTTCCGCTCGGATCGCGAGGGGATCAAGCAGATCGCCGTCGAGGGGGCGAAGCTCTGCAAGGCGGCCGAGCACATCGCCGCGGGCACCGAGATCTATTACGAGTACTCGCCCGAGTCGTACACCGGCACGGAGCTTGAGTACGCGGCTGAGGTCTGCAACGCCGTGCTCGAGGTCTTCGAGCCCACGCCGGAGCGGAAGGTCATCATCAACCTGCCCGCGACCGTCGAGATGGCGACGCCGAACGTGTACGCCGACTCGATCGAGTGGATGGGCCGCAACCTGAACCACCGCGAGAACGTGATCCTCTCGCTGCACCCGCACAACGACCGCGGCACCGGCGTGGCCGCCGCCGAGCTGGGCTACCTCGCGGGCGCCGATCGCATCGAGGGCTGCCTCTTCGGTAATGGCGAGCGCACGGGCAACGTCGATCTCGTCGCGCTCGGCATCAACATGTTCACCCAGGGGATCGACCCGATGATCGATTTCTCCCGTCTCGACGAGGTGCGCCGCACGGCCGAGTACTGCAACCAGCTGCGGGTGCCCGAGCGCAGCCCGTGGGCGGGCGACCTGGTCTACACGGCCTTCTCGGGATCGCACCAGGACGCGATCAAGAAGGGCTTCGAACGGATGGCGCGCGACGCCGAGGCCGCGGGCACGTCGATCGACGACATCGAGTGGGCGGTTCCCTATCTGCCCGTCGATCCGAAGGATCTGGGCCGCTCGTACGAGGCCGTGATCCGCGTCAACTCGCAGTCGGGCAAGGGCGGTGTCGCCTACCTGCTGAAGACCGACCACTCGCTGGATCTCCCGCGCCGCCTGCAGATCGAGTTCAGCGCGGTCGTGCAGAGCGTGACGGACAGCGAGGGCGGCGAGATGTCGAGCGAGGCGATCTGGCAGATTTTCCAGGACGAGTACCTGCCCGCGAGCGACGCCGACGCCGAGCGCTGGGGCCGCTATGAGATCTTCCGCACCGCCGCGACCAGCACGGGCGACGGCGTCACCGAGCTCGTGGTCGACTACCGCGACGGGGACGAGCAGAAGCAGGCGACGGCGCGCGGCAACGGGCCGGTGGACGCGTTCATCGCGGCGCTCACGGACGATGGCCACGAGGTGACGCTCTTCGACTACGTCGAGCACGCGATGAGCTCGGGCGGCGACGCGGTCGCGGCCTCCTACGTCGACCTCGAGGTCGACGGGCAGCGGCTCTGGGGCGTCGGGATCGATCCCGACACGAGCCGCGCCACGCTCAAGGCGATCATCTCCTCGGTGAACCGCGCGGTCCGCAACGCGACTCCCGCAGAGACGGTGGGCGCGACCGCGTAGACCGCAGCGCGCAGCCGGGGCCCGCGCTCCGAGAAATTCGAACAAAAGTACGAATGTCTCGGAGTGGCGGGCCCTTCGCGTCTCCGGCCCCCTCTAGGGTGGGCGATGTGATTGCTTCGATTCAGGGACCCGTGCTCTCCTCTGGCGCGGGCTGGGCGGTGGTAGGCCTCGGCGGTCTCGGCGTGCGCGTCGAGGTGCCGAGCGGCCGGGTGGCGCAGTTCCACCCGGGCGATGCGGTGTCGCTGCACACCTCGCTCGTGGTCCGGGAGGATTCGCTGACCCTGTTCGGCTTCGCGACGGAGGCCGAGCTCGCCGTCTTCGGCCACCTGATCGCGGTGTCGGGCGTCGGCCCGCGCAGCGCGCTCGGCGTGCTCTCCGGGCTCGCACCGCAGGAGATCGCGCGCGCCGTCGCCGCCGAGGACGAGAAGCCCTTCCGGAAGGTGTCGGGCATCGGCCCGAAGACGGCAAAGCTCATCGTCGTCTCGCTCGCGGGGAAGCTCGACGCCGTCGCCCAGGCCGCAGACGAGCCCGGCGCCGCCGGCCCCGCGGCTCCGGGCGCAGCCGACGCCGTCGCGGACGGGCTCGTGGGGCTCGGCTGGAGCCAGTCGGACGCCGAGCTCGCGGTCGCCGATGCGATCCAGGCCGGAGCTCCTGAGGAGCACGCCGGGCTCCTGCGCGCGGCGCTCGCGCTGCTCCAGGCTGGTCGCCCCGGCGGTCGCGGCGGGGCCGCACGATGACCGGCGAGCTGAACGCGCAGGCCGCGCCGTCGGAGCAGGGCTACGAGGGCGCACTGCGCCCGGCGACGCTTGAGGAGTTCGTGGGTCAGACGAAGGTGCGCAGCCAGCTCTCGCTGCTGCTGAACGCCGCGACCCTCCAGCAGCGCACGCCGGACCACATTCTGCTCGCGGGTCCGCCCGGCCTCGGGAAGACCACGCTGTCCATGATCGTCGCCGCCGAACTCGACAAGCCCCTCCATCAGACCTCCGGGCCCGCGATCCAGCACGCGGGCGACCTCGCCGCGGTGCTGTCGGCACTGACACCGGGGGAGGTGCTCTTCATCGACGAGATCCACCGCATGGCGCGGAGCGCGGAGGAGATGCTCTACCTCGCCATGGAAGACTTCAAGGTCGACATCATGGTGGGGAAGGGCGCGGGCGCCACCTCGGTCCCGCTCGAGCTCTCGCCATTCACGCTCGTCGGTGCGACCACGCGCTCGGGCCTGCTCCCGAACCCGCTGCGCGACCGCTTCGGCTTCACCGCACACCTCGAGTTCTACGCGGAGGACGAACTCGCGAGCGTGGTGCGCCGAGCGGCGGGCCTCCTCGGCTTCGCGCTCTCCGAGCAGGGCATCGACGAGATCGCGGGCCGATCCCGCGGCACCCCGCGCATTGCGAACCGCCTGCTCCGGCGCGTTCGCGACTACAGCCTCGTCCACGGAACGCCGGGGGACACGAGCTCGGTGCGCGCGGCCCTCGCGCTGTACGACGTCGACGAGCACGGCCTCGACCGGCTCGACCGCGAGGTGCTGCGCGCCATCGTCGAGCGCTTCGGTGGCGGCCCCGTCGGGCTCTCGACCCTCGCGGTCTCCGTCGGCGAGGAGGCGGAGACGATCGAGGCCGTGGTCGAGCCGTTCCTGGTGCGCACGGGCCTCGTGACGCGCACCCCGCGCGGCCGGATCGCGACCCGCCTCGGCTGGGACCACGTGGGCCTCACGCCGCCCGCCTGAAAGCTGCGGATTCGGTGGAAAAACCCTCGCACAGCGGGGAGCGCGAGCGCTAGACTCGTAAGGATTGTGCCAACTGCACCCGCGCGGGCACGCCCACCGAAAGGACCTCAGTTCCGATGGACCCGATTACCATTCTGATGTTTGCGCTGATCGCGCTGCTTATCTTCTTCATGTTCCGGAACGGGAAGAAGCGCCAGCAGGCGATGCAGGAGCTCCAGAACGGGCTGCGTCCGGGGGCGGAGGTCATGCTCCAGTCCGGCATCTTCGGCACGATCGAGTCCGTCGATGAAGAGGACAACAAGGTCGTCGTGCGCAGCGGCACCTCGACGCTCGTCGCTCATCGCAACGCGATCGCGCAGATCGTCACGCCGACGGACGCGCCCGCCGAGGAGCCCACGTCGACGCTCGCTCCCGACGACGATCCCGAGTTCGGCGAGCGCATCGCCAACGGGACCGCCGAGCAGGCCGCGACCGAGGCGCCCGCAGAGGACGCTCCCGCAGCCGAGCCGGAGAGCCCGTCGACCGACGCGGAGACCGAGCGCCCGGACACCGACCAGCAGGGTGGCGAGCAGACGCCGAAGGCGTAGCCGTCGGGCCGCGGCTTCGGCCGCGGCCGTTCCACTCCAGCACTGAGAGAAAGCAGTCGTTTTGGCGTCCACTCCAGCCGTCCGGGGAGCTCGTCGCTCCCTGGTCTTCCTATTGGTCCTCCTCGTGGGCCTCGCGGGCCTGATCACCTATGGCGTGTTCAGGAGCGATGCGACGTGGACGCCGAAACTGGCCCTCGATCTCCAGGGCGGCACCCAGATCCTGCTCGCGGCTGAGCAGACCGACGGCCAGGCCGTCGGCGGCGAGCAGCTGCAGCAGGCGGTCTCGATCATTCGCCAGCGCGTTGACGCTGCGGGCGTCTCCGAGGCAGAGATCACCACGCAGGGCAACCAGCACATCTCCGTCTCGATCCCCGGCAAGGCCGACGAAGAGACGCTGAAGCGCATCGAGGCCTCCGCGAAGCTCGACTTCCGCCCCGTCCTCGCGACGGGCATCGGCATCGACCTCACGCAGCAGCCCGCACCCGAGCCGAAGACCGACGAGAACGGCGACCCCGTACCGCTCACCGAGGCCGAGCAGGCCGCGGAGGACGCTCGCGTCGAGGCCCAGAAGGCCGCCGAGGAGGCGCGTGCCAAGGCCGACGCGCTGAAGCCCGAGGACATCCTCCCCGAGACGAAGCCCGAGAGCGCCGGCGACCTCGCCTGGATCACCCCGGGCCTGCAGACCAAGTTCGACGCGTTCACCTGCACCTCGGATGCGGCACTCGAGACGGGCAACGCCTCGGCCGATGAGCCGCTCATCACCTGCGACGAGTCGGGCACCCAGAAGTACATCCTCGGCCCGGTCGAACTCAACGGCGACGTCATCACCGATGCCACCGCGCAGATGGCCACCACGCAGACCGGTGCGACCACGGGTGGCTGGGTCATCCAGATCGTCATGAACAAGCAGGGCACCGAGACCTTCGGCAAGATCAGCACGCGCCTCTACGGCGCGCCCTCGCCGCAGGACCAGTTCGCGTTCGTGCTCGACGGTCGCGTGCTCTCGGCCCCGCAGATGCAGGGCCAGATCCTCGACGGACGCCCGTCGATCAGCGGCGACTTCACGCAGGAGTCGGCGCAGGCACTCGCGGACCAGCTGAAGTTTGGCGCGCTGCCCATCGACTTCACGGTGCAGAGCCAGGAGGACATCTCCGCGACGCTCGGTGCGAGCCAGCTCGGCTACGGCCTGCTCGCCGGCCTTATCGGCCTGCTCCTCGTCGTCGTGTACTCGCTCTTCCAGTACCGCGCGCTCGGCTCGCTCACGATCGCTTCGCTCGCGATCGCCGGCGTGCTGACGTACCTGTTGCTCACGTTCTTCTCGTGGCGCCAGGGCTACCGCCTGTCGCTCGCCGGTGTCGCGGGCATCATCGTGGCCGTCGGCTTCACGGCGGACTCGTTCATCGTCTACTTCGAGCGCATCCGCGACGCGCTGCGCGACGGCTTCTCGATCGAGCGGGCCGTCGAGCACGGGTGGAAGCGCGCGTTCCGCACGGTGCTCGCGTCCGACGGCGTGAACTTCCTCGCCGCGGTGATCCTCTTCATCCTCGCGGTCGGCAACGTGAAGGGCTTCGCGTTCACGCTCGGCCTCACGACGCTCGTGGACGTCCTCGTGGTCGCGCTCTTCACGCACCCGATGATGACCCTCCTCGCGCGCACCCGCTTCTACCAGAGCGGCCACCGCTTCTCGGGCCTCGATCCGCAGCGCCTCGGCGCCGTGTACCGCGGTCGCGCGCAGTTCCGCGAGCCCGTCGTCGCGGGCAAGGGTGCGGGCAAGAAGGTGGCGCGCAGCCAGAAGGAAGCCGAACGCCGACAGACGATCGCGGAGCGGAAGGCGGCCGAGGCCGCCGGCGCCACCGCCGGAAAGGAGAGCTGACATGGCTCGCTCATTCTCAGAGTTCGGCAACGCGCTCTACACCGGCGAGAAGTCGATCGACTTCGTCGGCCGCCGGAAGCGCTGGTACGCGATCTCGATCGTGCTCATCATCCTCTCGATCGTCGGCCCGATGCTGCGCGGAGGCTTCAGCTTCGGCATCGAGTTCACGGGCGGCAGCCAGTTCCAGGTGCACCTCGCGCAGGGAGCAGACCGGGATCCGAAGCTCGCCGAAGAGGCGGTTGCGACCGTGCTGCCGCAGAGCGCACCGCGCGTCAGCCTGCTTGGCCCGACCGACATCCGCGTGCAGACCGAGGCGCTCGAGGAGGCCGAGAACCGCGCCGTCACGAGCGCGCTCGCGAAGGCCTACGGCGTCGAGGATCAGGAGGTCACCTACTCCTACATCGGCCCCGCGTGGGGACAGGACATCACGCGCCAGGCGATCATCGCCCTCGTCGTGTTCATCCTCTTCGCGGCGCTCGTGATGGCGATCTACTTCCGCACCTGGAAGATGTCGCTCGCAGCGATCGTCGCGCTCCTCCACGACCTCGTGATCACGGCCGGCATCTACGGGATATCCGGCTTCGAGATCACGCCCGCGGCCATGATCGGCTTCCTCACGATCCTCGGCTACTCGCTGTACGACACCGTCGTGGTCTTCGACAAGATCCGTGAGAACACGCTGCCGGGCGAGCTCAACGAGCGGCGCACCTTCGGCGAGGCGGTCAATCTCGGCGTGAACCAGACGCTCGTGCGCTCGATCAACACCTCCGTGGTGGCCCTGTTGCCCGTCGGCTCGATCCTGTTCATCGGCGCCTTCATGCTCGGCGCCGGAACGCTCCGCGACATCTCCCTCGCGCTGTTCATTGGCATCCTCGTCGGGGCCTACTCGACGATCTTCATCGCGGCCCCCGCTTACGCGCACCTGCGCGAGAGCGAGCCCGAGGTGAAGCGCCACGACGCGCGCGTGCGGCGCGCGCGCGGCGAGCAGTCGGCCTCCGCAGAGGAGACCGCCGAGGCGGATTCGAAGTAGGGGAAACCCACCGTTCGCTGCGGGCGCCCAGTTCGTCGGAATGGGCGCCCGTGGTGTAGCGTTCAAGCATTCGAGGAGGAGGCAGGGTGGTATCGAGCGATGTGACGCAAGGCGGGACGACCGCGCTGCGGCGACTCGTGCCCCGGATCTTCTCCCGCGGCAGCGCGCCGGGCGCGGTCGACCAGCTGGTCCGCACGGTGCGAGGCAACTACCCCCGCGCTGACCTCTCGGTGATCGAGCGCGCGTACACGACCGCGGAGCGCGCGCACCGCGGCCAGAAGCGCCGCAGCGGCGAGCCGTACATCACGCACCCGATCGCGGTCGCCCAGATCCTCGCGGAGCTCGGCGTCGCCCCGGTCGCGATCGCCGCCGCGCTGCTCCACGACACGGTCGAGGACACGGACTACACGCTCCAGCAGCTCACGGACGACTTCGGCGAGGAGATCGCCATGCTCGTCGACGGCGTGACGAAGCTCGACAAGGTCAAGTACGGGGACTCGGCGCAGGCGGAGACCGTGCGCAAGATGGTCGTCGCGATGGCGAAGGACATCCGCGTCCTCGTGATCAAGCTCGCCGATCGGCTCCACAACGCCCGCACCTGGGGGTTCGTCTCGGGCGACTCCGCCAAGCGCAAGGCGCAGGAGACGCTCGAGATCTACGCCCCGCTCGCGCACCGGCTGGGGATCCAGTCGATCAAGTCGGAGCTCGAGGATCTCTCGTTCGCCGTGCTGAAGCCGAAGCTCTACGCGGAGATCGAGAACCTGATCTCGCAGCGCAACCCGCAGCGCGACGAGCTCGTCGGTGTCGTGATCAGCTCGATCGAGGCGGACCTTCGCGAGGCCCGCATCCGGGGCGAGGTGACCGGCCGGCCGAAGGAGCTCTACTCGATCTATCAGAAGATGATCGTGCGCGGCCGGGACTTCGACGACATCTACGATCTGGTGGGCATCCGGGTGCTCGTGCAGTCGATTCGCGACTGCTACGCGGTGCTCGGCGCCGTGCACGCCCGCTGGACCCCGATCCCCGGGCGTTTCAAGGACTACATCGCGACGCCGAAGTTCAACCTGTACCAGTCGCTGCACACGACGGTGATCGGGCCCGACGGCCGCGCCGTCGAGATTCAGATCCGGACCGTCGAGATGCACCAGCGCGCCGAGTACGGCGTCGCGGCCCACTGGAAGTACAAGCAGCGGCAGCAGACCGGGTCCGGTCCGTCGTCGAACGACATGGCCTGGCTCGCGCACATCTCGGACTGGCAGGCGGAGACGGAGGACCCGAGCGAGTTCCTCGACGCGCTGCGCTTCGAGATCGGCGCGAAGGAGGTCTACGTCTTCACACCGAAGGGACGCGTGATCGGGCTGCCGGCGGGCGGCACGACGGTGGACTTCGCGTACGCCGTGCACACCGAGGTGGGGCACCGCACCATGGGCGCGCGCGTGAACGGCCGCCTGGTGCCGCTCGAGACGGCGCTGCAGAACGGCGACGTGGTCGAGGTCTTCACCTCGAAGGACCCGAACGCCGGCCCCAACAAGAACTGGCTCACGTTCGTCAAGAGCAAGCGCGCACAGAACAAGATCCGCCAGTGGTTCACGAAGGAGCGTCGCGAGGAGGCGGCCGAGACCGGCAAGACCGAGATCGCGAAGGCGCTGCGGAAGCAGGGGCTCCCGCTCCACCGCGTGATGAACTCGGAGGCGCTGCAGCAGGTCGCGCTGCAGCTCCGGTACGCGGACGTCACGGCGCTCTACGCCGCGGTGGGCGCGAACCACGTGTCGGCGCAGTCGGTCGTGGAGAAGGTGACCGCGCTCGTCATGGATGAGCAGAGCTCGACCGAGCCCGCGCTCGCCACGGTGCCGATCATCGACGCGCCGCGCGCGGCGCGCCCGACGGACTCGAGCGGTGTCGTCGTGAAGGGCGCGTCCGACGTGCTCGCCAAGCTCGCGAAGTGCTGCACCCCGGTTCCGGGAGACGAGATCCAGGGCTTCGTGACGAAGGGGCAGGGCGTCTCCGTGCACCGCACGGACTGCCACAACTTCCAGAACCTGCGCGCGCAGCAGGATCGCGTGGTCGAGGTCGAGTGGGCGCCCACGTCGAAGAGCGTGTTCCTGGTGCAGATCCAGGTCGAGGCGCTCGATCGTTCGGGCCTCCTCTCCGATGTGACGCGCACGCTCTCCGAGCACCACGTGAATATCCTGTCCGCCTCGGTCAACACCTCGAGTTCGCGGCTCGCGATCAGCCGCTTCGTGTTCGAGATGGCGAACGCCACGCACCTCGACCACGTGCTGAACGCGGTGCGCCGCATCGACGGCGTCTACGACGTCTACCGCATCACCAACTAGCACGCGGCTCCGGGGCAGCAGCAGGCGCTCAGAGCTCGGCCAGGCGCTCCAGCGCCCGGCGTCGATGTGGCGCGGGCCCCTGGGCGAGCTCACGTCCGATGGCCTCGCGATCCGCGAATGCCGATGCAAGGAGCAAGCGGCAGGCGAGTCGCAGCCGGGGCGTGAGCACGGGGCTGAGCCGCAGGAGATCCGCCGCGGTGCGCGTGGGAACGCTGACCCTGATGCCGTCGAGCCGTGCGGTGCCTCGCGCCCGCTCCGTTGGCAGATCTCGCGCGTTGTTTGCGCCGCCGGGCGCCCTCCCCGCTCTGCCGGTCGCGTTTCCCGTGCCGCTGGGCGCCCTCGGCCTGGCCCCGAGCTCGCGGAGCCGCACCCGCTGGCCGTGCTCCTCCCGCAGCTCCGCACGCGCCTCGGTCGCAACTTCGAGCGGCGATCCCGGCTCGCGTGCGGCGCCCCAGATCCAGGCGGCCGTGCCGAGCACCGCCGTGCGGCCCGCGCCGAGCCACGGTGCGAGCGCGGCGGCGCGCACCCGCGGCGTCTCCGGCCAGCCGACGGGCCGATACCCGGGGCCGCAGCGCACGAGTGAGCCCGCGCGGAGCTCGGCGCTGCGCACGGCCTCGGGCCAGCGGTCCCAGCGGGGAACTCGGCCGCCAGCCTGATGCATCGGACGAAGTGGGGGAGGTGTGTGGGTCACGGGGGTCATGCGGACAGCCTGCCCGTGGACACGACGCAACGACAGAGGCCGGGTGCGAAGTGTGGAGAACTCCGTACCCGGCCTCGGTGTGGAGGGCGGAACGCCCTCGGCCTGCGCTTAGTCGCCGAGCGCGGCGAGCCAGGACTGCTGCGTAGCGAGCTTCTCCTCGGCGGCCTGCTTCGCCCGGGCATCGCCCGCGGCCTCAGCCGCGGCGACCTCGGCGGTCAGCTCGGCGATCGAGCTCTCGAGCTGTCCACGGAGGCCCTCGCTGCGCGCCTTCGTCTCGGGGTTGGTCTTGCGCCAGTGCTCGTCCTCGAGGTGCTTGACGTGGTCCTCGATCTTGCGCAGCTTGCCCTCGATGTCGCGCAGGGCCTCGCGCGGCACACGGCCGATCTCGTCCCAGCGGAGCTGAATGGCGGTGAGCTGCTTGCGGGCGGCGGTGTGCTCGGTGACCTGCAGGATCGGCTCGGCGTCGCCGAGGATCTCCTGCTTCTGCGCGAGGTTCGCCGCGTACTCCTCGTTCGTCTGCGCGGCCTCGGCGGCCTTCGCCTGGTACAGCACGTCGCCAGCGGCCTTGAACCGGGCCCAGAGCTGGTCGTCGATCTTGCGGCTCGCGCGGCCCGCGGCCTTCCAGTCCTCGAGCAGGTTCCGGTAGGCGGGGATGCCATCGATGCCCTTCGAAGCGAGCGCCTCGGCAGCGGCGATGATCCGCTCCTTCCGCTGCTTCACGTCCTTGTTCGTCGCGTCCATCTGAGCGAAGTGCGCGCGACGGGCGGTGTCGAAGGACTGGCGTGCGGAACGGAAGCGCTTCCAGAGCGCGTCGGCCTGCGACTTGGGCACCTGGGGGCCGCTGCGCTGCGCTGCCTGCCACTCGGTGAAGAGCTGCTCGAAGGCCTGGCTCGTGTCCTTCCAGCGGATCGATGCCTCGGGCTGCGCGGCGAGGCGCTCAGCCTCGACCGCGATCGCCTCGCGCTTCGCGAGCGCCTCCTGGCGCGCGGCCTCGCGCTCGGCCTGCTGCTTCTCGCTCAGCGCGGCGGTCTTCGCACCGAGGGCCTCGACGCGGGTGCGCAGCGCGGCGATATCGCCGACGGCGGCGGGCTCGACGAGCTGCTCCCGCAGCTTCGCGACGGTGTCCGCGGCGGACGCGTCCGCGGTGCCCCGGGCCACGCGAGCCTCGAGCAGGCTGACCTGACCCTCCAGATCGGCGAACTTCCGCGTGAAGTAGGCGAGCGCCTCCTCGGGGGTGCCGTCCGGGTACGACCCGACAGCGCGTTCGCCTTCACCCTCCCGCACGTACACGGTCCGGTCGTCGTCGACTCGTCCCCAGGGCGTTTCGTTGGTCGCTTCGCTCACGGTTCTGCTCACTTGTCGGGTGTGGGGGCCGGTCGGTGCCGACCATACGGAATAGACCCCTCCACTATGCCACAGCGGGCCAGCCGGTGGTCTGCGAGTCGCGGTGTTTCCGGGCACGCCCGCCCGCGCCTCGCGGCGGATCCGACGGACGGCGGCATTGTCAGGGGTGCTCGGTAGCATGGGAGGCGTGGAATCACCGGTACTCCCTGGAGCGACCGCACCCCTCGCGGTGCGGATGCGACCGCGCTCACTCGACGAGGTCGTGGGGCAGCAGCACCTGCTCAACCCGGGCTCGCCGCTTCGAGTGCTCGCGGCGGATTCTGAGGGCGGCGGCGGCGCCGTCTCGGTGATCCTCTGGGGTCCGCCCGGCACCGGGAAGACGACGCTCGCGCAGGCGATCGCACACTCGAGCGGCCGCCGCTTCGTGGAGCTCTCCGCGGTCACTGCCGGGGTGAAGGATGTGCGCACCGTGATGGAGCGCGCGCTCAACGACCGCGACCTGTACGGCATGGCCACGGTGCTCTTCCTCGACGAGATCCACCGCTTCACGAAGGCGCAGCAGGACGCGCTGCTCCCCGGGGTCGAGAACGGCTGGGTAACGCTCGTCGCGGCAACCACGGAGAATCCCTCGTTCTCCGTGATCAGCCCGCTTCTCTCGCGCTCCCTGCTCCTCACGCTCGAACCGCTCGCGGATGCGGACCTGCGCACACTGCTCGAGCGCGCCCTCACGGAGGCGCACGGCCTCGCCGGCGCCGTCGCGATCGAGCCGGAAGCTCTCGACGCCCTCGTCCAGCTCGCCTCGGGCGATGCGCGGCGCGCGCTCACGGGGCTCGAAGCCGCCGCCGCCTCGGCCCTCGCGCTCGGCGCCGATGCCGCCGACTCCACGGACGAGGAGCGCGGCACGGACGGCGAGCACGGCGGGGACGACGAGCACGGCACTGATACGGACGGCGACGCCGACACCTCGGAGACGGAACCCGCGGCAGAGCGAGCGGTCCCGGTCATCACCCCGGACATCGTCGCCGCGGCGGTGAACCGGGCGCTCCTCCGCTATGACCGCAACGGCGACCAGCACTACGACGTGACGAGCGCGTTCATCAAGTCGATGCGCGGCTCGGATCCGGACGCGGCGATCCACTACCTCGCCCGCATGATCGAGGCGGGGGAGGATCCTCGCTTCATCGCGCGCCGCCTCATGGTGCACGCCGCGGAGGATGTCGGCATGGCCGACCCCATGGCCCTGCAGGTGGCCGTCGCCGCCGCGGAGGCCACGCAGCTGGTCGGTCTTCCCGAGGCACGGATCCCGCTCGCCGAGGCGACGATCTACATCGCGACCGCTCCCAAGTCGAACGCCGTGATCTCCGCGATCGACGCGGCGCTCGCCGATGTGAAGGCGGGTCGATTCGGCCTGGTTCCGCTCCATCTGCGCGACGCGCACTACCCGGGCGCGAAGCGCATGGGTCACGGGAAGGGGTACCTCTACCCGCATTCCGATCCGCGCGGGGTCTCCACGCAGCAGTACCTTCCCGACGAGATCCGCGACCGCGTCTACTACAGTCCCACCACGCACGGACACGAGCGGGAGGTCTCGGAGCGGCTCGAGAAGCTCCGGCGGATCACGCGCGCCGATTCCTGACCCGAGCCGCCCACTGCGCGCGCCCGCTGCGGATCGCCGCCGCTTCGTGCTAAGCTGAACGCTGGCCAACACTGGACCCGACGCTGGCTGCGCACGGGCCCTTGTGGCAGTCGCCCTGTAGCCGGGTTTCTGCGCTGGTCGTTCCCTCACCGAAAACGGTGTGCTGCGTCGCGTGCATTGCGAGCCCAGGTTCGTGAATGCGGGCGCAGCGTGGCCGAGAGAACACGCGCCGCACCTCAGGTGCGCGCATTTACCCAGAACACCCGAAAGGACCCACGTGTCGACTACGTCGCGTACCCGTTCCCAGACCCGCCTGTCCCGCTCGCTCGGGATCGCCCTCACCCCGAAGGCTGCGCGCTACCTCGAGAAGCGCCCCTATGGCCCCGGCCAGCACGGCCGCACCAAGCGCAAGAGCGACAGCGACTACGCCGTCCGTCTGCGCGAGAAGCAGCGTCTCCGGGCCCAGTACGGCATCCGCGAGAAGCAGCTCGTCATCGCCTTCAAGGAAGCACGCCGCCAGGACGGCCTGACCGGTGAGAACCTGGTCGAGCTCCTCGAGATGCGTCTCGACGCACTCGTGCTCCGCGCCGGCTTCGCGCGCACCACGGCGCAGGCTCGCCAGATGGTCGTGCACCGTCACATCCTCGTCGACGGCAAGATCGTCGACCGTCCCTCCTTCCGCGTGAAGCCGGGTCAGCTCATCCACGTCAAGGAGCGCTCGGAGGGCACCGAGCCCTTCCAGGTCGCCGCTGCAGGCGGGCACGCCGAGGTGCTGCCCCCCGTCCCCGGCTACCTCGAGGTCGAGCTCGACAAGCTCCAGGCGCGCCTCGTGCGCCGTCCGAAGCGCGCTGAGGTCCCCGTGACCTGTGAAGTGCAGCTCGTCGTCGAGTACTACTCGGGCCGCTAAGCCTCGCACAGCGCAACCCCGCAGGGGCGTCGGAGAGATCCGGCGCCCCTGCGGCGTTTCCGGAACCGTTCGCCCGCTGTGGATATCCGGTTCCGGGCGGACACGACCCGCTAAACTGAACCGTGTTTTCCGGACGCGGCGCTCCCCGCGCCCGTTCGACGTCAGGAGGAATGAGAGATGCGCAAGCTGATGTGGCTGCTGGGCGGCGTCGTGCTGGGCTTCGTCGCGGCCCACTTCGTCAACCAGAACCCCGAGGGTCGACGCTTCTTCGATCGCGTGAACCGGGGGATGAACGAGTTCAGTCGCGCCTTCGCGAGCGGCTACGAGGCCGAGGCCGACGACACGGAGCTCGCAGACGAACTGGAGGAGGCGCTCCGCGACCTCCGCGACCGGGCCTGATCGCCTCGGCACCCCGCGGCCGCCCCGCCGCCCGCACGACCACCCACACCTAGAAAGACTCCGGATGCAGACCGCTGAAATCCACCGCCGCTGGCTCGACTTCTTCGAGAAGCGAGGGCACACCGTCGTCCCATCCGCGTCGCTCGTCAGCGACGACCCGAGCCTCATGTTCACGGTGGCGGGCATGGTCCCGTTCGTGCCGTACCTCTCCGGGCTGGTCCCGGCACCGTACCCGCGAGCGACGAGCGTGCAGAAGTGCATCCGCACGAACGACATCGAGGAGGTGGGGCGCACGCCGCGCCACGGCACCTTCTTCCAGATGTGCGGCAACTTCTCCTTCGGTGACTACTTCAAGGAGGGCGCCATCCGCTTCGCGTGGGAGCTCCTCACCACGCCGGAGGCCGACGGCGGCCTCGGCTTCGACGCGAAGGACCTGTGGGTCACCGTGTACGAGGAGGACGAGGAAGCGATCGAGCTCTGGCGCACGCACTCCTCACTGCCGGATGAGCGCATTCAGCGCCTCGGCAAGGACACGAACTACTGGTCGACGGGTCAGCCGGGACCCGCGGGCCCCTGCTCGGAGATCTTCTTCGACCTCGGCCCCGAGTACGGCATCGACGGCGGCCCCGCTACCGACGACGACAGGTACGTGGAGATCTGGAACCTGGTCTTCATGCAGTACGAGGTCGCCGACGTGCGCTCGAAGACGGACTTCACGATTCTCGGCGAGCTCCCGAAGAAGAACATCGACACGGGCATGGGGCTCGAGCGCGTGGCCTTCATCAAGCAGGGCGTGCAGAACATGTACGAGATCGATCAGGTGCGCCCCGTGCTCGATCGTGCCGCGGAGCTCACCGGCAAGCGCTACGGTGCCGATCACGCGGACGACGTGCGCCTCCGAGTCATCGCCGATCACGTACGCAGCGGCCTCATGCTCATCGCAGACGGGGTCACCCCGTCGAACGAGGGGCGCGGCTACATCCTCCGCCGTCTGCTCCGCCGGGTGATCCTCTCGATGCGGCTGCTCGGCTACGAGGGCGCGAGCTTCAGCGAGCTTTTCCCCGTCTCGCGCGACGCCATGCAGGCGGCCTACCCCGCCGTCGCCCGCGACTTCGATTTCATCTCGCGCGCGGCCTACGCTGAGGAAAAGACCTTCCTCCGCACGCTCGCCTCCGGTATCCAGATCCTCGATACCGCGGTCGACGCGGCGAAGGCTGGTGCTGCGGCGGTCCCCGGCGACACGGCGTTCCTACTGCACGACACGCACGGATTCCCCATCGAGCTCACGCTCGAGATCGCGGAGGAGGCCGGCGTCGAGGTGGACCGGGAGGTCTTCACCGAGCTGATGCAGGAGCAGCGCGACCGCGCGAAGGCCGACGCGAAGGCGAAGAAGGGCCAGCGCGCGGACCTGTCGGTGTACAAGGAGCTGCGCGGCCTCGGGGAGACGCTCTTCACCGGGTACGACGAGCTGACCCATGAGGGCCGCGTGCTCGGCCTCGTCGTGGACGGCGCGCCCGTGCGCGAGGCGCACGAGGGGCAGATCGCCGAGCTCGTGCTGTCCGAGACGTCCCTGTGGGCGGAATCGGGCGGCCAGGACTCGGATCAGGGCCTCATCGTGGGCGACGGCTTCGAGGCCGAGGTGCTCGACGTGCAGAAGCCCGTTCCTGGGCTCATCGTGCACACCGTGAAGGTGACCGTTGGAACCGTTGGGATCGACCAGCGCGCCGAGACCCGCGTCGACGCGGACTACCGCCGCGGCGCGACGCAGGCGCACTCTGCCACCCACATCGTGCACGCCGCGCTGCGCGACGTGCTCGGACCGAGCGCCCACCAGGCCGGTTCGTACAACAAGGCCGGCTACATGCGCCTCGACTTCACCCACTCGGAGGCGCTCAGCGCCGCGACGAAGAGCGAGATCGAGGAGATTTCGAACCTCGCGATCCGCTCGAACTACGAGGTCGTCACACGCGAGATGGGCATCGAGGAGGCGAAGGCCATGGGCGCGATGGCGCTCTTCGGCGAGAAGTACGGGGACCGCGTGCGCGTCGTCGATATCGGCGGCCCCTGGTCGCGCGAGCTCTGCGCAGGCACCCACGTCTCGAGCTCCGCCGAGGTCGGCATGATCAACCTCGTCTCCGAGAGCTCGGTCGGCTCGACCAACCGCCGCGTCGAGTCCCTCGTCGGCCTCGAGGCGTTCCAGAGCTTCGCCGCCGAGCGCGCCATCGTGCAGCAGCTCGCGAGCGGGCTCAAGGTGCCGCGCGCCGAGCTCGTCGGCCGCGTGCAGGATCTCGGCGCGCAGCTCAAGGCCGCCGAGAAGCGGATCGCCGCGTTTGAGGCCGAGAAGCTCGCGCAGCGCGTGCCCGAGCTCGTGGCTGGTGCTGAGCAGGTGGGCGCGGTGCGCGCCGTACTGCACTCGCTCGGCTCGGTGGGCTCCGCGGACGACATCCGCGGACTCGCGATCCAGGTGCGCGACCGGCTCGCGGCGGAGCCCGCGGTCGTGGTGCTCGCGGGCGAGTCGGGCGGCAAGCCCGTCGTGATCGCGGCGACCACCGAGGCCGCCCGCGGCGCGGGAGTCCGCGCGGGCGACCTCGCCAAGCTCGGCGCGCAGGTGCTCGGCGGCGGTGGCGGCGGCAAGCCCGATCTCGCCCAGGGCGGCGGCGCCGACCCGGCGCAGATCGGCGCAGCACTGTCCGCGATCCGCGACCGGCTCGCGGAGTAGGCGGCGTGCGCAGCGGCGTCCGGCTCGGCATCGATGTGGGCAAGGCCCGCATCGGTGTCGCGCGCTCCGACCTCCACGGCATGCTCGCGACCCCCGTCGAGACCGTGCCGCGCGCGGCCGACGGCGACGCGGACCTCGCGCGCCTCAGCGCGATCGCGAGCGAGCTCGATGCATTCGAGGTGATCGTCGGACTGCCGCTCAACATGCGCGGCGAGCGCACGCCCTCAACTGATGACGCCACGGACTTCGCGGCGCTCCTCGCCGAGCGCCTCGCCGAGCACGGCGTACCGGTGCGGCTTGTCGATGAGCGCCTCTCGACGGTCTCCGCGCAGGGGCAGCTCCGGCAAGCGGGCAAGAAGACGAAACAGAGCCGATCGATCATCGATCAGGCGGCGGCAGTCGTGATCCTGCAGCACGCGCTCGACAGCGAGCGCGCGCAGGACACGGCCCCGGGGAGCCCGGTCTCGGTGACCGGAGCAATCGCGAAGGAGACAGACGCATGAACGCACGTACACGCGAGAAGCGCCCGGGACGCGGCAAGCGGATCGCGATCGTCCTCGTGATCACCGCCGTGCTGCTCGGCGGGCTCGGCGCGGCGGGCGCCTACCTCTGGTCCCAGTTCGGCGATCGGATCTCCGAGGCGCTCGGCTGGACCTCGAACGACTACGAGGGCACGGGCACCGGCGACACGATCATCGTCATCACGCCGGGCGAGATCGGCGAAGACGTCGCCGCGTCGCTCGCGGAAGCGGACGTCGTGAAGACCTCCGAGGCCTTCTACAAACTCCTCCTCGCGCAGGATCCCGCGGTGGAGTTCCAGCCCGGCTCGTACCGGCTGAAGCTGCAGATGAGCTCGCAGGCGGCGCTCGACGCGCTGCAGGATCCGGCGAACCGCATGCAGCTCACCGCGATGATCCCCGAGGGGAAGACCGTCGCCCAGACGCTCGAACTCGTCTCCGCGGGCGGCGACATCCCGCTCGAGGAGCTGCAGGCAGCGGCTGAGGATCCGGCGGCGTTCGGCCTGCCCGCAGGCGTCGACAGCCTCGAGGGCTGGCTGTTCCCGGCAACCTACGAGTTCGAGTCGGACACGACGGGCGCCCAGGCGATCCAGCGCCTCGTCGACCAGCAGAAGCTCGTGCTCGACGAGGCCGGGGTGGCCGAGGCGGATCGCGAGCGCGTGCTCACGATCGCCGCGATGATCCAGCGCGAGGGCGGCCGCATCGAGGACTTCGGCAAGGTCTCCCGAGTGATCCAGAACCGGCTCGCGCAGGACATGCGGCTCCAGATGGACTCCACCGCGCAGTACGGCATGGGGCAGCACGAGGACGGATCCGTCTGGTCGACCGACGAGGCGCTCGCCGATGACAACCCGTGGAACACCTACGTGCACAAGGGGCTCCCGAAGGGCCCCATCGCGAACCCCGGGCGCGACGCGATCAACGCCGCGCTGAACCCCGAGCCGGGGGAGTGGCTCTACTTCGTGGCGATCAACCTCGACACCCGTGAGTCCGCGTTCAGCGTCACGCAAGAAGAGCACGAGGCCGCGGTGGCGCGGCTGAACGAGTGGTGCTCCGCGAACCCGGGCAAGGGCTGCTAGATGCCCGAGCAGCTGGGCGTGCTCGGCTGGCCCATCGGGCACTCGCTCTCGCCGCGCATCCACCGCGCCGCGTACGGCGTCCTCGGGCTGCCGTGGCGCTATTCGGCGGTGCGGTGCGGGGTCTCCGGCCTCGCACCCTTCCTCGCGCGTCGCGGCGCCGAGTGGCGGGGGCTGTCCCTCACGATGCCGCTTAAGGAGGAGGCCCGCCGCCTCGCCACGACACTCGACCCGGTTGCGGAGGAGAGCGGCGTCGTGAACACGCTGCGCCACCGCGAGGACGGCGGCTGGGACGGCTTCAACACCGACGTGGCGGGACTCGCCCGAGCCATCTCGGCGGCGGGCCTCGACGCCTCCCGCACGCTCGTCATCGGCACGGGAGCGACCGCGGTGTCGGCGGTGCTCGCGGCACGCAGCCTCGGTGCGAGCGACGTGCTCATCGCGGGCCGGCGAGCGGAGGCCGCCGCCGAGCTCGCTGCGCGCTTCGACGGAACGTCCGGCCCCGCCCGTGCGCTCGCCTGCGCGTCGACCGGCCTCGACGACCCGGGGTTCGCCGCCTGGGCGCCGAGCCTCACGATTTCGACACTCCCGGGGCCCGCCGGCGCAGGCCTGGCGCTGCCCGAGTCGCTCACCGCGGCACCGCTCTTCGACGTCGCCTACGATCCTTGGCCCTCGCACCTGGCCGCGTCGTGGACCCGCGCGGGTGGACAGGCGAGCCCCGGCACCGACATGCTCATCGAGCAGGCGATCGTGCAGATCCGCATCTTCTTGCACGGCGACCCCACGCGCGCGCTCGATGCCGAGGCGGGCGTGCGCGAGGCCATGCGCGCAGCGGCACCCGCCGGTGTGGGAGGATAGTGGGTATGCTGCGTTGGCTTACCGCTGGAGAGTCCCACGGACCCGAACTGATCGCCGTTCTCGAGGGGCTGCCCGCTGGCGTGCCCGTCTCCCTCGAGGAGATCCGCGCCGACTTGGCGCGCCGCAAGCTCGGCTATGGCCGCGGCTCGCGCATGAAGTTCGAGCAGGACGAGCTCCACGTCTCGGGCGGCGTCGTGCAGGGCGTGTCGATCGGCGGACCCGTCGCGATCCGCATCGGCAACACCGAGTGGCCCAAGTGGGCCGAGGTGATGAGCGCCGAGCCCACCGAGCTCTCGGAGAAGTCCCGCGGACGCGGCGCAGCGCTCACGCGGCCGCGCCCGGGCCACGCGGACCTCGCGGGGATGCAGAAGTACGGCTTCGATGAGGCCCGTCCCGTGCTCGAGCGCGCGAGCGCGCGGGAGACGGCCGCTCGCGTCGCGCTCGGCGCCGTCGCCCGCGCCTTCCTCGCCGAGCTCGGCATCGGCCTCGTCAGCCACACGGTCTCCCTCGGCACGATCGAGGCTCCCGCGGGCGGCGCACTGCCCCGCCCGGAGGACACCCCCGCACTCGACGCTGACCCGCTCCGCTGCTTCGACGCCGAGACGAGCGCCCGCATGGTCGCCGAGGTCGACGACACGAAGAAGTCCGGCGACACGATCGGCGGCATCGTCGAGGTGCTCGCCTACGGCCTGCCGCCCGGGCTCGGCTCCTACGTGCACTGGGATCGCCGTCTCGACTCGCGCCTCGCCGGGGCACTCATGGGCATCCAGGCGATCAAGGCGGTCGAGGTGGGCGACGGTTTCGAGACCACGCGCCGCCGCGGCTCCGCCGCCCACGACGAACTGCACATCGCCGACGGCCGGATCGCTCGCGAGACGGGCCGCGCAGGCGGCATCGAGGGGGGCATGACGACCGGGCAGGTGCTCCGCGTTCGCGCGGGCATGAAGCCGATCGCCACGGTGCCCCACGCGCTGCCCACGATCGACGTCGCAACGGGCGAGGAGGCGAAGGCGCACCACCAGCGCTCGGACGTCTCGGCCGTTCCCGCCGCCGGAGTCGTGGCGGAGGCCATGGTCGCGCTCGTCCTCGCGGACGCGGTCACCGAGAAGTTCGGCGGCGACAGCGTCGCGGAGACCAAGCGGAACCTCGAGTCCTATCTCGCCGCGATCCCCGAGCGCTTGTCGACCGTCATCGAGTCGTGACCGGCTCCCGCCGGGCCGGCCGCCCCGTCGGCCCGCCCGTCGCGGCGCCGAAGCCCGCGCCCCCCACCACGCCCGAGCTGCAGCACTCCCCGGAACCCGCGGGCCCTGCTGAGCGCGCGCACACCGCGGGTGAGGCCGGGGCGGAGTCCTCGACCGCGAGCCGCAGTACGCGGAGCCGCCGTCGCCGCCGTCGCCGCTCGGGCGCGCGACTGCCGGACCGGGCCATCGTCTTCGTCGGCCCGATGGCCGCGGGCAAGACGAGCCTTGGGAAGCGCGTCGCCCGCGAGCTCGGCGTGCCGTTCATCGACACCGACGCCGTGTTCGTCCGCGAGCACGGCGCCATCACCGACTTCTTCGCGGCGCACGGCGAACCCGAGTTCCGCCGGATCGAGGCGGAGGTAATCGCGCAGGAGCTCGCGCTCCCGGGCGGCCGGATCGTCGCACTCGGCGGCGGAGCGGTCCTGACGGAGGAGACGCGCACGCTGCTCGCCTCCTACCCGGTGGTGCTCCTGATGACCACGCAGGAGGCCGTGCTACGCACCGCGAACCTCTCGCGCAGGCCCCTCCTCCGAGACGACCCGAACGCCTGGGGCCGGATCCTCGCAGAGCGTCGCCCGCTCTACGAAGCGGTCGCCGACGTGACCTACCGCACCGATCGCTCCACGAAGGAGCAGCTCGCGAGACGCGTCGCCCAGTGGGCCCGCAGTTTCGGCAAGAAGCGCGGACCCATCCCCGGCAGCGGTGCGACCGCGCCATCGACAAGGAGTGAAGCATGACCACCCAGGATCAGCCCCTCGGCGACGCTGCAGGCGCGCAGGAGCCCGCAGAGACGCAGGCGGCCACGGCCGCCGCGAGCGATGCCCCGCGGGGGCCGTTCACCGAGATCCAGGTGACCGGGGAGTCCGAGTACACGATCACGATCGGCCGGGGCGCGATCGAGCGCGTGCCCGAGGCGCTCGGGGATCGCGTCGCCAAGGTGCTCATCATTCACACGCCGACGGTCGGCCGGATCGCCACCGAGCTCCGCGACGCCCTGCAGACGCGCTACGGCCAGGTCCTCCTCGCGGAGGTGCCCGACGCCGAGTCCGCGAAGCGGGTCGAGGTCGCAGCGTTCTGCTGGCAGATCCTCGGACAGTCCGACTTCACGCGCACGGACGCGATCATCGGGCTCGGCGGCGGCGCCGTCACTGACCTCGCGGGCTTCGTCGCGGGCACCTGGCTGCGCGGCGTGCGGCTCGTGCAGATCCCCACGAGCGTGCTCGGCATGGTCGACGCGGCCGTCGGCGGGAAGACGGGCATCAACACGACCGAGGGAAAGAACCTCGTCGGCACGTTCACGGCCCCCGCCGGGGTCATCTGCGACATCGACTTCCTCGACACCCTGCCGCGCAACGAGCTGCTCGCCGGCTTCGCCGAGATCGCCAAGTGCGGCTTCATCGCCGAGCCCGAGATCCTCGAGCTGCTCGAGGCCGACGTCGACCGGGCGACCGATCCGTCGACGCCCGAGTTCCAGCGCCTCATCGAGCTCGCCGTGGGCGTCAAGGCGCGGGTCGTTTCGGAGGACTTCCGCGAGGGTGGGCTCCGCGAGATCCTGAACTACGGCCACACCCTCGGACACGCCATCGAGCACGCCGAGCGCTACCAGTGGCGCCACGGCGTCGCGATCTCCATCGGCATGATGTACGCCGCGGAGCTGGGGCGGCTCGCCGGGGCGCTCTCCGACGCCGCCGTGGATCGGCACCGCCGGATCCTCTCCTCGCTCACGCTGCCGCTCAACTACCCGGCGGGGCGCTGGGCGGGGCTCCTCGCGACCATGCAGCGGGACAAGAAGGCGCGCGCCGGCATGCTCCGCTTCATCGTGCTCGACGAGATCGGCAAGCCCCGCGTGCTCGCCGGCGTCGACGATTCGATGCTGCAGTTCGCGTACCAGGAAATCGCGAACTAGATCGGGGCGAAACCCCTGGTGTGACCGAATATGACGCGCCTCGCGCGCGCGGCATATGCGGGGCGATAGATTGGCGGGATGCGCGGCGATGGGCCGCGTCGAGTCTCACCACTGGAGCCCAATCATGCGCCTTCGTCGCCGTTTCGCCGGGGGCGTCGCCCTCCTTGCCGCCGCCGCCCTGCTGACGGGGTGCGCCTCGAGCGCCGAGCCGAGCGGAACCGGCGATCCCGCTGACGCCCCGAAGATCACCTTCCTCTACTCCCCGTACGCGGACTACGCGCCGTTCTTCATCGCGGAGGAGAAGGGGTACTTCGAGGAGGCCGGCGTCGACGTCGAGCTCATCTCGAAGAGCGGGAGCTCGGGGGAGACCTACCAGCAGGTGAGCACGGGCGGCATCGTCGCCGGCGGCGCGACCTGGGGCGCCGGCCTCTTCAACGCGACCCAGGCGGGCGCGTCGATCTCCGTCATCGCGAGCGTCTCGCGCGTACCGGAGGAGGGCAAGAACCCGGCTCCGCTCATGGTCTCCGAGTCGTCCGGGATCACCGATGTCTCGGAGCTCCGCGGGAAGAAGATCGGCGTGCCCGGCACGGGCGGCTTCGGCATCTACTCGGTGTACCGGGCCCTCGACACCGCGGGTATCAGCCTCGACGACGTCGAGCTCGTGAACCTGTCTCCCGGCGACATTCCGCCCGCGCTCGCGAACGGCTCGATCGACGCGAGCTGGACCATCGAGCCCATCTCCTCGGCGATCTCGGCGCAGGGCCTCGGCCACGAGATCCTCGACGTGAGCTACCAGGCCGGGGTCGAACTGGGCGCGCTCGCCTTCAACAGCGAGTACGTCGAGAAGTACCCCGAGGCGGTCACCGCGTTCACCGCCGCCTACCTGCGCGCCGTGCAGGAGCTCGAGGACGGCGGCTGGAAGGATCCCGCTGACCAGGCGATCATCGCCGAGTACACGGATCTCCCCGTCTCGACGCTCACGGAGATCGGCCTCACCGTGCAGGACCCCGAGGGCGCGATCGACTGGGCCGACGTGGCCGAGCAGGAGCAGTTCTTCCGCGACCGGGACACCCTCGAGTTCTCCGGCGACTCCCGGATCAAGGACATCTTCCGCGCGGACATCCTCGCCGCGGCCGTGAAGCAGGCGCAGGAGGCTGCCGCCAAGTGACCGGCATCTCGATCCAGAACCTCTGGAAGGCGTTCCCCAACGCCGAATCGCGCGATGACGTGCTCGTCGCGGTCCAGGACGTGTCCCTCGAAGTGGGCGAGCGCGAGTTCGTGTGCGTGCTCGGCCCCTCGGGCTGCGGCAAGAGCACGCTGCTGCGCGTGGCGGCGGGCCTCGAACAGGCGAGCCTCGGCAGCGTCTCGACGCAGAGCCGGCCCTCCGTCGTCTTCCAGGAGCACGGGATCTTCCCCTGGCTCACGATCGCGCAAAACGTCGCGTACCCGCTGAAACTCCGCGGCGTGCCCCGCGCGGAGCGCCGCGCGCGCGTCGCGGAGCTGCTCGAGCTCGTCGGCCTCGCGGATTTCGCGAGCTACTACCCGGCTCAGATCTCGGGCGGGATGCGGCAGCGCACCTCGGTGGCGCGCGCCCTGGCCGACGACGGCGACGTGCTCCTCATGGACGAGCCGTTCGGCGCGCTCGACGAGCAGACCCGCGTCGCCCTCCAGCAGGAGCTGCTGCGGATCTGGGAGCAGACCTCGAAGTCCGTGCTGTTCATCACGCACTCGGTCGACGAAGCGCTCACGCTCGCCGACCGCGTCGTCGTGATGTCCCACCGGCCCGGCCGGATCATCGAGGAGATCGAGATCCCGTTCGGACGTCCCCGCGACATCAAGGAACTGCGCCGCGATCCCCGCTACGGCGAGATCACGGTCAAGCTGTGGGACCTGCTCGAGCAGCGCCCCGAGGAGGAGTCGGCCGCATGAGCGATCGGACCGCGCCGGCGATCCCGGCAGAGATCGAGCAGGAGCTCCGCAGCGCCGTCGCCGCGGAACGCGGATCCCCCTGGATCCGCCGCATCGGCCCCTATACGCCGCTCATGCTGCTCCTCGTGTGGGAGCTGCTCAGCCGCGTCGGCGTGCTCGACGCGCGCTTCTTCCCCGCGCCGAGCTCGATCGTCTCGACGTTCGTCACGATGCTCCTCGACGGCGTCCTCCTCGAGCACACCGCCATGACGCTCTCCCGCATTGCGATCGGCTTCGTCATGGGAGCCGTACCCGGGGTGCTCCTCGGCGTGCTCCTCGGCTCCGTGCGCCCGCTCCGGCAACTGCTCGAGCCCATCTTCGCGAGCCTGCTCCCGATCCCCAAGGTCGCGATCTTCCCGCTGTTGCTCCTCATCTTCGGTCTCGGCGAGACGAGCAAGTACGTGATCGTCGCGATCGGTGTCTTCTTCTACCTGTTCTTCAACACCATGAGCGGAGTGATGCAGACCCCGACCCTCTTCACGGACGTCGCGAAGGCGAACGGGGCGAGCCGCGTGCAGCGCTGGTTCACCGTGTCCTTCCCGTACGCCCTGCCATCGATCTTCACCGGCATGAAGCTCGCCACCGGCGGCGCGTTCGTGATCATCGCGGCCTCGGAGTTCGTGGGCTCGCAGAGCGGCCTCGGCTACCTCATCTGGAGCTCCTGGTCGACCTTCGCGGTCTCGAAGATGTACGTCGGCATCGTGACGATCTCGGTGCTCGGCTACGCCGCGACGGCGCTCGAGGGGCTCCTCGAACGCCGGCTCGTGCCGTGGGTGAAGTACTAGTGGGTGCCCGCGACGACGCGGAGGTCCGGGAGGTCATCGCCGCGGCGGAGCTCCGGCACCTGCTCGGCACGGTGCTCGGCGCGCACGTCGGCCGAAGCGCTCTGGCCGCGCAGGCCACCGCGGACGACGCCGCGCGCGCGGCCCGCTGGCTCACGGAGGCCGAGCAGCTCGGGCTCCCGGGTTTCGGCGTCGGCATGCTGCTGAAGGATCTCAGCCGGATCGGTGCTGCGGACGCGAACGCTGCGCCCGACTCCGCGCCGGACCCCGAGACCGTCCCCGGGCCGATCTCCGCCGTAGACGCCCTGGGCCTCCCCGGCCCGCTCGCTCTCGCCTGCGCCGTGCGCCGCGCCGAGGCCGGGATCCGTGCGCACGGCATCGGGCTGATCGGGATCCGCCGGGTCGGCGCCCTCGGGGTGCTCGGGCTCGCGGCCCGCGACCTTGCCCGGACCGGCGCGGTTGCGCTACTCGGCGCGCAGGCGCCGGCGATCGTCGCGCCGTGGGGCAGCACGCGTCCCGCGATCGGCACGAACCCGCTCGCGATCGCGGCGCCCCGGAAGGACGCCGCCCCGCTCGTCGCGGACTTCGCGACCTCGCCGCTCACGCTCGCCGCGCTCCGTGAGCGGGCGGCCGCGGGGGAGCAGCTCCCCGCGGGCCTCGCGGTCGACGCTGCGGGCGCGCCCACCGTCGATCCGGCCAGTGTGGCCGCGATCCTGCCCGAGAGCCTCGTCGGATCCCTGGGCGGTCTGCTCGTCGAACTGCTCGCCGGCGTGGCCGTCGGCGGCCGGGAGACCGGGGCTGCGGCTTCGGGACGCGGGGCGTTCGTGCTCGCATTCGATCCGGCACGCGCAGGCGGTGCCAGGGCGGCCGAAGACACCGCGCGACTCGCCGCGGACTGGCGCGCCGCTGGCGGGCACCTCCCGTCGCGCTTCGATGCGCTCGGCGATTCCGATGAAACCGGCGACACCGGCGGTGACGCAGCGCCCGGCACGGTCCCCGCGACGGTGTCGCTTCCCGCCGCGCACCTCGCGACCCTCCGGGACCTCGCTCGAGCGCACGGGGAGGCCACGCGATGAGCGGCGGCGCGAAGAGCGGTGACACGGTGCGCGGTGACACGGTGCGCGGCGGCGCACGCAGCGCGGGATCCAGCGCCCTCGCGCTTCAGGTGACGCCCGAGCGCGGGCTGCTCTCCGAGCGTCGCACCATCCGGATCAGCGGCGCCGTGCCGGGATCACTCGTCGCACTGCGCGCCGAGACGCTCCGCGGAGAGGAACTCTGGGCGGCCGACGCCACCGTGCTCGTCGGCGCCGACGGCTCCGCCGATCTCGACGCGGAGGCCCCCGTCTCGGGCGACTACCGCGTGGCCGACGCCATGGGCCTCTTCTGGGCGCAGGCGCGCGACACCGCACGCGGCGGCAGCTCGGAGCCGCAGGATGTGACGGCGCCCCTCGTGACGCGCATCACCGCCCGGCACGTGCCCGGCACCGGGTACCTCGACGCGCCGGAGGGCGCCTTCGCGGACGGCTCGGATCCCGAGCCCGCGCAGGCAACGATCGAGCAGCAGTTGCTCGCCCCGGGCGTCACGCGCAGCGAGCTGCGGGAGGCGGGGCTCGTCGGCACGCTCTTCCGGCCCGCAGGATCCGGCCCCTTCCCGACGATCATCGTGATGAACGGCTCCGGCGGCGGCATCAACGAGGCGCGCGCCGCACTCTACGCAGCCGAGGGCATCCAGGCACTCGCACTCGGCTACTTCCGCGCGCCCGGCCTGCCGCACTTCATCTCGCGCACACCGCTCGAGTACTTCGAGCGCGCCCTGGCGTACGCGCGCGACGAGCTCGACCCGCTCGGGGGCGCCCCGCTCGTGAGCGGCCAGTCGCGCGGGGGCGAGCTCACGCTGCTGCTCGCGGCCCGATACCCGGAGCTCGTCCTCGGCGCCGTCGCGTTCGTCCCCGGCGCGTTCGTCTTCGGCGCGCAGGGCGCCGCGGATCCCGCCGAGGGCTGGGACGGCCCGACCTGGACCGCGGGCGGCGAGCCGCTCGAGCACCTGTGGCACGACAACGCCGGGGTGCACTGGCAGCCGTGGGGCGGCGAGGCGCCGCCGAACCGGCACGCCGACATCTACGTCGACGGGCTCCGCGACCGTGAGCTCGCGCGCGCCAGCCGGATCCCGATCGAGCGCTTCGCCGGCCCCGTGCTCTGCGTCTCCGGGCTCGACGATCGGGCCTGGCCGTCGAGCTACGCCTCCCGGCTGGTGCTCGACACGCTCGCGCGGCACGGACACTCCGCGGAGCGCACCCACCTCGACTACGCCGAAGCGGGGCACGGGATCACGATCCCGCACCTCCCGAGCACCGAGATCGCCCGGACGCATCCCGTGTCCGGCGTCGCCTACTCGAACGGCGGCACGCCGCTCGGCAATGCCCGCGCGAGCGCCGACTCTTTCGCCGAGGTGTGCGCCTTCGTGCACCGTGCCGCGCGAGCTGCCGCGCGAGCTGCCGAGGGCGCTGCGGCGAGCGCTGCGGCGCCGCGAGCTACTCCGGCGACGAAGATTTCGGGGCCGCTGCCGACCTCATCGACGAACGACAACACGAAGGAGAACTGATGCCCACCACCGAGCATCTTGCCGGCCAGTGGCGCGAGTGGCGCCACACCCGCGTCGCGGAGCTGACCCGCCCCTACGGCTGGACCGCGCTCGTGGCCCAATTCTGGCTGCACGAGGGCGCATCGGGCGTCGTGCTCGACGGCCTGCCGGGCACGTGGGCGGTCACCGACGGGCGCGTCATCTTCACGCCGCCGGCCGAGGGACCGAACCTGTCCGTCGACGGCGAGTACCCCGCCGGCCCCGTCGAGATCCCGACGGGCCGCAATCAGACCTACGGCCACGGGAACAGCGTGCCCGTCTACTTCGGTGACCGCGAGGTCGAGACCGTGCCCCGCACGAACGACGCGGGCGACCGCATCCTCGGAATCCGGGTGCGGGATCCGCACGTCTCCGTCTCGGCCGAGGAGATCGGCCTCACGGCGTTCGACTACGATCCCGCCTGGCGCATCCCCGCCGTGTTCACGCCGAGCGCGCGCAACGACATTGAGGCCGTGACGGTCGAGACGGGCGTCCGCGAGACCACCACGCAGATCGGCACGCTCGCGTTCTCGGTCGGCGGCGCCGACTACGAGGTCGTGCTCATCGGTAAGGACTCCGCGCACGGCGTGCAGCCGGTGGCTCACATCCGCGACCGGACGAGCGGACCCGTGAGCTACGGCGCCGGCCGCGTGGTGGAGCTGCAGTTCTCCGAGGACGGCGAGGGCCGGATCGACGCGATCGACTTCAACTATGCCCACGCGCTGCCGTGCGCCGTGACGAACTTCGTCACGTGCCCGCTGCCGCCCCGCCAGAACCACCTCGACTTCGAGGTGCTCGCGGGCGAGAAGAAGCCGGCGAACGACGTGGCGCGCGTGCTCACGTACGAGACCCCCGCGGCGGGCTAGCGCCGGACTGAACGCGCCGCCGGCACCCTCTAGACCGCGCGGCCGCCGAACCCTCATTTCCCTCGGAGAAATCCGATATCTCGGAAGAATCTCCCCGTGAGCCTCCGAGATTTCGGATTTCTCCGAGGGTTGTGGTGTCGCAGCCGCGCACCCCCGCGCACCCGCACCCCGCGAACCGCCGATTGCGCATTCGTGCGGGCGGATTTACTCTCAGAGCACGGAGCGCGTCGTCGCCTCCAGCGCGAGCACGAGCACGACGCCGATCGAGTTTCAGGCGGGAGCTCTCATGCATGCGATTCACACCGATCGGCTCACGAAGCGCTACGGCACGTTCACCGCGCTCTCCGAGCTGAGTCTCGACGTCCATCCGGGGGAGGTGTTCGGCTTCCTCGGGCCGAACGGCTCGGGCAAGTCGACCACGATCCGCACCCTGCTCGGGGAGCTGCACCCCAGCTCGGGATCGGCGAGCGTGCTTGGCAGCGCCCCGCGCGAGGTGTCCCACCGCGAGCGGCTCGGCTATCTGCCCGCGGATCTCGCGCTCTGGCCAGCCATGACGGGCCGCGACACCCTCCGTTTCCTTGCGCGCCTACGCCGCGGCTCCGAGCGGCACCGCGTGCGCTGGGACGACGTCACCGCGCTCGCGGAGCGGCTCGACGCCGACCTCGACAAGCGGGTGGGCGAGCTCTCGACGGGCAACCGCCAGAAGATCGGCCTCATCTCCGCGTTTATGCACCGGCCGGAGCTCATCATTCTCGACGAGCCGAACGCCGGTCTCGACCCGCTCGTGCAGCACGAGTTCTGGGCGATGATGCGCGAGGTCGCCGACGACGGCCGCACCGTGTTCCTGTCGAGCCACACGCTGGCCGAGGTCGAGCGCGTCGCCGACCGCGTGGGCATCATCCGGCACGGCGAGCTCGTCACCGTGGAGGAGGTCTCCGCGCTTCGGAGCCGCCAGATGCGCCGCATCGAGATCGACGTCGAGGGCGCGCTCACCCCGCACGATCTCGCGGGCGTCGCGGGGGTGCACGAGCTGATCGTCCACCCGGACCGCATCGAACTGAACTTCGCGGGGGACATGGCCGCGCTCCTCGCCGCCGTCACCGCGCGCGTGCGCCTCCGTGACATCCATATGCAGGAGGCCGAGCTCGAGGACGTGTTCCTCACCTACTACCAGGACCGATCATGATCGCGGCGCTCGTGGGGCGGGGCCTCGCCGCGGGCTGGCGCGGGCTCGCGATCGCCGCCGCGGCCGTCGCCGCGATGCTCGCGCTCGGCCTCGGCGTGTACTCGCGGATCGACCTCGGCATCTACGCGACGCTCCCGGAGGCGGTACGTGCGCTGATCGGGATCCCGCCGCACGCGGCTCCCGCGATGCTCGCGTACAGCGAGATGCTCGCGTCGGTGGGCGCACTCGCCTTCGTCGGCGTCGCGATCGCGATCGGTGCGCAGGCGGTCGCGGGCGAGGAGCAGGATCGCACCCTGGCGCTGCTCCTCGCGGCCCCCGTCTCGCGGTTGCGCTACCTGGGGGCCCGGGCGCTCGCGCTCGTGCTGCTCCTGTGCGCGGGCGGGGCACTGCTCTGGGCGGTCGCCGAGCTCGCGCCGCGGCTCATGGGGGTGGCGATTGGTGAGGCGCGCGTGTCGGCCCTCATCGTGCACCTCACAGCGACCGCCCTCTTCCACGCGGCACTCGCGCTCGCCCTGGGCGCCGCGACCGGGCGGAAGTCGCTCGCCGCGGGGGTGACCACCGCCGTCATGGTGCTCGGCTGGCTGGCTTCGAGCCTGCTTCCGCTCTGGCGCACCGGCGCGGCCGACTGGGTGCCCTGGTACTGGGGCAACGGCTCCACGCCACTCGTGAATGGCATCGATGGGGCGCACCTCGCGCTGCTCCTCGGCGGCGCACTGCTCCTCCTGGTGCTCGGCGCGCTCGCGTTCCGCACCCGCGAGCTCCGGCTCGCGCACGGTTCAGGCGGGGTGATCGCCCGAATTCGCGCGGTGCCGATGCTCGCTCGCGTCTTCGCCCCGACGGGGCGTGGCTCATCGCCGTTCGCGCTCCGGCTCGCCTCGCAGCAGGTGCTGCTCGGCTACGTGACGGTCATCGTGCTCCTGCTCGGGCTCGTGCTGCCGCTCGTGTACCGCCCGCTCAGCTCCGCGATCGGCGGGCTCGCCGCGTCGTTCCCGGCGGCGATCGCGGCGCTCTTCGGCGGCGGCGACCTCACGACGCCCGCGGGCTTCCTCCACCTCGAGACCTTCGGGATGATGGCCCCGGCCGCAGTGATCGTGGTCGGCGTCGCGGCCGCGTCGGCCGGCATCGCGGGAGAGGAGCGGCAGCGCCGCATGTCCCTGCTGCTCGCGCACCCGCTCTCCCGCGTCCGCGTCTACGGGACGGTCGCCGCGGTCGTCGGGGTCTCGGTCGCCATCGTCGGGCTCGCCCTGTTCGGGGGGAGCTGGATCGGGATCGCGATCGCGGGCCTCGATATCCCGGTCCCGCACCTCGCCGCAGCCTGCGCCCTGCTCGTGCTCCTGGGGTGGTGGTTCGGGGCGCTGGCGCTGCTCTGCTCGGCGGCGTCCGGACGCACGAGCACCGCCGTGTGGCTGCCGACGGGGATCGCGCTCGCAAGCTACTTCGGCACCACGCTGCTCATGGCCTCAGGCAGTGCCGGCACCGCGTGGTGGTCGCCGTTCCACGCCTATCTCGACGGGCCGCCGCTCGCCACGGGCGCGAGCGGGTGGGGGCCGTTCGCCTGGCTCGGGATCGGGATCGCGGTGCTCGCGGCCGCCGGAGTGCCGCTCTTCGCCCGCCGGGACCTGCGGATCAGCGAGTAGCCCCGCGCGGCCCCTCGGAGTCGCGCGGCCCGCGGCCGCGCGCGGACTCGTGCCCGGCGACCGCGCCCAGGCTGAACCCCTGGCCCTCGAGGATGAGCGCGAGGACGCGCCGATCCTCGCGGTGCATCACGCCCTCGACGAAGCGGGTGAGGGCGCTCTCGAGGGTCACCGATCCGGCGCTCGCGGTCACCTTCTGCACCATCGCGACGAGCGTGCGCGGCGCGAGGACGGATTCCTCGAGGCCCGGGCGCCCGTCGATCTCCCGCTCCGTGCTCACGTAGTCGCCGAAGCCACCCGTCACCGCGCCCGAGAACACCTGCTGGCTGATGAACGCGGCGCGGGCCACGCGCACGAGCTCCTCCGCGCGCCACTCGCTCGGCAGCACGCCGTCGGCATCGACCGCGGCGGCGGCCGCGAGCAGCCCGTTCTCCACGGGGAAGTCCTCGAAGCGCACTCCGGTATCCGGGTAGTGCACGCGATAGCTGTTCGCGCCGAAGCGGTTCACGAGCTCGGAACTCAATCGGTCGACGCCGCGGTACCGGTGCGGGGTCTGCTCGTTGGCGGTGGCGAGGATCGCGAAGCCCGGTGCGATGCGCACCTCGCGGCCGGCGTCCTCCTGCACGCGGAGGGTGTCGCCCGGGCGGAGCTGCAGGATCCGGTTGAGGCGCTTCAGGAACTCCGCGGGCATCGCGTTGACCTCGTCAAGGATCACCGCGCGCCCCTCCTGCATGGCGCGCAGGAGCGGCCCCGGCGTGAACACGCTCACGGTGGCACCGCCCTCGGCCCGGAGCTCGTGCGTGCCGATCACCTGCGCCGAGGAGATGTCGCCGTAGCCCGAGACAAGCTCGGGCTCCGCGCCCGTCGTGGTGCGCGCGAGGTGCTCGGCGAGGGCGGTCTTCGCGCCGCCGGTCTCGCCGAGGAGCAGCACGGGATCGCCGCGGAGCAGCGCGGGGACAGCCTCCGCGATGATGCCCCGCATCTGGCCGGTGAGCAGCAGGCCGGCGCGGAGCTGTGCGCGGGCCTCGCGGAGCCGCAGCGTGCCGAGGGCTTCGAGCACACCGTCGCGCTCCGCGGGCGTCGCGATCCCTGCGAGCGGGCCCGCGGCGTCGTCCGTCGTTCCCGTCGTCGTCCGGTCGTCCGCTTCGGCGCGGAGGGCGATGATCCGCGTGCGCTCGCGCGCCGTGAGGCTGCGGCGCTGCGCGATCGCCCGCTGCACGATCTCGTCGGCGGCATCGCCGGCCGCTCGGGCCGCGAGCTCGGCGCTCCGCGCGTGCACCGCAGTGCGGAGCGCCGCTGCACGCGCCGTGAGGGCGGCATCGATCGCGGCGCGGTGCGCGGGATCGTCTGCGAGTGCGGTGAGGGCGGCGCTCAGCCGCTCGCGATCGGCCCGGTGTTCCGCCGCGCGCTCGGGATCACCCTCGGCGATGATCGCTCGGCGCACGCGCCGCAGCTCAGCCTGGATTTCGCGTGCTTCGGCGAGCACCGCGGAGGGGTCGAACGTGTCCATGCTCGTCACGCTATCACCCGGCGGAGCCCGCTTCGTGCGCGGGCCGACGGCGACGCTCGCGTCCCGCCGGTGCGGCTAGGGTGAGTGCATGGCGAGTGAGGCGGGTGCGGAGCTGCGGGCGCGCCTCGCCGCGGCGGGGGCGGTGCTCGGCGTTCCCGTCGAGACCGATGACGGGAACGAGTGGGCGATCGAGGACGGCGCGCTCCGTGTGGGGCTCGGCTGGTACGCGCTGCGCGGGCACCCGGCAGCGGAAGCGGTCGCGCTCGCGCTGCTCCACCTCTGGGAGGGTCCGCGCGCGGCGCGCCTCGCCCCGGCGCGTGCGCGGCGCAGGGACTCGGTCGTCGCTTCCCGCCCCGAGCTCGCACCGCTCTTCGACGTCGTGATCCGGGTGCAGTCCGCCCGTGAGCTGCTGCAGGCCATGCCGGGTCTCCGGGGACCCCTCGGAGCCGCGCTCGCTCGGAGCCTCCCCAGCGATCTCGCTCCGCTGCCGCGGCATCTCCAGTGGGTCACGATCCTGCTCACACGCGGGATGGGACTGCCGGATCCGCGAGGCGAGGCCGATCCGCTCGTCGTCGCGGAGCTCGCGGCCGTCCTCGCGGCGGGGGAACCCGCGGGAACGCCCACGGGCGCCGCTCTGCGGCGGGTGCTCGCACCCGACTCCTCTCGCCCGGCGCTGCAGCGCGCCGAGCGCGCGCTCGTGCTGCTGCTCCCGCCGTACGAGCGGCTGCTCGCTGCCGATCTCCGCGCCCGTGGCCTCGACGCCTCAGGCGACGGCCTGGGGAGCGGCGAGCAGGCCGAGCCGGGGATCGACGGGATGGAGGGCGCGCCGGCCGCGGGCGACGACGCGGCCCCCGGCGCCGAGGCGGACCTCAGCGAGGGCACCGCAGACGCGTCGGCCGAGGAGCAGGAGCGCGCGCGGGCGGGCGAGGGGCAGGAACGCGCTGAGGGCGCCGACCTCTTCGCGGCCGAGCAGGCGGGCTTCGTCGAGCGCATGCTCGAGACGCCGCTGCCCGGCGCCGGTGCGTTCTGGGAGGCGGCGCTCGCTGCGGAACTCGAAGCCGGTCGGGATGACGACGCGGGGGCGCGCGAACCGAGCGAGGCCGCGGGCGGCGGAGGCCTCTCCGGGGCTACGGCGCTCGTCGAGTACCGAGCGCGGGCGGCGGAGCTCGCTCCCGCCGTGGACCGCATGCGCGAGGTGTGGGCCAGCGTCATCGCGGAGCGGCTGGACCGTCGCCCGGCGCTCAGCCGACGGCCGCGCCCCGAGGGGGAGGAGCTCGCCGGCGAGGCGCTTCCCGCGGCGCTCGCTCAGGCCCGCGCGGGCATCGCACGGCCCGACGCGTACCGGAGTCGCGTGCTCGCACCCCGGCGTGCGGAGCGCGCGGGAAGCACCGATTACGTCTTCGTCGTCGACCGCTCCGCCTCGATGCAGGGCCGGATCGCGGCCGCCGCGTCCGATGCGATGATCGTGCTGCTCGAATCGCTCGCCGCCGTCGAGCGCGACATCGACTTCGCCGAGCGCAGCGCAGGGACCACGCTGGAACTCGACGTGCGCACCGCCCTCATCGTGTTCGACGCTGAGGCGCACATCGTGAAGCCGCTCTCGCGCGGGCTGAGCGACGCCGTGCGCCGCGAGCTCGATGCCGCGATCCGGAGCCCGCAGGGGTCGACGAACGACGGTGCCGCCCTCGCCACCGCGGGCGCGGCGCTCGGGATCGGCGCCCCGGCTGCGCACGACGACGGGGGAGTCGCGCGCACACGCATGGTGTTCCTCATCAGCGACGGCGGTTCGAACGACCCCGTGGCCGCGGCCCGCGAGCTGCGCGCCCTGCGCCAGTCGGGCGTGCGTGTGATCGGCTGCGGGATCGGCACGGACGACCTCAGGCAGCGCTTCGCCCCGGACGGCCTCCGCATCGACGATCCCGCGCAGCTCGCGACGACGCTCAGCGAGCTCATCGCCGCCGAGGTCGCGCCGGGTGCGCGCGTACGTCGGTAGTAGCCTGGGAGCATGATGACGCAGCCGGGACGCGAGGAGCAGCTTCGACTGGTGCGGGCACTCTTTCCGAGTCTCGCGGGCCAGATCGACGCGGCAGCGGCGCCCGCCGACGCCGGAGCCGCGTTCGATTCCTGGCTCGACCGGCAGGCGGGCGCGCTCCTCGCGGGAGCGGCCTTCGCAACGCTCGAGGATCCCGCGCTCGCGGAGCGCTTCGACTCGGCGTTCGCACGTGCTCGGGCCGCTGCGGCGCTGCTCGAGGTCGAGCTTCCCGAGCCCGAGGCCTTCGCGGCGGCGGGCGCCGACCTCGGACACCTGGGCGGGCTCCTGCGCGGCCGCGAGGACCTCGTCCCGGTGCCCGCGCCGTACGGGTTGGGAAGTGAGCGCTGGCGTGCCGCCTTCGCCCGCGCGGCGGCGGCCCATCCGGAGGTGCTGACCCCCGAGGCGGGTGACTCTCCGCTCGTGCTCGCCGCGGACGCGGAGCGCGGCTTCGCGGCACTCGACCGGATCCCGGAGACGGCCGGCGCGCTCCCCGTTGTGGGACAGCGCGCGGGCGTCGGCACCGTGCTGCGCTGGACGCTCCGGCTCGTGCCGGGAGCCTCGGCGCCGAGCACGCTCGGGCTCGGCTTCGCGCACGGCCCGCACGTGTCGCTCCCCGAACTCCTCATGCTGCAGCTGATGCGGATCGCCGCGGGGGAGCCGCCCGTCGACTCGGGCACCTTCACCTGGCTCGCGGGACCCCTCGCCGACGGGAAGCTCGCGGCGCGGCACGTCTACGACGCCGGTGAGCGCGTGATTCGCATCACGTGCCGGGAGATCGGGAACCAGGGCCCCCACCTGGGAGCCCGCGTCCCCGCGGCCTAGCGCCCCGAGCCGCGGACGCCTACTCCCACTCGCTCGGCGCGGTGTCGCGCGTCGAGGGGAGTCGCGTGGTGCGGCCCCAATCGAGCACCTCGTCCGGGACGACGAGCTCCTCCGGGCGTGCGCCGCTCTTCTCGATGATCTCGGTGACCGGCACGACGCCGCCGCTGCGCCGGAGGATGCGCCCTCGCACGAAGGCGCGCGCGTACACCTCCGGTCGGCGCGCGGCGTCCGGCCGCACGAAGCGCTGCTCGATGTAGACGGCCTGCTCGTCGAAGCCGAGGATCCGCGACTCGATCCAGAACCGCTTCCACGGGTTCAGCGACTTCCGGTAGGAGATCGTCTGGCCCACGACGACGGGGTACCAGCCCTCGCGCTCGAAGAGCTCGCCGATCCCGTTGCGCTGGAGCAGGTCGTAGCGGGCGACGTCCATGATCGAGAGGTACTTGCCGTTGTTCATGTGCCGCAGGATGTCGAGATCGGTCGGCCACACGCGGAAGCGGGAGCGCCCCACGTCGCTGAAGCCGAGCCGCGATCCCCGCCCGCCCACGAAGAACCGGTGCCAGAGAGTTCGGAAGAGCATGTGCATGCCCGTCAGCCTACGCTCGGACCCGCGCTTTTGGCGGTCCGCGCACGTGCGGCGGCGCGCGGACACGCCCCGTTCGGCTCCGCGTTCCGTGCCGGGAACGCGGTGTACACTGGTCCGGCGCGGTCGCGCGCACGAACCTCGAAAGAACCCGGAGAACCTGTATGGCTACCTCGAACGACATCAAGAACGGCACCGTCATCAAGGAGAACGGTCAGCTCTGGAGCGTGGTCGAGTTCCAGCACGTGAAGCCGGGCAAGGGCGGCGCCTTCGTGCGCACCAAGCAGAAGAACGTCGTCTCGGGCAAGATCATCGACAAGACCTACAACGCGGGCGCGAAGATCGAGACCGCGAACGTCGATCGTCGTGACTTCCAGTACCTGTACCAGGACGGCGCCGACTTCGTCTTCATGGACCAGACCGACTACGACCAGCTGACGGTTTCGGCCGTCGTCGTGGGCGACGCCTCGAAGTACATGCTCGAGAGCCAGCAGGTGCAGATCGGCCTCCACGACGGCGAGCCCCTCTACCTCGAGATGCCGGCCTCGGTCGTGCTCGAGGTCACCTACACCGAGCCCGGCCTGCAGGGCGACCGCTCGACCGGCGGCACCAAGCCCGCCACGGTCGAGACCGGCGCGGAGATCCAGGTTCCGCTCTTCCTGGAGTCCGGCACGAAGGTCAAGGTCGACACCCGCACGGGTGAGTACCTCGGCCGCGTGAACGACTAGTCTCCGTGTCGGCACGGACGAAGGCGCGCAAGCGCGCGCTTGACATGCTCTATCAGGCGGACGTGCGCGGGGAGTCGGTCCTCGCCATCGTCGCCGCCGAGGCGAAGCGGGCGGCGGGGGAACCCGACCGGGCCGCCTCCTGGCTCTACGCGCGGGAGATCGTCGACGGGGTCACCGACCACCGCGACGAGATCGACGAGCTCATCATGAGCTACGCGCAGGGCTGGACCCTCGAGCGGATGCCCAACGTGGACCGGGCGCTGCTGCGCCTCGCCGCGTGGGAGATCCTCTTCAACGACGAGGTTCCCACGGCCGTCGCGATCGACGAGGCCGTGGAGCTCGCGAAGGAGTACTCGACGGACGACTCCGGTCGCTTCGTGAACGGGGTGCTGGGACGCATCGCGGACCACGCCCGGGCCTAGGCCCCGTGCGGGCGCGCCTCGATCGGCGCGTCCGCACGAACCGCGGATCTGATCCGCTATGATCGAACGCATCAGCTTTTCTTTAACTGCCGTCCTGTGAGGCGGAGAAGGGGGGCTCGAATATGGGTACGCGTGTTGTGCTGGAAAGTGCAGAAATCTCGCGGGCGCTGACTCGAATCTCGCACGAAATCATCGAGGCGAACAAGGGCGTTGACGGCCTTGTCCTGGTGGGCATCCCCACGCGCGGCACTTTCCTCGCCGCCCGGATCGCCGACACCATCTCGCGGATCGAGGGCCAGCGGGTCCCCGTCGCCAGTCTCGACGTCACCATGTACCGGGACGACCTGGCGCAGAATCCGACGCGCACCCCGCACCCCACCGACATGCCGGTCTCCGGCGTCGACGGTGCGACCGTAGTGCTCGTCGACGACGTGCTCTACTCCGGGCGCACGGTGCGCGCCGCGCTCGACGCGCTGAACGATCACGGGCGCCCGAAGGCGGTCCGTCTTGCCGCGCTCATCGACCGCGGGCATCGCGAGCTGCCCATCCGCGCCGACTACATCGGCAAGAACCTGCCGAGCGCGAAGCACGAGCGCATCTCGGTGCGGCTCACGGAGCACGACGGCGTCGACGAGGTCACCATCTCCTCGGGCGAGCCCGGAGCGGACAGCGCGAACGGCTCGGAGGTCGCAGAGTGAGGCACCTGCTCGACACGAAGACGCTGACGCGCGACGAGGCGATCCTGATCCTCGATACCGCCGAGGACATGGCCGCGACGCAGCAGCGCGAGGTCAAGAAGCTCCCGACGCTGCGCGGCAAGACCGTGGTGAACCTCTTCTTCGAGGACTCCACGCGCACGCGCATCTCCTTCGAGGCCGCCGCGAAGCGCCTCTCCGCCGACGTCATCAACTTCAGCGCGAAGGGCTCCTCGGTCTCGAAGGGCGAGTCGCTGAAGGACACGGCCCAGACGCTCCAGGCGATCGGTGCGGACGGCGTGGTGATCCGCCACCCGGCTTCGGGCGCACCGGCTCGGCTCGCGTCGAGCGGCTGGATCGACGCCGGAGTGCTCAACGCGGGCGACGGCACCCACGAGCACCCCACCCAGGCGCTCCTCGACGCGTTCACCATGCGACGCAGGCTCTACGGTGAGCACAGCCGCGGCCGCGACCTCGATGGCGTCTCCGTGGTCATCGTCGGCGACATCGCGCACTCCCGCGTGGCCCGATCGAACCTGTGGCTGCTGAACGTGCTCGGCGCGCGCGTGAGCTTCGTGGCACCGGAGACGCTGCTGCCCTACGGCACGCGCACCTGGCCCGTGACGATTCACCACTCGCTCGACGCCGCGCTCCGCATCGAGCAGCCCGACGTCGTGATGCTGCTCCGGATCCAGAGCGAGCGCATGCACGCGGCGTTCTTCCCCAACGAGCGCGAATACGCGCGCAACTGGGGGCTCGACGATGCCCGCCTCGCCCGACTCACCGAGCGGGCGATCGTGATGCACCCCGGCCCCATGAACCGGGGCCTCGAAATCTCGTCGCGCGCGGCCGACTCGCCGCGCTCGACCGTCCTTGAGCAGGTCGCGAACGGCGTGTCCGTTCGCATGGCCGCGCTCTACCTGCTGCTGTCCGGGGAGCGGGGCACCGAGCCCGCGCCCGAGACCGCCGAACCCCGTGGAGGAGAGACCGCATGACCACGAATCCCGGAATCCTGATCCGCGGGGCACGCCTCGCGACCGAGCTCACGGAGCGCGGCGGGGACGTGGCTGCCGCGACTCCGATCGACCTCCGCATCGCCGACGGCCGCATCGTCGAGCGCGGCACGGGGCTCGCCGCGACCGAGGGGGAGCGCGTCATCGAGGCGGACGGGCTCGTCGCTCTGACGGGCCTCGTCGACCTCCACACGCACCTCCGCGAGCCCGGCTTCGAGCAGTCCGAGACCGTGCTCACGGGCACGCGCGCCGCAGCGGCCGGCGGCTTCACGAGCGTCTTCGCGATGGCGAACACGCTGCCGGTGCAGGACACGGCCGGCGTGGTCGAGCAGGTGCAGGCGCTCGGCGACGCCGCGGGCTACGCGACCGTGCGTCCGATCGGCGCAGTGACCGAAGATCTCGCGGGCGAGAAGCTCAGCGAGATCGGCGCGATGGCCCAGTCCCGCGCGCAGGTGCGCGTGTTCTCTGACGACGGCAAGTGCGTGCACGATCCGCTCCTCATGCGCCGCGCGCTCGAGTACGTGCAGACCTTCGGCGGCGTCATCGCGCAGCACGCGCAGGATCCGCGTCTCACGGAGGGCGCGCAGATGAACGAGGGCGCGTTGTCGAGCGAGCTCGGCCTGAAGGGCTGGCCCGCCGTCGCCGAGGAGTCGATCATCGCGCGCGACGTACTGCTCGCCGAGCACACCGGTTCCCGGCTGCATATCTGCCACCTCTCGACGGCAGGCTCCGTCGAGGTCGTCCGCTGGGCCAAGGCCCGGGGCGTGCAGGTGACCGCCGAGGTTACCCCGCACCACCTCATCCTCACCGAGGAACTCGTGCGCAGCTACGATGCGCGCTACAAGGTGAACCCGCCGCTCCGCCGCGAGGCCGATGTGCAGGCGCTCCGCCGCGCGGTCGCCGAGGGCGTCATCGACATCATCGCGACCGACCACGCCCCGCACCCGGTCGAAGCGAAGGAGTGCGAGTGGGATGCCGCGGCCTTCGGCATGGTCGGTCTCGAGTCGGCCCTCCCGATCGCACTGCTCACCCTCATCCGGGAGGGACACGTGAGCTGGGCCGAGCTGGAGCAGCTGCTCTCGCAGCGCCCCGCGCAGATCGGCGGACTCGCCGACCACCCGGAGGAGCTCGTCCCCGGGGCGGCGGCCGACCTCGTCCTCGTCGACCCGGCGGGAACGAGCACGTTCGACCTCGCCCGCCTGCAGGGCATGAGCGAGAACTCGCCCTACCTCGGCATGGAGCTGCCTGGCCGCATCGTGCACACGATCCGCCGCGGCTTCGCGACAGTGAGCGAGGGCGAGCTCGTCGCACCGGCCACGGTGGCCGCCGCGGCCCAGGCCGCCGGCGCCGTGCAGGGCGCCGCCACCGAGGAGGTCGCACGATGAGCCGCACCACGTTCATCATCCTGATGTCCTCGATCGCGGTGCTCGCGTTCGTCGGCATGTGGATCGCTTGGCGCGGCCGCGCCAAGCGCGACGCGGCCGCGGCCGGCTCGGCGCCCGCCGCCCCCGTGCTCGCGGGCGAGGCGCTCGCGAGCTTCGCGCGCGCGAGCTACGTGTCCACCACGCCCGAGGGAGCGCCGCTCGAGCGCGTCGCGATCCCGGGCCTCCGCTACAAGGGCTACGCCGACGTCACCGTTCAGCGCGACGGCGTCACGATCGCCGTGACCGGCGAGGCCCCCGTGACGATCCCGGCCGCGCAGGTGCGCGGCACGGACGTCGCCGGCGGCCGCATCGGCAAGGCCGTCGAACCCGGCGGGCTCTCCATCCTGCGCTGGTCGCTCCCCGCCCCCGGCGGCGAGCCCCGCGCGCTCGAATCGAGCTTCCGGCTCGCCGACCCCGCAGAGCAGGGCCGGTTCGCCGCGGCGATCGCCCAGCTCGTCTCGTCCGCCGACGCGGACACTCAGACCAATTCCACTCACCCCACGATCCAGGAGGAAGCGTGACCACGAACACGACCGAAGTAACGGCGCCGCCGGCCGCCGCGGTGCCCGAGGGCGCTGCGGTGCTCGTTCTGGAAGACGGCACCCGATACACCGGCCGCGCCTACGGCGCAACGGGTCGCACCCTCGGCGAGGTCGTCTTCTCGACCGGCATGACGGGCTACCAGGAGACGCTCACCGACCCGTCCTACGCGGGTCAGATCGTGCTCATGACCGCCCCGCACATCGGCAACACCGGTGCGAACGACGACGACATGGAATCGCGCAAGATCTGGGTCTCCGGTTTTGTCGTGCGCGATCCCGCACGCCGCGTCTCGAACTTCCGCGCCGAGCGCTCGCTCGATGAGGACCTCGCCGCCGACGGCGTCGTGGGCATCTCGGGGATCGACACCCGCGCCGTGACCCGCCGGATCCGCTCGGCCGGTGCGATGCGCGCCGGCGTCTTCTCGGGCGCAGACCTTGCGCTCTCCGACGAGGCGCAGCTGGAGCTCGTGCGCGAGCAGGCCGGAATGGCCGGCAAGAACCTCTCGCAGGAGGTCACCACCCCCGAGCGCTACGACGTCCCCGCCGCGTCCGACACGGAGCGCGTGGGCTCGATCGCGGTGCTCGACCTCGGCATCAAGCGCGCCACCGTGCGCTACCTCTCGGAGCACGGCTTCGACGTGATCGTGCTGCCCGCGTCCACCACGCTGGCCGAGATCCGCGCGATCGCCCCCGACGCGCTCTTTTACTCGAACGGCCCCGGCGACCCCGCAGCGAGCAACGCGCAGGTCGAACTGCTCCAGGAGCTCCTCCGCGACGGCATCCCGTACTTCGGCATCTGCTTCGGCAACCAGCTGCTCGGCCGCGCGCTCGGCTTCGACACCTACAAGCTGCCGTTCGGGCACCGCGGGATCAACCAGCCGGTGCTCGACAAGCGCACGGGCCGCGTGGAGATCACCGCGCAGAACCACGGCTTCGCCGTCGACGCGCCCCTCGAGGGCGAGACCCCGTCGCCCGCCGGCTTCGGCCGCGTCCAGGTCAGCCACGTGAGCCTGAACGACCAGGTCGTCGAGGGGCTCGAGTGCCTCGACATCCCCGCGTTCTCCGTGCAGTACCACCCTGAGGCGGCCGCAGGCCCGCACGACGCCTTCTACCTCTTCGACCGCTTCCGCGCTCTGGTCCAGGACCGCGCCGCAGCCGCCGACACGACCACCCAGGGAGCCTAAACAGCCATGCCCAAGCGTTCAGACATCAACTCCGTCCTCGTCATCGGCTCCGGCCCGATCGTCATCGGCCAGGCCTGCGAGTTCGACTACTCCGGGACCCAGGCGTGCCGCGTGCTCCGCGAGGAGGGCGTCCGCGTCATCCTCGTGAACTCGAACCCCGCCACGATCATGACGGACCCCGACTTCGCCGATGCGACCTACGTCGAGCCGATCACGGCCGCGGTGATCGAGACGATCATCCAGAAGGAGAAGCCCGACGCGATCCTCCCGACGCTCGGTGGCCAGACCGCCCTCAACGCGGCCATGGAGCTGCACGAGCAGGGGATCCTCGAGAAGTACGGCGTCGAGCTCATCGGCGCGAAGGTCGACGCCATCCAGAAGGGCGAGGATCGCCAGCTCTTCAAGGACATCGCGATCGCCGCCGGCGCGGGTGTCGCGAAGTCGTACGTCGCGCACACCCTGGAGGACGCGAAGGCGTACGCCCAGGACCTCGGGTACCCGCTCGTCGTGCGCCCGTCCTTCACCATGGGCGGCCTCGGCTCCGGCTTCGCGTACACCGAGGAGGAGCTCGTCCGCATCGTGACGGACGGCCTGCACTACAGCCCGACCACCGAGGTGCTCCTCGAGGAGTCCATCCTCGGCTGGAAGGAGTACGAGCTCGAGCTCATGCGCGACACCAAGGACAACGCGGTCGTCGTGTGCTCCATCGAGAACGTCGACGCTGTCGGCGTACACACGGGCGACTCGATCACCGTCGCTCCCGCGCTGACCCTCACCGACCGCGAGTTCCAGAACCTCCGCGACATCTCGATCGACATCATCCGTCGCGTCGGCGTCGACACCGGCGGCTGCAACATCCAGTTCGCGATCGACCCGAAGGACGGCCGCGTCGTCGTCATCGAGATGAACCCGCGCGTCTCGCGCTCCTCGGCGCTCGCCTCGAAGGCGACTGGCTTCCCGATCGCGAAGATCGCCGCGAAGCTCGCGATCGGCTACACGCTCGACGAGATCCCGAACGACATCACGCAGAAGACCCCGGCCTCGTTCGAGCCCGCGATCGACTACATCGTCGTGAAGACCCCGCGCTTCGCGTTCGAGAAGTTCCCGGCCGCCGACGACACGCTCACCACCACCATGAAGTCGGTGGGCGAGGCGATGGCGATCGGGCGCAACTTCACGACCGCGCTGCAGAAGTCGCTCCGCTCGCTCGAGAAGCGCGGCACCTCCTTCCACTGGGACGCTGTCGATCCCGCCGAGGCGCCGGCCATCGTCTCCGATCTCCTCACGAGCATCGCACGCCCCACCGACGGTCGCATCGTCGACGTGCAGCAGGCGCTCCGCCTCGGCGCGACGATCGAGCAGGTGTTCGAAGCGACGGCGATCGACCCCTGGTTCCTCGACCAGATCGTGCTCATCAACGAGGTCGCCGAGCGCGTGAAGCACGCTGCACAGCTCACCCTCGAGGTGCTCCGCGAGGCGAAGGACCACGGCTTCTCGGACGCCCAGATCGCGGCGATCCGCGGCCTGTCGGAGTCGGAGATCCGCGGCCTGCGCCACGGGCTCGGACTGCGCCCCGTCTTCAAGACCGTCGACACCTGCGCGGGCGAGTTCCCCGCACTGACGCCCTACCACTACTCGTCGTACGACCTGGAGACCGAGGTCGTCCCGTCCGAGCGCAAGAAGGTCGTCATCCTGGGCTCCGGCCCGAACCGCATCGGTCAGGGCGTCGAGTTCGACTACTCGTGCGTGCACGCGTCGTTCGCCCTCTCCGAGGCCGGCTACGAGACGATCATGATCAACTGCAACCCCGAGACGGTCTCGACCGACTACGACACCTCGGACCGCCTGTACTTCGAGCCGCTCACGCTCGAAGACGTGCTCGAGGTGATCCACGCGGAGCAGGCAGCAGGCGATCTGCTCGGCGTCGTCGTCCAGCTCGGCGGGCAGACCGCTCTCGGCCTCGCGCAGCCGCTCAAGGACGCGGGGATCCCGATCCTCGGCACCACGCCCGAGGCGATCGACCTCGCGGAGGAGCGCGGCGCGTTCGCTGGCATCCTGGAGCGCGCGGGCCTCGTCGCCCCCCGCAACGGCACGGCGATCGATGAGGAGGGCGCCATCCGCATCGCGGAGGAGATCGGCTACCCCGTCCTCGTCCGCCCCTCCTTCGTGCTCGGCGGCCGCGGCATGGAGATCGTGTACGACACCGAGTCGCTCCACGGCTACTTCGCGCGCATCGAGGGCCACGCCCTCGTCGGCCCCGGCCACCCGCTGCTCGTGGACCGCTTCCTCGACGACGCGATCGAGATCGACGTCGACGCGCTCTACGACGGCGAGCAGCTGTACGTCGGCGGCGTGATGGAGCACATCGAGGAAGCCGGGGTGCACTCCGGCGACTCGAGCTGCACCCTCCCGCCCGTCACGCTCGGCCACGATCAGATCGCGCAGGTGCGCGAGGCCACCCTCGGCATCGCCGCGGGCCTCGGCGTGCGCGGCCTGCTCAACGTGCAGTTCGCGATCGGCCAGGGCGTGCTCTACGTGCTCGAGGCGAACCCGCGCGCAAGCCGTACGGTGCCCTTCGTCTCCAAGGCCCTCGGCATTCCGCTCGCGAAGGCGGCGTCCCGCGTCATGGCCGGCGAGTCGATCGCCGAGCTCATCGCCGCAGGGCTGCTCCCGGAGCGGGACGGCTCCCGCGCACCCATCGACTCGCCCATCGCGGTGAAGGAGGCGGTGCTCCCGTTCAAGCGCTTCCGCACCCACGAGGGGCTCGTCGTCGACTCGCTGCTCGGACCTGAGATGCGCTCGACCGGCGAGGTCATGGGCATGGACCGCGACTTCCCGACGGCGTTCGCGAAGAGCCAGTCCGCCGCGGGCAGCGAGCTCCCCGTCTCGGGCACGGTCTTCCTCTCGGTGGCCGACCGCGACAAGCGCTCGATCGTGCTCCCCGCGCTCCGCATGCAGGAGCTCGGGTACCGGATCCTCGCGACGCCGGGCACCCAGGTCGTGCTCGCGCGCAACGGGATCACCTCGGAGGTCGTGCGCAAGCACCACGCGCAGGCGGAAGGCGACACGATCGTCGACCTCATCAACCGCGGCGAGGTGGACATGATCGTCAACACGCCCTCGGGCAGCTCGGCGCGCGCCGACGGCTACGAGATCCGCGCCGCGGCCGTCGCCGCGGACAAGCCGATCTTCACCACCGTGTCGGAGCTCTCGGCCGCCGTGGGCGCCGTCTCCGCGCAGAAGCTCGGCTTCGACGTGAAGTCGCTGCAGGAGTACGAGGCGGACCGCGTGGCGGCTCGCGCCGCGGAGGCCGCAGCACGATGAGCTCCGTGACGTTCGGCACCCGGCTCGCGTCCGAGCTCGCCGCGAAGCGGCACCTGTGCGTGGGGATCGATCCCCACGCGCCGCTGCTCGCCGACTGGGGGCTCGCCGACGACGCGGCCGGGGCCGAGCGGATGGGCCGCGACGTCGTCGCGGCCGCCGCTGGCGTCGCGGCCTGCGTGAAGCCGCAGGTGGCGTTCTTCGAGCGCTTCGGCTCCGCGGGCTTCGCGGCGCTCGAGCGCGTGCTCGCCGATGCTCGCGCCGCGGGGCTCCTCGTGATCGCTGACGTCAAGCGCGGCGACATCGGATCGAGCTTCGCGGCTTACGCCGACGCCTGGCTCCGGCCCGGTTCCCCGCTCGAAGCCGACGCGATGACGGTCGCCGCCTACCAGGGCTTCGGCAGCCTCGCGGGGGCCTTCCCGTACGTGCGCGAGCACGGCAAGGGGCTCTTCGTGCTCGCCGCCACCTCGAACCCTGAGGCGCGCGACGTGCAGCAGGCGCAGCGGGCCGACGGGCGCACCGTCGCCCGGGCGATGCTCGACGACGCGCTCGCGATCGAGGGCGTCGCCGACGATCACGTGAACTCGGTCGGCGTGGTGCTCGGCGCCACGCTCGAGCTCTCCGAGTTCGGCATCGACCGGGACGCGCCACCCGCGCGCCCCGCGCTTCCCGTCCTGGCTCCCGGCTTCGGGTTCCAGGGCGCCCGCGTGGAGGACGCGGGAAAGATCTTCGGCGGCCTCGGCTGGGCCCTGCTCGCGAGCGAGTCTCGCAGCGTGCTCGCCGGGGGAGCCGAGGGGCTCGGCGCGCGCGTGCGCGACCGGGCCGACGCCGTCGCATCCGCGCTGACGGTGTGACACGCTGGGGGGAACGAAGATGAGTGGAGAGAAGATGATCAACTCAGACGATCCCACCGCACGCTCCATGCCTGCGGTTGATCGGGTCGCGGCCAACCGCGCAGCGATCGCGGCGCGCCAAGCGCGCGCCGAGCTCAAGCGCCGGCTGAGGAGCGGCGAGCTCTCGCCGCTCCGCGTGCTCGAGCAGTCCCGAGTGCCGGGGAGCCCCGCGGCGACCCTGCGCATCACGGACTTCCTGCTGTCCTTCCCCGCCATCGGCGTGGTGAAGGCCGAGCGGGTGCGCGAGCAGCTCGAGATCTCCGAGCGCAAGCGCCTCGGCGGTCTCGGCGCGCTGCAGCGCGAGCGGCTCGAGCGCTTCGTCCGCGAGCGCACGGGCGCCGAGACGGCTCCGGGGCGCCCCCCGCTGACCGTGCTCGCCGGCCCCACCGCCGTCGGCAAGGGCACCGTGGCGAACTACATCCGGGAGCACTACCCCGAGGTGCGGCACTCGGTCTCGGCGACGACCCGCGCGCCCCGCCCCGGCGAGGTCGACGGCTCGCACTACTTCTTCGTCGACGACGAGGGCTTCGACCGCATGCTCGCGGCCGACGAGCTCCTCGAGTGGGCGACCGTGCACAACGTGCACCGCTACGGCACCCCGCGGGGCCCGGTCGACGAGGCCGCCGAGCGCGGCGAGCTCATGCTGCTCGAGATCGACCTGCAGGGGGCCCGGCAGGTGCGCGCCAGCATGCCCGAGGCACGCCTCGTGTTCCTCGCGCCGCCGAGCTGGGACGAACTCGTCCAGCGGCTCGTCGGCCGCGGCACCGAGGACGAGGAGGAGCGCAAGCGCCGCCTCGAGACCGCCCGGATCGAGCTCGCGGCCGCCGACGAGTTCGACGAGATCATCGTGAACGACGAGGTGCCCCGCGCCGCGGCCCGGCTCCTCGAGGTGATGCGCGGCGAGAGCCGCCAGGCACCGGCGCGAGACGCATGATCGAGCAGGTTGCGGATCTCGACCCCACGCAGTTCCTCGGGATCCCGCTCGCCCTCGTGGGCGCCGCGCTGCTCGCCTTCGGCGCGCAGTACCAGTCGCGCGGCCTCAATAAGGTCGAGCGGATCGTGGGGGAGAGCGCGGGCGCCGGGCTCTCCTGGGGGCACATCCGCAACCTGCTCCGCCGGCCCTCCTGGGTCATCGGCACGCTCCTCCTCGGCCTGGCCGTGGCGTTCCAGATCGGGTCGCTGTCGCTCTCGCCGCTCATTATCGTGCAGCCCATCGGGGTCGTGGGACTCGTGATCACCTCCGTGCTGAACTCGCGCGTGAGCGGCGTGCACCTCGGCAAGCGGGTCCGCGCCTCCATCTCGATCGCGGTGGTCGGAATCGTCGCTTTCGTCACGATCGCCGCGTTCACGGCACGCGACCGGCCCGTCACCGACACGAAGCTGATCGTGATCCTCATCACCTTCGCGGTCGTGCTCGCGCTTGCGCTGATCCTCTTCCTCGCGTTCCGGCACCGCGGCTTCGCCCTCATCTACATCGTCGGCGCGGGCGTGCTGTACGGCTTCGTCGCCACCTTCGCGAAGGCCGTGATCGGCCGCTTCCAGCAGGGCGAGTTCGAGTGGCTCACCTGGGCGTGCGTGGTCGCGCTCCTCGTAGGCGGCCTGCTCGGGATGGTGTTCGTGCAGAACGCCTACTCCTCGGGGCCGCCGGATCTCGTCGTCGCCGGCCTCACGGTGATCGACCCCATCGTCGCGGTGCTCATCGGCATCGTCGTCCTCCAGGAGGCGGCGGGCGCTCCCGGCTGGGCGGTGCTCGTCTACATCGCCTCCGGGATCGTCGCGATCGCGGGCGTGATCGGGCTCGCGCGCTTCCACCCTCAGGCGGGCGGCGAGTCCGCGGCCCCCGCGCTCGCCGAGAGCTGAATCACTCGCCGCTCCCGCGGTTTCCCGGTTCCCCCGTGCGATACTGACGGTGCGGCGCGTGCCGCACTCGCTGCCGAGCGTCCCTCGGCCACCCCGCTGCAGGAGCCCCCATGAGCGAACAGCCGATCCGCATCGTCACGAGCGACTCGCGGCGTGCCCCCTGGTGGATCCTGCTCATCGTCGGCATCGTGGTCGTGCTCGCGGCGATCGGCCTCATCGTCTGGCCGTTCATCGCAGCGAGCGGCATGCTGGCGATCATCTTCGGCGTAGCGCTCACCGCGAACGGCCTCGCCATGCTCGTGCGGAGCGGCCCCGGGGCGGGATCCCGCGTGCTCGGCGCCGTCTGTATCCTCGCGGGCGTGCTCGCCGTCGTCTTCTCCGAGTTCACGGGCCGCGCGCTCGTGGTGCTCGTGGGCTCCGCCCTGCTCGTCATCGGCGTCTCCTGGCTCGTCCTCAGCGCGCGCCTCGGCGCGGGCCGCAGCGGCTTCGTGCTCGTTCCCGGCATTCTCGCGGTGCTCGGCGGCGTCTTCGCGCTGATCTGGCCGGCCACCGCGCTCAGCATCGTCGCGTTCTGCGCGGGGCTCCTCATGCTCGTCTTCGGCGCCTCGCTCATCTGGGGTGCTCTCGGCATGCGCCACACGCGCGTCGACCGCACCACGATCATCGTCGAGGATCGACCGCTCCCGTGAACGCCGACGGCGCCTGGCCGAACACGCGGCTGAACGCCGCGGAGAAGCCGGCCGGGCTCGCGTAGCCGAGTGCACCGGATACCTCGGTGACGGTTCCCTCCCGCAGCAGCGGCAGAGCGGCGAGCAGCCGCGCGCGCACCCGCCAGGCCGCGGGGCTCATGCCGCAGTCCTCAGCGAACGCCCGGGAGAGGCTCCGCTCGCTGCGGTTCAGCTGCCGGGCCCAGCTCCGGTTCGAGACGCTCACATCGGGGGCCGCGAGATAGGCACGGCAGAGTCCGGCGAGCGCGGGATCGCGGGGCAGGCCGATGTGGAAGGGGAGCGGCGCGAGATCCGCGAGCTCGTGCAGGATCAGGCCCGCGAGCGCTCCGTCGCGGCCCGCTAGCGCGTAGGCGGGAGGCATGCGCACGGCCGCCGCGAGAAGCTCGCGAAGGAGCGGTGACACCTCGACGACCGCGCACTCGCTCGGCCACCAGGGCACGGCGTTCGGTTCCAGGTAGAGGCTGTTCGTTTCGACGCCGAGCAGCCGCACGCGGTGCGCCACGCCGGGAGGGATCGTCACCGCGCGGTTCGGTGGCACCGTCCACGCGCCGCCGTCGGCCTCGACGAGCATCGTTCCGCGCGCGCCGTAGAGCAGTTGGGCGCGCCGGTGCCGGTGCCAGTCGAGCAGGTGATCCGGTGGATACACCGTGGCGATCGCGACGACGGCGCGGGGGAGTCCGTCCAGTTCCGCGAGCGTGGCTTCCGTGGCGTAGGGCACGGGACCAGCCTACTGGCCGAAACTCGTATGAACCATGCAGTTCATCGAATGTGCGCAGCGGCCCGGATCGGTTGACTGGGAGGCATGGACACCCCCACCCTCACCGCCCTGCTCGTGCTCGTCGCCATCGGCGCACTCTCGGGCGTCACGACCGTGCTCTTCGGCTTCGGCGGCGGCTTCGTCGCCGTCCCCGTGATCGCCTGGGCCGACGCCCGGCTCGGCGCGGCGGCGCTCACGGTCGCGGTCGCGACCTCGGCGGCGGTGATGGTCGTGAACGCGGGCGTCGCCACTGCTGCGACCCCTCGCCGCGTGCTTCGCACCCTCCGCGGCAGCGGGCTCCTGCTCGCGCTGCTCGGCCTCGGCGGCGCGCTCGGGGCGTGGGCCGGGCTCGGGGCGCCGGCGCCCCTCATCCGCTGGGGCTTTGTCGCCTACCTGCTTGCCACGATCCTGGACCTGCTCCTCCGGCCCGGGTTCTTCCGCCCGGCGACTGCCTCTGCCGCTGCTGGCGCCGCTGCCCCGATCCCCGACGTTTCCGCCGGTCCCCGCGTGCCCGCGTGGCTCGGGCTGCCGATCGGGGCGCTCGCCGCGTTCCTCGGCGTCGGCGGGAGCGTCATGACCGTGCCCGTGCTGCGCCGGGCCGGCGCGCCCATGTCGACCGCCACGACCCTCGCGAATCCCCTCACCCTGGCGCTCAGCGCTCCGGCCCTGGCCGCCTTCCTGATGCTGGGCGGCACGGCCGCAGCCGGGCCCGGGGGTGGGGCGGCGTCCGGCTCCGCGCTCTCCGCGCAGCCGAGCATGCTCGGCGCCGTGGACGCCGCATCGGCCGCCGCCCTCCTCGCCGGAGCGATCCCCGTGATCGTCTGGCTGCGGCGGCGACCGGTGCGGCTGCCGGACCGCGTGCACGCCTGGGCGTACCTCGCACTCCTGCTCGTCACCGCACTCGCGATGGCGCTGTCCCCGGCCTGAGCCGGGGACGCTCCGGCTGTCCGTTGCCGGTTCTGCCTTCCGTGGCCGGTCAGGCCTTCCGGCTCGGCGATTGGGTCCCTGACGGCGCCACTTCGGCCCCAGTTCCTCCGTTCCCCGCTACACCGGGCGCCACCGCTGCGTCGCCCGGGAGCTGGCCCGCGAACATCCCGCGACGGCTGAGCGCGAACGCGATCCCGGCACCCATGAGCGTGAGCGCCGCGATGAGCAGCAGGCCCCAGACCGCCGAACCCGTCGACTGGCTGACCCAGCCGATCGCGTACGGCCCGGCGAAGCCCGCGAGGTTGCCGACCGAGTTGATGAAGGCGAGGCCCGCGGCCGCGGCGGTGCCGGTGAGGAGCAGCGGCGGGAGGCTCCAGAAGAGCGGCGTCGAGGAGAAGAGCGCCGACATGCCGACGCAGAGCGCGCCCAGCGCGAGCACAGGAGTGCCCTGAGCGGCGACGGCGGCCACGAGCGCGAGCGCCGTGATGGTGAGCGCGATCCCCACCTGCAGCGGGATATTGCCCTGCCTGCGAGCCGCGCGCTCCCAGGGGATCATGACGAGCGCGGCGCAGAGGTTCGGGATCGCGACGAGGAGCCCGGTCGTGCCGTTGTCGAAGTCGCCCATCGTCTTCACGATCGTCGGCAGCCAGAGGCCGAGCCCATACGCGCCGAAGACGATGCCGAAGAAGAGCAGGATCAGAGCCCAGAGCTTGCCGTTGCCGAACACCTCGCGGAGGCGGATCTTGCCGTGGCGCGCCTCAGTGTCCGCGGCCTCCCGGGCGAGCGAGTCCGTGATCCAGTCCCGCTCGGCCCCCGTGAGCCACTTCGCATCCTTCGGGCTGTCCGGCAGCCACTTCAGCACGGCGAACGCGAGGAGCACCGCCGGGATCCCCTCGAGGATGAAGACGAGCTGCCAGCCCTCGAGGCCCCACATGCCGTGGAGGTTCATGATCCAGCCCGAGATGGGCGCGGCGATCGCGTTTGCGAGCGGGTTCGAGAGGCTGAAGATCACGAGCACCTGCGTGCGGTACTCGCGCGGGAACCACAGCGTGAGGTACAGCAGGACGCCCGGGAAGAATCCGGCCTCGGCCACGCCGAGGATGAAGCGGATGATGCCGAACTGCACCGCGTCCTGCACGAACGCGGTCACCACGGCGACGATGCCCCAGCTCGCCATGATACGGGCGATCCACTTCCGCGCACCGAAGCGCTCGAGGAGCAGATTGCTCGGCACCTCGAACAGGAGGTAGCCGATGAAGAAGATTCCCGCGGCCAAGCCGAAGGCGGCCTCCGTGATCCCGAGCGAGGCGGTCATCTCGAGCTTCGCGAAGCCGGCATTGTTCCGGTCGATGTAGGCGACGAGGTACAGCACGCCGAGGAACGGCGCGAGTCGCCAGATCGCCTTCTTCATGGCGCTGCGCCCGATGGCGTCCGACTGCTCCGGGGTACGGGGGTGTGAATTCTGCGTGGTCGTCATCTGGTCTCCTTTGCTCCGATGCTCGACATTCCTATATGCTATAGCAAATGGAGCGGGGAGTGGGCGCGGCACCGGATCCGGGGTGGGGGCGCGGCTCCGGATTCGGGCTGCGGGTCCGGAGTGCGGGTCCGGAGTGCGGGTCCGGGCTGCGGCACGCACCTCACGGGCAACGAGCAGCGAGCGCCACGCGAAGCCTCGCTCGGCGCGCAGTAGGGCGGACGGGGCTTGAACCCGTGACCGGCGGATTATGAGTCCGATGCTCTAACCAACTGAGCTACCGCCCCGAAACAACCCTCCCATCCTAGGGGACCGGATGCGCCCACGAAGATTCGAGCGACTCTGCTGCACGAATCGGCCCCCATACCGGATCAGACTCGACCGAATCCTGCGCGGCGGGGTGAGCGCACGAGCCCAGCGCGGACCCCGCGTGGGCCCCGCACGGACTCAGACCGGGCGCGGCCGGGCCTCCGCCCCCTAGACTGAGGCTCATGCAGCAGGGAACCGACGCTCTCGCCCACTCCTCCGACGATCGCGGCATCGAGCTCGCGAGCGTCGCGAACCTCCGGGACCTGGGCGGCCTCCCCGCTGCGGGCGGCACGGTCGCGCGGGGACGCGTGTTCCGCTCCGCCTCGCTCGCCGAACTGTCGCCCGAAGACGGTGCCGAGCTCGCAGCGCGCGGGATCGCGCTCGCGGTCGACTTCCGCACGGCGGCCGAAACCTCCGCGGCGCCGGATCGCCTGCCCGCCGAGATCGCCCCGCTCGCGCTCGATGTGCTCGCGGACAGTCCCGGGGCGGGCGCCGCGAACATCCCGGCGCTCCTCGCCGATCCGGCGCAGTTCCTCGCGCTCGTCTCAGGCGGCGGGATCGCGGAAGCGCTGCGCGATTCCTATCGGGAGATCGTCTCGCTGCCGTCGGCGCGCGCCGCCTACCGCGAGTTCTTCCTGCGGCTCGGCGACTCCGCCGCTCCGGGGGCCGTGATCTTCCACTGCACCACGGGCAAGGACCGCACCGGGTGGGGCGCCGCATCGCTGCTCGCGCTGCTCGGTGCACCGGATGAGGCGATCCGCGCCGACTACCTCCGCACGAACACCGACCTGCTGCCGCGGCTCGCGCCGCTGTTCGCGCGCGCCGAGGAGGCCGGGGTCGATCCCGATCTGCTGCGCCCGCTGCTCGGGGTGCAGGAGGACTACCTCGATACCGCCTTCGCGCAGGTGCGCTCCGAGTACGGCGACATGGACGGGTACTTCGAGCGCGCGCTGGGGCTCAGCACCGTCGAGCGCGACGCGGTGCGCGAGCGCTTCCTCAGCGCCTAGCTGATCGCTCAAGCGCAAGCGCCTCGCAATCCAGCGAGCAGCTCGCGCCCGAGCGAGCTGCTATTCTCCGCCTGGGCGAAGGGTCAGCTCGACCGGCTGCCCCTCGGCATCCTCCGGGCTCGCGCCCGGGTCGTAGCCCGCGCCGATGAGCGACGCGGCACGCTCGGTCTGCGCCGTGAAGTCGAGCATGTCGGTGCGCAGCCCGAGGTCGCGGTCGACGTGGAGGGCCATGGAGTGGGCGGCGCTACGCACGTCGCGCTCAGCGATCGCTTCGAGCACGGCTCCGTGGTCGAGGTGCATGGTGTCGAGCGTGGTGCCGAGGATGACCCGCCCCTCGGCGGCCGCGCGCTGGAGGAGCGACATCACACCGAGGTAGAGGTCGAGCAGCAGCTTGCTTCCGCTCGCCTCGACGACGAGCAGGTGGAAGGCGCCCGGGTTGGTGCTGTGGTCGCAGGAGTCGACCGCCGTGCCGGGAACGGCCTCCTGGGCGCGGCGCACGGCCTCGCGCAGGCCGGCGAGCTGCTCCTCTGAGCGGTGCACGGCCGCGTGCTGCGCAGCCTCGATCTCGAGCGAGCGGCGGTACACGAGCACCTCTTCGAGATCGTGATCCGCGAGGAACTCGGTGAGCAGCGTGCTCACCGGGGTGCGGGCACGCACGAAGGTGCCGACTCCCGGAACCGTCTCGAGCATGCCGAAGGCTGCGAGCGAGCGCACAGCCTCGCGCACCGTGGACTTGCCGACGCCGATGAGCTCCATGAGCTCGGGCTCCTTCGGAATGAGCGCGCCGACGTCCCACTCGCTGGAGGAGATCTTCTCGCGCAGAAAGTCGAGCGTGTCGCGCGCCTTCTGCGAACCGCGTGTTGTGGAAGCCATCGAAGCAACTCCTGTGGAGAAACCGAATACGTGGCTCAACTATAGCGAGGGAAGGGTCACCTCAGCTGGGCACGCGCCGCGTGGGTGAGCATGCGGCGCGAAACCCGGCAAGGAGAGGGCTGTGAGCGGATCCCGGGTGCGTGGACCCGGGCGCGGCTATTCCGCGAGACCCCCGACCCACGCATCGATCGTGGCGAGGCCGTCGATCGTTCCGGCGAGACCGAGCGCCTGCACCTCGGAGCCCGTGACGAGCAGGGTGCGCTGCGCGCCCGGCAGCGCGGCGACGGCGGGGTTCGCGAGCAGTTCCGCGAACAGCCGCTCGCCGCTCCCGTTCATGTCGACGAGCAGGATCCCGTCCGGATCTGCTTGCACGATCTGCTCGGCGGAGATCGGGCCGGTCGTCTCGATCCCGAGCTCCGCGCTCACGTCGCGCGCGCCCGTGAGTTCGAGCAGTCGGAGCGGGAACGCGTTGCCCGCCGTGACGAACGGCCGTCCGGCCTGGTTGCTCAGCACGAGGACCCGGGCGTCGTGCGGAGTCGCGCTGGGCCGCAGGCCCGCATCGATCGTGTCGACCAGCTGCTCGGCGGCCGCGTCCTCGCCCGTCGCTTCACCGATGAGCGCGATGTTCGCGGTGAGCTCGTCGACGCCGGTCCAGGAATCGGGGAGCTGGAGCGTCGGCACCCCGGCCTGCGCGAACACGCCGCCCATGCGCGTCTCCGCGCCGTGCCGAGGGCTCATCACGACGAGATCCGGGGCGAGCGAGATCACCGTCTCGGGATCGAGCTCCATCGCGACCTTGATCGTCTCCGGGACACCGCGCAGCTCGTCCACGTGCCCGCCGAGCGCGGGGTTGAGCACCGCTTCGGGGATGAGCACGAGGCGGTCCGCGAGGCCGAGCTCGGCGAGCACCTCGGCGCTCTCGTAGTCGAGCGCGGCGATGGCCTCGGGGGCCGATTCGAGTTCGAGCGTGGTGGCCTCGGCACCGTGGGCGCCGGGCACCGTGATCGTGCGGGGGAACGCCGGCGCATCGGCCGGAGCGTCGGCGGCCTGCGATGCGGGCGCCGTGTCGGTCGCGCCCGCGGCGCAGCCAGTGAGGGCCAGGCTGAGCGCGGCGGTCGCGGCGGTCGCGGCGAGGAGGAGTGCGGTGGTTCGGGTGCGTGTGCGTTGAGCGAGCACGGCGGTCCTTTCGGGCGGGCGCCGGATCGGGCGCCGGTCGGAGACGGGAAAGACGGGAGGGGTGAGCTGGGAGCGGGAGAACTGGGAGCGGGAGCGCCGGGTCACGTGGGCGGCGGCACCGCGGGAGCGGGGTCGGGCGCAGACGCGGGCGTGTGCGGGGACGCCTGGGTCGCCGGAATGGACAGCACGGCGTGCTGGGCGGGCGTGTCCCGCGGCACGAGCACCTGCCGACCGCCGGGGGCCGTGACGAGCTCCGTGTGCACGCCGTAGGTGGCGTGCACGCGCTCGGCGGTGAGCACCTCCGCGGGGGAGCCCACGGCGAAGCCACCGCCGCGCTCCAGCAGCAGTACGTGGCTGCTCACATGGAGGGCGATCCCGAGGTCGTGGAGCGCCGCGATCACGATCCGGCCGTCGTCCGCGAGCGCACGGATGGTCTCCTCGACCGCTCGCTGGTGCGCGAGATCGAGCGCCGAGGTTGGCTCGTCGAGGAGCACGATCGGAGTGTCCTGTGCGAGCACGCGCGCGAGGTGGGCGAGCTGGCGCTGCCCGCCGGACAGCGTCCCGAAGCGGCGGGCGCCGAGCTCCGCAATGCCGCAGCGTGCGAGCGCCGCTGCACTCGCCTGAGCGGGATCGGCCGCGCCACCGGCGCGTGCGCCGACGCCGACGAGTTCGGCAACGGTGAGTTCGGGTGGCGCGGCGAGGTCCTGGGGCAGGAGCGCGAGCGCGCGAGCGCGGTCCCGGTAGCGCAGCGTCCCGAGTTCGGCGCCCGCGGCCGAGAAACTCCCGCGCGAGGCCACGCCCGTGTGCGCGAGCGCGGCGAGCAGCGAGGACTTGCCCACCCCGTTCGGCCCGACGAGGGCGAGCACGCTGCCGCGCGGCAGCTCGAGCGTGATGGGTGCGCTCAGCGTGCGCCCGCCACGGAGGGCAGCGAAGGCGTCGAGGCGGGCGCCGGGCGCGCTCATGCGCGTGCCCCCCGCCGCAGGAGGAGCGCGAGGAACACGGGGGCGCCGATCAGCGCGGCCACGACGCCGGTCTGCACCACGACGGAGCCGAAGGCGGTGCGCGCGACCGTGTCGGCGAGCACGAGGAACAGGGCTCCGCCGAGCGCGGAGAGCGGCAGGAGGCGCGCGTGGGAGGCCCCGACGAGGAGGCGCATGGCGTGCGGCACGACGAGGCCGACGAAGCTGATGATGCCGCTCACCGATACCGCTGCGCCCGTGATGAGCGAGGCGACGAGGAGCAGCCCGAATCGCTCGCGCTGCACGTGCACGCCCGAGGTTGCCGCGATCTGGTCGCCGAGGGCGAGCGCGTCGAGCTGGCGGTGCCGGCTGAGCAGCCAGGCGCCGCCGAGCAGAATCGGGCCCACCGCCAGGGCGGCGTGCTGCCAGGTGCGCAGTTCGAGGTCTCCCGCGAGCCAGAACATCGCGCTGCGCACGAGCGCGTCGTCGCTCGCGTTCGCAATGAGCACGTTGATGAGCGCGCCAGCGAGCGCGCTGAGCGACACGCCAATCAGGATCACCGTCGCCGAGCCGAGGTCGCGCCGGGTGCGCAGCACGAGCTGCAGCACGAGCGTGACGGCCGCGGCGCCCGCGAACGCGGCGAGCGGGATGCCCCACTGCGCTGAGCCGGTGAAGCCGAGCGTCATGCTCGCGACGGCGCCGACCGCCGCGCCCGCGGAGACACCCGTGATGCCGGGCTCGGCGAGCGGGTTGCGCAGGATCGCCTGCATCACGACTCCGGCCACCGCGAGGGCGGCGCCGACCAGCATGGCGACGACGACGCGAGGGAGCCGGATCGTCCAGACGACGGCGCCCGTGCGCTGCGCGACGCCGCTCGGGTCGACGAGCGCGCGCAGCGTCTCGTCGAGCGGCAGGCGCACGATCCCGAGTGTCAGCGAGCCGAGCGCGACGAGGACGAGGAGCGCCGCCGAGAGCGCGGCGGCGAGCCAGATTCGAGTGCGGGGCACGGGGGTCCTGTCGGGATCGGCGGCGCCCGGAACGGGCGCGGTGCGGGGGTGCGTGAAGCTGTGAACCGACAGATTCCATCGATTTCCAGATCAGATCTTACACATCCGATGTTATACATCAGATCTACAGGAAACCTGGTGATACGGTGCAGAGCATGACGGAACATGCCCTTCCCTACGACGCCCTCCTCGTCTGCTCCTTCGGCGGCCCGAACGCCACTGAAGATGTCATTCCCTTCCTGCGCAACGTCACTCGCGGCAAGGGAATTCCCGAGGCCCGCCTCGCCGAGGTCGGCGAGCACTACCACCACTTCGGCGGCCGCAGCCCGATCAACGAGCAGAACCTCGAGCTCGTCGCGGCACTCCAGGCGGAGCTCGCGCGCCGCGAGATCGCACTGCCCGTCGTGTGGGGCAACCGGAACTGGCACCCGTACACCGTCGACACGCTGCGCGACGCGGCCGCGTTCGGCGCCCGCCGCGTGCTCACGCTCGTGACGAGCGCCTACGCCTCCTACTCGGGCAGCCGCCAGTACCGCGAGCACCTCGCCGCGGCGACCACGGAGCTCGGCGCGATCGCCCCGCGCATCGACATCCTCCGCCCGTTCTTCAATGATCCCGGCTTCGTCACCGCCAACCTCGACGCGATCATCGAGGCCGGGGAGTCCCTCGCCGGCGGGCTCGCCGACGCGCACATCGTGTACGTCACCCACTCGATCCCCGACACCATGCAGGACGCCTCCGCCGTGACCGGAGCGGGGTACCGCGAGCAGCACGAGGACGTCCGCGCCGTGATCGATGCGGCGCTCGCCGAGCGCACCGGCGCCGCGCTCCCGTCCTCGCTCGCCTACTGCTCCCGCTCGGGCGATCCGCGCACCCCGTGGCTCGAGCCCGACGTCAACGACCACATCGAGGCGCTTGCGGGTGCGGGAGTCACGAAGATCGTGATCGCACCGATCGGCTTCATCTCGGACCACATGGAGGTCGCCTTCGACCTCGACGTGGAGGCGCTCGAGACGGCAGCCGAACACGGCATCGCAGCGGCGCGCGCCGGCACGGTGAGCGTCCGCGAGCCCTTCATCCGCGGCCTCGTCGACATGATCCTGGAGCGTGCGGCACGCGAGCGCGGCGAGGACGTCCCGGCGCCCACGGCTGGCTCGCTCGGCGCGTTCCCCGACGTCGCACCCGCGAACAGCTGCCGGATGCGCCACGGCGAGGTCACGGGGATCCCCGTCATCGCCGGCACCGACGACTGATCCCGCACGCGGCCCACGCATCCCTTTGCACGACCACCCTCTGAACGGAGACCCCATGAGCTCGTCCGCCCCCGTCGTCGATCACAGCGCCGTTGCCGAGCGCATCAACGCCGAGACCAACTACACGATGTACGCGGTGTTCCGCGAGACGCGTCCGAGCGACGGCGTGGGGGTGACCCCCGCCTGGCGGAGCATCGCGGCCGGGCTGGTCGCCGAACTCGACGCGATCCCGGGGCTCACCACGCGCGGCTGGTACGACCTCGCCGGCTTCCGCGCCGACGCGGACCTGATGATCTGGTGGCACGCCCCGGACACGGCTGCACTGCAGCGCGCCTACCGCACGGTGCTCGAGTGGACGGCCGGTCGGCTCGCCCCCGTCTGGTCGAACATCGGCGTGCACCGCGCCGCCGAGTTCAACCGCGGCCACGTGCCCGCGTTCCTCGCGGGCGACGCCCCCGGCGATTTCGTGTGCGTGTACCCGTTCGTGCGCAGCAACGACTGGTACCTGCTGCCCGACGCGGAGCGCCGGGAGATGCTCCGCGAGCACGGCGCCGCGGCTCGCGACTACGGCGACGTGCTCGCGAACACGGTCGCGTCCTTCGCGCTCGGCGACTACGAATGGCTGCTCGCGTTCGAGTCGGCCGACCTCCTCCGGATCGTCGATCTCATGCGCGAGCTGCGGGCCACCGACGCGCGCCGCCACGTGAAGGAGGAGACGCCGTTCTTCACCGGGCCCCGCGTGGAGCCGGTCGACTTCCTCGCGCGCGTCTTCGCCTAGGAACTCCCCGGTCGGGGGTCAATTCTTGGCCCCCATCGGGGACTTTCCGCGCGGTAAGCCCAGCCTTTCCTTGCTTGCGCTCCCCAAAAATCGGCGTACCGTTGAGAGTGTTGGTTGACAGGAGCCCCGGATCCACCCGGTCCGGGCTCATCCGAAACGAAGGGGATCCACTTCATGGCAACGACCCAGATCACCGTTCCCGCCGCCCAGGGCGAGCTGCACCGTCCGAGCGGCGTCTCGCAGTACCTCACCCCCGTGGTGCACGATCTCATCGCGCTCTCGGTCAACGGCAAGCAGGCGCACTGGCACGTCCGCGGCACGAACTTCATCGCGGTGCACGAGCTCCTCGACGAGGTCGTGGACCGTGCACGCGACGCCTACGATGAGGTCGCCGAGCGGATCGTCGCCCTCGGCCTGCCCGTGGACGGCCGCATCGGCACCGTCGCTGCGCGCACCACGACCCCGGAGCTCGCGGACGGCTTCCAGCAGGCCGACGCCGCGATCCGCGACATGGTCGCTCAGATCGATGCGACGCTCGTCACGGTCTACGCAGCGGTCAAGGGGCTCGAGGAGATCGATCCCGTGAGCCAGGACATCGTCATCGCGATCGCCCAGCAGCTCGACAAGGATCGCTGGTTCCTCGCCTCGCACATCGCCGCATAGCGAACGCGATCGGCGCGAGCGCCCAGTCCTGACGAAGAGGCCCCCTCCCGAACCGGGAGGGGGCCTCTTCGTCTGCCGAGCACGACGGCCGCGACGCTCCGCCGCACCCGAGGGGCGGCGGAGCGGGGGTGCTAGGCGTCGTAGGAGCGGATGGCCACGACGGCGTTGTGCCCGCCGAAGCCGAAGGAGTTCGAGATCGCGAGCTGCGGCTCCGAGCCGAGCTCCTGCGCCGAGCCCGACACCTGCAGCGGGATCTCGGGATCCTGCTCGGAGAGGTTGATCGTCGGGGGAGCCACGCGGTTCTTCACGGCGAGGATCGTGAACAGCGCCTCCAGCGCGCCCGTGCCGCCGAGGAGGTGGCCGGTCGCGCCCTTGGTCGCGGAGACCGGGATCGAGTCGATCCGGTCGCCGAAGACCTTGCGGAGCGCCGCGTACTCGGCGACATCGCCCACGGGGGTGGACGTCGCGTGCGCGTTGATGTGCGTCACCTCGTCGGGCGTCGCGCCGGCCTGTGCGAGCGCCATCTCAACGGCGCGGCTCGCACCACGGCCCTCGGGATCGTTCGCGGTGATGTGATACGAATCCGCCGTCACACCGCCGCCGGCGATCTCTGCGTAGATGCGCGCGCCGCGGGCGAGGGCGTGCTCCTCGCTCTCGATGACGAGTGCGGCAGCGCCCTCGCCCATGACGAAGCCGTCGCGGTCGATGCTGTAGGGGCGCGAGGCCGTCTCGGGGGAATCGTTCCGCTTCGACAGGGCCTGCATCGAGGAGAACGCCGCGAGCGTAATCGGGTGGATCGCGGACTCGGATCCGCCCGCGATCACGACGTCGGCGTAGCCGGCCTGGATATGCTCGTACGCGGCGGCGATCGACTCGGTGCTCGACGCGCAGGCCGAGGCGACGGTGCGCGCGTAGGCGCGGGCCTCGAAGTGCATCGAGACCGCGGCGGCGGGCGCGTTCGGCATGAGCATGGGCACCGTCAGCGGCATGACACGGCGCGGGCCCTTCTCGCGGAGGGTGTCCCAGGCGTCGAGCAGCGACCAGAGGCCGCCGATGCCGGTCGCCCAGTCGACGCCGAGGCGCTCGGAATCAAGTTCGGGGGAGCCGGCGTCCGCAAACGCCTCCATCGCGGCGATGAGCGCGAACTGGCTCGAGGGGTCAAGGCGCTTCGCGACCGGTCGGGCGAGCACCTCTTCGGGGCGCACCTTCGCCTCTGCGGCGAACTGGACCGGGAGTTCGTACTGCGCCACCCAGTCGTGGGCAAGGGTCTTCGCGCCAGAGGCGCCGGCGATGAGCGCGTCCCAGCTCTCCGCGGCGGTTCCGCCGATCGGGGAGGTGGCGCCGATGCCGGTAACGACAATCTTCTTCGTCATGTGATGCTGCTCCGGGTGGGGTGAATCCTTGGGCTGGGCGAGGGGTTCCGGGCGGGGAGGCGAGCACGTGCTCGCCTCCCGGCGACCGGGGAGTCGTTAGGCCTGAGCCTTGACGATGAAGTCGACAGCGTCGCCGACGGTCTTGAGGTTCTTGACCTCCTCGTCGGGGATCTTGACGTCGAACTTCTCCTCCGCGTTGACGACGATCGTCATCATGGAGATCGAGTCGATGTCGAGATCATCGGTGAACGACTTGTCGAGAGCGACGACGTCGGCCGCGATCCCGGTCTCGTCGTTGATGAGCTCTGCAAGACCTGCGAGGACCTCTTCGTTGCTGAATGCCATGGTGTTTCTCCTTAGGTTGGTACTGGCTGATGAAGTGTATCGGGGGCCGCGCGCGGCGCCGCGGAGCCGCGCGCGGGAACCCCGAGGGGATTAGGGGATCTCGACGACCTGCGCGCCGTAGACGAGACCGGCGCCGAAGCCGATCGTGAGGGCGAGGCCGCCGGAGAGCTCGGGGTGCTCCTCGAGCAGCGCGTGCATCGCGAGCGGGATCGATGCCGCGGAGGTGTTGCCCTGCATCTCGATGTCGCGCGCGACGACGACGCTCTCGGGCAGCTTCAGCTGCTTCGCGAACTCGTCGACGATGCGGGCGTTCGCCTGGTGGGGGATGAACGCGGCGAGATCCTTCGCCTCGATCCCCGACTCCTCGAGCGTCTGGCGGGCGACCTTCGCCATCTCCCACACCGCCCAGCGGAACACGGTCTGACCGTCCTGGCGCAGGGTGGGCCACGCGACCTCGGTCGGGTTGTTCCGGTACTCCTCGAACGTCGAGGTCATCCGGATCGTGTCCCACTTCTCGCCGTCGGAGCCCCACACCGTCGGGCCGATGCCCGCGTGGTCGCTCGGACCGACGACGACGGCGCCGGCGCCGTCCGCGAGGAGGAAGGAAATGCTGCGGTCGGTCGGGTCGACGAGATCGGAGAGCTTCTCCGCGCCGATCACGAGCACGTTCGAGCAAACCCCCGAGCGCACGAGCGCGTCGGCCTGAGCCACGCCGTAGACGTACCCTGCGCAGGCGGCGGAGATGTCGAAGGCGGCCGCGGGGGTGAGGCCCAGGCGGTGCGCGGCGAGCGCGGCCATCGACGGGGTCACCGCGACGTTTGAGATCGTGGAGATGATCACGCCGTCGATCTCCGAGCGCTCGAGCCCGGAGCGCACGATGGCCTCCTCACCCGCGGCGACGGCGAGGTCGACGGCCGAGAGCTCGGCGCTCGCGCGGCGGCGCTGGATGATGCCGGTGCGCTGGCGGATCCACTCGTCCGAGGAATCGATCGGGCCGACGAGGTCGTCGTTCGGCACATCGAGGTCGCCGCGGGCGGCGCCGATGGAGAGGATCCGGGAGTGCATCGGCCCGGTGGGCTGCACGAGAGGAGACATAGTCAGGTGTCCTTCGGTCAGGCGGCTTCGGCGATCATGGCGACCGCCGCGTCGAGGTCGGCGGGGGACTTGATGGCGACGCTCGGCACGCCCTTCAGCGCGCGCTTCGCGATCCCCGAGAGCGCGCCCGCGGGCGTGAGCTCGATGAGGCCCGTGATGCCGGCCTCCTGGAAGTCTGCCATGCAGGCGTCCCAGCGCACGGGCTGCGCGATCTGCGAGACGAGCAGCTCGACGTAGCGCTCGCCACTCGTCACGCGAGTGCCGTCGGCGTTCGTCCAGAGCGGGTGCGTGGGATCGGCGGCGGCGACGCCGCTCGCGGCCTCGCGAAGCGCGGGGATCGCGCTCGCCATGTAGTCGGTGTGGAACGCACCGGCGACCTGGAGCGGGATCACGCGCGCGGCGCGCGGCGCGTCCTCGGCCAGCGCGGCGAGCGCGGCGCGGGAGCCCGCGGCGACGATCTGACCGCCGCCGTTGCGGTTCGCGGGCGTGAGCCCGTGCTCGGCGATCTTCGCGAGCACGTCGGCTTCAACGCCGCCGACGACCGCGGCCATGCCGGTCTCCTCGCGAGCCGCGGCCTCGGCCATGGCCCGACCGCGCACGCCCACGAGCGCGAGCGCGTCACCCGCGTCGAGCACGCCGGCCGCCGTCGCGGCGGCGAACTCGCCCACGGAGTGACCGGCGACGCCGACCGCGGACAGATCGGTGCGAGCCGAGAGCTCGCGCCACGCGAGGATGCTCGCGGCGACGATGAGCGGCTGCGCGATCGCGGTGTCCCGGATCGTGTCGGCGTCGCTCTCCGTGCCGTGCGCGATGAGGTCGACGCCGGAGCGCTCGGAGGCTTCGCGCAGGAACTCGCGGCCGCCGGGGAGGTCGAGCCACTCGCTCAGGAAGCCGGGGGTCTGAGAGCCCTGTCCAGGGCAGGCGATGACAATCACGTGTTCCAGTTTCTCAGATCACCCGCGCGCATCCTGCATATTCCCCACCATAAATCCAAAAGATCGTTGTAGGGATCGCGTATTTTTGTTGGATTTCGGCGCGCCTGCGGGCGGATCAGTGCCCGGAGCTCGGCTTCTGCGAGCCCGGACGGCGGCCGTGCTGCGCGATCGATCCGGCGATGAGCGCGGACTGCAGGATCAGGGCCTCGCGGGCACCCGTCGCGTTCCAGCCGATCACCTCGGACACCTTCTTCAGGCGGTAGCGCACGGTGTTCGGATGCACGAAGAGCTCGCGCGCCGTTGCCTCGAGGGAACGCCCGTTGTCGAGATAGCACCAGAGCGTCTCGAGCAGCTCGCCGGAGTGGGCGGCGAGGGGCTCGTAGATCTGCTCGATGAGGGTGCGCCGTGCCAGACCGTCGCCCGCGAGCGCGCGTTCGGGGAGCAGATCGTCGGCGAGGACCGGGCGGGGCGCCTTCCGCCACGACCGCGCGACGGCGACGCCCGCGAGCGCGGCGCGCGCGCTCCGCGAGGCATCGACGAGATTCGCGACGGTGGGCCCGAGCACGAGCGGGCCATCCGAGAAGCCGTCGGCCACCCGCTGCGCGATCTCGATGAAGGGGAGCGGCTCCTCAGGCAGCTGCGTCGCATCGCGCTGCGCGGGATCCACGCGGCCGAGCACGAGCACGAGGCGCGTGCCCTGGAGCCCGATCAGCACGTCGGCGCCCGCGTGGCGAGCCGAGCGCCGCAGCTGGTCGACGTCCACGGTGCGCTCGGCGGATCCCACGAGCACTGCGGCCTCGCCGTCGCCGTGCCACCCGAGCGCCGCGATCCGGCTCGGCAGCTCGTCGTCGCTCTCGCCCGTGAGGATCGAGTCGACGACGAGCGCCTCGAGGCGGGCGTCCCAGAGCCCGCGGGCCTCAGCGGCGCGGGCGTACACGTCGGCCGCCGCGAACGCGACGTCCCGCGAGTAGTGCATGATCGCCTCGCGCAGGGCCTCGCTGCGCGGGCCCACGCGCTCCTCCACGACCGTGACCACCACGCGGATGAGCTGCAGGGTCTCCTGCAGGCTGATCGAGCGGAGCAGCTCGCGGGGCGCCGCACTGAACACGTCGGAGGCGATCCAGGGGGTCGAAGACGGATCCTCGTACCACTGGATGAAGGAGGTGATCCCGGTCTGCGCGACCAGGCCCACCGCAGAGCGGCGGCTCGGAGGCATGCTTCCGTACCAGGGCAGCGTCTCATCAAGACGCGTCAGTGTGAGCGTGGACAATTCACCAGTGATGGTGCGCAGCCACGCGAGTTCCTGCTCTTTCGCCCGGTCCATCAGCCTTCCATCCTCCGAGCCGGCCGCGTTACGCGTCGCCGCCGGCGCCGCCGGTCGTGCCGGCGTTCACATCGTTCAGGCGGTACTGCGCCGCGGCGCGGGCGGGGATGTCCGCCGCGATCTTCCCCTGGGCGGCGAGGCGCTGGAGCACCTTCACCACGACCGACTCGCGGTCGATCCCGAAGAAGCGACGAGCCGCTGCGCGCGTGTCCGAGAAGCCGAAGCCGTCAGCGCCGAGCACGGAGTAGTCCCCGGGCACGTACGGACGGATCTGCTCGGGCACCTGGGTCGCCCAGTCGCTCACCGCGACCACGGGGCCCTCGGCGCCCGCGAGCTTCTCGGTGAGGTACGGCGTCCGCGGGGCCGCGGCGGGATCGCGCAGGGTGTCGCGCTCGGCGGCCGCGCCGTCGCGCTGCAGCTCGTTCCAGCTCGTCACGCTCCACACGTCGGCCGCGACATCCCAGTCCTGGGCGAGCAGCTCGGCGGCTTCGCGCGCCCACGGCACGGCGACGCCCGAGGCGAGGATCTGCGCGCGGTGCGTGCCTGCCGTCGCGGCCTGCACGCGGTGGATGCCGCGCACGATGCCGTCGACGTCGACCTCGGCGGGCTCCGCGGGGTGGATCATCGGCTCGTTGTAGACCGTGAGGTAGTACATCACGTTCGGATCGGGGTGCGATCCGCCGTACATGCGCTCGATGCCCGCGCGCATGATGTGGCCGATCTCGTAGCCGTACGCCGGGTCGTACGCCACGACGGCCGGGTTCGTCGACGCGAGCGCGAGCGAGTGTCCGTCGGCGTGCTGCAGGCCCTCGCCCGTGAGCGTCGTGCGCCCCGCGGTCGCGCCCACGAGGAAGCCACGAGCCATCTGATCGCCCGCAGCCCACAGGGCATCGCCCGTGCGCTGGAAGCCGAACATCGAGTAGAAGATGTAGACGGGGATCAGCGGCTCGCCGTGGGTCGAGTAGGAGGTGCCGACCGCGGTGAACGCGGCAGAGGCGCCGGCCTCGTTGATGCCGACGTGGATCAGCACGCCCTCGGGGCTCTCCTTGTACGCGAGGAGCAGGTCGCGGTCCACCGACACGTAGTTCTGACCGTGCGGGTTGTAGATCTTCTTCGTGGGGAAGAAGGAGTCCATGCCGAAGGTGCGGGCCTCGTCGGGGATGATCGGCACGATCCGCTTGCCGAACTCGCCGTCGCGCATGAGGTCCTTCAGCAGGCGCACGAAGACCATGGTCGTCGCGGCTTCCTGCGTGCCGGAGCCCTTGGCGGCGATGGCGTACGACTTCGTCTCGGGCACCGCGAGGTCCGTGTGCGTCGAGCGGCGCTCGGGCAGGTACCCGCCGAGCGAGCGACGGCGCTCGTGGATGTACTCGATCGCCTCGTCCTGCGCACCCGGGTGGTAGTAGGGCGGCCGATACGGATCCGCTTCGAGCTGCGCGTCCGTGATCGGGATGTGCATGGTGTCGCGGAACATCTTCAGATCGTCGAGCGTCATCTTCTTCATCTGGTGCGTCGCATTGCGCCCCTCGAAGTGCGGGCCGAGCCCGTAGCCCTTGATCGTCTTCGCGATAATGACGGTCGGGCGGCCCTTGTGCTCCATCGCGGCCTTGTACGCCGCGTAGACCTTGCGGTAGTCGTGACCACCGCGGCGGAGGCCCCAGACCTGGTCGTCGGAGTAGTCCTCGACGAGGCGGAGTGCTCGCTCATCCCGGCCGAAGAAGTGGTTGCGCACGAATGCGCCGTTCTCGGCCTTGTAGGTCTGGAAATCGCCGTCGGGCGTCGTGTTCATGAGGTTCAGGAGCGCGCCGTCAGAGTCGCGGTTCAGCAGGTCGTCCCACTCGCGACCCCAGATGACCTTGATGACGTTCCAGCCCGCGCCGCGGAAGTAGCTCTCGAGCTCCTGGATGATCTTGCCGTTGCCGCGCACCGGCCCGTCGAGGCGCTGGAGGTTCGCGTTGATGACGAAGGTGAGGTTGTCGAGCCCCTCGTTCGCAGCGACCTGCAGCTGGCCGCGGCTCTCGACCTCGTCCATCTCGCCGTCACCGAGGAACGCCCAGACGTGCTGGTCCGAGGCATCCTTGATCCCGCGGTTGGTGAGGTACTTGTTGAGCTGCGCCTGGTAGATCGCGTTGATCGGGCCGAGGCCCATCGACACGGTGGGGAACTGCCAGAAGTCGGGTGCGAGGCGCGGGTGCGGGTACGACGGGAGACCGCCGCCCGCGTGCGACTTCTCCTGGCGGAAGCCGTCGAGCTGGTCCGCCGTGAGGCGGCCCTCGAGGAAGGCGCGCGAGTACATGCCGGGGGAGGCGTGCCCCTGCACGAAGATCTGGTCGCCGCCGCCCGGGTGATCCTGGCCGCGGAAGAAGTGGTTGAAGCCGACCTCGTAGAGCGACGCCGCCGAGGCGTACGTGGAGATGTGGCCGCCCACGCCGATTCCGGGAGCCTGCGCGCGGTGCACCGTCATGGCGGCGTTCCAGCGGATCCAGGACCGGTAGCGGCGCTCGAGTTCCTCGTTGCCCGGGAAGTCGGGCTCGTCCTCGGACGCGATCGTGTTGACGTAGTCCGTCGTGGGGACCTGCGGAACGTTCAGGTGGAGCTGTCGCGAGCGGTCGAGCAGGCTCGTCATGATCTCGCGACCGCGGCCTGCGCCGCGCTCATCGACGACCGCGTCGAGAGATTCCCGCCACTCGGCGGTCTCCTGGGGATCCAAGTCGTCGCTGTCGGGTGCGTACGGATCCTGCGTGTTCACAGCCAAGATTGTGCTCCATTCACCAGTGGCGTGCTGCGCGATCGACGCGGCTTGATGCGTGGGCACGCAGCACGAGAGGCGCCCGCTGGTCAGCGGGTGTGCCTCCCACACTATCGAACATCCACGATGTGGAATGGTATGCAGCGCGAATGCGCAGCCTCTCGGGGCGAAAACACGGCGTCCCGCCGGGCGTTTCGTGCGGCCGCCGCGCCCGGGAGCGCGGCCGATTCGCAGAATGTTCGGACGCTCGAGGTCGTGCCCGCGGCACGCGCGCTCGCTAGTGTGGATCCCACGGACTGTTCACCCCGGTGCCCCGCACCGAGAAAGGAGCACACCATGGTGCTCGAGGTCGGCGCGCAGGCGCCCGATTTCACCCTGTCGGATCAGCACGGCGAGGAGCTCACGCTCTCCGAGCTCGTCGCGGAGGGCCCCGTCGCGCTCGTCTTCTTTCCGCTCGCGTTCTCGGGGATCTGCACGGGCGAGCTGTGCGAGCTGCGCGACAACCTCGCGATCTTCGCGGACAGCAAGGTCCGCCTGCTCGGCATCTCGGTGGATTCCGTCTGGGCGCTGAAGGCCTGGGCCGACCAGGAGGGCTACGAGTTCTCGATCCTCTCCGACTTCTGGCCCCACGGCCAGGTCGCGAAGGAGTACGGCGTGTTCGTCGAGGAGGCGGGCATCGCGACTCGCGCGACCCTCGTGATCGGTGAGGGCCGTCGTGTCCTCGCGTCCTTCGAGACCGCCCCCGGGGAGGCCCGCGACTTCGCGTCCTACCGGGACGCGCTCGCGGCGATCGCCTAATTCGCGTCGGCGAAGCGGGATCCCCTACACTTGGGGAGTCCGATTCGCTCGGGCCTGTAGCTCAGCTGGTAGAGCGCCACGTTTACACCGTGGATGTCGTCGGTTCGATCCCGGCCGGGCCCACCACTCCACCCCCGTCCGGGTTCTCCGGGCGGGGGTGTTCTGCTGTTCACGCCGCGCGGGCGAGGGCCTCTGCCTGAGTGACGAGCACCGCTCGTCGGGCGGGCGCGTCGCTCCCCGGAGCCACCATCTCCGAGACGCGGGCGAGTGTCCACCAGCCCGCGCAGAGCGTGACGATGCTGAGCAGCAACTGCTGCGCAGCTGCGGGGGAGAGGCCGGGCAGTGCGGACGCGAGGACGTCCGCCTGACTCGCGCAGCGCGCCGTGCGGGCGACGGCGTCAGCGGCCCCGTCGAGCTCGAGGCTCTCCCAGGCGAGCAGGCGAGCGAGCTCGGGCCGCTCCGCGAAGCGATCAAAGAGCGCGCCGGCGTACGCCGCGATGCCCGCAGCGCCGGATCCCGGGGAAGGGGCGTGTGCCGCGCCCAGCAGATCGCCGAGCCGGTCGGCGAGCACCGCGTCGAACAGGCCGCGCTTGTTCCCGAAGTACTGGTAAACGCGCTCCTTGTTGACCCCGGCGTCCGCGCCGATCGCGTCCATGCGCGCGCCCGCGAAGCCCCGCTCCGCGAACTGCCGGGCGCCCGCATCGAGAAGCGCCTGGCGGGTTGCTGCCGTGTCCCATGCCATGGGCACAGCGTAGCGCATCTCCAACCATCCGTTTGCAATTGGGCGCCCCGCGCCGTACGCTCATCCCCAAACAACCGTTTGGAGATTCATGCCCCCGCAGACCGCCCCTCGATCCGCGCCCCCGTCCCGCCCCATGCCGCCGCCGCTTCCCGCGACACTCCGGATCCTCGCGACCTGGGCCGCGATCCTCCCACTCGCACTCGGTGCTCGTGCACTCCTCGGCCCGCTCGTCGCCGCATGGCCCGAGCCGCTCGCGCTTGCCCTCACCATCACGCTCGTCGTCCCGGTCGCCGTGCTCTGGGCGGTCCCGTTCCTGCTGCGCGGGATCGCGGCGCTCCGCGCCCGCACATCCGCGAAGCGGGCGCCGAGGGGCGTCGCGTGAGGGCGCTCGTGCTCGGCGCTGCGGGAGCGGTGGGGCGCGTCGTCGCCGCGGAGCTCGAGAGCGCCGGACACACCGTGACGGGTGCCGGTCGGCGGAACGCCGCGGTGCGGATCGACCTCGGGCACCCCGCCGGGCTCGGCGTCCTCGCCGAGCAGGCACGAGCGCACGACGTGGTGGTGAACGCGTCCGGTGTCGAGGATCCGGAGCTCGTGCGCGCCGCGGGACGCACGGCGTTCGTCGAGCTCTCAGCGACGGCGCCCGCACTCCTCGAGCTCGGCCGCGCAGCGGCACCGGGCCAGTCCGTGCTGATCGGCGCTGGGCTCGCGCCGGGCCTCACGACGATGCTGGTGCACGCCCTCCCGACGCTGCCGGGCGACGAGGTCGACGTGGGCATCGCGCTCGGCACGGGGGAGGAGCACGGGCCCGCGGCCGTCGCGTGGACGGCCGGCCTCGTCGGCACTGAGATCTTCTCGCCGCCCGAGCGGGTCCCGGTGATGAACCTCCGCGAGCGCCGTGTGCTCCCCGCACCCGATGGGCCGCGCACCTTCCTCCGCGCCGATTTCCCGGACCACGCGCTCCTCGGCGAGCCATCGGGCCTCACCGTTCGGAGCTACCTCGCCACGGGCGGTCGCGCGACGACCGCAGCCCTCGGCATCGTCGCCCGCGCGCCACGAAGCGCGTCGCTCCTCGCCCGGGCGCCGCACTGGGGCAGCGCGGCCTGGTCGCTCGTCGCGGTGAACCGCCGCACGGGCGCGAGCTGCTCGGCGCAGGGCGTCGGCCAGTCGCGCGCCACGGGCGTGCTCACGGCGCTCGCCACTGCGGCGCTCGTCGCGGGCGCCCCGGGCCGCGTCGTCACGATGGCGCAGCTGCTGCCGCTGGCGGCGATCCCGGACCTCCGCAGCGGGCCTGGCTCGGCCGAGGAGATCGATCACATCAGCCAACCACCCCGTGAGCGGGGCTGGGCGGGCTAGGCCGCGCGGCGGTCGCGAGCGCGCACGCGAAGCCCGGACGCGATGAGCCGGCGCACGAGCTCGTTCCCCGTGACCGTGACCGCGCCCGCTGCGACGAGCCGGTCGTGCAGTTCCTCGGGCACGTCGTAGTGATCGTGATCGAAGCCGCGCTCCGGGATCCCGTTCTCCGACGCGAACGCGTGCAACTCGCCGAGCGACGAGTCGCTCACGAGGTGCGACCACAGCCGGTTATGGGCCGGCCAGGCGGGGGGATCGATGAGAACGGTCATCCGAAGAGGATACGCCCCCGATCCCCGCAGCGGCTATTCGGCGGGGAGCGCGGCCTCGATCGCGGCGATGATCGCGGGATCGTCCGGCTCGGTCTTCGGCCGGAAGCGCGAGACGCGACCGTCCGGGGCGATGAGGAACTTCTCGAAGTTCCACTGGACCCGGCCGCGCCGGCCGCTCGCGTCGGGAATAGCGCGCAGCTCGCGGAACAGCGGGTGCGATCGGCGCCCGTTCACGAGCGTCTTCTCGAGGAGCGGGAACGTCACACCGTACGTGGTCGCGCAGAACGTCGAGATCTCCTCGGCGGAGCCCGGCTCCTGCCCGAGGAACTGGTTGCAAGGCACGCCGAGCACCGTGAATCCCCGCGGTCCGTACTGGCGCTGAAGCTCCTCCAGCTTCGCGTACTGCGGGGTAAGGCCGCACTTCGACGCGACGTTCACGACGAGCACCACCTGCTCCCCGAATTCAGCGAGCGAGGTGCGCGTGCCCTCGATGGTGGTGAGTGGGATGTCTCGGAGCTGCATGCCTCCAGGGTACGCTCGTGAGCGGGCGACCGGGCGGGGGAATGCCGAGAATCCTCCGAGCGTTGCACCGCACGAGCGGCGCGGAGCACCCGGGCCCGGAGGGCTGAGGAGACCAGTGACTGAGCACGGCGCGGAGCACCCGCAGTACGATCCCGATCTCACCGAGGGGATCGATGCGCTGAAACTCGCGTTCCGGCACCACCCCATGGGCGTCGCGGTGATCACTGCGGAGACGGACGAGGGGCCGGTCGGCCTCACCGCGTCGAGCGTCTCCTCGGTCGGGATCGATCCGCCGGCCATCTCCTTCTCGGTGACGCGCGCCACCGGCAGCGCGGGCGGCATCCTGGGCGCCGACAGCTACCTCGTGCACCTCGTCGACGCGCGGCACACGGAGATCGCGCGCTCCTTCGCCGTCTCGGGGGCGGAGCGCTTCACGGCGGCGCAGGGCTGGTCGCGCCTCACGACCGGAGAGCCGTACCTGCCCGGCACCCGCGTCGCACTTCGATGCCGCACGCTGCACTCCCTGGGCGTGGGCTCATCGGTGATCGTCGTCGCCGAGGTGGTCGGCGCGGTGTTCGGCGAGACCGGCCCGGCCATGAGCTATCTCGACCGCGAGTTCCACGCACTCGGCGGTCCGCTGGCCTAGACCTCGCTCGTACCGACCACGGGGATTCCCACGGTGTTCCGGCTGCGGGCCTTGTCCCGTGCCTCGACCGCGAAGCTCAGCCCAGCAAGTGCGAGCCCGGCCGCCGCGAGGGCCGCGCCCACCCAGCCGGGGGCGAGGTAGCCGAAGCCCGCGGCGATCACCAGGCCGCCGAGCCACGCACCGAGGCTGTTGCCCACGTTGAATGCGGCGTGGTTGATCGCCGCGCCGAGCAGCGCCGCCTCGTCGGAGATCCGGATCAGTCGCGCCTGGATCGCCGGGACGAGCACCGACGAGGTGAAGCCGATCGCGAAGGTGAGGCCGATCAGCGCGGCCGGAGTGCTCGCCCAGAGCGCGTACGCGACGAGCGCGAGGAGGAACGCGCTCAATCCCCACACGATCGTGCGGCTCAGGTGCCGGTCGCTCGCCCAGCCGCCGAGCACGTTGCCGAGAGTCATGCCGACGCCGATGCAGGCGAGCACGGCCGGGACCGCCGTGGCCGGCATGCCGACCACGCGCGTGGTCACCTCGGAGATGTAGGAGTACACGGCGAAGAAGCCGCCGAAGCCCACCGCCCCTACGCCGATCATGATCCAGATCCGCGGGTTCCGCAGTGCGACGAGTTCGCGCCCCGGAGTGCGCTCCGGGTTGCCGGGGACGCGGGGGAGGAAAGCGAGCGCGAGCAGCAGCGTCACCGCGAAGATCCCCGCGACGAAGACGTAGGCGGCGCGCCAGCCCGCGAGCTGGCCGAGCCACGTGGCGAGCGGCACACCGATCACGTTCGCGATCGTGAGCCCGGAGAGCGCGAGCGCGATTCCGCGCCCCTGCTTCCCCGGCCCCATCAGGCGGGCCGCGAGGAGCGAGGCGACGCCGAAGTAGGCGCCGTGCGGGAGCGCGGCGATGAACCGAGCCACCGCGAGCGAGCCGAAGCTCGGCATGCAGGCCGAGGCGAGCGTGCCGAGTATGAAGACGCCGAGCAGGCCGAACGCGAGCGTCGTCTGCGACATCCGGGCGGCGATCACCGCCACCGTCGGCGCGCCCACGACGACACCGAGCGCGTACGCCGTGATGAGGAGGCCCGCGTGCGCGATCCCCGCTTCGGGCGCAGCGTCGAAGCCCGGAAGCACATCACGCGCGATGTCGGGCAGGAGCCCCATCGTGGCGAACTCGGTGACCCCGATCCCGAAGCCGCCGAGCGCGAGGGCGAAGAGAGCGATGGCGCGGCGGCGCGAGCTGAGGGCGGGCGGGAGCGCGGGGGAGGAGGAAAGCACCACGGAATCCTACCGGCCGCGCGCGAACGGCGGGTTACCGGCTCTGCGCGATCCAGCGGTCGAGCACGGGCTGCTCTGCGGCGATCGAGGTGTGGATGCCGTGCCCCGGCTGCACCGTCATGTCGCCCGGGAGCGTAAAGAGGCCGCGCTGGATCGACTCCACGATCTGCGGGAAGCTCGAGTACTCCCAGCGCGTCGCACCGGGACCGCCGTGGAACAGCGTGTCGCCGGAGAACACCGTGCCGAGCGCGGGCGCCACGAAGCAGACCGAGCCTGGCGTGTGCCCGGGGGTGTGCCGGGTCGTGAGCTCGACATCGCCAATCTGGAACGTCGCGCCCTCGGCGAGTTCGAAGTCGGGCAGCTCCTCGCCGTGCACCTCCTGCCAGAGGAAGAGGTCAGCCGGGTGGAGATAGAGGTGCGTGTCAAGCCGGCGGGCGGCCTCGACCGCCGCGTTCACGTGATCCTCGTGCCCGTGCGTGAGCAGGATCCCGAGCGCATCGCGCTCACCGACGGCGCGCACGATCGAGTCGGCGTCGTGGGCGGCGTCGATCACGAGCGCACGCTCGGCGTCGCCGACGATCCAGACGTTGTTCTCGAGCGCGATCCCCTCGGCGGGCAGGCCGGGCCGGCCGGCGCCGATGAATCCGGCGGTGATGAGGCGTTCGATCGTCACTGAGGTCATGGCGTGCTGCTTTCTCGGGTCGGGGGTGCTGCGGGCGAACAGACGCGTCGGGCGCCGGTCCACGGATCGACTCCGTGGGCCGGCGCCCGACACGCGGTGCGCGAACTAGTCGGCGCGGGTCACGATGACGGGGCAGGGCAGGGCCTGCAGCACGCCATGGCTCACCGAGCCGAGGAGGAGGCGGGAGATGCCGCCGCGACCGCGGCTGCCGACCACGAGCAGCTCGGCGCCCTGCGCCACCTGCACGAGCGCGGCCACCGGGGGCGACTGCACGATCTCGCGCCGCACCTCGAGGTCCGGGTAGCGCTCGGCGAGACCGGCGACGCCGATGGCGATCGCCTCCTCGGCGGCACTCCGCTGGGACTCGACGAGCTCCTCGCTCCAGAGGTACTCGAGGCCGGGGGTGAGCGGCGGCATCCACGCGTACACGGCGATGAGGGGGACGCCGCGGAACGACGCCTCCTCGGCCGCGTACGCGATCGCGCGCTGCGATGCCTCCGAGCCGTCGACGCCCACGACCACGCCAGCGCCGGGCTGCACGTCGCGGTTCGGGATCACGGCGACGGGGCAGTGCGCCGTCGCCGCGACCTTCACCGCGCGGGTGCCGAAGAAGGAGCCGGCGAAGCGGCTGCCCGCGTGCTCGCCGAGCACGAGGAGATCCGCCTGCTTCGAGGCTTCCTCGACCTCGGCGATCGGGTGACCGACCACCGCGGTGCCGGAGATCTCGCCCGTGAAGCCGAGGCTCCGCGCGTGCGCGATCTCGGCCTCGAGCATCTGTTCGGAAGCCTTCTGCGCTTCGGAGAGGAACGCGACGCTCTCCGAGAGGAAGGAGTCGTCCGCGACGTGCAGCAGGCGCACGCTCGCGCCGCGCTCGGTGGCTCGTGCGAGCCCCCAGGCGAGCGCCACGCGGCTCTGCTCCGATCCGTCAACTCCGATGAGGTATTTCTCCGACATGTTCGGTCCTTTCTCTCGGGATGTTTCGTGAGCGTTGCCGCGCGGCGCGGCGACGCACCTACGCGGTCAGCGCGGGCAGCTGCGCGGGGTGGCTCCCGGCGAGCTGCTCGATGATGCGGACCACCTGGCAGCTGTAGCCGTACTCGTTGTCGTACCAGACGTAGAGCACCGCGGAATCGCCCGTGACGATCGTGGCGAGGCCGTCGACGATGCCCGCGCGGTTCGCGCCGACGAAGTCGGTCGACACGATCTCGGGCGACTCGACGTAGTCGATCTGCGTGCGGAGCGCGCCGGTGAGCGAGACCTGCTCGAGGAAGCTGTTGATCTCCTCGACGGTGGTCTCGCGCTCGAGCTGGAGGTTGAGCACGGCCATCGATACGTCAGGGGTAGGAACGCGGATCGCGTTGCCCGTCAGCTTGCCCTCGAACTCGGGGAGCGCCTTCGAGACGGCCTTCGCCGCGCCGGTCTCGGTGAGCACCATGTTGAGCGCTGCCGAGCGGCCGCGACGATCGCCCTTGTGGAAGTTGTCGATCAGGTTCTGATCGTTCGTGTACGCGTGCACCGTCTCGACGTGGCCGCGCTTCACTCCGAAGCGATCGTTCATGACCTTGAGCACGGGCGTGATCGCGTTCGTGGTGCAGGAGGCGGCCGAGACGATCGTGTCGGCGTCGGTGATCTTGTCGTTATTGACGCCGTAGACCACGTTCAGCATGTCGCCCTTGCCCGGGGCGGTGAGCAGCACGCGGGCGATGCCCTGGTTCTGCAGGTGCTGGCCGAGACCCTCGGCGTCGCGCCAGCGACCCGTGTTGTCCACGAGGATCGCGTTGTCGATGCCGTACTGCGTGTAGTCGACGCTCGCCGGATCGTTCGAGTAGATGACCTGGATGCGCACGCCGTTCGCGAGGATCGCGTCCTCGTCCTCGAGCACCGTGATGGTGCCGTTGAAGGGGCCGTGCACGGAGTCGCGGCGCAGCAGGTTCGCGCGCTTCTGGAGATCGTTCTCCGAGCCCTTGCGCACCACGATGGCGCGGAGGTTCAGCCCGTTGCCCGAGCCCGAGTGATCAATGATGATGCGGGCGAGCAGGCGGCCGATGCGCCCGAAGCCGTAGAGCACGACGTCAGTGCCGGTGCCGGGCTTCGCCTCGAACGCGGGGGCGAGCACCTCACGGAGGTACGCGGCGAGGTCGGAGCCGCCCGAGGCGCGGAAGCCGTTCGCGAGGAGCGCGAGATCGACCGACACGGGGCCGGGCTGGAGCTGCGCGAGGGTCTCGACGATCGCGGAGGTCTCCGCGAGGGGGAGCTCGACGTCGTCGATCTTGCGTGCCGAGCGGTGCGCACGAATGATGTCGATGGAGGAGCGACCGATGAGGCTGCGGCCGTGGACCGACATGACCACATCGTGGTCGCGGTAGAGCTGGCCGATCAGCGGGATCATCCGCTCTGCGAGTTCCTGCTTCGCCTTCCAAGCTTCGAGGTGAGCATCAGCACGCTGGTTCATGTGAACGGAGGGTTCCTTCCAAACGGTATGAAGAGGGAGTCGGCCTGCCCGCCGGGACGCTGTGGCGTCGAATCCAGTATCCCACGAGGATGACGCTGTGTGACACCGTGATTACCGCGTGGCGGCAGACATGCAGGAGTCTTGGAGTTGTTCGGCGGCCGCACCCGCGTCGCAGCCGCCTCTGTCACACGATCGCACCTCAGCCCAAAAGGGGACCCCATGACCTCCACGAAGCGCCGCGTCTTCGCCGCCTCGCTCACCGCCCTCGCCCTCGCCGCGACGACCGCGCTCGCCGGGTGCGCCCCCGCCGCGGGCGGCGACGCCGACCAGACCGTCAAGATCGGCGTCGTCCCCGGCGGGCAGCCGTACTGGGACACGTTCGTCGACGCCGCAGCTGAGGAGGGGATCACGGTCGAGATCATCGATTTCGCCGAGTACCCCCAGCCGAACCCGCTGCTCAGCGAGGGCGATCTCGACCTGAACCAGTTCCAGCACATCGCGTACCTCGCCGCCTACAACGAGGACGCGGGCGACGATCTCGTCGCGCTCGGCTCGACCGTGATCTACCCGATGAACCTGTTCTCGGCGAAGTACGACTCGATCGAGGACATCCCCGAGGGCGGCACCATCGCCGTGCCGAACGACGAGTCGAACCGCGCCCGTGCGCTGCTCGTGCTGCAGAAGCTCGGCCTCATCGAGCTGAAGGACGGCGGCAACTCGGGCTCGACGCTCGAGGACGTCATCGCGGACAAGTCGAAGGTGAAGGTCACCGAGCTCGACGCCGCGGGCATCCCCGGCGCGCTGCCGGACGTCGACGGCGGTGTTGTGAACAACGACTTCGTCGAGCCCGCCGGCCTGAAGTTCTCGGACTCGCTCGGCTCGGATAGCGCGGAGGATCCCGCTGCCGCGCCGTACACGAACATCTTCGCGGCGCGCGCCGAGGACAAGGACAACGAGACCTACCTCAAGCTCGTCGACATCTACCAGAACAACGCCGACGTGCAGAAGGCCGTGAAGGACTACGTCGGCGAGGGCGCGGTGCCGCTCAACACGCCGACCGCCGAGCTCGCGGACATCCTCGCGCAGGCGCAGAAGGACTACGCGGCGCAGGCCAAGTAACCCCGATCCCGCGCACCGCGGGATCGCGACGGGGCGGTGGGAGCGTGCTCCCACCGCCCCGTTTGGGCTGCGGGCGGCGAACCGTCAGAATGGACCCCTGGGCCGCGCGATGCGGCCCGAGCGAAGCGAGAGGACCTGCGGGTGACACGCGTGCAACTGAGCGGCGTCGGGAAGCGCTATCCCGGACGCGGGAAGGCCGACCCCGAGATCGTCGCGGTCGACGACGTCTCCATCGATGTGGCATCCGGCGAGATCCACGCGATCATCGGGTATTCCGGGGCGGGCAAGAGCACCCTTCTCCGCCTCGTGAACGGGCTCGAGCGCGCCACGAGCGGCTCGATCCGAGTGGGGGAGCATGAGCTCACGAGCCTGAGCGAGCGGCAGCTGCGGCCCGTCCGCTCGCAGATCGGCATGATCTTCCAGCAGTTCAACCTGTTCCACTCGAAGACGATCGCGAAGAACGTCGAGTACCCGCTGATCGTTGCCGGCGTGCCCGCCGCGCAGCGCACGCGCCGCGTCGCCGAGCTCCTGAGCTTCGTCGGCCTGCAGGATCGCGCCGGCGCGTACGTCGACGAGCTCTCCGGCGGCCAGAAGCAACGGGTCGGCATTGCCCGCGCGCTGGCGACCGAGCCCGGCGTGCTCCTCGCCGACGAAGCGACGAGCGCGCTCGACCCGGAGACCTCCCGGGAGGTGCTCGCACTGCTCAAGCGCGTGAACGATGAGCTCGGGATCACGATCATCCTCATCACACACGAGATGGAGGTGGTCCGCGAGATCGCCGACCGCGTCACCGTGATGGACGGCGGCCGGGCCGTCGAGCAGGGCGACGTGTTCGAGGTGTTCTCCGCGCCGCGCAGCGAGACCACGCGCAAGTTCGTGGCGACCGCGCTCCCGAGCGAGCCCGAGCCGAGCCACCTCGAGCAGCTCCGCGAGCGCCACCGCGGGCGCCTCGTAAGCCTCACGTTCCGCGACGGCGACGTGGATCAGCCCGTCGTCTTCCGCACCCTCGCCGAGCGCGGCGTCGGCGTGAGCATCATTCACGGCGGCATCACCGACGTGGGCGGGCGGAGCTTCGGCAAGCTCACCCTCGAACTCATCGGCGACGAGCTGCGCGTGGAGCACGCGGTCGCGGCGCTCGCCCAGGAAACCGAGCTGGAGGTGCTCGCCTGATGGACCGTCTGCTCGAACTCCTCGCGAACGGCAAGTTCCTCGAAGCGACGCTGCAGACCGTGTTCTACGCGGTCTTCTCGATGGGCGTGGGCGGCGCGCTTGGCCTCATCGTCGGCGTCGCGCTCACCGTCACACGGCAGGGCGGGATCATGCAGAACCGCCCCGTCTTCTGGGTGCTGAACTTCCTCGTGAACTTCTTCCGCCCCATCCCCTTCGTGATCCTGCTCGGCGCGCTCACCCCGCTCGCGCGCCTCGTCGTCGGCACGGGCATCGGGGAGCGCGCGCTCCTCTTCGTGCTGACGTTCGCCGCGATGTTCGGCATCGCCCGCCTCGTTGAGCAGAATCTGCTCACCGTTCCGCCCGGGGTGATCGAGGCCGCCCGCGCCATGGGCGCCGGGCCCGTGCGCACGATCTTCACGGTGCTCATCCCCGAGGGGCTCGGGCCGCTCGTGCTCGGCTACACCTTCGCGTTCATCGCTGTGGTCGACATGACCGCGATGGCCGGCGTGGTGGGCGGCGGCGGCCTCGGTAACCTCGCGCTCCAGTACGGGTACCGCCAGTTCAACCCGTGGGTGACGTGGTCGGCCGTCCTCGTGATCATCGTCATCGTGCAGCTCGTGCAGCTGCTCGGCAACGTCATCGCCCGCAAGCTGCTCAGGAGGTAGCACGTGTCCGCTCAGCCCACCACCGCTCACGAGCCCGCCGGGGGCCCCGCGTCGACGCCTGCGGCGACGCTCGCGGACTTCCTCGCGGTCGCCGAGGAGTTCTGGCCCACCGCCACGGCGGAGCCCTGGGATCGCGTGGGCCTCGCGTCGGGCGACCGGCGCGCCCCGCTCACGCGGGCGCTCCTCGCCGTCGACGTCACCGAGGCCACCGTGGCCGAGGCGCTCGAGCGCGGCGCGGATCTGCTCGTCACGCATCACCCGCTCCTCCTGCGCGGCGTGCACACCGTCGCCGAGGACACCGCGAAGGGAGCGCTCCTCGCGCGCCTGATCCGCGGTGGCTGCGCTCTCTACTCGGCGCACACGAACGCGGACGCGCCCGACGGCGGGGTTTCCGAGGTCTTCGCCCGCCGTCTGGGGCTGCGCGACACGACGCCGCTCGTCCCCTCGGCGCACCCCGCCGCCCACCCGGGCGCGGGCATCGGCCGCGTCGGGACGCTGCCCGAACCGGAGTCGCTGCGAGCCTTCGCCGAGCGCGTGAACGCGGTACTCCCCGCAACCGTGACGGGGGTCCGCGTCGCGGGCGATCCCGCACGCCTGGTCTCGCGCGTCGCGCTGCTCGGCGGCGCTGGGGACAGCCTCCTCGATCACCCGCTCGTACGGGGAGCGGACGTCTACGTCACCTCCGATCTGCGCCACCATCCCGCGCAGGAATCGCTCGAGCTGAGCGCCGCGGACGCGGGCCCGGCCCTCGTCGACGTCGCCCACTGGGCGAGCGAGTCGCTCTGGCTCGCGGGCGCGGCCGAGGCACTCGCCGACCGGCTCCCGGGCGTCACGTTCACCGTGAGCACGCTGCGCACGGATCCGTGGGACTTCTCCGTGGGCGCGGCGGGCTGACGCGGCACTAGGCTAGAAGCATGAAGGCTAGTCCCCGCCAGCAGCGGCTCCTGCTCGACCTGCACGATCTCGACACGACGATCGCTCGTCTGCGCCGCAAGCGCGCCACGCTCCCGGAGCGGGCCGAGCTCGACGGCCTTGCTGGCGAGATCGCCGAGTCGCGCGAGCAGTTCATGGCCGCGCAGCGCGAGCTCGACACGCTGAACGCGGAGATCGAGCGCGTCGAGGCCGACATCGCGCTGGTCGCGCAGCGACGCGCCCGAGACGAGGAGCTGCTCGCCGTGAGCACCGCGCCGAAGGAGGCGCAGGCGCTGCAGGCCGAGCTCGAAACGCTCGCCCGCCGCACGAGTGAGCTCGAGGATCGCGAGCTCGTACTCATGGAGCAGCAGGAGGCGGCCCAGGCCGCGTTCACCGCTGCCGAGGGCGTGCTCGGCGGCGTCGACGCGCGTCGCGCGGCGATCCAGGACGCGATCGACACGGCCGAGGCGCAGATCGATCGCGAGCTCGACGCGAGCACGCGCGAGCGCGGGGGCCTGGCCGCGGAGATTCAGCGCGACCTGCTCGGTATCTACGAGGAGCTGCGCGGCCGCATCGGCATCGGCGCCGCTCGCCTCCGCGGCGCCGTCTCCGAGGCGAGCAACATGGCTCTCACGCCTGCCGAGCTCAGCGACTTCAACGCGGCCGCGCCCGACGAGCTGCTCTTCTGCCCCGGCACGGGTGCGATCCTCGTGCGCGTCGAAGAGGACTGAGCCGAACGCCGGCGGTGCAGGACGGCACCGCGAACTCGGGCGAACCCGAGCGCGCCGGTGCCGCGCCCGCCCGCGCCCGGTGTAGAATCGGATCCGGAATGGGTCGGTGAGACGGTCGCGTCGCGGCACGAGAGTGTCCGCGCCGAGGAACGTCCGGGCTCCGCAGGGAAGAACGGTGGGTAACGCCCACCCGGGGCAACCCGCGAGAAAGTGCAACAGAGAGTAGACCGCCGCGTACGGTTCGCCGCGCACGGTAAGGCTGAAAGGGTGGGGTAAGAGCCCACCAGCGCCCGTGGTGACACAGGCGGCTAGGTAAACCTCGTTCGGAGCAAGGCCAGACAGAGGATGCTGACGCGTCCCGCCGAGTCCTCGGGTAGGCCGCTAGAGGGTACTGGCAACAGTGCCCCGAGAGAGATGACCGTCGCCCCGATTTCGATCGGGGGACAGAACCCGGCGTATGATCCGGCCCATTCCCCCCAGCCCTCGGTGCATTCAGTGCTCCCACGCCCATCTTCCCGCCGGGACCGCCTCTCTCGGCGTCACCGCGGAGGATTCTTTCTTATACCTTGGCGTTTCCTGTTTCGTGTTAGGGTCCTGTGTGGCGCCGCGAGCGCCCACCGCGGGCACGCACGTGCGCGCGCACGAGACGGTTTGGGGGAACGACGTGAAGAAGATGCTGGCCACCGGGGTGCTCACGGTTCTGGGACTCGGCACTGCCGCGGGGGCGACGCTCGGCGCGATGCAGCCCGCGCCCGCGCAGGCTGCCGTCGGCGACGTCGTGTGCGACGTGTTCCACGGCGGCATCCGCAATCTGCAGGTCGTGCAGTCGGGGGAGCGCACCTTCAAGGTGACCGTCGTCGATCAGAACACACTCGCCGGCGAGGACACAGCTCCCGGCGCGGACGACCGCTACGCCCCGCTGCCCCCGGAGTTCCGTGACGCGGTCAACCGGGTCATCCTCGGCGCATCCGCCGTCGCGAGCGAGCCGCGCGTCAGCCAGACCGTCGTGACCGGCCCCGCGAGCGATCCGACGGATTCGGACTGGCAGGTGGACCGCCTGGTGCAGAACGAGGCCGCCCCCTGGGAGCGGGCCATGCTCACCGGGCGCGAGGTCACGTGGGTGCACGACATCGATGCGCGCACCATCGTCTCCGGCGGCGTGGTCAGCGAGCAGGTGCGCCCCAGCGACTTCCCGGCCGTGTGGCTCCTCGCCGACGAGTCGAGCAGCGTGCTCCAGTTCACCCTCACCGTGCCGGACGACGCCGTGGGTACCGTCTCCCTGGTCGAGTCGCTGTCGGGTTCGTTCGTCTCGACGACCTGGAGCGAGGCCACCTGGTCGTGGAGCAAGGACAAGGACATCGACTACGTCCAGCCGATCAGCTGCTCGGTGACGTTCGCGGAGGGGCCGACGGAGCCCGCGACGGACCCGGGCACGGACCCGGCGACCGACCCGGGCACTGATCCAGCCACGGAGCCGGCCACCGACCCCGCCACGGACCCGGGCACGGACCCGGCGACCGACCCGGGCACTGATCCAGCCACGGACCCGGCCACGGACCCGGGCACGGACCCCAGCACCGATCCGACGACCGACCCGGGAACGGAACCCAGCACCGATCCCACCGCACTCGATGGCGGGACAACGGATGGCGGCCCCGGAACGACGAAGCCGCAGCCCGGGACGGGAACCCAGCTCGCGAAGACGGGCGCGCCCTCCGCGGCGCTCGCGCTCGCAGGCGGGTCGCTCCTCCTGGCCGGCGGCGCCGGCCTGCTGCTCGCGCGTCGACGCCGGGCGCGCAGCTAGGCACTGCTGCGGCGCCCCCGGGCGGCCGGTTCCAGGGGACCCGACCGCCCGAGGCCGCTGCGGCTCAATCCTCCGAGACGGTGAGGAGCTCGAAACCGTCCTCGCGGATCACGACCGTGTGCTCAAACTGCGCGGTGATGCTCTTGTCCCGGGTCGTCACGGTCCAGCCGTCATCCCACTGGTCCCAGGCGTGGCCGCCGAGGGTGAGCATCGGCTCGACCGTGAACACCATGCCGGGGACGATCAGGTCGCCATAGCTCGGCGCCGAATCGTAGTGGGGGATGATGAGCCCGGAGTGGAACGACGAACCGACGCCGTGCCCCGTGAAGTCGCGCACCACGCCGTAGCCGAAGCGCTTCGCATACGTCTCGATGACCCGGCCGATCACGTTCACGGCCCGACCCGGCTTCGCCGCGCGGATGCCGCGCATCATCGCCTCGTGGGTGCGCTCGACGAGGAGGTCGACCTCCTCCGAGACCTCACCCACCCGGAACGTGCGGTTCGTGTCGCCGTGGAAGCCGTCGAGGTACGCCGTGACGTCGACGTTCACGATGTCGCCCTCGCGAAGCACCGTGTCGTCCGGGATGCCGTGGCAGATGACCTCGTTCACCGAGGTGCACGAGGACGCGGGGTAGCCGCGGTAGCCGAGCGTCGACGGGTAGGCGCCCGCCGCCACCACGACGTCGTGCGCGACGCGGTCGAGCTCCGCCGTCGTGACCCCCGGGCGCACCGCGGCACCGACGGCGTCGAGCGCGCGCGACGCGATGCGTCCCGCGGCCCGGATCTTCGCGATCTCGTCCTCCGAGTAGGTGTTGTCGCCCTCGTACGGCGGCGGCGTCACGAGGCCGACATACGGCGGTCGTGCGATCGTCGCGGGCACCGCGAGCGGGGCCGGCCGGGAACCGGGAGTCAAATGTCCGTGTGCGTCGAAGGGCATGGCTCTAGTCTATGAAGAGCACGCAGTACTCGCTGCGAGCACCGCCGAAGCGGAAGGACACCGATCATGAGCAAGCGCGACTGGGGGATCGAGGATCCCGAGGAGACGTACTGGTTCAACACGCGCACCGGTGAGGTCGAGGAGGGGCCGCAGTCGCTCTCCGTCGATCGCGTCGGCCCGTTCCCCACCCGCGAGCAGGCGGCGCACGCGAACCAGATCCTCGAGGAGCGGGCACGCGCCTGGCGCGATGAGGAGGAGTCCGCGGGGGACGTCTGATCCAGCGCGGAATTCCCGCCCCGCTGTAACACGCTCGACATGCGCGGGCGGTAGTCTGAACGCGAGCGCACGCCGCAGATCGAGCGGTGCGCGAATCACCCACGCGGCGGCCGAGCGCCGCCGCGGCAACGAACGGAGCCGGTGTGAGCAAGCAGCGCGATTTCGTCCTTCGCACGATCGAGGAGCGGGGCGTCAAGTTCGTTCGGCTCTGGTTCAGCGACGTCTCCGGCACCCTGAAATCGGTCGCGCTCGCACCGGCCGAGGTCGAGGGGGCGTTCAGCGAGGGCATCGGCTTCGACGGCTCCGCGATCGAGGGGCTCACCCGGGCCTACGAGTCGGATCTGCTCGCGATCCCGGATCCGGCGACGTTCCAGCTGCTGCCCTGGCGCAGCAAGGACACGCCGACCGCCCGGATGTTCTGCGACATCCGCACGCCGAACGGTGAGCCGGCCGTCGCCGATCCCCGCAACGTGCTGAAGCGCACGCTCGCGCACGCGGCGGATCAGGGCTTCACCTTCTACACGCACCCCGAGATCGAGTTCTACCTGCTGAAGTCGAAGGAGTTCGGCACGACCGGCCCGGTGCCCGTCGATCGCGCGGGTTACTTCGACAACGTTCCGGGCGGTACGGCCCACGACTTCCGCCGCGAGAGCGTTGCGATGCTGGAGGATCTCGGCATCTCGGTCGAGTTCAGCCACCATGAGGCGGGGCCGGGTCAGAACGAGATCGACCTGCGCTACGCCGATGCACTGACGACGGCGGACAACCTCATGACGTTCCGCACGGTCGTGAAGGAGGTCGCGATCGCCCAGGGCGTGCACGCCACATTCATGCCGAAGCCGCTCGCCGGTCAGCCCGGATCCGGCATGCACACGCACCTCTCGCTCTTCGAGGGCGATACGAATGCGTTCTACGATCCCGGCGCGAAGTACCAGCTCTCGCAGACCGGCCGCCGCTTCGTCGCGGGTCTCCTGCGCCACGCACCCGAGATCACGGCGGTCACGAACCAGTACATCAACTCCTACAAGCGCCTCTGGGGCGGTGACGAAGCGCCCTCCTTCGTGAGCTGGGGCCACAACAACCGTTCGGCGCTCGTGCGCGTGCCCATGTACAAGCCGGGCAAGGGCGGCGCCGCGCGCGTCGAGTACCGCGCACTCGACAGCGCGGTGAACCCCTACCTCGGATTCTCGGTGCTGCTCGCCGCGGGGTTGAAGGGCATCGAGGAGGAGTACGAGCTGCCGCCCGAGGCGGAGAACAACGTCTGGGCGCTGAGCGATGGCGAGCGCCGGGCCATGGGCTTCGACGCGCTCCCCACGAGCCTCGACCACGCGCTCGCGGTCATGGAGCGCTCGGAGCTCGTCGCCGAGACGCTGGGGGAGCAGGTCTTCGCCTACTTCCTGCGCGACAAGCGGCGCGAGGTCGCGGAGTACCGCAGCCAGGTCACGCCGTACGAGCTCTCTTCGATGCTCGACACGGTCTAGGCGAGGCGCACTCGCGATGGCAGCGACGCAGTCCGCGTTCACCCTCGCCGCGCTCGCGCGCGCAGGGTTCCAGGAGCTCACGGCATCGCGCGCAGCGCTCGAAGCGCTGCTCCCGCACCTCGAGCTCGGCCCCGATGCCGTGCTCGCGGCCTTCGGCGCGGCGGCCGATCCGGACGCGGCGCTCCTCCGGATCCGCGAGCTCGCCGAGCGTCATGAGGCGCTCGTCGGCGGGCTCGACGGCGTCGAGCTGACCCGGCTGTGCCGGCTCGTCGGCGCGTCACCCGCGCTCGGTGATTTCTTCGCCAGGCAGCCGGGGCAGCTGGCCGAGCTCCTCGCCCGCGGCGGCGCGCTCGTCCCCGCCGAGCAGGCACTCGGCGAGCTACTCTCCGCCGTGCGCGACACGGCGACGGGGGCCACGCTGTCGGGCGGCGCAGGCTGGGCGGCGCTCCGCGTGGCGTATCGCGAGCTGCTCGCGAGCGTGATGCTCTTCGATCTGGAGCGCACGGCCGAGGGCCTCGCGCTCGAGTCGTTCGAGCACGTCTCGGCCTGCCTCTCCGCGCTCGCCGGCGCCGCCGTCGAGGCCTCGCTCGCCGTGGCCCGCGCCTCGCTCACCGCGGGCGTGCACGGGCCCGCGGTGCGCGCGGAGCGCGTGGCGGCCGTCGAACTCGGGATCGTGGCCATGGGCAAGTGCGGCGCCGAGGAACTCAACGTGGTCTCGGACGTCGACGTCGTGTTCATCGCGCGTAGCGCCGAGGATCCTGAGGACGGCGACGACGTGCTCGACACGGACGCGCTCATCCGCATCGCGACGCGCCTCGCGAGCGAGACGATGCGCGGGATCCACGACCCGGGGATCGAGCCGCCGCTCTGGGAGCTCGACGCGAATCTCCGCCCCGAAGGCCGCCAGGGCGCGCTCGTGCGTACGCTCGGCTCGATGCTCGCGTACTACGAGCGCTGGGCGAAGGGGTGGGAGTTCCAGGCCCTGCTGAAGGCCCGCCCGCTCGCGGGAGATCTCGGCCTCGGCGCCGAGTTCGTCGCGCAGACGCGGGATGCCGTGTGGGCGTCCTCGAACCGTGAGGACTTCGTCGGCTCGGTGCAGCGGATGCGCGAGCGGGTCACCGAGCACATCGACGACGACGATCTGGAGGTGCAGCTGAAGCTCGGCCCGGGCGGGCTGCGCGACATCGAGTTCAGCGTGCAGCTGCTGCAGCTCGTCCACGGGCAGTACGACGAGCGCCTGCACCTGCGCGGCACGCTCCCCGCGCTCCACGCCCTCGTGGACGGCGGCTACATCGCACGGAGCGACGGCGAGCGGCTCGCCACCGACTACCGCTTCCTCCGCGTCCTGGAGCACCGCCTGCAGCTGCGCGAGCTGCGGCGCACAGCGATCATGCCGACCGACGCCGAGGGGCTCCGCGTGCTCGCGCGCGCGAGCGGCCTCGCACCGACGGGGGAGGAGCTCCTCGCCGCCTGGGGGCGCACGAAGCGCGAGGTGCGCGAGCTGCACCTGAAGATCTTCTACGCACCGCTCCTCAGCGCCGTCGCGGCGCTTCCGGAGGAAGAGCTCGTGCTCGGCAGCGCGGAGGCACGCGCCCGGCTCGCGAGCATCGGCTTCCGCGATCCGGAGGGGGCGATCCGCCACCTCGCCGAGCTCACCCGCGGCACCTCCCGCCGCGCCAGGATCCATCGCAACCTGCTCCCCGTGCTGCTCCAGTGGCTCGCCGACGGCACGGACCCCGACTACGGGCTCCTCGCCTTCCGCCGGGTGAGCGAGGCGAACCGGGAGTCCCCCTGGTATCTCCGCCTCCTCCGGGACGGAGCCGAGGCCGCCGAGCGGCTCACGCGGGTGCTCTCGTCCTCCCGCTTCGCCGCCGAGCTCCTGGAGACCATTCCCGAGGCCGTGGCCTGGCTGGAGAGCGACGCCGCGCTCCAGCCGCGCGGGCTCGACGCGCTGCGCGAGGAGATGCGAGCGCTCGCCTCGCGGCGCGCCACGGTGGATGATGCCGCTGCCGCGCTGCGCGGAGTCCATCGGCGCGAGGTACTGCGGCTCGCAATGGGACGGATCACGGGAGTGATCGACGAGCCCGATGTCGCGCGCGGGCTCGACGCCGCGCACACCGCGCTGCTCGACGCCCTCCTCATCATGCTCGACCGCGCCGCGCAGATCGCGGAGCAGCCCGAGGAGGCGACGCTCGCCCTGATCGGCATGGGCCGCTACGGGGGCGGCGAGCTCGGCTTCGCTTCGGACATCGACCTGATCGCGGTATTCCGGCCCGCCTCGGCGGTGCCCGCGGATCGCGCCTCGCGCGCGGCGATCAAGCGGGTCACCGAGCTGCGCCGCCTGGTCTCGGATCCGCGCTTCCCGGTCGATCTCGATTTCGATCTGCGGCCCGAGGGCAAGAACGGGCCACTGGCTCGGAGCCTCGACGCCTCGCGCGCGTACTACGAGCGGTGGTCGGTCACCTGGGAGGCACAGGCGCTGCTCCGCGCCCGGCCCGTCGCGGGCGATGCTCCGCTCGGGCTCGCGTTCATCGAGCTCGCCGACGAGATCCGCTACCCGGCGGAGTTCGGCGACGAGCAGGTGCGCGAGATCCGCCGGATGAAGGCGCGCGTGGAGGCCGAGCGGCTGCCGCGCGGCGCGGATCCGAAGCGGCACTTGAAGCTGGGCCCGGGCGGCCTGACGGATGTGGAGTGGCTCGTGCAGCTCCTGCAGCTGCGCTTCGGGGCCCGGTTCCCGGCGCTCCGCACGGTCGAGACGCTCCGAGCCCTCGGGGCCGCGGCCGAGCACGAGCTGATCGCCGCGGAGGACGCCGAGATCCTCGCGGAGTCGTGGCGCTTCGCGAGCAGCGTCCGATCGGCGTTGAAGCTGTGGAACGGGCGGGCGAGCGATTCCTTGCCCGTCGATCGCGGGGAGCTCGAGGGGATCGCGAGCGTGCTGGGCATGCCGCGCCGCCGCACCTCCGAGCTCGAAGAACGCTGGTTCGCCGTTTCTCGCCGCGCCCGTGGCGTCGTCGAGCGCGAGTTCTTCGGCTACGACCCCGTCGATTTCCCAGAACGTCGGTGAATCTCCCAGCAGACGCATCGTTTGCCTGCCGTTCACCTCGGGGTCTTCCCAAAGACGTTATCGAAGCGTAACCTGATCGTTATGCAGTACCTACAATCACTCCTGGAGGCCCTCCTCGCAGAGGACGGCTCCGAGCTCGAAGACGAGCTCGAGTCCTAGCGCACTCGCGCTACTCAGCGCCGCAACAGCGTCGTTGCCACGGGGATTCACCCCGCGCCACCACTCGAGCCGGCCCGCGTCCCACGCGGACCGGCTCGAGTGGTGTCTGGGCACCCATCAGGAACGCGCCGGGCGCACCCGCTGGTACGGCTGGGCGATCGACTCGCCGACCGCCTGGGCCATGAGCTGCTCCGCCGTCTGGTTCTTCCGCGCGAGTCGCGCCACGAAGCGCGTGAAGCGGGCGCCGCGGGCGAGCTCCCGAGCGCTGCGATCCTCGACCGCGTAGAAGTAGAGCGCGCTCTCCGGCAGCAGCGAGAGGATGCCGTTAATCACGCGCCGCGTCGCCCACTTCGCGATGGGCCCCGAGACGTCCGGGTGCCGGAGGGTGTGCCCGGCGAGCGCCGCAAAGAGCGTGAGCGACTTCGTGTTGAGTTCGTCCCGGATGTACTGGTCGAGGTCCGCGAAGGTCTCGAAGTAGGGCCCGGGAACGAACAGCTTCTCCGCACCCAGGCGAGACTCGCGGACCGCGCGATCCGCCTCGTCCGTGCTAAGCCCGGGGCCGAACTCCTGATAGCCGCGAAGCGCGGACCAGATGTACGTCCACCAGGTCCAACGCTGCCACTCGGGCTGCTTCGCGCTCACCACCTCGCCCGTCTCCGGATTCGTCCACGAGGCGCGCTCGTGGAGGCGATCGACGTGGGCGGCCGCGGCGTCGGCATGGGCGCGGTCCGCGAAGATCGCGTCACGGAGATAGGCCGAGGTGCGATCGAAGCGCAGCGCCATCTCCTCGGGGCCGTCGGAGGTGAGAGAGACGCGCTCGAAGTGGGTCATCATGGCGGGCTCGAGCATCTGGAGGAAGAGGGCGTTCTTCGCCCCGAGCATCGAGGAGGGGTCCGAGAAGATGCGCCACGACAGGCTCTCGGGGCCGTAGTAGCCCTCGTCGGCGCGGGGCGCATCTGCAAGCGTGCGGCTGGGGGATTCGACGGACACGGGGCCTCATTTCACGAAGTAATTGGACTATGGCTTATATTAGCGATAGTCCAAGTTTCTCCGCAGGCGCACGACGCCCCGCTCGAAGGATCCGAATGAACGCCGCCACCACCGCCCTCCCCGCAGAGCGCAGGCTCGCCACCTCCGCACTGACACTCGGCATCCTGAGCCTCGTGCTGCTCGGCGTGCTCTTCCCGATCCTCGGCGGCTTCACCACGCCCATCTTCGCCGCCGCTGCGGGCCTCGCCGCGATCATCTGCGGCAGTGTCGCACTGCGGCGCCGCCAGGCCGGCGGTCTCGCGATCACGGGGATCGTGTTGGGCGGGCTCGGCTTCCTGGGCGCGACCGGCCTCGTGGTGTTCGCGCTCATCTTCGTGGGCGCCTGGCAGATCGCCGCGTAGACGAGATCCCGCCCGACACACGGGAAAGCCCCCGGGGCCGCCTGCTGCGCAGGCGCTCCGGGGGCTTCTCGGTGCGGGCGAGGAGTGCTTACACGCCGTAGTAGAGCTCGAACTCGAAGGGGTGCGGCCGGAGCGCCATGGGGGCGATCTCCAGTTCGTTCTTCAGCTCGATCCAGGTCTGGATCAGCTCCTCGGTGAACACGCCGCCCTCGAGCAGGAAGTCGTGATCCGCCTCGAGTGCCGCGAGCGCCTCCTCGAGCGATCCGGGGACCTGCGGGATGTTCTTCGCCTCCTCCGGGGGGAGCTCGTAGAGGTCCTTGTCGATGGGCTCCATCGGCTCGATCCGGTTGCGGATGCCGTCAAGGCCGGCCATGAGCTGCGCGGCGAACGCGAGGTACGGGTTGCCCGAGGCGTCGGGAGCGCGGAACTCGATGCGCTTCGCCTTGGGGTTCGAGCCCGTGAGCGGGATGCGAACCGCGGCGGAGCGGTTGCCCGCGGAGTACGCCAGGTTCACCGGCGCCTCGTAGCCCTTCACGAGACGGCGGTAGCTGTTGATCGTCGGGTTCGTGAACGCGAGCAGCGCGGGAGCGTGGTGCAGGATCCCGCCGATGAACCAGCGGGCCGTGTCCGAGAGGCCGGCGTAGCCGTTCTCGTCGTAGAACAGGGGATCGCCACCCTTCCAGAGCGACATGTGCGTGTGCATGCCCGAACCGTTGTCACCGAAGACCGGCTTCGGCATGAAGGTGGCGGTCTTGCCCCAGAGCTCGGCCGTGTTCTTCACGATGTACTTGAACTTCAGCACGTCGTCGGCAGCGTTCACCATCGTGTCGAAGCGGTAGTTGATCTCGGCCTGGCCGGGCGCGCCGACCTCGTGGTGCGAGCGCTCGAGGTGGAGGCCGGCCTCGACGAGGCGGAGCGAGATGTCGTCGCGCAGATCGGCCTGCTTGTCAACGGGGGAGACGGGGAAGTAGCCGCCCTTGGCCGGCGTCGTGTTGCCGAGGTTACCGCCCTCGACCTTGCGGCCGGAGTTCCAGTGCGCCTCCTCCGAGTCGATCTCGTAGAACGTGCGCTGCGGGGTGTTCGCGTAGCGGACCGAGTCGAGGATGTAGAACTCGGCCTCCGGCGCGAAGAACGCGGTGTCGGCGATGCCCGTCGAGACCAGGTACTGCTCGGCCTTCTTCGCGACCTGGCGGGGATCCTTCGAGTAGATCTCACCCGTGCGCGGGTTGAAGATGTCGCAGACCACGATCAGCGTGCGCTCGAGGCGGAACTGATCGACGTAGGCCGTGGTGACGTCGGGGATGAGCTGCAGGTCCGACTCGGCGATGCCCGCGAAGCCGCGGATCGAGGAACCGTCGAACATCTGCCCGACCTCGAAGAAATCATCATCGACGGTGGCCGCGGGAATGTTGAAGTGCTGCTGCACCCCCGGAAGATCCGTGAAGCGGATGTCGACAAACTTGACGTCGGTTTCCTTGATGAAGTCGATGACTTCCTGGGGGGTGGTGAACATGCTGCTCCTCATTGCCGGTGTGCCCTCAGGCACCGTTCGCTTGAGACCAGCTTATGTGCGCAGCGTTTCGGAACCGTGATTCTCATGTTTCGCGAGTGTTACACGCACACGAAACTCGGAGGGAACGGGGGCGCCTCGGGCTCAGCCGCGGACGAGAACGGTTCCCGCGATCTTGTCGTGGAAGCCGCGCTGGTCCGAATCCCAGACGAGCACCGGGATCACGAGGCAGATGAGCGCCGTGCGCACGATCGGGCGCCACACACCGACCCACCCGCCCGCGATCGGCACGACCCGCATGCCGAGGAGTCGGTGCCCGATCGAGCCACCGATCGTCGGAATGAAGATGATCTGCATGAGCGCGAAGCAGCCAAAGTGCCACCAGCTCGCGTTTGGGCCGCCCACGAGGAAGTAGGCGGGGAGGGCCGCGAGGCCCCAGTCGATCAGGATCGCGAGGACGCGTCGACCGAGACGGCCCACCGATCGCGGGCCGCTCTCGGGCAGGCCGAGGCGCTCACCCGGCCACGCGCTGGGCTCAAGATCGCCGAAGCGCTGGGGAGTCGAGGGGGCCATCGGGCTTAGCGGGGGCGCTGCGAGCGGATGCGGTTCGGATCCATCCCCTTCGGGATGCCGACCGGCGCAGCCTGCAGCGAGCTCAGACGGTTGTAGACCGCAGCGACCTCGTTGCGCGAGAGCTTCGGCTTGAGCTTGACGAGCGTCTTCGAGAGCTTCGCGAGCGGGATGCCGTCGCCGTCCGGGCCGACGTAGAGGTGCACGACCTCGACGTTGCGGAGCGCGCGCTTCACCTTGCGCTCCTCGTCCGCTGCCATGCGCTCCGTACGCGCGCGCGAACCCTCGGAGATGAGCACGACGCCACCGCGCCCCACCACGCGGTAGACCGCGTCCTGGTTGCGGTTGATGGCGATCGGCACCTCGGAGCCGCGCCACGAGCGGCGCAGCGCACCCTGCACGACCGCGCCGACCGCGCCGGGGCGGCCCTCGATCTGCTGGTACGCCATCTTCTCGGCGCGGCGGCCGAGCACGATCATGACGAGGAGCAGGCCCACGAGAATGCCCGAGATCGGCCAGATCACCCAGCCGAACCACCCGCCGGGCAGGAGCCAGGCGAGGAGCACGGAGACGAGGATGGGCGCGATGAACACGGCGAGCAGCACCCACGGAAGATTCCGATCATGGACCTTCGTGGTCCGGTAGATCTCGATCATCTGCTTGATGCGACCGTCGCGCTTCGCCTTCTCTGCTGCCATACCTTCTAGGATATCGGTTCCCGGGCGCTTCCCCGAACGCGCGCGGGAATGGGAGCGGCGAAGCGTCCCTCGCGCGCCGCTCACAGGCGCCGTGCACTCGCGTTCATCCGGGGTCCATCCACCGGACCGGCCGGGCCGGGCACCTGCCTCGGGGCCTGCGCAATCCTGGCACCATGGCTCAGTTCACTCAGCGGAAGCACGGGGCGCGCGCACCCGGCGCCGGCGCCGCGGCCGCGGCCGCTCTCGAGGCGCTCTGCGCGCGAGGCATCGCGCTCCGCGCGACGGGGCGCTGCGTCGACATCCAGCTCGCCGCGCAGACGAGGAGCCCCGCTCCCGGCTCGGATGCCAGAACCGGCACCGGCAGCGACCCCGGCACCGACCCCGGAACCGACTCCGTCCCTCGGTCCGCGCGCGGGGCGCGGCACCGCCACGATGCGGGGTGCGAACTGCTCGGCGCCGCGCTTCCGCGACTGGCCGCGTCACTCGCCGGGCAAGGGCTCATCGCGGAGGCGCTTGATGAGGCGCTCGCGGAACTCGCCGACTGGGGCGCCGACTGGCACCCGGCAGCGGCGCGAGACGCCGTGCACGCCGCGGTGCGATCCCGGATCACGCCACGCCTCCGCGTGCGCAACGAAGCGGCGCGCACCACGGGCCGGCGCGGCCCGCTCGCCGAAGCGGGCGCCGTTCGCCGAGCTGCCGCACACGCAGCGAGGCCGCGTCCCCCGTGATCGGGGAACGCGGCCTCGGACCGTGCGCTTCGGCGATTCGGGGAGTTAGATCCCGAGGTTCGCCGCGAAGTCGCCGGCTTCCAGGCGCAGGCGCACCTGCGTGAGGAAGCGGGCGGCATCGGCGCCATCGACGATACGGTGATCGTAGGACAGCGCGAGGTAGACCGTCGAGCGCACCGCGATGGCGTCGCCCTCGGGGCCGGAGACCACGACGGGCTTCTTCACAACCGCACCGGTGCCCAGGATTGCGACCTGGGGCAGGAAGACGAGCGGCGTGTCGAAGAGCGCGCCGCGCGAGCCGGTGTTCGTCAGCGTGAAGGTGCCACCGCTGAGCTCGTCGGGCGTCAGCTTGTTATCACGCGTGCGCTGCGCGAGGTCAGCGATCTCGCCCGAGATCTCGGCGATGTTCTTCTCGCCCGCCGCGCGGAGCACGGGGGTGAGGAGGCCGCGCTCGGTGTCCACCGCGATGCTGATGTTCTCCGTGTCGGGGTAGACGATCGAGTCGCCCTCCACCGTCGCGTTGATGATCGGGTAGGTCCGGAGCGCCTCGGCGGCCGCGAGGGCAAAGAACGGCAGGAAGGAGAGCTTCGAGCCGGTCTTCGCGAAGAACTCGTCCTTCTTCGCCTGGCGGAGCTGCGCGACCTTGGTGACATCGACCTCGACCACGGTGGTGAGCTGAGCCGTCGCCTGGAGCGACGCGACCGCGCGCTCGGCGATCACCTTGCGGAGGCGGCTCATCTTCTGCGTCGTGCCACGAAGCTCCGAGACCTCGACAGCGGGCGCGGCGGCTGCGGGAGCGCTCGACGTCACTGCCGCTGCGGGGGCGGCTGCGGCGAGCACGTCCTCCTTGCGGATCCGACCGCCGACACCGGTGCCAGTCACAGTCGCGAGATCGACACCGCGCTCGTTCGCGAGCTTGCGCACGATCGGAGTGACGTAGTTCGACGACGCAGCGGGTGCTGCCGGGGCAGCGGGCGCGGCGGGGGCCGGAGCAGCGGCGGGGGCCGGCGCGGCGGGAGCCGCTGCGGGCGCGGGAGCGGCGGCCGGAGCCGGAGCCGGAGCCGGAGCCGGAGCGGCGGCCGGAGCCGGAGCCGGAGCCGGAGCGGCCGGAGCTGCTGCAGGCGCCGGAGCCGGAGCAGCGGGAGCGGCCGGAGCCGCGCCGGAGCCGATGCGCGCGAGCGCGGCGCCCACCTCGACGGTCTCGTCCTCCTGCACCAGGATCTCCTGGAGCACGCCCGCGATGGGCGAGGGCACCTCGGTGTCCACCTTGTCGGTCGACACCTCGAGCAGGGGCTCGTCCACCTCGACGGCGTCGCCGACGTTCTTGAGCCAGCGGGTCACCGTGCCCTCGGTGATGCTCTCACCGAGGGAGGGGAGCACGACCTCTTCGCCGCCACCCGCGGGGGCGGGGGCAGCAGCCGGAGCCTCAGCGGCCGGAGCAGCGGGTGCCGCGGCCGGAGCAGCCGGAGCGGCAGCGGCGGGCGCCTCGGGTGCGGCAGCTGCGGGGGCAGCGGGAGCGGCCGGAGCGGCAGCTCCGTCGCCGACGACGGCGAGCACCGCGCCCACCTCGGCGGTCTCGTCCTCCTGCACCAGGATCTCCTGGAGCACGCCCGCGACGGGGGAGGGGATCTCGGTATCGACCTTGTCCGTGGAGACCTCGAGCAGGGGCTCGTCGATCTCGACGGTATCGCCGACGTTCTTGAGCCAGCGGGTCACCGTGCCCTCGGTCACGCTCTCGCCCAGTGCGGGGAGGACCACCGATTCACTCATCGTGCATTTCTCCGTTTCGTATCAGTCTGTCGTTCGCCGCGCTCAGATGGCGTGCAGCGGCTTGCCGGCGAGCTTCAGCATCGCTTCGCCGATGGTCTCGTTCTGCGTGGGGTGGCCGTGCACGAGCGGTGCGACGTCCTCCGGGTGCGCCTCCCAGTTCACGATGAGCTGCGCCTCGCCGACAAGCTCGCCCACGCGGGCGCCGATCATGTGGACTCCGACGACGGGGCCGTCGACCACGCGCACGGCCTTCACCGAGCCCGCGGTGCCGAGGATCGAGCTCTTCGCGTTGCCCGCGAGGTTGTACTCGTAGCTCGTGACGTTCTCCGCGCCGTACTTCTCCTTGGCCTTCGCCTCGGTGAGGCCGACGGACGCGATCTCCGGGTCGCAGTAGGTGACCTTCGGGATGTTCACGTCCTCGACGATCACGGGAGCGAGGCCCGCGATCTCCTCGGCGACGAAGATGCCCTGCTGGTAGCCGCGGTGCGCGAGCTGGAGGCCCGGCACGATGTCGCCGACGGCGTACACGCCAGGCACGTTCGTCGCGAGGCGCTCGTTCGTCAGTACGAAGCCGCGGTCCATCTGGATCCCGACCTCTTCGTAGCCGAGCCCCTGCGTGGCCGGGCCGCGGCCGACAGCGACGAGCAGGTAGTCAGCGGTGAGGACGGTGCCGTCCTCGAGGTTCACGGTGACGCTCGACGCATCCTGCGTGACCGACTGGAACCGGACGCCCAGCTTGAAGTCGATGCCGCGCTTGCGGAACGCGCGCTCGAGCTGCTTCGAGACCGACTCCTCCTCGTTCGGAACGAGGTGGGGGAGGCCCTCCACGATCGTCACGTCCGCGCCGAAGGAGCGCCACACGCTCGCGAACTCGACGCCGATCACGCCGCCGCCGAGGATGATGACCTTGGCGGGCACCTCCTGCAGCTCGAGGGCGTGCTCGCTCGTGATCACACGACCGCCGATCTCGAGGCCGGGGAGCGAGCGGGAGTAGGAGCCCGTGGCGAGCACGACGTGCGTGCCCGTGATGCGGTCGGCGCCGACCTGCACCGTGTTCGCCGAGACGAGCTTGCCCTCGCCCTCGATGACCGTGATCTTGTTCGCCTTGAGGAGGCCCTGGAGGCCCTTGTGCTTGCCCGCGACGAGGTTCTCGCGGTAGCTGTTCACCTTCGCGATGTCGATGCCCGCGACGCTCGAGAGGATGCCGTAGGTCTCGCCGTCGCGTGCGACGTCCGCGACCTCGGCCGCGTGGAGGAGGGCCTTCGTCGGAACGCAGCCGCGGTGCAGGCAGGTGCCGCCGAGCTTGTCCTTCTCGATGACGGCTGCGGTGAGCCCGAGCTGCGTCGCGCGGATCGCGGTGGCGTATCCGGCGCTTCCGCCGCCCAGGACGACGATGTCAAACTGCTGATCGGCCAAGTGGGATCTCCCTCGGTGTGTGCGCAATAGAGGCGGTGCCCGCGGTTGCTCGGGCAGTCCTTGCCCACCCTACACCCGCGACACGTGCGTCGGCCGGGTTGCCGCGGGGCGCGCCGCGGCCCGCGGGCGGCGCCCGGGCGAACGCTCCCGGCCGCCGTGCCGGGGAATACGGGGTTCGCTGCGGGCGTGACGGATTCCTGCCACATCCGCCGCCGGATTCGTAGGATGGAGGGGTGACCGAATCAATCTTCTCCGCCGTGTACGCCGAGCGCCGTGCGAGCGTTCCGCGCGGGCTCCCGCTGATCATCGCGATGCAGGGGCTGAGCGATGCCGGCGGAGCGGTCTCGCAGCTCGAGGAGTACCTCTGGAGCCGGTACCAGCCCGAGGAGATCGTGCGCTTCAACGCCGATCTCCTGCTCGACTACCGCGCGCGCCGGCCCATCATCACCTTCGACGAGGATCACTTCGTCGACTACGCGCCCGAGGAGCTCAGCCTCAGCCTCGCGCACGACGAGTTCGGCGCCCCGTTCCTGCTCCTCAGCGGCTTCGAGCCCGACTTCCGCTGGGACCAGTTCATCGACACGGTCTTGCTGCTCGTGCACGAGTTCGAAGTGTCGATCACCGTCTGGTCGCACGCGATCCCCATGCCGGTGCCGCACACGCGCCCGCTGTCGATGACGGTGAGCGGCTCACGCGACGATCTCATCGAGGCCCGCTCCGTGTGGCGCCCGAAGACGAAGATCTCCGCGTCGGCCGCGCACGTGCTCGAGTATCGACTCCACAGCCTGGGGGAGGAAGTGGCGGGCTTCGCCCTGCTGATCCCGCACTATCTTGCGAACACGGAGTACCCCGAGGCGCTCCGCGTGGCGCTCGACGGGATCATGGCGGCGACGGGGCTGATCCTCGCGACCGACGAGGTGCGTGAGTCGGCTCGCCGTTTCGAGGCGCAGCTCGACTCACAGCTGGCCGACAACGAGGAGTCGCTCGAGATGGTGCGTACGCTCGAGCGCCGCTACGACGCGTACATGGAGGATCAGACCTCACGCTCACCGCTCATGTCCGAGGACGGCACCATTCCCACGGCCGATCAGATCGCGAGCGAGCTCGAACGCTTCCTCGCCGAGCAGCAGCGCCCCGGCGCGGGAGATGATGCGAGAGATCCCGGAGCGGGGGATCCCGGCACGGGCGGGCCCGGCACGGAATAGGAGCGGCACGGAGGAAGAGCGGCACGGAGGAGGCGCGGCACCGGCGATCGCGCGGCGCGCGGAGGCCCCTGAGTGTCCGGGAGCAGAGGTCCGACGTGCTAAAATGGAAGCGACCAACCCATTCAATCCGAGTCGGTTTCCTCTGCGAGGAATTCACCCGGGCTTGACATGGGTTTTCATGCTGTGAGCACTTGTCGGAAGCGTTCGACACCACAGCGCGGCATTCGATAGAGAGAGGCGGCTGCGTGGCAACTGCATCCACCCCCAAGACCCGAGCGACCACGACGAAGGCGGCTGCGGCCGGATCCGACGCCGAGGCCGCCGAGACTGCGACGGACTCCGCGGCAACGACGCCTGCGAAGAAGACCGCAGCGGCGACGAAGACGGCTTCCGCCCGTTCGGAGGCCGCCAAGAAGGCTGCGGCCACCCGCGCCGCGAACAAGGCCGCGGCTGCTGCTGCGGCCGGCGAGACGAGCGACGACGCCCCCGCGGCGAAGAAGCCCGCCGCGAAGAAGGCGGCAGCGAAGAAGCCCGCGACCAAGCGGGCGGCGAAGCAGGTCGAAGAGCCCGAGATCGACGAGACCGAGATCGACGAGGAGGCCGCCGAGGCCGCCGAGGAGGAGAAGCCCGCTCCCGCCCCGACCGTCCCGCTGCCCCGCGGTGCGATCGTGCTGAAGGCCGGTGAGGAGGAGGACGTTCCGACCGTCACCACCGCGATCCCCGGCGCGACCGCCGACCCGGTCAAGGACTACCTGAAGCAGATCGGCAAGGTCGCGCTCCTCAACGCTGCCGAGGAGGTCGAGCTCGCGATGCGTATCGAGGCCGGCCTGTTCGCCGAGGAGAAGCTCGCCACGGAGAAGGGGCTGCCCAAGAAGCTCGAGCGCGAGCTCAAGTGGGTCGCCCGCGATGGCCAGCGCGCGAAGAGCCACCTGCTCGGCGCGAACCTCCGCCTCGTGGTCTCGCTCGCGAAGCGCTACACGGGCCGCGGCATGCAGTTCCTGGATCTCATCCAGGAGGGCAACCTCGGTCTCATCCGCGCCGTCGAGAAGTTCGACTACACCAAGGGCTTCAAGTTCTCGACCTACGCCACCTGGTGGATCCGCCAGGCGATCACCCGCGCCATGGCGGACCAGGCGCGCACGATCCGCATCCCGGTGCACATGGTCGAGGTCATCAACAAGCTCGCCCGCGTGCAGCGTCAGATGCTCCAGGATCTCGGGCGCGAGCCCACTCCCGAGGAGCTGAGCCGCGAGCTCGACATGACCCCGGAGAAGGTCATCGAGGTGCAGAAGTACGGCCGTGAGCCGATCTCGCTGCACACGCCCCTCGGCGAGGACGGCGACAGCGAGTTCGGCGATCTCATCGAGGACACCGAGGCTGTGGTCCCCGCCGACGCTGTGGGCTTCACGATGCTGCAGCAGCAGCTCGAGCAGCTCCTCGACTCGCTCTCCGAGCGCGAGGCTGGCGTGATCCGCATGCGCTTCGGCCTGGGCGACGGCATGCCGAAGACCCTCGACCAGATCGGTGACACCTTCGGCGTGACGCGCGAGCGCATCCGCCAGATCGAGTCGAAGACGATGGCGAAGCTGCGTCATCCCTCGCGGTCGCAGCAGCTGCGCGACTACCTCGAGTAGGCCGTCCGCCGCACCGACAACGGGCCCGGGAGCATTGCTCCCGGGCCCGTTGTCGTTCCTGCCATCGTGCGGGCACCGCGTGCGGTGCGAGCGCGGGCGAACGCTAGGCGTTCAGCTTGTGGCTCTCGTCGTGCCAGATCTCCGCCATCGGGCGGAGCTTGGCCTCGTGCTTGTGTGCGTGGTGCGCGCAGAACAGCAGCTCGCTCCCGCTCAGCATGACGCGCACATAGGCCTGTGCGCCGCAGCTGTCGCAGCGGTCGAGTGCGGTGAGCGGGCGATCCGCGGCATCGATCGTGTCGGTACGATCCTGCTCGATTGTCGTCATGGCGACCTCCCGTCCATCGTGGGTTTCGTTCACGTCTATCAAAACACGTCCCGCTCGGATTCCCCGCTCCGGGCCGCTCAGGTTCGCTGACCGCGTATCGGCGCGGCCCGCTTCCGCACTCGCCGAGGGCGCTGCGGGCCCGTGTCGGGGGTCTGCCCTAGGGTAGGGGAGTCCACACACGGAAGGGGTCCTGGCACGTGGCCACTGAGCGAGCAACCCAGGCGTCGGAGTCGAACTACTCCGCACGCCATCTCACCGTCCTCGAGGGGCTCGAGGCGGTGCGCAAGCGACCCGGCATGTACATCGGCACGACCGACTCGCGCGGGCTCATGCACTGCCTCTGGGAGATCATCGACAACTCCGTCGACGAGGCGCTCGCCGGACACGGTTCCGAGATCGGGATCCGCCTGCACGCCGACGGCAGCGTGACCGTCACCGACAACGGGCGCGGCGTGCCGGTCGACATCGAGCCCAAGAGCGGCCTCTCGGGCGTCGAGCTCGTCTTCACGAAGCTGCACGCCGGCGGCAAGTTCGGCGGCGGCGGGTACGCCTCCTCGGGCGGCCTCCACGGTGTGGGTGCCTCCGTCGTGAACGCGCTCTCCTCGCGCCTCGACGTCGAGGTGGATCGCGACGGCAAGACCTGGGCCATGTCCTTCCGGCACGGCGAGCCGGGCACGTTCGCGGGAGCGGGGCCGGAAAGCCCGTTCACGCCCTTCGAGGACTCCTCCGAGCTCCGCGTGGTCGGCAAGGTGAAGAAGGGGGTCACGGGCACCCGCGTGCGCTACTGGGCGGATCCGCAGATCTTCCTCGCGTCGGCCAAGTTCGAGCCCGAGTCCCTCGTGGCCCGCGCGCGGCAGACGGCGTTCCTCGTCCCCGGGCTCGGCCTCGAGATCACCGACGAGCGACCGGAGTCTCTTGGCGAGGATGGCACCGCTCCCGTGCACCGCTTCGCGTACGAGGGCGGCATCTCCGAGTTCGTCGACTACCTCGCGGTCGACGCTGCGCTCACGGACACCTGGCGCGTGACCGACTCTGGCACCTTCACCGAGACCGTCCCCGTGATGGATGAGGAGACCGGTCACCTCGTCTCCCGCGAGGTGCAGCGCGAGTGCGAGGTCGACATCGCGCTGCGCTGGGGCACGGGCTACGACACCGAGATCCAGAGCTTCGTCAACATCATCGCGACGCCGAAGGGCGGCACGCACCTCTCGGGCTTCGAACAGGGCCTCACGAAGTTCTTCCGGAAGCAGATCGAGCAGAACGCCCGCAAGCTGAAGGCGGGCAGCGACAAGCCCGACAAGGACGACATCCTCACGGGCCTCACCGCGGTCGTGACCGTGCGCGTACCCGAGCCGCAGTTCGAGGGGCAGACGAAGGAGGTGCTCGGCACCGCCGCCGTGCGCCAGATCGTCTCCCGCGCGATCGTCTCGGGCCTCACCGCCCGCTACGAGTCGACCAAAAAGCCCGACAAGGTGCAGACCGGCGCCCTGCTCGAGAAGATGGTCTCCGAGATGAAGGCCCGGATCGCGCTCCGTGCGCAGCGCGATACGGCGCGCCGGAAGAGCTCTCTCGAGAGCTCCTCGCTCCCGGCCAAGCTGATCGACTGCCGCTCGAAGAACGTCGCCGAGACCGAGCTGTTCATCGTCGAGGGCGACAGCGCGCTCGGCACCGCGCGCCCGGCGCGGGACAGCGAGTTCCAGGCGCTCCTGCCGATCCGCGGCAAGATCCTCAACGTGCAGAAGGCGTCCGTCGCCGAGATGCTGAGCAACGCGGAGTGCGGGGCCATCATCAAGGTGATCGGCGCGGGTTCGGGGCGCGACTTCGACATCGAGTCGGCGCGCTACGGCAAGGTGATCCTCATGAGCGACGCCGATGTGGACGGCGCGCACATCCGCACCCTGCTGCTCACGCTCTTCTTCCGCTACATGCGCCCCATGCTCGAGGCCGGCCGCGTCTACGCCGCGGTGCCGCCGCTCCACCGGGTGATCGTGCAGAACGCGGGACGCAAGCCGAACGACGTCATCTACACCTACAGCGAGCGGGAGCTGAACGCGCTGCTCGCCGACCTGCGCAAGCGGAACAAGAAGTACCAGGAGCCGATCCAGCGCTACAAGGGTCTCGGCGAGATGGACGCCGATCAGCTTGCGGAGACCACCATGGATCGCGAGCACCGCACGCTGCGCCGTGTTCGCGTGGAGGACGCGCACGCCGCGTCCCAGGTGTTCGAGTTGCTCATGGGCAACGATGTCGCCCCGCGCAAGGAGTTCATCATCGAGAACGCAGACGACCTCGACCGCGAGCGCATCGACGCCTGATCCGGAGTCCCGCGGCCGCGCTGCCCCGCCTCGCGGGGCGGCGCGGCCGGGGCCCTGCTAGGCTGAATCCCGACAGTGCCTAGGGTTCCGGGACGAGAGTCCGTCGTGGTCCGAGCGGCACCACGCGCTGCCGCCCGGCGGCGCGTCATCTGAACGGACAAAAGCCTGGAGGAACCGCTTCGTCGCGCCCGCGGCGGAGGAGAGGTTCCCATGTCGCTCACCGCACTCGTTCTCGTTCTCACCGCCGCCGTCTGCCATGCGGCCTGGAACATCCTGGCGCACCGCTCGAGCGGCTCCGGCATGCCGTTCCTCTGGTGGGGATCGCTCGTCTCCGCCGTGCTCTGGGCCATCGCGATCCCGTTCACGGGCGGCTTCGGCACGGCGAGCCTTAGCAGCGCGCTGCTCGGCATCCTCGTCTCGGGCGTGCTCCACGTCGCCTACATGGTGGTCCTCCAGCGCGGCTACGCGAGCGGTGAGCTCTCCACCGTGTACGCCACGGCACGCGGCACGGGGCCGATTCTCACGGTGCTCGTCGCCGTGCTGTTCCTCGGTGAGCGGCCCGGCTGGCTCGCGCTCGGCGGCGTCGCGCTCATCATCGCCGGCGTGGTCTCGTTCGGGCTCATCAGCCGAGGGAGCGGCCGCGCGGCACGGGGTGTGGCCGGAGCGGCGCCCCGTCACCGCGGTCGGCTCGATCCCGCACTCGCGTACGGACTCCTCACCGGCGTCGCGATCGCCGCGTACACCGTGTGGGACGCATTCACCGTGACGGAGCTCGGAGTCGCCCCCGTCGCGTTCATGGTGGGGTGCGCCCTCGCGGAGGTGCCGTTCTTCACGCTCGCGCTCCTGCGGCGCGGCGGCCCGGCCGCAGCGCTCGCGCGGCTCGGCGCCGAGTGGCGGGGGAGTTGGCGCCGGCTCCTCGCCTTCGGCCTGCTCTCGCCGCTCTCCTACGTCCTCGTGCTCACGGCCGTGACGATCGCGCCCGTCGCACTCGTCGCGCCCATGCGCGAAGTGAGCGTCGTGCTCGTGGGTCTCTACGGGGCCTGGCGCTTCCGCGAGTCGCGGCCCGCGCTCCGCGTGCTCGCCGCCTGCACCGTGGTGCTCGGCGTCGTGCTCATCGGGCTCTAGCCGCCCAGGGTCCCGCGCCCACGCGCGACCTCGCTGCAAAGCCCGCCGCAGAGAGCATCGCCTGGACGGTGATCCGGTATCGAGAGCGACTCCCGGATCACCATCGAACCCGCGCGGGGAGCGGAGGCGGGCCCCGTCCGGAGCCGTGCTAGGAGGCGAGGCCGACGAAGGCGGCGGCGCCGTCGATCGGGGATCCCGATCCGTCGCGCTTCCCGAGCTCGCTCGGCAGCTTCCGCGCCGTGCCGTCGGCGGCAAGCGCTCGCGGCTCGCCCACGCCGACCCAGGCGCACGCGATCTGGTCTTCCCACTTGAGGAAGCGCTGAATCCGCACGCCACCGGTTGCCCGGCCCTTCGCGGGGATCTCCGCCCAGTCGGTGATCTTGGCCGTGGCAACGTCGGTTCCCGGCAGCGTGATCGAGCTGTCCGCGATCGTCACGACGCGCGCCTCCGCGTCCGCCGGCACGCAGCCGGCGAAGACGACGCGCGCGTCCCCGCCCAAGCGGATACCGGCCATGCCGCCGGCCGGGCGGCCCTGCGGGCGCACCGACGCCGCGTCGAAGCGGAGCAGCTGCGCATCGCTCGTGACCGCGGCGAATTCCTCCCCGTCCGGGGCAGGGAACGCGCCGACGAGCTGATCGCCGCTCTTCAGCCCGATCACCTCGAAGCTCGGCTTCGCGGGGAGCTCGGTGAGCACGACGCGCTTGACGGTGCCCTGGCTCGTGAAGAGCCCGATGGGGGTCTCCGTATCGAGGGGAACCACGCCGACGATCCGGAGCTTCTTGTCCGTGACCCCGAGGTAGTCGAGCAGCTTCACACCGGCGGAGAACGCGATGCTGGCCGTGGGAACGAGCGGGAGGTCGACCGGGGTGAAGCGGTGCAGCGAGCCGTCGCTCAGCACGGCACCGAACTCGCCGCGCACGGTGCCGTCGACGCTCGCGAGGATCGCCCCGTGCTTCGTCGCGCGCGACGCGCCGCGCGGGGCGGCGGGCGCCTCCGGGTCGCGATCGATGCGCAGCGCGCGCCCCGTGACGGAGACGAGGAGCGTGCAGGGGGAGTCGGCCACCTCGAGCGAGGCGGAGGCCGCCGCCGCCCGCGTGGGGCGGATCACCGCGCCCGTGAGCAGGGTGCGGCGCGGCGTGCCCCAGGCCGCCGCGGCCTGATCGAGCTCGTCGGCGACGACGCCGCGGAGCCGCTCATCGCTGCCGAGAATCTCGAGCAGCTGCGCGATCTCGGCGCTCAGTTCGTCGCGCTCCGCCTCGAGCTCGACGCGCGAGAACTTCGTGAGGCGACGGAGGCGCAGTTCGAGGATGTACTCGGCCTGCAGCTCGGACAGGTCGAAGACCTGCATAAGCCGGGTGCGCGCGGTCTCGGCGTCGTCGCTCGTGCGGATGAGCTGGATCACCTCGTCGATGTCGACGATGGCGATGAGCAGACCCTCGACGAGGTGCAGCCGGTCGCGGCGCTTGCCGAGGCGGTACTCGGTGCGCCGCGTGATCACGGAGAGCCGGTGGTCGAGGAAGACCCGCAGCATCTCCCGCAGGCCGAGCGTCTGCGGCTGGCCGTTCACGAGCGCGACGGAGTTGATGCTGAACGAGTCCTCGAGCGGGGTGTAGCGGTAGAGCTGCTCGAGCACCGCCTCCGGGGCGAAGCCCGTCTTCAGCGTGATCACGAGCCGCAGCCCGTTCTTGCGATCGGTGAGGTCGGCGACATCCGAGATCCCAGAGAGCTTCTTCGCCTCGACGCCCTGCTTGATCTTCTCGATCACGCGCTCCGGCCCGACGAGGTAGGGCAACTCGGTGACGATGAGCCCGGTGCGCCGGGGTCCCAGCTGCTCGACTGCCACCTTCGCCCGGGTGCGGAAGGCGCCGCGCCCGGTGCGGTACGCGTCCTTCACGCCGTCGAGCCCGACGATCGTGCCGCCGCCCGGGAGATCGGGGCCGGGGATGAACTCCATGAGCTCGTCGACCGTCGCCTCGGGGTGGTGGAGCAGGTGCTTCGCACCGTCGACGACCTCGATCAGGTTGTGCGGGGCGAGGTTCGTCGCCATGCCGACCGCGATGCCGCTCGCGCCGTTCACCAGGAGGTTCGGCACCGCCGAGGGCAGCACATCGGGCTGCATGATCTGGTTGTCGTAGTTGGGCACGAAGTCGACGACGTCCTCGTCGAGCGAGTCCGTCATCGCGAGCGCAGCGCCGGCCAGGCGCGCCTCCGTGTATCGAGAGGCGGCCGGACCGTCGTCGAGCGAGCCGAAGTTGCCGTGGCCGTCGACGAGCGGGAGGCGCATCGCGAAGCCCTGAGCCATGCGCACGAGCGCGTCGTAGATCGACGAGTCGCCGTGCGGGTGCAGCTTGCCCATGACCTCGCCGACGACGCGGGCCGACTTCACGTGGCCCTTCTCGGGCCGGAGGCCCATGTCGGTCATCATGAACAGGATGCGGCGCTGCACGGGCTTCAGGCCGTCGCGCGCATCGGGTAGCGCGCGTGAGTAGATCACGGAATAGGCGTACTCGAGGAACGAACCTTCCATCTCCTGCGAGATGTCGATGTCCTCGATGCGTTCGCCGGCGATCTCGTGGGGGGCTCCGGACGATTCGGTCATAATGGAGATCATGCTACCGACAGCGGCCGACAACGGCGCGAGGCTTGCCGCGATTCTGCCAAGCGGATTGGCCGCGGTCGCCCGCGGGCTCGGCCACGATCCCCGCGCGGTGCTCGCGGAGGCCTCCGGGCACCCCGGCGCGGCGGAGATCGACGCCGAGCTGATCCCGGCACTCCGTGCCTTCGTGGTTATCGTGGTCGACGGGCTCGGGCACGCGAACCTCCGCGCCCGCGCGGGGCACGCCCCCACGATCTCTGGCCTCCAGCAGCGGAGGATCGAGACCGTCGCCCCCTCGACCACGGGTGCCGCACTGACGGCCATCACGACGGGCCGCCTCCCCGGCGAGCACGGGCTTATCGGGTACCGGATCCGGCACCCCCAGCTCGGACTGCTCACCACGCTGCGCGACTGGGAGGGCATCGCCGAACCGCGGAGCTGGCAACGCGCGCGTCCGCTCTTCGAGACCGCGGGGGAGCTCGGCGCCCGGGCCGTCGTCATCGGCCGCCCCGCGCACGCCGACGGCGGCCTCACCGGCGCGATCCTGAGCGGGGCCGAGTACCTCGCCGGCCAGCGCATCGACGACCGCTTCGCGCTCGCGTCCCGCGCGCTCCGCGGCGGCGAGCCGACGGTCATGTACCTCTACGTCGACGAGCTCGATCGCGCCGCCCACGAGCACGGCTGGGAGAGCGCCGCCTGGGTGCAGCGGCTCGAGCAGCTCGATGCGGCGCTCGCGGACTTCCTCCGCGCACTCCCGGGCGACGTGGGCGTGGTGCTCACGGCCGATCACGGCATGGTGGACGTCCCCGCGGCGCAGCAGGTGCTCCTCGACTCCGCGCCCGAGCTTCTCGCGGGCGTTGCGGAGATCGGCGGCGAGCCACGCTTCCGCTCGCTCTACCTGAGCGACGATCCGGGCGGTGCGGCAGGCGCGGCGGATCCCGCTCGTGCGGCTGAGCTGCGCGATCGCTGGGAGGCCGCGGAGGGGCATCGCGCCTGGGTGTTCACCCGCCAGGAGGCCATCGACTCCGGCATGTTCGGGCACGTCGCCGATGAGGTCGCACCGCGCCTCGGCGATGTGCTGATCGCCGCGCGCAAGCGGGTCGCCTACTACACGAGCACGGATGAGCCGAGCGCTCGCGCGCTCGTTGGCCAGCACGGCTCCTTCACCGAGGAGGAGCGCGGGGTACCGCTCGCACTCGCGGGCGCCCTTGCGGGCACCGGCTTCGCCGCGCTCGTCGGACGCGTCGCGGCCGCGCGCTGAGCGCGCGGGGGTCCTTCCCGAGCTCGCTCGGCTCCTCCCCGCGCTAGCTCGGGTCCTCGTCGCTCCGGGTGCCGAACAGGATGTCGTCCCAGCTCGGGATCGAGGCGCGCCCCTTGCGGCCGGGCTTCTCCGCTTCGCCGCCGGACGGCTCACTCGCCTCGGCGGGGGCAGACTGGGACGGCAGACCGATGCTCGGAAGCGAGGGACGGCCCGTGCTCGGCACCGCCGGGCGGCCGGGGCGCGGCACGGGGGCGGTGTCCTGCTCCTCCGGCTGCGCGGGCGCGGGCCGCAACTGCGGCGCTGCGGGCGCTTCCGGGGCCTCGGGCGCGTCCTGCGAGCCGCCGGCCGGACGCAGAGGCGGCGCCGAGCCGCTCACCCCGCTCGCGCCCCAGATGCTCCGCGGAGCTGCGGGCGCCGGGGTCTCTGCGGGGCGCACGGGCGCGGCGTCTGCCGGCTCCCCGGGCAGCGCGCCGTCGGTGAGCGGCGCACTCGGCGTCTCGAGCGCCGCCTCGAGCGAGTCCACATCGGCCTGCGCGGCCGCGCGGTTCGCCTCGTCGCGTTCCCCGCGGCGGCGGCGCAGCGCGTCGAGCAGGTCCGCGGTCTGGCTGAGATCGATCGGCTCGGTCTCGTGCGTCTTGATCGCGCGCTGGTCGATCTCCCGGCGGCGCGCGTAGTCGGCGTCCGAGCCGGCGACGTCGGCGGGGGAGGCGTCCTGCGCGGTCGCGGGCGTCTCGGCCGGGGCATTCGCCGGAGCGTCGGGGGCCGCGCCGTCGGCCTGCGGCAGCTCCTCAGCGTCGAAGGCGCCCGAATCGAAGCGTGCGGCCTCCTCGCCCGCGCCGACGGCCCGGAGCTTCGGGATGAGCCGGTCGCCGACGTCGCCCTGCTTCGAGAGGTTCACGGCGTCGGTCGTGACGGGGGAGAGCGCGCCCTTCCGGTGGTCGAAGCCCCAGACGGCGCGGTGCGCGACATCGCGGGAGATAAACTCGAGGCTCACCATCCAGCCCGTCTCCTCGTCGCGCCAGGACGCCCACTCGCTCGCCTCGGCGCCGAGCGACACGAGCCGCTCGGCGATCACGGCGCCGAAGCGCTGATCCGTGTCGCTGTGCGCTTCGGCGCGCACGGGCACGGCGTGCGCGCGCTCAAGGATGTACCGGCGCTCGGCCAGCACGGGCTCCTCGTAGCGCTCGATATCGGCCTCGTCGAGGCCCGTGATCTCCATCACCTGGGCCCGGGTCTTGCCGGCCCGGATCAGCGACTGGATCTCACGCGGTCGCACCTTCGAGGCGTCGCGTTCGCGGCGGCTGAGGTTCCGCAGCTCGCTGAGCACGGCATCGTCTACGACGAGCCGGAACTCCTGGTCGGCATCGTTCGCGACGATCAGTACCTGATCCTCGCGTCGCACAAAGCGCAGTTCGTCCATTCGGCGCATCCCTTCCTCGCTCGCGAACCAGGGTGGCACACCTCGCGCGCAGCGGGCGACATTCCCGCGGCGCGTGGGAAAGTTCGTTCCCGGCTGTACGCGCACAGAGAACTCCAAGGCGCAGAGTTTGCGCGAATGGGGAATCGTACGGCAGACTGTGGCCGCTCGAAGGTTGAGGTGCCGAAGCGCGGCACAAGATTGCAGGAGAGAATGGCCACCGATTACGACGCCCCCCGGAAGTCCGAAGAAGAAGCCGACTCCATCGAGGCGCTGAAGGAACGCGGCCCGGCGAAGGGGGCATCCGGCCTCGACTCCGAGGACGCGGACAACCCCAGCTTCGATCTGGGCGGCTCGGACCTCTCCGACGTGGAGCTCGATGTCGTCGTGCTCCCGCAGCAGGATGATGAGTTCACCTGCGTCAGCTGCTTCCTCGTGCGGCACCGCTCGCAGATGGACCACATGAGCGATCTCGGTCCCGTCTGCGCGGAGTGCGCGGGCTAGTCCCGCCCGCGGCCCACGTCGCCCGCACACGCATCGAGCCCCTGCGCTCGCCCATCAGGGCGGCGCAGGGGCTCGATGCGTTTCGGGCCGAGATCCGGCTCAGATCGCCGGCACGGCTCAGGCGGCCTGGGCCGCGCGGATCGTCTCGGCGAGCTTCTGCGGGTGCCGTGTCGTGATGATCCACACGGGCGCGGGATCGCTCGGGTCGATGTTCTCGATCCGGATCCCGCGGTTCACCCAGCCGCGCACGAGCAGGTAGCTCCGCGCGTCGAGCCCGGGGCCGATCGCGGCGCGCAGCCGACCGGCGCCGAGGAGCTCGATCTCCCCGAGCTGGGACACGGGGATCGAGGCGTGGCCGGCGACGAGCTCCCCGCCCGCGACGCGGATCGTGGGCGAGAGCAAGATGAGCGTCACCGCGGCGATCAGGTACACGATGATCCCGGACGGGATGGCGGCATTGATATTGATCGGCGTCGCGATGAGGGCGACCGCGGGAACCACGAGCAGGAGCGCGAGGAACATGCCCGGCCCGGGGATCAACCGCTCCCGGTACTCGGCAGCGGCAGGGGAAGCGGAGGCCGCGCGGGGCGCGGCAGCGTCACTCGTCATAGCAGCATTATCCCGCGATCACCTGCGCACTGCGTGTGCGAGCAGCCCGCGCACGCGTCGATCCGCTACCCTGGCCGGGTGAGCGATGTTGTTGAAGTCCCCATCCTGGCCGCCGAGGCTCCCCACTACGCGCACGCGGACGACGCGGGCGCCGATCTGGTGGCGAGCGAGTCCGTGACGCTCGGCCCCGGCGAGCGCGCGCTCATCGGCACCGGAGTGTCCATCGCCCTGCCCCACGGGTATGCGGCCTTCGTCGTGCCGCGGAGCGGGCTCGCGGCGAAGCACGGCATCACGGTCGTGAACTCTCCCGGCACCGTCGATGCGGGCTACCGTGGCGAGATCAAGGTCACCCTCCTCAACACCGATCGCGAGCACAGCTTCGAGGTGACCGCGGGGGATCGGATCGCCCAGATCATCGTCATGCCCGTGTCGCGCGCCGTCTTCGTCCCCGTCGACACGCTCCCGGAGAGCCTCCGCGGCGCGAACGGCTTCGGATCCACGGGTGTGAGCGGCGCGGCCACCCTGGCCTGATCGGCCCCACCAGCTTCCCCGCAGCGCGAGCGCGGGCGCGAGACCGAACTCCACGAGCGGGTTCCCATGCAAGGAAAGTGAACGAGAAGATGAGCGACGAGCGAGAGACGCAGCCCACCGACGCGGCGGAGGAGGCCCGATCGGCCGACGCCGTAGAGCTGCACGAGACGGCGGGGGAGACCCCCGACGAGACGAAGTCGGCCCCCGAGGATCGCGCGACCGCGGGGCCGTTCGACGCGGCCGAGGTGCCCGCGATGCGCCCCTACGTCGACCTCGGCGGCATCAAGGTCGCGCCCCGCGAGGGCCTCCAGCTTCGCCTTGAGGTCGACGAGCGGGCGAACCGCGTCGTCGCCGTCTCCCTCGAGTACGCCGAGTCGCTCCTCCAGGTGCAGGCCTTCGCGGCGCCGAAGACGACGGGCCTGTGGCACAGCGTCCGCTCGGAGCTGACCCAGCAGATGGCGTCCCAGGGCGCGAGCGCCGTCGAGGAGACCGGCCCGCTCGGTCCCGAGCTGCTCGTCCAGACCCCCGCTCCGGCCGACCAGGGTGGCTCGCGCGTGGCGCGGTTCATCGCCGTCGACGGCCCCCGCTGGATGCTCCGCGGCGTCATCATGGGCAAGGCCGCCGTGGACGCTGGTGCCCGTGAGCGCGTGATCGATCTCTTCCGCGAGGTCGTCGTCGTGCGCGGCGACCAGCCGATGCCGCCGAGCGAGCTGCTGCCGCTGCGCGTTCCCGCCGGCGTGCAGGCGCAGCGCCCCGACGCGGGCGCCGAGGCGCCGGGCGGAACGCCGACCGCGTGACGCACGACGAGCGGCCGGGCGACGGCACGGCAGGGCTCCCCGCGAGCGACGACGACGCTCCGCAGACGCCGGGTGCTCCCGGCGAACCGGGCGCCGATCCCGCCCCCGCCGTGGTGCGCCGCCTCGGCGGCATGGCGCGCGCCGTGCAGGCGGGCGCCTCGGGCGAGGAGCTCACCGCGGAGAGCGTGCTCGCCGCGATCGGCGGGTGGCGCGGCGTCGCCGAGACCCTGCTCCCGAGCCTGCTCTTCCTGGGCATCTACGTTCCCACGCAGGATGCGCGGCTCGCGGCGATCATCCCCGGCGCGCTCGCGCTCGTGCTCTTCGTCGTCCGGCTCATCCGCAGGGAGACTCCCGTCTCGGCGCTGTCCGGCATGCTCGGCGTCGGGATCGCTGTCGTGATCACGCTCGTCACCGGCCGCGGGGTCGACTACTTCGTGTGGGGCTTCGTCATCAACGCGGCGTGGTCCCTCGGGCTCCTCATCTCGCTCCTCGTTGGCTGGCCGGCGATCGGCCTCGCGATCGGCTTCACCCGGGGGAACTTCCGCGCGTGGCGCCGCGATCTCCGGCTGCGACGCGCCGCAACGCTTCTCACCCTGCTGTGGCTCGCGATGTTCGTCGCGCGACTCGCCGTGCAGCTGCCGATGTACCTCTCGGAGCAGGTCGCGGCGCTCGGAACGGCCCGGATCGTGATGGGGACGCCGCTGTTCGCCGCTGTCATCGCGGTGACCTGGTTCGCGGTGCGCCGCGTGAGCAAATCATCAGATGATTCGAAGCCCGATATCGTTGGCAGTACAGGGCAAAACGCCCCGCCGGAGTGACCGCAGAGGTCTCCGCTTCGGTGTAGAGTTATCTTGACATCGAGATAAATTGGAGGAGCCTCATGGGAGCCGTCAACAGCTTCGACGCGAAGAGCACCCTCGCCGTCGGCGAGCAGCAGTACGAGATCTACCGGATCGATCAGGTCCCGGGTCACGAGCGTCTGCCGTACAGCCTGAAGGTGCTGCTCGAGAACCTGCTCCGCACGGAGGATGGCGCGAACGTCACCCGTGCGCACATCGAGGCGCTCGGCAACTGGGATCCCTCCGCGGAGCCCGACACCGAGATCCAGTTCACGCCCGCGCGCGTGATCATGCAGGACTTCACCGGCGTCCCCTGCGTCGTCGACCTCGCCACCATGCGCGAGGCCGTCGTCGAGCTCGGCGGCACGCCGGACAAGATCAACCCGCTCGCCCCCGCGGAGATGGTGATCGACCACTCCGTCATCTCCGATGTCTACGGCACGCCCGGCGCTGCCGCGCGCAACGTCGAGATCGAGTACCAGCGCAACGGCGAGCGCTACCAGTTCCTCCGCTGGGGCCAGGGCGCGTTCGACGAGTTCAAGGTCGTCCCGCCCGGGACCGGCATCGTGCACCAGGTGAACATCGAGTACCTCGCGCGCGTCACCTTCACCCGCGCAGTCGAGGGCGCCCTCCAGGCCTACCCCGACACCTGCGTCGGCACCGACTCGCACACCACCATGGAGAACGGCCTCGGCATCCTGGGCTGGGGCGTCGGCGGCATCGAGGCCGAGGCCGCGATGCTCGGCCAGCCCATCTCCATGCTCATCCCGCGCGTGGTCGGCTTCAAGCTCTCGGGGCAGATCCCCGCGGGCGTCACCGCGACCGACGTCGTTCTCACGATCACGCAGATGCTGCGCAAGCACGGCGTGGTCGGCAAGTTCGTCGAGTTCTACGGCGAGGGCGTCGGCTCCGTGCCGCTCGCGAACCGCGCCACGATCGGCAACATGAGCCCCGAGTTCGGCTCGACCGCAGCGATCTTCCCGATCGACGACGTCACCCTCGATTACCTGCGCCTCACCGGCCGTAGCGAGGAGCAGATCGAGCTCGTCAAGGCCTACAACCAGGCCCAGGGCATGTGGCACGATCCGTCGCGCGCCCCCGAGTTCAGCGAGTACCTCGAGCTCGACCTCTCGACCGTCGTGTCCTCGATCGCCGGCCCGAAGCGTCCCCAGGACCGCATCGAGCTCTCGGCCGCGAAGACCCAGTTCGAGCAGGACCTGAAGAACTACGCCGAGGCGGCCAACCCCGCGAAGGTCAAGGACCAGGCGGGCAACGAGTTCGAGCTCGATCACGGCGCGGTCACCCTCGCCTCGATCACCTCCTGCACGAACACCTCGAACCCCTCCGTGATGCTCGCCGCGGGCGTGCTCGCCCGCAACGCGGCAGCCAAGGGCCTCAAGGCGAAGCCGTGGGTGAAGACCACGCTCGCCCCCGGCTCGAAGGTCGTCACCGACTACTACGAGAAGTCGGGCCTGAAGACCGACCTCGAGGCGCTCGGCTTCTACACGGTCGGGTACGGCTGCGTCACCTGCATCGGCAACTCGGGCCCCCTGAACGAGGAGATCTCGCAGGCGGTCAACGACAACGACCTCGCCGTCACCGCGGTGCTCTCGGGCAACCGCAACTTCGAGGGCCGCATCAACCCGGATATCAAGATGAACTACCTCGCGAGCCCCCCGCTCGTGATCGCGTACTCGCTTGCCGGCACGATGGACTTCGATTTCGAGACGCAGTCGCTCGGCCAGGACGACGCCGGCAACGATGTCTTCCTGCGCGACATCTGGCCCGACCCGGTCGAGGTGCAGAAGATCGCCGACGCGTCGATCGACTCGGACATGTTCACCTCGAAGTACGCCACCGTCTTCGACGGGGACGAGCACTGGACCTCGCTCCCGACGCCCGACGGCGACACCTTCGCGTGGGACGAGAAGTCGACCTACGTGCGCAAGGCGCCCTACTTCGACGGCATGGAGCTGACGCCGTCGCCCGTTACCGACATCTCGGGCGCTCGCGTGCTCGCGAAGCTCGGCGACTCGGTGACGACCGACCACATCAGCCCCGCGGGCAGCTTCAAGGCGGAGACCCCCGCCGGCCAGTACCTCGTCGAGAACGGCATCGCCCCGAAGGACTTCAACACCTACGGCTCGCGACGCGGCAACCACGAGGTCATGATCCGCGGCACGTTCGCGAACATCCGCCTCCGGAACCAGCTGCTCGCGGCTGAGAACGACGGCGCGGGCGTCGAGGGCGGCTTCACCCGCGACTTCACGCTCGAGGGTGGCCCGAAGTCGTACATCTACGACGCGTCGCAGAACTACCAGGCCGCTGGCGTGCCGCTCGTGGTCCTCGGCGGCAAGGAGTACGGTTCCGGCTCGTCGCGCGACTGGGCGGCGAAGGGCACGCGCCTCCTCGGCGTGAAGGCCGTCATCACCGAGAGCTTCGAGCGCATTCACCGCTCGAACCTCATCGGGATGGGCGTGCTGCCGCTGCAGTTCCCGGCCGGCGAGAGCGCCGACTCGCTCGGGCTCGACGGCACCGAGACGTTCGATATCTCGGGCGTCGCCGCGCTGAACGACGGAGTCACCCCGAAGACGGTCGCCGTCACCGCGACGAAGGCCGACGGCAGCGTAGTCAGCTTCGACGCGATCGTGCGCATCGACACGCCGGGTGAGGCCGACTACTACCGCAACGGCGGCATCCTCCAGTACGTGCTCCGCTCGCTGGTCTAAGGATCCGGGCGCTCGCCCGCTCCGACCGCAGAACCCCGCGCAGATGATCTCTGCGCGGGGTTCTGCGCGTCCGGGGCGCCCGCGCGTCCGATCGCGCGCGGTTCGCGGCGCGCGAACTGCGGGGTTGCTGGGGTTCCTGCGGGGTTCCGGCCGAGCTCCTGCCAGACACCGCGCCGCGCTCGGCATCGCTCGCCGGGTAGACTGAGGGGATGCTCCGCTGCACGTGGCGGGCTGAAGGAGAGGTGTGCGGGTGGCGATCCTGGATGGAATCGACGGTCCACGCGATCTCGATCACCTGAGCCCGGAGGAGTGTCGCACGCTCGCCGCCGAGATCCGCGAGTTCCTGATCGCGGAGGTCGCGAAGACCGGGGGACACCTCGGCCCCAACCTGGGCGTCGTCGAGCTCACCATCGCCATGCACCGCGTGTTCGAGTCCCCGCGCGATCCGATTGTCTTCGACACGGGACACCAGAGCTACGTGCACAAGCTCCTCACCGGCCGCAAGGACTTCTCCCTGCTCCGCCGCCGTGGGGGCCTCGCCGGCTATCCGCAGCGCGCCGAGTCTGAGCACGACATCGTCGAGAGCTCGCACGCGTCGAGCTCGCTCAGCTGGGCCGACGGCATCTCCCGCGCCTTCGCCCGCACGGGCCAGGAAGACCGCCACGTCGTCGCGCTCGTGGGCGACGGCGCCCTCACGGGCGGAATGACCTGGGAGGCGCTCAACAACATCACCGACGACAACGACCGCAACCTCGTCATCGTCGTCAACGACAACGGGCGCTCCTACGCGCCCACGATCGGCGGCATGGCCCGCTTCCTCAACTCCGTGCGGTCGAAGGACACGTACCGCGATCTGCAGGAGGGGAGCGAGAAGCTCTTCTCGCGCTTCGGCCGCCCCGGCCGCACGATCTACCGCGGCGCGCGCGGCGCGCTCCACGGCTTCCTCAGCCGGGCGAGCAACAACGATCACCTGTACTCGAACCTCGACATCAAGTACCTCGGGCCGGTCGACGGCCACGATCTCGCGGCGGTCGAGGAGGTGCTGCGCCAGGCCAAGGGCTACGGCCGCCCCACGCTCGTCCACGTGATCACCGAGAAGGGCCGCGGCTACGCGCCCGCCGAGAACGACGAGGCCGATCAGTTCCACTCGGTGGGCCAGATCAATCCGGGCAACGGCGAACCCGTCGCCGTGTCGAGCGGCCCCAGCTGGACGGGTGTGTTCCGCGAGCGGATCGTCGAGCTCGCCGATACCGACGAGCGCATCGTCGCGATCACCGCGGCCATGCTCGCCCCCACCGGCCTCGATGCGCTCGCTGAGCGCCACCCGGGCCGGGTCTACGATGTGGGGATCGCCGAGCAGCACGCCGTCACGAGCGCCGCGGGCCTCGCCTACGGAGGGCTGCACCCCGTGGTGGCGATCTACGCCACCTTCATGAACCGCGCCTTCGATCAGCTCCTCATGGACGTCGCGCTGCACCGGGCCGGGGTCACCTTCGTGCTCGACCGCGCCGGGATTACGGGACCGGACGGCGCGAGCCACAACGGCGTCTGGGATCTCGCGACGCTGCAGGTCGTTCCGGGGATCCGGATCGCGTCGCCCCGCGACGAGGCGACGCTCCGCGAGCTCCTGGGGGAGGCCGTCGCGATCACCGACGGGCCCACCGTGATCCGCTACCCCAAGGGGTCCGTCGGCGAGCCGCTTCCCGCGATCCGCCGCACCGACGACGGGGTCGATGTGCTGCGCGAGGTCCCGCAGGACGCGAGTGACCGCGACGTCCTCTTCGTGACGGTCGGCCCGATGGCGCAGATCGCACTCGATGCGGCAGAGATCCTCGAGTCCCAGGGCATCAGCTCGACGGTCGTCGACCCGCGCTGGGTCGTGCCCGTCGCGGGCTCCGTCGTCGAGCTCGCGCGATCGCACCGGCTGCTCATCAGCATCGAGGACGGGATCCGCGTTGGCGGCGTCGGCACGCGCATCCGCCAGGCGCTCCGCGACGCCGCGGTCGACACCGCGGTGAGCGAGCTCGGCACCCCCGACGAGTTTCCCGAGCACGCCTCCCGCGGCGAGCTGCTCGAGGCGGCCGGCCTCACCGCCGCGCAGATCGCCGCAGACGTCTCGGCTCAGGTGCGAGGCGTGAAGATCCCGATCGCACGCCCCGAGCAGCGCGCGAAGGACTGATCCGCGCCGGCGCCGTGCGCGCCCGCAGTGCGCGCGGCGCCGGACGACGGATGCAACGCATCAGGCCCCGGGAGCAGCTGCTCCCGGGGCCCAAGCGTTACATGCGCGACGATCAGCCGGCCGCCGCGATCCGCGGGTCGTGGAACGTCGAGCCGAACACGCGCTCGCTCGCGCCCGCGCGGTCGAGGTACGGCGTCGCCCCGCCCGCCTGGAACGGCCAGCCCGCGCCCAGGATGAGGCACAGGTCGATATCCTCGGCGGCGTGGACGACCTGCTCGTCGAGCATGATCCGGATCTCGCCCGCGAGCTCGTCCTCGACCCGGCGGAGGATCTCCTCCTCGGTCACGGCGTGCGAGCCGAGCTGCACGGCCTTCCGCCCCGCCTTCGAAAGGTCCTCGACCTTGCCCTGCTTGGACTTCACGAGCGGCGCCTCGACCTCGGCGAGTGCGTGGAGGTTCGGCGAGGCGTAGAAGCGCTCGGGGAAGGCACCGACCATCGTGTCCTGCACGTGCGCGGCGACCTTCCAGCCCACGAGATCGATGAGCTCGAACGGCCCCATGGGGAGCCCGATCGGCGCGAGCGCGCGCTCGACCACGGGCAGGGGAGTGCCCTCGTCGAGTGCCCGGGCGGCCTCGCCCATCACCTTCGCGAGCAGGCGGTTCACCACGAAGCCGGGACGATCCGCCGTGATCACGGCGCTCTTGCCGAGCTTTCGGGCCGTCACCATCGCGGTCGCGAGCGAGGCGTCGTCCGTCGCCGGCGTCTTCACGACCTCGATCAGCGGCATGACCGCGACGGGGTTGAAGAAGTGGAAGCCGACGAGGCGCTCGGGGTGCGCGAGCTTCGAGCCGATCTCCTCGACCGACAGCGAAGAGGTGTTCGTCGCGATGATCGCGGTCTCCGAGATGATCGGCTCGATCTCCGCGAACACCTGCTGCTTCACGCCCAGTTCCTCGAATACGGCCTCGATCACCCAGTCGCAGTCCGCGAACAGCGTCTTGTCCGTCGTGCCGCTCACGAGCGCCTTGACCTGGTTCGCGTCGTCCGCGGAGAGCCGGCCCTTCTCGTGGAGCTTGTCGATCTCGCCTCGGATGTAGTCGAGGCCCTTGTCGACGCGCCCCTGGTCGAGGTCGGTGATGAGCACGGGGACGCGGAGCTTCCGCGCGAAGAGGAGCGCGAACTGGCTCGCCATGAGCCCAGCGCCGATCACGCCGACCTTCTGAACGGGCTTCGCGAGTGCCTTGTCGGGGGCACCCGCGGGGCGCTTCGCGCGCTTCTGCACGAGGTCGAAAGCGTAGATCGACGCGACGAACTGATCACCCGAGATGAGCTCGGTGAGCGCCTCGTCCTCGCGCTCGAAGCCGCGCTGACGATCGTTGTCCTTCGCGGCGCTGAGCAGATCCAGCGCGGCGTAGGGCGCCTTCGCAGCGGTGCCGATGCGCGCCTTCAGCGTGTCCCGGGCGATCTTGATCGCGGCGGGCCACTTGGTGAGCCGCTCCAGCTTGCCCGGCACGTTCGGCCGCTCGACCTTGGTCGCGCCCGAGAGCACGCCGTCGGCCCAGCCGAGCGACTCCTCGAGGAAGCTCGCGGAGCCGAAGAGCGCGTCGAAGAGCCCCATCTCGGCCGCCTGCTTCGGCTTCAGCATGCGGTTGTTCTTCAGCGGGTTCGAGACGATCACCTCGAGCGCGCGCTCGATCCCGATCAGGTTCGGCACGATCGTCGCGCCGCCCCAGCCCGGGATGATGCCGAGGAAGACCTCGGGGAACGCGAGCGCCGCGGCGGAGGCGTCGACGGTGCGGTAGTCGCAGTGCAGGGCAATCTCCATCGCCCCGCCGAGAGCGAGCCCGTTGACGAACGCGAAGGAAGGCACTCCGAGCGTGCCGAGCTTGCCGAGCACGAAGTGCCCGTACTGGGCCATCAGACGCGCGTTCTCGCGGGTCGCGAGCGTCGAGACCTTGGAGAGATCGGCGCCCGCGGCGAAGATGAACGGCTTGCCGGTGATGCCCGCCGCGGTGATCTCGCCGGCGGACGCGCGCGCGGTCAGCTCGTCGAGCACCGCGTTCAGCCGCTCCAGCGTGCGCGGGCCGAGCGTGTTCGGGCGGGTGTGGTCGCGCCCGTTGTCCATCGTAATGAGCGCGAGCGTGCCGCCCGAGGGGAGCGCGACGTCGCGCACGAACATCTCGGTGATGACCTCGTCGTCCGCGGCGGCGAGGAGCGGCGCGAAGTCGATGCCGGTGTAGTCAGTCATAGCGGGTTACTTGCCCTTCTTGCCGGTGAAGTGAGGATTCTCCCAGATGGCGGTGCCGCCCTGGCCGAGGCCGACGCACATCGCGGTGATGCCGTAGCGCACATCGGGGCGCTGCTCGAACTGACGGGCGAGCTGGATCATGAGGCGCACGCCCGAGGCCGCGAGGGGGTGGCCGAGCGCGATCGCGCCGCCCCACGGGTTCACCCGGGGATCCTCGTCATCGATCCCGAAGTGGTCGAGGAACGAGAGCACCTGTACGGCGAAGGCCTCGTTGAGCTCGAAGAGGCCGATGTCCGCGATCGTGAGCCCGGCGCGCTTCAGCGCCTTCTCCGTCGAGGGGACGGGGCCGAGGCCCATCACCTCGGGCTCGACGCCCGCGAAGCCGAAGCCCACGAGCTTCATCTTCGCGCCGAGACCAAGCTCGCGCGCCGTGTCCGCACCGGCGAGGAGCGACATCGTCGCGCCGTCCGTGAGCGGCGAGGAGGTTCCGGCGGTGACCCGCCCGTGCGGGCGGAACGGGGTCTTCAGCCCGGCGAGGCCCTCCATGGTGGTCTCCGGGCGACGGCCCTCGTCCTCGGTGGCGAGGCCCCAGCCCGCGGCCGAGCGCGTCGCGACGGGCACGAGGTCCGCCTGGATGTCGCCGCGGTCGTACGCCGCCTGGACCTTGTGCTGGCTGAGCATGCCGAAGCGGTCCGCGCGCTCCTTCGTGAGGGCGGGGAAGCGATCGTGCAGGCGCTCCGCGGTGAGGCCCATGTTGAGGGCATCGGGGCTGACGAGCTTCTCCGCGACGAAGCGGGGGTTCGGATCCGCGTCGAGGCCGAGCGGGTGGCGGCCCATGTGCTCCACGCCGCCAGCGATGGCGACGTCGTACTGCCCCGAGCCGATCGCGGCGCCCATGAACGACGCAACCGTGAGCGCGCCGGCGCACATGCGATCGAGCGCGAAGCCCGGAACGCTGAGCGGGAGGCCCGCGAGGATCGAGACCGTGCGCCCGAGGGTGAGGCCCTGGTCGCCCTGCTGGGAGGTCGCCGCGATGCCCACGTCGTCGATGCGGTCGAGGGGGAGCGCCTCGTTTCGCGCGAGCAGTCCCTGCAGCGCCTTGACCGCGAGGTCGTCGGCGCGCGTTCCCGCGTACATGCCCTTGTCACCAGCGCGTCCGAAGGGGGTGCGCACCCCATCGACGAACACGACTTCTCTCATTGCGGCCACTTCGCCTCCATCAGGTATGTGATCGGTCTTCCACCATAGTAGAGACGGAGTCTCAAAGCCGACAGAGGCGGTGGGCGATCCCCCCGATTTCCGCGAAAATCCGCGGAGAACTTAGCGTTAGTCTACAAAAACGGGGGCCAGCATTGGTGCGACTATTCCAACCTGCCAGGGCCGGGCGCCGAGCTCAGTGAGACGGAGTGCAATGCCCTCGGGGGAACGGTCGGCGGGCGGGCGCCACGCCAGGCGGCGGAGGTGATCCGGCGTCAGCAGGTTCTCGATCGGGATGCCCTGGCGCTCCGCCTCGGTCTCCACGATCGCGCGCGCCGCCGTGAGTCGCTCCGCGGCCTCCGGGTGGCGCTGCGCCCAGCCCCGGTGGTGCGGGATCGCATCCGGGTCGCGCGGCTTCGCGCCGGGCAGATCCTCCGTCGTCTTGCCCACGAGGATCGCCCGCCACCAGCGGTCGATCTCGGTGCGGCTCGCGCGCCCCTTGAAGTTCGCGAGTCGGGCGAGGTCGCCCTTCGAACGCGGGTTCGCCACCGCGGCGGCGACGACCGAGGAGTCCGGGATCAGCCGTCCGGGGGAGACGTCGCGCTCGCGCGCGAGTTCGTCGCGGGCCTGCCAGAGCTCACGCGCGAGCGCGAGGCTGCGGGGATTCTTCAGCGCGTGCCCGCCGGACAGCTTCCGCCACGGCTCCGGGTTCTTGGGCTTCGGCTGGCGCACCCGAGCCGCCTCGAACTCCTGCGCGGCGAACTCCTCTTTGCCCTGCGCCACAAGGTCGCGCTCGACCGCGTCGCGCAGATCCGGCAGCAGCGCCACGTCGAACGCGGCATAGTCGAGCCACGACTCGGGCAGCGGGCGCTGCGACCAGTCGGCCGCGGAGTGCGCCTTCTCCAGGTGGATGCCGAGCAGCGATTCGACGATCGCGCCGAGCCCCACGCGCTCGTAGCCGAGCAGACGCGCCGCGAGCTCGGTGTCGAAGAGCCGGTCGGGGTGCAGTCCCAGCTCGGAGAGGCAGGGGATGTCCTGGCTCGCCGCGTGCAGCACCCACTCCTCGCCGCGCAGCACGTCGGCGAGCGGGCCGAAATCCTCGATCCCCGTGGGGTCGAAGAGGAAGGGCCCAGCGCCGCGCCGGAACACCTGCACGAGGTAGGCCTCGGAGCCGTAGGTGAAGCCGGACGCGCGCTCGGCGTCGACGCCGACGGGCCCCGTCGCCGCGGCGAGCAGTTCGGCGGCGCGCCGAAGCCCCGCATCGTCGGTGATCAGCGACCAGTTGGTCTCAAGTTCCGACTGTTCAACCACGCTCTACTCGGCTCCCTCGGGTGTCGGGCGCGCCCGTCGCGCCGCGATCGAGTCGATCCCCTCCGCGTGGGGGAGCCCGGCGAGCAGGCAGAGCAGCTCCGACCAGGCCTCCGCGTGCGCGGTGAAATCGGCTCCGAGCGGCGTCCATGAGGCACGCAGCTCGATCTGAGCGGCATCGCCCCTCGACTCCAGCGTACCGAACCCGGTGGAGAGGGTCTTCGTCGCGGTGCCGGAGAGCGAGGTGTACTCGGCGCCGCGCGAGTCCAGCGCATCGACGAGCCATGACCACGCGACGTCCGAGATGAACGGGTCGACGCCGATCTCGAGCTCGAGCGGCGCGTGCGCAAAGCAGACGATGCGGAACGGGCCGCCCCACTCGGCGGCGGACTCGGGATCGCGCATGAGCACGATGCGCCCCGCACCGTAGGCGGACTCGAGCGCCGCGGCCTGGTCGGCGTCGCGGCGCGGGCCGCGCACGATGCCCGCGGCAAGCGCGATCGACTCGGGGGCGATCCGCTCGGGAGCCGGAATCTCCTGCACCACGAGCTCGCTGCGCAGTCGCGCGTGCCGCAGCTGCTCCGCTGCGACGCCGAACGCGATCGAGGTCCCGCCGATCTTTGCCATCACACTCGTGACACTAGAGTTTCCTGTGAACCATCCCGCGGAGCCACGCCGGGTTCCGTCGGATCACCGACGTGAGGACGGACGATGCAGAACTGGCAGCGCACGCTCGGGCGCGCACTCGGAATCGGAGCGGGGATCGCCGCCGCGGGAGCCGCAGCCGGCGCCGCGGCGCTCGGAATCGGGGGAGCCGCCCTCGCCCGCGTGCTCGTGACGCCAGAGCGGGCACCGGGGAGCGCCGTCACCGTCGCGCGGGTGGAGCGGGAGGGCGACCGCCTCGTCGTCGTACTGCGGGGCGCGCAAGCGACGCTCCCCGGCCGGTACTCGCTCCTCTTCGACGACGGCGCCGGGCACGCCCGCGTCGGCGCGGTGCTGGGCGTCGCGGACGGCGCGGCGCGGCGCGAGGTGCTCGACGTCCCCCGCGGCACGCTCCGCCCGGGCGTCGAAGCCCGCCTGACGGGATGGTGGTTCACGGAACCGGAGGAGACCGGGCTCCGCACGGAGCGGATCGAGTACCCGACCGAGCTCGGCCCCGCCGAGGCCTGGATCATCCACCCCCGTCGCGTGCGACGCGCGGCACGCGGCCGCTGGGCGGTGCACGTGCACGGCCGGGGCGCCCTGCCCGCGGAGACGCTCCGCGGCGTGGCGCCCCTCGCGCGCGCCGGCATCACGAGCCTCGTCATCTCCTACCGCAACGATCCGGGTGCCCCCGCGGGGGAGCGGGGCCGCTACGGGATCGGGATCGCCGAGAGCCGCGACGTGGACGCCGCACTCGCCGAGGCCGTGCGCCGGGGTGCCGAGCGCATCACCCTCGTGGGCTGGTCGATGGGCGGCACCGCCGTGCTCCGCTCCGCAACGCGGGGACCGTTCGCGGCGGCCGTCGACGGCCTCGTGCTCGACTCGCCCGCGATCGACTGGCCGGAGCTCCTGCGCCACCAGGCGGGGCTCAGCCGCGTCCCGCGGCCCTTCGCGGAGGTCGGCATCGCGCTCCTCGACCGCGACCTCGTCGCCGCGGGGGAGCCCGGCGGGCTCGACTTCGAGAGCATCGCCCCCGAGCGGGTCGCCGCGGCGCTGACCGTGCCCGCGCTCATCCACGCGAGCCGCGGCGACTCGTTCGTTCCGAGCTCCGGCGCCGAGCGGCTCGCAGCGGCGCGGCCCGACCTCGTGCAGCTCCGCCTCAGCGAGGCGGGGGAGCACGTGAAGATCTGGAATACGGATCCCGAGGGGTGGGAAGCGGCCACCGAGGCGTTCGTCCGCGCGCTCCCGCGACCGGGCTGGCGGGGCGAGCTGCCCGAGCGCGCCTGGCCCGCCGCGAAGGGCTAGACTGACTCCGATGTCCTCTGACAAGCAGCACAGCGCCGCCCGCCTGGTAGACCGGCGCCCGAGCGTTTCCGGAACCGAACTCGTCGCGACCCTCGTTCCGCCGCCCCAGTTCGATCACGCGTCCTTCGACTCGTACCGCCCGGACGCCGACTATCCGTCGCAGGCGGAGGCCCGGGATCTCCTGCGCTCGTTCGCGGGCCCGGCGAAGGCCGCGCAGCGATCCGGCGGTGGCGGCTTCTTCGGCTTCGGCCGGAAGAAGCCCGCGGAGGCGCCCGCCCCCACGAAGCCCGGTGTCTACCTCGACGGCGGCTTCGGCGTGGGCAAGACCCACCTCCTGGCAGCCACCTGGCACGCGACAGCGGGCCGCAAGTACTTCGGCACGTTCATCGAGTACACCGCACTCGTCGGCGCGCTCGGCTACTCGGGCGCGGTCGGTGTGCTGCAGGGCGCGAAGCTCATCTGCATCGACGAGTTCGAGCTCGACGATCCGGGCGACACGATGCTCATGACCCGCCTCATCGGCGATCTGACCTCGTCGGGATCGAAGATCGTGGCGACCTCGAACACGCCCCCGAACGCCCTCGGCGAGGGCCGCTTCGCCGCCTCCGACTTCATGCGCGAGATTCAGGCGATGTCCGACCGCTTCCGCACGATCCGGATCGACGGCGTGGACTACCGCCAGCGCGACATCGAGGGCGACGCACGCGTGCTCTCGGAGGACGCCTACCGCTTCGCGCTCGCCGACGTCGCGGCCGCGGGCGACCGCATGACCGACGACAGCTTCTCCGAGCTGATCGACCATCTGGCCACGGTGCACCCCTCCGCGTACTCGGGGCTGCTCGGCGGCGTGCAGTGCATCGGCCTCCGCGACGTCTCGGAACTCACCGATCAGTCGGCCGCGCTCCGCTTCGTCGCCTTCATCGACCGGGTCTACGACGCGCAGATCCCGATCCGCGCCACGGGCCTCTCGCTCACCTCGATCTTCGGCGGCGGGATGATCGACGGCGGCTACCGCAAGAAGTACCTCCGCTGCATCTCGCGCCTGAACGCGCTGACCGCGAGCGAGACCGCGGCGTGAGCGGCGCTTCCGGAGGATGGGCGGAGTTCTTCCGCTCGTTCGTCGATGCCTTCCTACTGGCATCCCGGAAGTCGAAGAGCTCGTCCCCGGGAACCCCGCGCTCCTCGGGGCAGGCTCCCGGGCGACGCACGAGTGCGGCGAAGCCGTCGCGCCCGCAGACGCAGCGGGGAGCCGCGGTGGATCCGGACGCGGGAAGCCCCGGTCAGTTCGGGCCCGGCGCCACGCGCGACCTGCGCCCCGACGAACTGCGCGGAATCGCTCCGAGCTACGCTCCGCAGCCCGACGGCGATCCCGATCCGGGCGAGATCGTCTGGACGTGGGTGCCCTACGTCGAGAATGACGGGCGCGGCAAGGATCGCCCCGTGCTCATCATCGCCCGCATCGACGACGACGCGACCGTCGGCTGCTACCTCAGCACGAAGCAGCACCGCGGCTTCGTGTCGATCGGCCGGGGCCCGTGGGACAGCCAGGGCCGTGAGAGCTTCCTCTCCCCGGAGCGCCTGCTCCGGGTGACGCACGACGGCATGCGCCGCGAGGGCACGGTGCTCCCGCGCGAGCGCTTCGATCCCGCCGTTGCGGCCGTGCTGCGGGAGCACCGCCGCAACTGAGCCCGCGTGCCGCGCCTAGTGGATGGTGCAGAACGGGTGCCCCACGGGGTCGAGGTACACGCGGAACGTGGGTTCCGCGTCGACGAGGCGCGCCCCCGCGTCGAGCAGCCGGCGCTGGGCGAGATCCAGATCCCCGACCGCGATGTCAAGGTGGGACTGCTGGGCGCCGTCGTCGCCCGGCCACACGGGAGGCGCGTACTCGGGTGCCCGCTGGAAACCGATGCGGAGCCCGCCGCCCGGGAGAATTAGATCGACCCAGTCGTCGTCATCCGGTTCGAGGACGCCGCCGAGCACGGCGCGGTAGAACTCGGCGAGCGCCTGGGGATCCGGGCAATCGAGCACGACACTCGACAGGACGCCGATGGGGGTGATGGCTGACATGGGGCCTCCTCGTCCGGGACCGCTGCGGGCGGCGCATTCCGCCCCGCGCCCCCAGTCTCGCGCGGATCCGGCCCCGCGTCACGCACTTTCTCGCCTCGCGATGCTCGGTGTGTGCGGCTGCGTGCGGCGGCGTGCGGCGGCGCGGGCGCTGCGGGACGCACCCGGTGCAGCGCGCGCTGAGCGAGCGACCCCGCGCGGGGCGTCATTTTTTCGCACAGACCTTTCCGGGTAGACGCAAACCGGGCATACTGTCACCAGCATGCCGAATCCGCGGCTGCACCTCGACTCCAAGGAGTGAAGATGGGTATCGAAGAACTGGGCAAGAAGGCGTCCGAGGCCGCCGGCAAGGTGGGGGAGTTCGCGAAGGAGAACGCCGACAAGGTCAGCGAGGCGCTGAAGAGCGAGCAGGCTGAGTCGATCAGCGACAAGATCCTCGACGGTGCCGCGGACCTCGCCAACAAGATCAGCGGCGGCAGCCACGCGGACAAGATTCAGGAAGTCCGCGACAACATCGACGGCAAGCTCGGCAACGAGTAACCCCGAACGCACAGCGGCCCGGAT
>NZ_AYMV01000006.1 GCF_000633415.1 Leucobacter sp. PH1c | reverse complement strand
GCGCGACGGGCGCCGCGGGCGCGGGATCAGCGACCCCACCGGCGGCCCCGGCGGAAGCCCGATCCGCAGGCTCCTCTGCCGGGGCGAGCCCCGCCGAACGCTCGAAGTCGGCGACGATCCGCTCCGCCTCGGCGGTGCGGCCGCGGCCGGCGAGCCAGCGCGGCGACTCGGGCAGCCCCCAACGCACGGCGAAAGCGTAGACGGCGGGGATCGCGCCGAGCGCGAAGGCCCAGCGCCAGCCGTCCTCCGAGGCGGGCACCACGAAGTAGCCGATGATCGCCGCCGCGGTCCAGCCCACGGCCCAGAACGCCTCGAGGATGACGATGAGTCGGCCGCGGATGCGGGCGGGCGCGAACTCGCTCACGTACGTGGACGCGACGGGCAGCTCGGCGCCGAGGCCGAGGCCGACGAGGAAGCGCAGCACGAGGAGCGCCGCGATCCCGCCGACGAGCGCGCTCGCGCCCGTGGCGACGCCGTAGACGAGGAGGGTGAGGGCGAAGATCTGGCGGCGGCCGAAGCGGTCGGCGAGGAGCCCCCCGAGGCTCGCCCCGATCGCCATGCCGAGGAAGCCAATCGAGGCGATGAGCCCCGCCTCCCCCGTCGTGATGCCCCAGTGCTGGGTGAGCGCCGCGATGATGAAGGAGATGAGCCCGACGTCCATGGCGTCGAGCGCCCAGCCGAGCCCCGAGCCGCTGAGGAGGCGCGCGTGCTTCCGGGTGAAGGGGAGCGCGTCGAGGCGCTCCGACAGCGAGCGCTCGGCGCCGGCGGGCTGATCATTCATAGGATCATCGTAGAGGGCGCGAGCGGATCAGCACTCGACGACGCCCACGGACACGCTCACCGCGAGTCCGCCCATGGCGGTCTCCTTGTACTTCTCGCTCATGTCCCGGCCCGTCTCGCGCATGGTCGCGATCACCTCGTCGAGTGTGACGTGGTGCGAGCCGTCGCCCATGAGCGCCATCTTCGCCGCATTCACGGCCTTCGCCGCGGCGATCGCGTTGCGCTCGATGCAGGGGATCTGCACGAGCCCACCGATCGGGTCGCACGTGAGGCCCAGGTTGTGCTCCATCGCGATCTCCGCCGCGTTCTCCACCTGCTCCGGCGTGCCGCCGAGCACCTGCGCCAGCCCGGCAGCGGCCATCGACGACGCGGAGCCGACCTCTCCCTGGCAGCCCACCTCGGCGCCCGAGATGGAGGCCTGCTCCTTGTAGAGCACGCCGACCGCTCCCGCCGCGAGCAGGAAGTCCGCGATCGCCCGGCGCTTCCGCTCGGCATCCCAGTCGCTGCTGCCGGGGGCGTAGTGGGTCGCGTAGAAGAGCACGGCCGGGATGATCCCCGCAGCGCCGTTCGTCGGGGCCGTCACCACGCGCCCGCCCGAGGCGTTCTCCTCGTTCACGGCGAGCGCGACGAGGTTGATCCACTCCTGCCAGTACTGCGGCTCGCGATTCGGGTCCTGCTCGCTCAGCCTGCGGTGCCACTCGGGCGCCCGACGGCGCACGTTGAGCCCGCCGGGCAGCACGCCCGTGCGTTCGAGCGCGGAGTTCTTGCACGCCTCCATGACGTCCCAGATGTGGCACAGGCCGTCGCGCACCTCGTCCTCGCTGCGGTGCGCCTTCTCGTTCTCGAGCATGAGCTCCGCGAGCGAGAGTCCGGTCTCTGCCGAGTAGTGCAGCAGCTCGGCTGCGGTGGTGAACGGGAACGGCAGTTCGGCGAGCGAGGATTCGAGCTGATCCTGCACGCGGTCCTCAGCGCCCTCGCGCACGATGAAGCCGCCGCCCACGGAGAAGTACGTCTCCTCCAGCAGGGTCTCCCCCGCCGCGTCGACCGCTCCGAGTCGCATCCCGTTCGTGTGGGTGGGGAGCACCGTGAGCGGGCGGAGCACGATATCCGCCTCGCGGAACGGGATCGCGGCCGCGGCGGGATCCCCGTCCGCGGCGTCGTCGCCGAGCGGCGCGAGCTGCGCCCCCAGGCGCACCGTGCCGTCGGCGGCGATTCGGGCGAGCGCGCGGTCCACGTCCTCAGGCAGTACCGTCTCGGGATCGAAGCCCTCGAGGCCGAGCAGCACGGCCGTGAGGGTGCCGTGCCCGTGACCGGTCGCGGCGAGCGAGCCGAAGAGATCGACGCGGAGGCCGCGGGCGCGGGCGCGAAGCCCGGAGTCGCGCAGATGGCTCGCGAAGCGATGCGCGGCCCGCATGGGGCCGACGGTGTGCGAGCTCGACGGCCCGATGCCGACCGAGAACAGATCGAAAACGCTGATGGCCACGTTGCCTCCTGCGATGTGACGGGTGGTGCTGTCGCCGGGCGCGGGCAGGCACCCGGCGACAGCGGAGGGTTCGTCCGCTACGCGAGCGGAGAGAGATCGGGGTAGAGCGGGTGCTCGGCCGCGAGCACGTCGACTCGCGCGCGGAGCGCCGCGAGCACGGCCGGGTCGGCCCCGCCCTCGGCGGTTCCCGCGATGAGCGTCTCGGCGATGATGTCCGCGACTTCCGCGAACGCCGCCTCACCGAACCCGCGGGTGGCGAGCGCAGGCGTGCCGATGCGCAGCCCGCTCGTCACCATGGGCGGGCGGGGATCGAACGGCACGGCGTTCCGGTTGACGGTGATCTCCACCGCGGCGAGCAGATCTTCGGCGGCCTGGCCGTCGAGCTCCGAGCCGCGCAGGTCGACGAGCACGAGGTGCACGTCGGTGCCGCCCGTGAGGACGCTGATCCCTCGCTCCGTCACGTCCTCGCGGACGAGGCGCTCGGCCAGGATCCGCGCGCCCATGACGGTGCGCTGCTGGCGCTCGGCGAACTCGGACGTCGCGGCGACGCCGAAGGCGACCGCCTTGCCCGCGATCACGTGCTCGAGCGGTCCGCCCTGCTGACCCGGGAACACCGCGGAGTTGATCTTCTTCGCGATCTCGGGATCGTTCGAGAGAATGATGCCGCCGCGCGGGCCCGCGAGGGTCTTGTGCGTGGTCGAGGTGGTCACGTGCGCGTGCGGCACGGGGTTCGGGTGCAGCCCCGCCGCCACGAGGCCGGCGAAGTGCGCCATGTCCACCATGAGGTAGGCGCCCACCTCGTCGGCGATCTCCCGGAAGCGCTCGAAGTCGAGACGGCGCGAGTACGCGCTCCACCCGGCAACGATGAGCTTCGGCTGGGTCTCGCGCGCGAGCCGGGCCACCTCGTCCATGTCGACGCGCAGGGTCTCCTCGTCGACGCCGTACGCCGCGACCTCGTAGAGCCGGCCGGAGAAGTTGATCTTCATGCCGTGCGTGAGGTGCCCGCCGTGCGCGAGGTTCAGGCCGAGGATCGTGTCACCGGGACGGATCAGCGCGTGCATCACCGCGGCATTCGCCTGCGCGCCCGAGTGCGGCTGCACGTTCGCGAACTCGGCGCCGAACAGCGCCTTCACCCGCTCGATGGCGAGCGTCTCGATGACGTCGACCTCCTCGCAGCCGCCGTAGTAGCGGCGGCCGGGGTAACCCTCCGCATACTTGTTCGTCAGCACGGACCCCTGCGCCTGCATCACGGCGACGGCAGTGTGGTTCTCCGAGGCGATCATCTCGAGGCCGCGGCGCTGGCGCGCGAGCTCCGCGTCGATGCGCTCCGCGATCTCCGGGTCGAGCTCGGCGATGGGGGTGTTGAGCGACGCCGCGGGGACCGGCGTGAAGCGGCTCACAATTCCGCCCCGTTGTCGGCGGCGTACTGCTCGGCGGTGAGCAGCGGGCCGAACTCGGTGACGTTCACCTTGAACAGCCAGGCGGCGCCGTAGGGATCCGAGTTGACGAGGGCGGGGTCGTCGATGACGGCCTGGTTGACCTCGACGACCTCACCCGTGACGGGCGAGTAGATCTCGGAGACCGACTTCGTCGACTCGATCTCGCCGCAGGACTCCCCCGCGGTCACGGCCGTGCCGACGGCGGGGAGGTCGACGTAGACGACCTCGCCGAGCGCGTCGGCGGCGACCTCGCTGACGCCGATCGTCGCGGGCGACTCGTCCGTGATCCACTCGTGCTCGGCGGAGTACTGCAGACCGGTCTGAACCTTGCTCATGATGTGTCCTTTACCTGTTGGGGTGGTGCTGGGTGACGGGTGCGGCCGGCGCGGGTTACTGCGCGCGGCGGTAGAAGGGGGTCTCGACGACCTCGAAGGGCTCGGGCTTTCCGCGCAGATCGACGCTGAGCTGGGTGCCCGGCGCCGCATAGGCGGGGTCGATCGAGGCGAGCGCGATCGGGAAGCCGAGGGTGGGCGAGGGCTGGCCGCTCGTCACCTCGCCGATCTGCTGGTCGCCCGCGAGAACGGGATAGCCCGCGCGCCCGGCGCGCCGGCCGGCGCCGCGGAGGCCGACGAGGACGCGCTCGGGTGCCGCCTCGCGCCGGGCCTCGAGCGCCTCGCGCCCGACGAAGTGCTCGGTCTTCTTGAATGAGACGACCGGGCCGAGGCCCGCCTCGAAGGGGGTGACCTCGCGGCTCAGCTCGTTGCCGTAGAGCGGCATGCCCGCCTCCAGACGGAGCGAGTCGCGCGCCGCGAGGCCCGCGGGGATGAGGCCGTGCGGCTCCCCCGCGGTGAGCAGGGCGCGCCACAGCTCGGCGGCGCCCGCGTTCGGCACGTAGAGCTCGAAGCCATCCTCGCCGGTGTAGCCGGTGCGCGCGAGGAGGACTTCCTGGCCGGCGACCGTGACGGTCGCGGCCGAGTAGTACTTCATGTCGGTCACGATCGCGTGCTGCTCCGCGGGGACGAGCTCGTGCAGGATCGCCACGGAAGCGGGCCCCTGGACGGCGACGAGGCTCGTCTCGGCGGACTCGTCGGCGATCGTCACGTCGAAGCCCGCGGCGCGCTGGGCGAACTCGGCTGCGACGACGGGGGCGTTGCCCGCGTTCGGCACGACGAGGAACTCCTCGTCTCCGAGGCGGTATGTGATCAGGTCGTCGATGATCCCGCCATCGGCGTCGCAGATCAGCGAGTACTTCGCGCGGCCGACAGCGACGACGGCGAGGTTGCCGACGAGGGCGGTGTTCAGGAAGGCCGCGGCGTCCGGGCCGGAGACGCGGATCTCGCCCATGTGGGAGAGATCGAAGAGGCCGGCGGCCTCGCGGACGGCGCGGTGCTCGGCGAGCTCGGAGCCGTACTTCAGCGGCATGTCCCAGCCGCCGAAGTCGGTGAATGCGGCACCCAGCTCGGCGTGCTCGGGGTGCAGGGCGGTGTGTCGGGGCGTACTCGTCATCGGGGGCTCCTCGCTCAGTTCTCGAATGCTTCGGGGGCCGGGCAGGAGCAGACCAGGTTGCGGTCGCCGAAGGCGCCGTCGATCCGTCCCACCGGCGGGAAGTACTTGTCTCGGCGCAGCGCGGGCACGGCGTACGCGGCCTGCTCGCGGGAGTAGGCGCGATCCCAGTCGTCGCCTGCCACCACGCGGGCCGTGTGCGGCGCGTTGCGGAGCACGGAGTCGTCGAGCGCGACCGAACCGTCGATGATCTCCGCGATCTCCCCGCGGATCGTGATCATCGCCTCGATGAAGCGCTCGATCTCGTCGAGGTCCTCGGACTCCGTGGGCTCCACCATGAGCGTGCCCGCGACCGGGAACGCGAGGGTGGGCGCGTGGAAGCCGAAGTCGATGAGGCGCTTCGCCACGTCCTCGGCCGTCACGCCGGACTGGGCCGTGAGCTCGCGGAGGTCGAGGATACACTCGTGCGCGACCAGGCCGGCCTCGCCCGTGAAGAGCACCGGGAAGTGCTCGGTGAGGCGGGCCGCGATGTAGTTCGCGCTCAGCAGTGCCGTCTTCGTCGCGCGGGTGAGGCCGTCGGCGCCCATCATCGCGATGTACGCGTAGGAGATGGGGAGCACGCCAGCGGAGCCGAAGAGCGTCGCGACGACGGGCACGCCGTCGCTCACCGAGTAGGTGCCGGTCGGGTCGCTCGGCACGTACGGGAGGAGGTGCTCGGCGACGCCGATCGGGCCGACGCCGGGGCCACCGCCGCCGTGCGGGATGGCGAAGGTCTTGTGCAGGTTCAGGTGCGACACGTCGCCGCCGAACTTGCCGGGCTGCGCGAGCCCGACGAGCGCGTTCATGTTCGCGCCGTCGATGTAGACCTGGCCTCCCGCCTCGTGGACGAGCTCGCAGACCTCGCGCACGTCGGCGTCGTAGAGCCCGTAGGTCGAGGGGTACGTGATCATGATCGCCGCGAGTTCGTCGCGGTTCGCCGCGATCTTCGCCTTCATGTCGTCGAGGTCGATCGCGCCCGAGTCGGTGTTCTTGATCACGATCACGCGCATGCCCGCGAGCACGGCGGAGGCGGCGTTCGTGCCGTGCGCGGAGGCGGGGATGAGGCAGACTGTGCGCTGCTCGTCGCCGTTGGCGCGGTGGTACCCGCGGATCGCGAGCAGACCGGCGTACTCGCCCTGCGCACCCGAGTTGGGCTGGAGCGAGATGCCCGCGTAGCCCGTGATCTCGACGAGGCGGCGCTCGAGGTCGGCGATCAGCTCGCGCCAGCCGCGGCTCTGATCCTCGGGGACGTAGGGGTGGATCCCCGCGAACTCGGGCCAGGAGATCGACTCCATCTCGGCGGTGGAGTTCAGCTTCATGGTGCACGAGCCGAGCGGGATCATCGTGCGGTCGAGGGCGAGGTCGCGGTCCGCGAGGCGGCGGAGGTAGCGCAGCATCTGCGTTTCGGAGCGCATCGTCGAGAAGATCGGGTGCGTGAGGTAGTCGCTCGTGCGCACCAGCTCGGGCGCGATGCCGAGCTCGCCGGGCGCGACGGCCGCCGCGATCTCGGCACCGAAGGCCGCGACCACGGCGGCGACGTGCGCCGCGGTCGTCGTCTCCGAGGTGGAGATCCCGACCGTGTCGGCGTCGATCCGGCGGAGGTTGATGCCCGCCTCGCACGCGCGCGCGATGACGGCGTCGGCCTCGCCCTGCACCGTGGCGGCGACGGTGTCGAAGAACGAGTCCGCGGCGAGCGGGATCCCCGCGGCCGCGAGCGACGCGGCGATCGTGCGGGCGTGCGCGTGGGTGCGCTCGGCAATCGCGCGGAGGCCCGTGGGGCCGTGATAGACGGCGTACATCGACGCCGTGATCGCGAGGAGCGCCTGCGCCGTGCAGATGTTGCTCGTGGCCTTCTCGCGACGGATGTGCTGCTCGCGGGTCTGCAGGGTGAGACGGTAGGCGGGGTCCCCCGCCGAGTCCTTCGAGACGCCAACGAGCCGACCCGGGAGCGAGCGCTCAAGGCCCGCGCGGATGGCGAGGTACGCGGCGTGGGGACCGCCGAAGAAGAGCGGCACGCCGAAGCGCTGCGTGTTGCCGACCGCGACGTCGGCGCCCTGCTCACCGGGAGGGGTGATGAGGGTGAGCGAGAGGAGATCCGCGATGACGGTCGCCATCGCGCCACGCTCGTGCGCCGCCGCGATGAGGGCTGACTGATCGCGCACGGCCCCGTCGTTGCCGGGCTGCTGCAGGACGATGCCGAAGATGTCGCCCTCGGGGAGGCCGTCAGTCAGGTCGGCGACCTCGACGTCGAAGTCGAGCGCCTCGGCACGGCCCTGGATCACGGCGATCGTCTGGGGGAACACGTTCGCGTCGACGACGACGCGGGCGCTCGCGGGCGCCTTGCCCGCACGGCGCATGAGGAGCACGGCCTCGGCCGCTGAGGACGACTCGTCGAGCATCGACGCGTTGGCCACCGCGAGGCCCGTGAGGTCGGCCACCATGGTCTGGAAGTTGAGGAGCGCCTCGAGGCGGCCCTGCGAGATCTCCGGCTGGTAGGGCGTGTACGCCGTGTACCAGGCCGGGCTCTCGAGCACGTTGCGGCGGATCACTGGCGGGGTGTGCGTGTCCGAGAAGCCCTGGCCGATCATCTGGGTCTTCAGCACGTTCTTCGCGGCGAGCGCGCGGAGATCACCGAGGATCTCCTCCTCGCTGCGCGCCGGGGGCAGATCGAGCGAGCCGGGCATGCGGATGTCCGCCGGGACGGCCGTGTCGACGAGCGCGTCGACGCTGCCGTAGCCGAGGGTGTCGAGCATCGCCGAGATATCGGCGGGGGTGGTGACGCCGATGTGACGGTCGGCGAAGACGGTGGGTTGCGAACTGGTACTCAAGAGGATCTCCGTAGGTGGGTGTGCGAGTGCTCGCACCGGATGGATCCTCCCCGCTCTGTTACGGAACCTGAGAGATTCGGGCGATCCGATTGGAGATCGGGGCGCCCTTGCACCGTCGGTGAGCCGGAAGGACCGACTACTTTCCAGAGTTGCCGTGCTGCAGCGGTACGGGTGCCTGAGAGATTCCCGGGGAGGGTTTGCTCCTACGGCGCCGGGTTCGCGCGTGAGCGCCGCCCGGCTCTCCCGCTCCAGCTTGATGGCCGATATTCGTAACTGGTCTCACCATAGCAGCCCCCGCGCCGCCCGGGGAGCGTGTCGCGGATCTGGCGCGGGGCGAGTGGCTGGTGAGTGCCGGCTGAGCGCCGTGGCGCCCCGTGCGGGGGTGGCACCCTTGTGGAGTGCTCCCCGCACGGGACAGCTGCCCGCGGCGCGGTGGAGCGGCTTAGCGCTCCGGCTCGTCGACGCCGTCGAGGGCGAGCAGCTCTTCCTCGACCTCGCCGCCGTAGCCCTCGGCCTGCGGGTCGCCGTGCAGGCCCCCCGAGACCGCGTATTCCTCCTCGGGCGACAGGATCAGCCGGTGCCGCGTGTAGATGCCGAAGACGATGAGCCCGATCGCGTAGACGATCGCGATCGCCACGATTGCCGGCCGGAACGTCTCGTTGAGCAGGAAGCCGAGGAAGATGAGTGCGGAGATGACCGCGGCGGCGCCGGCGCCGAACCGTCCCCAGGGGCTCAGGTACGGCCGCTTCGCGTTCGGGAACTTCTTGCGCAGGATCAGGAAGGAGAGCATCTGCATGAAGTACGCGACGACCGCGCCCCACACCGCGATGTTCAGCACGACCGCGCCGCCCACGCCGCCATCGCCGCCCGTGAGGTCGACCACGACGAGCGCCACGAAACCGATCAGCGCACCCGCGATGAGCGCGACCCACGGGGTCTGACGCTTGCCGGTGAGCGAGAGGAACTTCGGGTAGTAGCCCGCGCGCGAGAGCGAGTAGAGGTTGCGGCCATAGGCGAACATGATGCCCTGGAGCGACGCCAGCAGGCCGAAGAGCGCGAAGAGCGCGAGCAGGCCCGCCACCCAGGCGAGGTCGTCGCCCAGGATCGCACGGAAGCCGTCGAGCAGCGGCTCGCCCGCCGTGCCCGTCGCTTCGGCGCCGAGCACGGCCGTGTTGAGGAAGAGTACGAGCAGGCCCGTGACGATCAGCGTGCCGCGAGCCCAGAGGCCGGCGCGCGGGATGTCGCGGACGGGGTTGTGCGATTCCTCCGCCGCGAGCGGCAGCTCCTCAATGCCGAGGAACAGCCACATCGCGAACGGCAGCGCGAACAGGATCGGGAGCACTCCGTGGGGCAGGAACGCGGTCTGGCCCGGATCCGGCTCGATGTTGAAGAGGCTGCCCCAGTCGGCCGAGCCGCTCAGGAGCGCCATCGCCCCGAAGAGGACCAGCACGCCGATCGAGATGAACGAGACGATCACCGCGAACTTCAGCGAGATGGAGGCGCCCGCCGTGTTCAGCCCGACGAAGGCGACGTAGAGGATGATCCACCACACCCACGTCGGCAGCGAGAAGCCCATGAGGCCCTCGGTGACGCCGTTCGCGTAGCCGGCGGAGAAGTAGACGATCACCGCGGTGGTCGCGACGTACTCGATCGACTCGGCGAGCCCCGTGACGAATCCGCCCCAGGGGCCCATGGCCGCCCGCCCGAAGGAGTACGCACCGCCGGTGTGCGGCATCGCCGCGGCCATCTCGCCGATGGAGAAGACCAGGCCGTAGTACATGACGACGAGGATCGCGAAGGCGATCATCATGCCGCCGAAGCCGGCCGCCTCGATGCCGAAGTTCCAGCCGGAGAAGTTGCCCGAGATCACCGCGCCAACCGCGAGGCCCCAGAGGCCCCAGATGCCGGCGGAGCGCTTCAGTTGTCGCTTCTCGAAGTATCCGGACTCGGCGGTCGTGTACGTGACCCCCGAGACCTTGAGCGTGTCTTTTGCCATTGTTGACCCTTTCACTTCATCGTGAACGGCGGTGGTGCGCGTGCACCCTGCCGCGTCGCATGGGATAGCAAGGACGATCATAACCACTATTGGTAGCTTTTAACGACCTTTAGTTGCGAAGCGTGCCCGACGGCCGGATCCGGAAGCCGAGACCGACGGCCGGACCCGGCGACGTCCGAGCCGGGCGCCGCCGGATCCCAGGCCGACCGGGCTACGCGGCGGCCGGCCGCTTATTCCAGGACGGGATCAGGATCGCGGCCGCGACCCCGGCAGTGCAGGCGAAGACCGAGAACACCACGTCGGCGGAGAGGAAGCCCGGGAGCAGCCCGCCGAGGATCGCGCCGACGGAGCCGCAGCCGTTGATGAAGCCCGCTGCGCCGGCGGCGTGCTGGCTCGTGCCGAAGTCGACCGCGGCGACCCCCGAGACCATCGCGTCGGCACTGTACGCGCAGAGCCCGACGACGCCGAGGAGCGCCGCGAGCAGCACGACCGACTGCGTGCGCGCCACCGGCTGCCACACGAGCAGCGCGACGAGCAGGAGCACCAGGGAGATCACCGTCGGCGGGACCCGCCGGGCGGCGAAGAACGTGTCGGACACCCACCCGGCGAGCACCGGGGCGATCACCCCGGCCACCCCGAACGCGATCGGCACCATGACGGCCGTGACCTCGGTGAGCCCCGGGATCGCGTCGAGCACGAGCACGGGACCCCAGAGCAGGACGGCGTAGCGGGCGGGCTTCAGCAGGAAGTACACGACGCCGAGGAGCAGCACCACGGGCTCGTGCCGCACGGCGGCGAAGAGGTCAGCCCAGCGGAAGCGCGGCCCGCTCCCCCGGGGCGCGGCGCCCGTGGCGCCGTCGACCGCGGGCAGCCCGGCCTCCTCGGGGCTGTTGCGCTGCAGCACCAGAAACACGATGAGCACGGCGGCCAGCACTGCGGCCCCGGTGAAGAACGCCCACCGCCAGGAGTCGAACAGCGAGTAGGCCACCCACCCCATCACGGGAACGGCGACGAGGCCGCCGAACGCGTATGAGGTCGCGAAGAGGCCCATCGCACTCCCCCGGGAGCGGAGCCCGAAGAAGGCGGCGATGTTCTTGCTGAGCGCGGCCCACCCGGTGGACTGCCCGAGCCCCTGCACCGCCATGAGCGGCACGAAGAACCACACGGCGGGCACGATCCCCATGCCGAGTGCGGCGACGACGGCGAGCACCATTCCGCCCGCAACCACCACCCGCGTGCCAACTCGCTCCGCGAGCGCGCCCCACACGAACTGGCCGATCGCGTACGCCGCGAGGTACACCGAGTCGAGAAGCCCGAGCGCTTCGCGCGGGATCAGCCCCTCCTCGAGCACGCCGACCTTCGCCGCGGAGAATGCGTTTCGCGGGAAGTAGTACGCCGCGTAGGCGAGCCAGGAGATGAGGAAGATGCGGGTCTGCAGCGCCCGCATCCGTTGTCCCGTCGTGCGGGAACCGGCCGTCGCGGCCGCAGGCGAAACCGCAGCCGCGGTCTCGGGGAAACGAGTGTTGGGGTCGTTCATGATCGATGCTCCTTTGCATCCGGTCACGGCCGCTGCGTGCGAGCGGCGCGCCCCCCCTCCCCACTGCACCCGCACGGGCGGCGCCCGCGCGGGAGTCTCAGTCAGCCTGGCGCGCGCTCCCCGAGCCCGAGCGCGGCTCGTTCCGCGGCGCTCGCCGGGCGCTCGGGCGGCAGCGTCCGCTCGCCCTGCAGGCGCAGGCGCAGGCGCGGGCGCTCGAGCTGCGCGCGGAGGGCGTGCCGCCAGTCCGGTGCGAGCATCGTCATCAGGACCGCCTTTGGTACATTTGGCTCGCCCAAATAGGGATCGAGCGAATCGCTCCCCCGGCCCACGCGGCGAGTATATACTCGCGCTCACCACCCCTGTCCACACGCGTGTGCGGGCGCAAGCCCGGATTCGGCACGCGGCATCGGATCCTCATTTTGGTCCTTAAATCTGGACCTTTCTGTGAATCCCTCGCATCGCCGAGCGGCGGCGCGAGGCCCACGGGCGGCCGAGCGCACCGAGAATCGGATCGGACTCCCCCGGCACCGCCGAGTGTGCTTTAATGGTCGAAAGATCTACCTTTAAACGAGTGGGCCGGGCGGTCGCGACCGAAGCTTCGGCAGCGCCAGACGGCCGGCTCATCACCGAACCTCAACGACGAGCAAGGAGACCATATGATCCCCGCGAGCGGCAATCTCACCCCCGACGAGCTGCGCGAGGCCGTCGCGAGCCGCGAGATCGACACCGTGATCGTCGCGTTCACCGACATGCAGGGCCGCCTCGTCGGCAAGCGCGTCTCCGCGCGCCTCTTCCTGGAGGACACCATGGCGGGCGGTGCGGAGTGCTGCAATTACCTCCTCGCGGTCGACGTCGAGCTCAACACGGTCGAGGGCTACGCGCTCACCAGCTGGGAGAGCGGCTACGGCGACATGGCAATGCTCCCCGACCTCTCGACGCTGCGGCGGGTCCCCTGGCTGCCCGGCACCGCCCTCGTCATCGCCGACCTCACCCGGGCGAGCGACCACTCTCCCATCGACGTGTCCCCGCGGCGCGTACTCCAGCGCCAGGTCGAGCGCCTCGCCGCACACGACCTCGTCCCCTTCGTCGGCACCGAGCTCGAGTTCATCGTCTTCGACGACGACTACCGCACCGCCTGGCGCAAGGGCTACCGCGACCTCGTGCCCGGCTCCGACTACAACACGGATTACGCGCTGCAGGGCTCGACCCGACTCGAGCCGCTGCTCCGCGACATCCGCAACTCGATGGACGACGCCGGCATGTACTGCGAGGGCGTGAAGGGCGAGTGCAACCTCGGCCAGCAGGAGATCTCCTTCCGCTACGCGCACGCGATCCCCACCTGCGACAACCACTCCATCTACAAGAGCGGCTCGAAGGAGATCGCGGCTGCGCACGACAAGAGCATCACCTTCATGGCGAAGTTCAACGAGCGCGAGGGCAACAGCTGCCACGTGCACGCGAGCCTCTGGACGAGCGACGGCGCTCCCGCCTTCGCCGACCCCAGCGCGAGCGACGGCATGTCGCCCATGTTCCGCCACTTCATCGCGGGCCAGCTCGCGGCGCTCCGCGAGTTCACCCTGCTCTACGCGCCGAACATCAACTCCTACAAGCGCTTCGTCGCCGGCAGTTTCGCCCCGACCGCCGTCGCCTGGGGCCACGACAACCGCACCTGTGCGCTCCGCGTGGTCGGCCACGGCGGCGGCATCCGCGTCGAGAACCGCGTGCCGGGCGGCGACGTGAACCAGTACCTCGCCGTCGCCGGCATGCTCGCGTCCGGCCTCGCCGGCATCGAGCAGCAGCTCGAACTCGGCGAGCCGCTCGCGGGCAACGCCTACACGAGCGAGATCGACCGCGTGCCCACCACGCTCCGCGAGGCCGCCGACCTGTTCGAGCAGTCGGCGCTCGCCCGCGAGGTCTTCGGCGACGAGGTCGTCGACCACTACACCCACGCCGCCCGCGTCGAGGTCGCCGCCTACGACGCAGCCGTCACCGACTGGGAGAGGATCCGGGGCTTTGAACGACTCTAAGACGCCAGAGGGGGCCGCGCAGCGCGCGCCCGTCATCGGGATCACCAGCTACCTCGAGCAGGCGCAGACCGGCGTGTGGGACGTGCGCGCATCGTTCCTGCCCCAGGTGTACCTGAACGCCGTGACCGACGCGGGCGGCATCGCCATCGTGCTCCCGCCCCAGCCCGTCTCCCCCGGAATCGCCGAGGCCATCGTGGCCGGGCTCGACGGGATCATCCTCTCGGGCGGCGCCGACATCGATCCCGCGCGCTACGGCCAGGAGCCGCACGAGCGCACGGGCGCACCCCGCGGAGACCGCGACGCGTTCGAGGCCGCGCTCCTCGACGCCGCGCTCGCAGCGGAGCTCCCGTTCCTCGGGATCTGCCGCGGCGCCCAGCTCCTCAACGTGGAGCGAGGCGGCAGCCTGATCCAGCACCTCCCCGACGTCGTCGGCGACGACCGCTACCAGTTCGGCGGCGGCGTCTTCAATCCGATCGACGTGGAGGTTGACGCCGGCAGCCGCATCGCCGAGGTGCTCGGGGAGGATCGGGGCGCCCGCGCCCACCTCTACCACCACCAGGGCATCGGAGAGATCGGCGACGGCCTCACCGTGACGAGCCGCACGGCCGACGGGATCCCCGAGTCGATCGAGCTCGCGGACCACCCCTTCGGCATCGCCGTGCAGTGGCACCCCGAGGAGAACCCGCAGGATCGGCGCCTCTTCGCCGGACTCGTCGCCGCGGCTCGCGAGTACCGCGCTACCCGACCCCAGACCCCCCACGCAGACCCCAGGGAGCAGTCATGAGCACGACCCTCATCAACCCCGCGACCGAGGCCGTCATCACGGAGATCGAGCACGTCGACACGGAGGGAACCGACCGCGCGATCGCGGCCGCCGTGCGCGCCCAGCGCGAATGGGCGGCCGTCGCCCCCGCGGACCGCGCCCGCGTGCTGCGCCGCTTCGCCGCCGCCGTCGACGGCGACATCGAGCACCTCGCACAGCTCGAGACGACGAACTCGGGCCACCCGATCACCCAGTCCCGCTGGGAAGCCGGCCACGTGCGCGACGTGCTCGAGTACTCCGCCGGCGCACCCGAACGCCTCATCGGCCAGCAGATCCCCGTCGCCGGGGGCATGAACGTCACCTTCCACGAGCCGCTCGGCGTCGTCGGCGTCATCACGCCGTGGAACTTCCCCATGACGATCGCCTCCTGGGGCTTCGCCCCGGCGCTCGCGGCGGGCAACGCCGTCGTGCTGAAGCCTGCCGAGTGGACCCCGCTCACGAGCGTGCGCCTCGGCGAGCTCGCGCTTGAGGCCGGGCTGCCCGAGGGCCTCTTCCAGGTGCTCGCGGGCCGCGGCTCCGTCGTGGGCGAGCGCTTCGTCAGCCACCCCGATGTGCGCAAGATCGTATTCACGGGCTCCACCGCGGTGGGCAAGCGGATCATGGCGGGCGCCGCGGAGCAGGTGAAGCGGGTCACGCTGGAGCTCGGCGGCAAGAGCGCGAACATCGTGTTCGACGACGCCGACATCGAGCGCGCCGCGGCGACCGCGCCGTACTCCGTCTTCGACAACGCCGGGCAGGACTGCTGCGCGCGCAGCCGGCTCCTCGTGCAGCGGAGCGTGTACGACCGCTTCATGGAGCACTTCGAGCGGGCCGTGCAGAACGTGGTGGTCGGCGACCCCACCGACGAGGCGACGGAGGTGGGCCCCCTCGTGACGCTCGCGCATCGCGACTCGGTGGCGAGCTTCCTCACGCCCGACGTCCCCGTCGCGTTCCGGGGCTCGGCCCCGAGCGGGCCGGGCGCCTGGTTCGCCCCCACGGTCGTGACCCCCGAGCGGGGCTCCCGCATCGCGACCGAGGAGGTCTTCGGGCCCGTCGTCGCCGTGCTCCCCTTCGAGGACGAGGCCGACGCGATCCGGCTCGCGAACGACTCCGAGTACGGCCTGAGCGGCTCGATCTGGACCCGCGACCTCGGGCGCGGGATCCGCGTGGCTCGCGGCGTAGAGGGCGGCAACCTGTCGGTCAACTCCCACTCCTCCGTGCGCTACACGACCCCCTTCGGCGGTTTCAAGCAGTCGGGCCTCGGCCGCGAGCTCGGCCCCGACGCTGCGGAGCACTTCACCGAGACCAAGAACGTCTTCTTCGCCAGCGAGTAACCCCAGTTCCTTCACGCACCTCTTCACGCCCGCGGCCGCGGGCTCGCACGAGAAATGAGCAGCACATGAGCGACATCACCCCCATCGACCTCACCCAGCGCCTCGCCGGCAAGGTCGCCGTCATCACCGGCGGCGGCAGCGGCATCGGCCTCGCCACCGCGAAGCGCATGCGCGCCGAGGGCGCCCGCATCGTCATTGGCGATATGGACCCCGTGAGCGGGCAGGCGGCGGCCGAGGCCGTCGGCGGCCTGTTCGTGCAGGTCAACGTCACCGACCAGGATCAGGTCGACGCGCTCTTCGACACCGCGGCGCGCGAGTACGGCTCGGTCGACATCGCGTTCAACAACGCGGGCATCTCCCCCGACGACGACGACTCCATCGAGACGACCGAGCTGCCCGCCTGGCAGAAGGTGCAGGACGTCAACCTGAAGAGCGTCTACCTGTGCTCGCGGGCCGCGCTCCGCCACATGACGAAGCAGGGCAGCGGCTCGATCATCAACACGGCCTCGTTCGTCGCGGTGATGGGATCGGCCACGTCGCAGATCTCGTACACGGCGTCGAAGGGCGGCGTGCTCGCCATGACGCGCGAGCTCGGCGTGCAGTTCGCCCGCCAGGGGATCCGCGTGAACGCGCTCTGCCCCGGGCCCGTGAACACCCCGCTGCTGCAGGAGCTCTTCGCGAGCGATCCGGAGCGCGCCGAGCGCCGCCTCGTGCACGTGCCGCTCGGCCGCTTCGCCCGCCCGGAGGAGCTCGCCGCGTCGGTCGCCTTCCTCGCGAGCGACGACTCCTCGTTCATCACGGCCTCGACGTTCCTCGTGGACGGCGGCATCAGCAGCGCATACACGACGCCCCTCGACTAGCGGCGTACACTCGCTAGAGACCGGGCACGACCGCCCGCCCACCCGACGAGGAGCTCGATGGACCTGACGCACGATGGTTTCGAGCTCCTCGTCCGGGGCGTGCGCCCCACGAACGCGTACGAGGAGACCATGCAGCGGCTGCTGCAGTCCGTCCGCCTCGGACTCATCAGCCCCGGCTCGCGGCTTCCCGCCGAACGCGAGCTCGCCGCCATGCTGAAGGTGAGCCGAGACACCGTGCGCGACGCCCTGGCCACGCTCGCCGAGGCCGGCTATGTCGTGTCCCGTCGGGGGCGCTACGGCGGCACCTTCGTCGTCGACGAGCTGCCGCGCGACTCGGCCCTCGGGACGCTCCCCCTCGCGCTCGGGGCGGAGGAGGTCGAGGATCTCGCCCCGCTCCGCCGCGTGCTCGAGGTCGGGGCCGCACGCGAGGCCGCGGCCCGTGAGCTCAGTGCCGAGGAACGGCAGGCGCTCGGCAGCGCGCTCGAGGAGTGCGCCGCCGCCGACGACACGCAGCACCGTCGCCTCGACTCCCGGCTGCACCTCCTCATCGCGGAGCTCTCGGGCTCGCCGAGCCTCGTGCCGCTCATCGCGAACCTGCGCACCCGCGTGAACGCGCTGCTCGACGGCATCCCGATGCTGCGCCCGAATCTCGCGCACTCGAACGCCCAGCACGAGGCGATCGTCACCGCGATCCTCATGGGCCGGCCGGAGTCGGCCGCCGAGGCGATGCTCGAGCACGTCGAGGGGTCGACCGCGCTGCTGCGCGGCTTCTTCTCGAATCCGTCCTAGGGGCGACTCGCCTCGCTCGGAGGCGGGGAATCAGCGGATCCGCATGCGCTCCAGCTCGGACACCTCGTCCGGGGTGAGCGAACGAGGCGCGCGCCCGTGCAGCACGAACGCCAGCTGCGCCGAGGCTTCGAGCTCCTCGGCCGCGTTCACGGCATCCTCCAGCGAGGCGCCCGCCACGAGCGAGCCGTGGTTGCCGAGCAGCGCCGCCGGCCCGCTGCGCATCGCGTCGCGCACCTCCGCGAAGAGCTCATCGGAGCCCGGCCTGCCGTAGCGGATCACCGGCACCCGGCTCCCGAGCCGCATGACGTGGTAGGGCGTCAGCGCGGGCATCGCCTGCTCCGATTCCTGGGCGAGGCAGCTCAGCGCGGTCGCATACGGCGAGTGGAGGTGCACCACCGCGCGAGCGTCGGGACGGGCCTCGTACACGGCCCGGTGGAGCACCACCTCCTTCGAGGGGAGGTCGCCGCTCAGCCGACCGTAGTCGGGCCCGAGCAGGGAGAGTCGCTCGGGATCGAGCCGCCCGAGCGACGCGTTCGTCGGGGTCATGAGCACCCCGTCGCCGGAGCGCGCGCTGATGTTGCCCGCGCTCCCCACCGAGAAGCCGCGCGCGAAGAGGCTCGCGCCGAGCGCGACGATCCGGTCCCGGAGCCGGCGCTCGGCGTCGTCACCGGCCCCGAGGGGCGCGCCGCTCCCCGAGTCCGCCGTGCTGTGCTGTGCTGACCGCGTCATTCCGACTCACACCACCAGATCGGCGATGACGAGCACGACGAGCGAGACGCCCCAGGCGATCGTGGTGGGGATCGACCACACGAGCATCTGGTGCTTCGCGTCCTTCACGCCGAGCAGTCGGTTCACCACCCAGAAGAAGCTGTCGTTGAAGTAGCTGAAGAGCAGGGCGCCCATGCAGGCCGCCTGCGCCGCGAGGACGAGGTTCACGTCGGGGATGCCCGCGAGGATCGGGGCGGAGATCGACGCCGCCGTGATGATCGCCACCGTGCCCGAACCCTGGATCAGGCGCACGACGGAGGCGATGACGAAGGGGATCAGGATGGTCGGCAGCGGCAGGCCGGCGACCCACTCCCCGATCGTCTGGCCGAGGCCGCTCTCGCGCAGCACCGCACCGAGCGCGCCGCCGGCGCCCGTGACGAGCAGGATGATGCCCGCGCTCTCCACGCCCTTCTCCAGGTTCGCGATGGTCTCCTCGCGCGACTCGTGACGAGCCAGGCCGTAGATTGCGATGAGCACGCCGACGAGGAGCGCGATGACCGGGTTGCCGATGAAGGCGACGGTCTGCACGAGCGCCTCGGGCAGGGCCAACGCCCCCGAGTCGGCCAGCGCGCTCACGAAGGTGTTCGCGAAGATCAGGAGGATCGGCGCCAGAATGGGCGCGAGCGACATGCCGAGCGACGGCAGCTTCACCTCGCGCTCACGCGCGAGCTCCTCGAACTCGGCGAGCGCCTCGTCCGCCTGGAGCGGGCCGCCGGGGCTCGCGGCGATCCGCGCCTCGATCCGCGGGCCCATGACCCGGGCGTAGATCGTGATCGCGATCACGGCGGGCACCGCGAAGATGAGGCCCCAGAGCATCATCTCGCCCACGCCGACCCCGAAGATGCCCGCGGCGCCGAGCGGACCGGGCGTCGGGGGGACGAGGTGGTGGGTGAGGATCAGACCGCCCGCGAGCGACATGCCGAGCGTGAGCACGGATCGTCCCGAGGTGCGGGCGAGCGAGCGCACGAGCGGCGCGAGCACGACGAACGCGCTGTCGACGAAGATCGGGATCGAGATGATGAAGCCGGCGACCGAGAGCGCCCACTCCTCGCGCTTCTTGCCCACGAAGCGGACGAGCGTGATGGCGAACTTCTCTGCGGCGCCGGACACTTCGAGCACGCGCCCCATCATCACGCCGAAGCCGATCACGAGTCCGATCGTGGCGAGCGTGGAGCCGAAGCCCGTGGTGAGCGCGGAGATCGTCTCGTTGGGCGCCATCCCCGCGGCGAGCCCCGCGACGGACGCGGCGATGACGAGCGCGAGGACCGCATGGACCTTCGTTCTCAGCACGAGGAAGATCAGTAGAGCGACGGCGGCGATCAGTCCGATCACGGCCACGGTGGTGTCTGTCACCAGTTCTCCTTTGGTGGTGGGGCGACGCGGGTCAGTGGGGCGACGCAGGTCGGTAGAGCGACGCCGGTCAGTGGAGCGACGCCGGTCAGAGGGTCAGTGGGAGTGCGGCGCTGCGGCGCGACGCCGCGGCGAGCGTCAGCGCTGCGGCGCGAACTCGTCGCGGAACTCGCGGACGGCCGTGTCGAAATCGACGTCGGCGCGGAACCCGAGGGCGCGCGTGCGCTCGACGTCGAATGCGCCGGGCCAGGAGCACACGATGTCGATGACCCGCTCCTCCGGCTCCGTGGTGACGAGCGCCCGCGCGTCGGCACCGCCCACGCGCTCGAGCGCCGCGAGCATCTCGCCGACGCTCACGCTGATCCCGGGCACGTTCATGACCCGCCAGGCGCCCAGCAGGGCCGGATCAATGGCGACGGCGTGGAGCAGGTTCTCGATGACCGTTCGGGGCGAGGACAGCCACATCTGCGTGTCGAGCGGAACGGGGCAGTTCGACGTCAGCCCGAGAAGCGGCTCGCGGATGATCCCGCTCGCGAACGACGACGCGGCCGAGTTCGGTGCGCCGGGACGCACCGAGATCGTCGGGAGCCGGCAGATGCGCGCATCGATCCAGCCCTTGCGCGAGTACTCGTTGACGAGCAGCTCACCCATGGCCTTCATCGCACCGTAGCTCGACTCGGGCTGCGCCGCGAGCGTCTCGGGGACGAGCGGGGGCATCGGCCCGCCGAACACGGCAAGCGAGCTCGTGAACACGAAGCGCGGGGCGCTGCCGGAGCGGCGCGCCGCCTCGAGCAGCCGCGTCGTCGCCTCGACGTTGACCCGCATGGCGAGGTCGAAGTCCTCCTCCGAACCGCCGCTCAGCACCGCAGCGAGGTGGTAGATCGCGACCGTGTCCGGCCCGACGACCTGCGCGAGCAGCGCGGGGTCGGCGAGGTCGCCGACGACGGACTCGACGCGGGGGTCCTCGTTGCGGTTCGGTGCGAGGTCGAGCGAGACGAGGCGGTCAGCGGCGAACGGGAGCTCCCCCGCGTCGATCGCGGCGAGGAGCCGTTCGATCAGGCGGCTGCCGAGGAATCCGGCCCCTCCGGTGACGATGACGGTGCTCATGCGGTGTGCCCTTTCACGGTGGTCGGTGCTCGATGCGCCGCCTCTTCGGCGGCGGGGGTGCTCGCGACGTGCAGTTCGAGGCCGAGCTCCGCGAGGTGGGCGCGGGCGGTCTCCGGCAGTCGGGAATCGGTGATCAGTCCGTCGAATTCGGTGAGCGCGACGGCGCGCAGCGCGGCGACGCGCCCGTACTTGGTGCTGTCCGTCAGCAGGTACACCCGCTCGGCGTGGTCCACCACGGCCCGCTTCAGGACGGCCTTCGCGTCGGTGGGAACCGAGATGCCCCGGAGGTCGAACGACGAGGCCGAGAGGAACGCCACCCCGATGTTGAACTGGCTGACCGCGGCGGCCGCCATCGCCCCCTCCGTCGCCTGGTTCGGCGCGTCCAGACGGCCCCCGAGGAGGTGCACCTGGGCGGCGGCACTCGCTCCCGCGGCCGCGGCGACGGCGAGGTCGTTCGTCACGACGTCGACGCGCTCGGTCTCGGCGAGGCGCTGCGCCAGGGCGAGCGTCGTCGTTCCCGCGTCGAGGTACACGAGCTCGCCCGGCTCCACGAGTGCGGCGGCGAGCGCGGCGATCTCGCGCTTCTCGATCGGCTGCAGCCCGAGCTTCGTCTCGTGGGAGGCGTCGAGCACCATCCGCGAGGGCAGCGCGATCCCGCCCGAGACCGAGACGACGCGTCCCCCCTGTTCGAGGAGGGCGATGTCCCGGCGCACGGTCATGTGCGAGACCCCGAGCTGCTCCGTGAGCTGCGGGATCGTGGCGACCCCGTGCTCGGTCACGATGGCGAGCAACTGCCTGCGGCGTTCTTCGGGGATCATGAGCGGCCTCCGATCGGGTGCTCCGCGGCGGGGCGCGGGTGAGCGTCTGTGAAGTGGTCCAGCCAGCCGAGCCCGGCGCGCGTATCGCCGGCGGGCCGGTACTCGCAGCCGACCCAGCCGTCGTAACCGGCCGAATCGAGCTCCGCGAGCAGGTGGCCGAGTGCGAGCTCGCCGCCGTCGGGCTCGGCCCGGTCGGGAACGGAGGCGATCTGCACGTGCCCGATCAGCGGCGCGGTGCGGCGGATGAGTCGGGTGAGGTCGCCCGCGATGATCTGCGCGTGGTAGAGGTCGAGCTGCAGGCGCACGTTGGCGCGGTCGATGCGTTCGATGAGCTCGCAGGCGAGCGAGACATCGTTCAGGAGGTAGCCCGGCATGTCGATCGGGTTGATCGGCTCGAGCATGATCGTCCGCCCCGAGGCCGCCGCAGCGTCCGCCGCGACGCGAACGCGCTCGACGAAGCGGTCCCTGGCCGCGGCGTAGTCTGCCCGCGCAGTGCCGGCCATGACATGGATCCGGGGGCAGTCGAGCGCCGTGGCGTAGTGCAGCGCACGCGCGATCCCCTCCGCGAACTCCTCGTCGCGCCCGGCGAGCGCGGCGATCCCGCGCTCCCCCGCATCCCAGTCCCCGGGCGGCGCATTGAAGAGCGCCTGCTCGAGCCCGTTCCGGCGGAGCGCATCCGCGAGTTCCGCGGCATCGTACGCGTACGGGAAGAGGTACTCGACGCCGGAGAAACCCGCGTCGGCCGCCGCGGCGAAGCGCTCCAGGAACGGCACCTCGGTGAACATCATGCTGAGGTTGGCCGCGAAGCGCGTCATCCCTGCACCTCCGTGGCCGCGGCCTGCGTCACGACCGGGGCGGCCGCCGAGCCGAGCGCGTCGCCGGGGGACGCTGCCACCCGCTGCGCGTCGGCGAAGAACGCGTCGGCACCGAAGTTGCCCGACTTGAGCACGAGTTCGCAGGCACCGTCGAGCGAGCGGGTGAGCGGGACGCCCGGGGCCACGAGCGGTCCGATCTCGCAGCCGGTGATCCCGAGCGCGAGAGTGACCGAGCCGGAGGTTTCGCCGCCCGCCACGACGAAGCGGCCGACGCCGCGCTCGCGCAGCTCGCGCGCGAAACCGCCAAACCACGTCTCGATCGCACCGGACACATCGAGGCCCCCGTATCGGGCCTGCGTCTCGGCGACGCTCTCGGCCCGAGCGGTCGCGTACACGAGCGGCGCGGGGCCGTCGGCGGGCGTCGCGAGCACGCGGGAGACGAGCTCGGCGGTGTAGCTCTCCGGATCCCGCATCACTCGCTCAATGTCGAGGGCCTCGGCGGGTGCACCCGAGGCGACGTACGCGGCGACCTGCCGGTTGGTCGTGCGGGAGGCGGATCCCGAGAGGAGCACGGTGCGCGTGTCGAGCGCGCGCCAGGGCTCCGGCGCGAACTCCGCAGCGTCGGTCGCGCCGCGGACGAGCGCTCGCGCGAGCCCGCTCCCGATGCCGGAGCCGCCCGTGACGAGCGCGGCGTCGCGCACCGCCTCGCCAATCGTGTCGAGATGGTCGTGGGTCAGTGCGTCGACCACGGCAAAGCGGTCGCCCTGGGCGCGCGAGGCCGCGAGCGCCGCGCGGACGGCCTCCGGCCCCTGCTCCACCGCGGCGAAGGGCACGAGGCCGACGGTGCCGCTCGTCTGGGCGGCGAGGAGCCGGACCACGCTCGAATCGGTCATCGGCGTGATGGGGTGCTCCCGCATGCTCGACTCGGCGAGGGGCACATCGTGCACGAAGAGCATGCCCTGGAAGACGGTGCGGCCGTTGACCGGCAGCGCCGGGACCGCGACGGCGAAGTCCGCGCCGAGCGCGTCGAGGAGCGCGTCGGCGACGGGGCCGATGTTGCCCGCGGGGGTGCTGTCGAAGGTGGAGCAGTACTTGAACACGATCCGCTCGGCCCCGAGCTGCTGCAGCACGCGGAGGGCGTCGAGGCTCTGGGCCACGGCCTCGTCCGCGGGGATCGAGCGCGTCTTCAGGCCGATGACGAGCGCACCGGCCTCCGCGATCGCCTCGCGCCCCTCGGCCGCGAGCGCGGCGAGTCCTGCGAGGCCGTTGACCTGCACCGTGCGCAGGCCCGCTGCCACGAGGAAGCCGGAGATGTCGGTCGCCCCGGTGAGGTCGTCAGCGATGACTCCGATGCGGAGTGTCATGGGCGCCCCTTTCGGCCGCACTGCCGTTTGTGAATTTTTGTGAACTAGGTTCAGACAATATCACAGACGTGCGGTGTGGGAGGAGCGGCTCCCTTCGGGGCCCAGGCAGCTCGGTCGCCCGGGCGCCCGGGCGGCTCGGTCGCCCGGGCGCCCGGGCGACCAGGCGGCCGGGCGGCCGGGCGGCCGGGCGGCCGCTGCGCCCGGCAACGGCTCCGCCCACTCCCTCAGACGCGGGCGATCAGCGCCGCGGCGACCGCGGCGAGCGCGCGCACCCCGCGATGCTGATCCGCGGGGGCCGTGTACTCGGCGGCGTGGTGGGTGATCCCATCGGCGCTCGGGGTGAAGAGCAGCGCGGTGGGGATGCCCGCGGCGTTCATGATGACGGCGTCGTGGCCCGCGATCGTGGGGACGCGCCGGGCGCGGATCCCGGCGGCCGCGACCGCGGCACTCGCGAGCGCGACCGCCGCGGGGTCGAAGCCCACCGCCCGCCGCTCGGACCAGACCCCGAACTCGCAGCGCACGCCCGTCTCGCGCTCGAGCTCCCCCGCTGCGGCGGTGAGGGCGGCTCGGGCAGCGCGCAGGCGCGCCTCGTCGGGGCTGCGCAGCTCGGCCTTGAACTCGACGAGCGAGGGGGTCGCGTTCGGGGAGTTCGGGGTGATGCGCATCCACGCGGCGGCGGTGTGCAGTGCCTGCTCGGGATCCGCGAGGCCCAGCTCGCGCAGCTGTGCGATGAGCCGGCCGGCCGCGGCGAGCGCGTCGACGCGCTGCGCCATGGGCGTGGGGCCGGTGTGGGTCTGCACGCCGTGCACCCGGACGTCCGCCTTGTACGCGGCCCAGGTGCGATCGACGATGCCGAGTTCGATCCCCTCGCGTTCGAGTACGGGCCCCTGCTCGACGTGCAGTTCCGCGTAGGCGACGACGGTGCCGGGCAGCGCCGTGCCGCCCGCGAGCCCGCGCTGCGCCAGCTCCTCTCCGAGCGCCGCCCCGCCCGCGTCGCGAGCGGCGAGGGCGGGGCGCAGCGCGAGCTGCCCCGTGAAGACGCTGCTCCCCATGACGCTGGGCTGGAAGCGCGCCCCCTCCTCGTTCGCCCAGTTCACGGCGCCCACGTTGGCGGCGCCGGCCCCGGCGCTGCTGGCGCCGCCGGTACCGCCGTCAGCACCGCCGCCGGTACCGCCGCCGGCCCCGAGCTCGGCGACGACGGCCAGCGCTGCGGCCACGCCGAGCTGGCCGTCGAAGCGGCCCCCGTCGGGCTGACTATCGAGGTGCGAGCCGAGCAGCACCGTGCGGTCGGCCGGCGCGGGCGGCCGCACGAGCGCGAACTGGTTGCCGATCTCGTCGGTGTGCACGTGCAGCCCGAGCGCTCCCGCGCGCGCCGCGAAGACGGCGCGCGCTTCGGCGTCGGCGGCGCCGAACGCGAGCCGGTGGAGCCCGGTTCCGTTCGCCCGACCGATCTCCGAGAGCTCGGCGAAGAGCGCGTCGAACCGCGCGATCATCCGCTCGTCCGCCCGTGCGCCCGGCATCAGCGCGCCGCCGCGAGCCACTCGCGATACTCGGGGCGCCGCGAGATCCAGAAGGTGCGGTACAGCTTCCAGGAGCCGTACTTGAAGTAGTCGAAGTCCTCGTCGCGGGCGTGCGCGTTGATGAGCCCCCAGAGCCCCCACTTCGTGTCGGCGATCATGCGCGAGAGCATGGCGCGCGCGAAGAAGCGCTCGTCGAACGCGCCGCAGTACTCGGTGACGAGCTCCCGGGAACGATCCACGTCGACGAACATCTCCGTGAGGATGAGCCCGATCTCGAAGCTCGCCTCGTTGTTCGCCGCGTAGTCGAAGTCGATGAGCGTGACGTTGGCGTGGTCGTCGATGAGGAAGTTGCCCGGCATCGGATCGTTGTGCGCGGGCACCAGCTCGAGGCCGGAGACCATGAATGCGTCCACGGCCTCCCGATAGTTGCGCAGCACCTCCCCCGCCCACTCGGGCAGCGGGATCGCGTCCTCCGCCACCTGGGCGAGGTGCTCCTCGACCATGTCGACCATCGTCTTCGTCTCCGTGAGCAGCGCCGTGCCGTGCCAGCGGCGGTAGGTGTCCATCACGCCGCGGCACACATCGGCCCGCTGGAAGTCGAGCGTGGTCGCGGTGCGGAATCCGTCGGCCACGAACTCGGAGAACTCGATCCCGCTCTCCACGTCGTAGAAGAGCACGCGGGGGCTGATCCCGGCCGCGGCGGCTTGGCGGGCGGCCTGGTTCGCGGTGTCTCGGTTGATGAACTTCTCGGTGCCGAGGCCCGGGACCTTCGCGAAGATGGGTCCGCTCGCACCGATGTGCAGCCGGAAGTTCTCGTTCGTGATCCCGCCGAACACGGGGTCGACGCTCACGTCGAGCCCCTGCCACTCGGGGTTCTTGGCGATGGCGGCGCGGAGGGCCTCGGGAAGCGCGACGGCGGTCATGAGAGCGCTCCTTCCAGTTCGGTGCGGGTAGCGGGGTCGGCGAAGAGCAGCTCGGCGAACGTCATCCGCCAGAGCCCGTACTTAATCGAGTCGAGGTTGACATCGGGATCCGTGCCCGAGCGGAGCCGGGTGAGTACCGCCCAGCGCAGGTGCTCGATTCCGGCGATGAGCTTGATCACCGCGCGGTCGCGGGCGTCCGCGTCGGGCGCGAGCTCGCCGATGAACGCGTCGATGTCGAGCGCCCCGGGGCAGGCTTCGGCGACGAGCACGGCGTGATCGTGCACGGCGGAGAGGCTCGCGGCGGAGCTCCAGCCGACGAGGCGCACGTCCCCGGCCCCGTTCACCATGATGTTCGAGACGGTGCCCTCCCCCTGCGACGGCCGCATCTCGACGGTGCGGCGGTAGGCGAGGAGCGGGGCACGGAAGCCCGCGACGTAGCCGGCGAGCTCGCGCACGCGCGGATCCACCTCGATCCCGCGGTCGTCGCACTCGTCAAGGAGCTGGAGCAGCTCGATCAGCGGGCTGCGGGTGGAGAGCGGCACATCGAGCTCCGCGAAGCGCGCCCGGGCATCCCGGAGGCGCCCGCGCAGGCCGGCGTCGAGGAACAGGTCGAGCCGGCCCACGCGCCACTCGGGGCTGAGCCGCTCCTCGAGCAGCACGCCAAGCTCACTGTCGGCGGCGTAGATGCGCGGCCCGATACCAGCTTCGCCCGCGGCGGTGGCCGCGGCGATCAGGTTGTCGCGGTTGCGCCACGACCACGAGTGCCGGGAGAGCTTCTTGAGCAGCACGGGGCCGGAGTCGGGGCACTCGCCCGCGATCAGGGTGCTGTCGGAGGCCCACCAGCTCGGCGACGGCACCTGGGCGACCGGGCCGCCCCAGCTGATGGCGCCGGCGTCGAAGCCGTGCACCCACTCATCGATGTTGTCCTGCCAACCGGTCACGAGCGTGTCCTTTCCTGGGAGCGGGCGCGGAGCTGGTGCTCGGCGTTCGAGTATTCGGGGATCGGGATCACGCCGATGCGACTTGCGCGAAGCGCGAGCACCGCGCCGATGATCACGATGACGAGCGGGAGGCTGAGCGGGATGATCCCGTAGGGCGCGAGGAACTGGGTGAGCGCGCCGTAGAGCAGCGCGGAGGCCGCGGCAGCGACGAGCGTCGCGACGAGCGCGCGCACGCTCGGCACAAGGATCACGCCGAAGAGCCCCACCGCCACGACGGCGCCGTTGTACCCCCACAGGCCGTGGTAGATCTCGGAGCCATCGGCGCCGATCGCCTGGGCGGCGAGCGCCCCCGTGAGCGACCCGGCGATCGCCAGAATCGCGCCGATGCGGGTGGCGAGCGCGATCCCGATCACGATCAGCACGCCCGCGAGCACCGAGTCCATGAGCACGACCTGACCGATTCCGCGGAACGTCGCGTTCACGAGCCCGGCGAGCGGGTCGACCGCCGGGCCGTCGATCGCGGCGCGCAGCACGGGATCGGGTGCGTGCGCGAAGCGCTGCACGGGCTGCAAGAGCGACATGTTGCCGTTGCCGTGCGCCGTCGCCGGGGCGAGGAGCAGCACGAGCAGACCGAGCAGACCGAAGGTCAGGGAGAGCGCGGGCGCGTCGAACCGCACCACCAGCACCTCGATCGTGGCCTGCATGATCGGCACGGAGATCGCCGCAGCGAGCAGCGTGAACACGGCGTTGCCGAGCGACCACTCGCCCTGCAGGAACACCGCGCCGAGCACGCCGAACAGCGCGCCGTTGAAGGAGAAGAAGCCGAGCCGCACCACGCCGGAGTCGTAGCCGAGGAGCAGCGCGGTGAGCGTCGAGACGAGCGCTCCGGCAAGGAGTAGCGTGCCCGCCCAGAGCGACTGCGTCGCGATCGCGAGCAGCAGCGCGAGGCCCGTGAGCGGATTGTTGATCAGGAAGATCTGGCCGATGCCGCGCAGGGCGCTGTCGACGACGCCGAGCACTGGGCTGCGCCGATCGATGTGCTCGCTCGCCCGGAACGTGCCGGAGAAGCGGTCGAGGGGGTGGACGGGTGGACTGACGGAGGGAGAGGCGGGAGGGGTGACGGAGGGGTGAATCATCGTTGATTCCTCAGGGGTTGGGCGCAGCGGACCGCGCCGATGCGGCGCGCTGCGCGGTGGGAGAACTACTGACTCGTCACGGTCAGACGGGTGATGTCCGAGCGGAACAGGTCACGGGAGAGCTCGATCGGCCGCCCGTCGGCGTCGAGCGCGACGCGCTCGATATCGAAGAGCGGCGTGCCGGGCGAGACGCGCAGGAGATAGGCGGCCGAGGGCGTGGCCTCGCCGATCCCGATCCGCTCCTGCGCGGTGACAACGGGCGTCCCGTACTCCCCCGCCATGAGCTCGTAGATCGAGCTCAGGTCACGCGAGAGGATGTCCGGGAACACACGGGCGGGAAGCGTCATGTCTTCGAGCGACAGCGGCACGTCGTTGGCCGAGCGGAGGCGCCGGATCGTGACGACGCGCTCGCCGGGGTCGAGCGCCAGTTGCGCGCGCTCGCCCTCCAGCGCGTCGCGCTCCTCCGCGCGCAGGATCCGCGTGCTGGGCTGATAGCCCTGGTCCACGAGGAGCGTGGGGATGCCGACGACGGCGTTGAGCGAGCGCGACACCGTGAACGGCGCGCCGCCGGCGCCCGAGGTGATGTAGGCGGCGACGCCGACGTCTCGGATGTAGCTGCCACCCCCGCGCCCCACGCGCTGCTCGATCTGGCCGGAGGAGACGAGGCCGGCGAGCTCCTTGCGCACCGTGCCGCGCGAGACTCCGAGCTGCTCCGCGAGCTCGCGCTCGGGCGGGAGCTTGGCCTCGCCCTGCAGGCGCAGCCGCTCCACCATGTGCGAGAGCCGATCGCCGATCTCCATCTCCGCCTCCAAAGGTTCGAGAAATTGGACCATTTAGCCCGCTGAGCGGGGGTTTCGGCAAGTATATATTCCCCGCTACACTCCGTGTCTAGAGGCAATTCTCGCCTCGCACACTCGACCTTCATCGCAGAGGGGAACGCGCACCATGAGCCGCACCGAATCACGGATCGACCCGAGAGAAATCGGACTTGACCAGAGTTTTTCACGCGAGTCCAGCGAACTGCAGTTCGCGCACGCCGAGCACGTGCAGCGCGCGACGGGCGCGTTCTCGGCCCTCGATATCGCGGCAGCCCGGCGCGACGCCGAGGCACTCTCAGCTGCCGACAAAAAGGTATATTCCGATAAACCTTTCTGGGGCTCGGTCGTGACGGTTAAGGACAGTTTTCACGTGAGCGGGCTCCCCCGCTGGCACGGCAGCGCCACGCACCCCGGCGCGGTGTCCCGGGGCGATTCCGTTCCGGTGGCCCGGCTGCGCGCCGCCGGTGCGCTCATCGTCGGGAAGACCACGATGCCCGACTACGGCCTGCTCGCCGCGGGGATCAGCTCGCAGTTCGGCGTCACCCGCAACCCCTGGGACCTCTCGGCGTCCCCCGGCGGCTCGAGCTCCGGCGCGGGCGCGGCGGTCGCCGCGGGCGTGGGCCACTCGGCGCTCGGCACCGACATCGCGGGCAGCGTGCGGCTCCCGGCGGCGCACTGCGGCCTCGTCGCGCTGAAGCCCACGCAGGGCGCGCTGGCCTACGCGCCCGCGAGCACCTGGCGTTCCGCCGGCCCCATGGCGCGCACGGTGCGCGCGGCCCGCGAGCTCTTCGCGATCGTGGGCGCGCCGCACCCCGGCGACCAGCTCTCGCGCCCCCTCCCCGCGCGGCCGGAGCGTGGCGTGGCCGGCGCGGGCGGCCCGGCCGTCGCGGGAAGCGCCGGGCTCGACGCGCTCCGCGGGCTTCGCGTCGGCGTGATGGAGAGCCCCGGCTACGGGCCCGGGATGGACGCCGAGACGCGCGCGGCCTTCGAGCGCGTGCTCGCCGAGCTGCGCGCGCACGGCGCGGAGCTCGAGGAGTTCGCGCCGGGTATCTCGGAGGCCGACTTCGCGGCCCTCGACCGCTGCCTCATGACGCGCTGCCTCGCGGAGCTCTCGGGCTGCCCAGCGGAACGCCGCGACGCGCTCCTCCCCGCGATCCGGGAGTGGGCGGCCCCGGGCGCCGCACTGCGCGCCACCGACTACTTCCTCGACTTTGAGCACCTCTCCGCCGTCGCATCCCGCACCGCGGAGCGCGTGGCCGGCTTCGACGTCGTAGTGTCCCCCGTGATGGGCGCGCACCGCTTCGCAGCCGAGGCGTTCGGCCCCGACACCTCCCAGCCGCTCCTCTTCCACGCGAACTACACCGCCTGGTTCAACCAGACCGGGCAGCCCGCGGTCGCGCTGCCCATGGCGCGCACGGCGGCCGGGCACCCGATCGGTCTCCAGCTCGCCGGCCCGCACGGCGCGGACCACGCGCTGCTCGACCTCGCCGAGACGCTCGAGGCGCTCCTCGCCGTCCCGCTCGGCATCCCCCGCCTGCCGTCGCAGCCGGAGGCCCGGTGACCGCGCCCCGCCCGAAGCACCCCCCGGCTCCCCCGGCTCCCCCGGCTCCCCCGGCTCTCTCTGCTCCCTCTGTTCTCCCTGCTCCCCGAACTCCCCACGCCGTCACGCCGTCACCCCGCACCCCGGGTGCGCTCCGCGCGCCCGGCCCTCGAAAGGACCCCGAAGTGACCCACCCGATCCCCGCTCACGCCCGCGCGCTCGACACCCGCGATCTGATCGCGGAGGCCGATGCCCTCCTCCTCGACTTCAACGGGACCCTCTCGGACGACGAGGAACTGCTCGCCGAGCTCGTCGCGGAGATCTCGGAGCGGGAGCTCGGCGTGCGCGTCTCCGCTGCGCGCTACTTCGCGGAGTTCGCCGGTTTCACCGAGGAGCACATGTTCGGCGTCCTCGCCGCGGAGGCGAGCGGCCCCACCCCGAGCGCGGAGGAACTGTTCGACCGGTTCAACGCGCGCTACCTGGAGCGCACGGCGGAGGAGAGCACCATCACGCCCGCCGCCCGCGACTTCATCGCGGCTGCGAGCGCCGCGGGGAAGCGCCTCGCTGTGGTCACCGCGGCGAGCCGGCAGACCGTCGTGCCGGCGCTCGAGCAGGCGGGGCTCGGCGGCGCGTTCGAGACCATCGTCGCGCTCGAGGACGTGGCTTCCTCGAAGCCGGATCCCGAGTGCTACGCGCGCGCCGCAGCCGTGCTCGGGGTCGCGCCAGAGCGGGCCGTCGCGTTCGAGGATTCGCGCACGGGCATCCGCGCGGCGCACGGCGCGGGCGTCCCCACGGTCGCGGTGCTCGGCAGCCTCGACCTCGCGGCGGCGAGCGCGCTCACGCCGCACGTGGTGCCCGCGCTCGATCCCGCGCTGCTCTGAGGGGCGCGGCCCGGCTCCGGCAGGGTCGGGATCCAGTCCGGCTCCGGCAGGGTCGGGATCGAGGCCGCATCCGGCCCCGGGCGCAGCCAGACTGGGGCCGTCCTCCCCGCTACGCCCGGCGGTAGCTCAGATCGCGGATATCGCGCCCCTTGTCGGCGCCCTTCCGCTCGAACGCCGTGAGGATGCGGCCGTCGAAGCGCTCGGCCCAGTCCCCCGCGAAGTCGCGCGTGAAATCGGGGGCGGCGTCGAGCACCTCGCGCATCTGCTCGGCGTAGTCCTCCCAGTCCGTTGCGAGCCGCAGCACCCCGCCGGGGCGTAGCACACGCGCGGCGATCGCCGCGAACTCGTCGTTCACGAGCCGACGCTTCTGGTGCCGCACCTTGGCCCACGGGTCCGGGAAGAACACCCACAGCTCGTCGGCGCTGCCCGCGGGCAGGAACCGCTCGAGCACCTCGGGCGCGTTCGCCTCGATCAGGCGGAGGTTGCGTGCGCCCACCTCGTCCGCGGCGTTCATGGTGCGGGCGAGCCCGGCGCGGAACACCTCGATCGCGATGTGGTCGCGCTCGGGGTGGGTCGACGCCGCGTGCACGATCGCGTGCCCCTGGCCGGAGCCGACCTCGACGACGAGCGGCGCGCGCCGCCCGAACAGTGCCTCGGGGTCGATGCTCGCGCCCTCGGCGACGCTCGTCGCGGCGGGGCCGCGGGGCACCTCGATGCGGTAGAGCGGCGACAGCTCGTCCCAGCCGCGCTGCTGACCGGGGGTCATGCGCCCGCTGCGTCGAACGAAGGAGACGGGCTTGTCGCGGAACGTGCTCGGGTCGAAGCTCTTCGGGGGCAGGGGCTGCTGGTCAGTCACCCCACAACGGTAGTCCGGCGAGGCGCCGAGGGCAAAGCGCGCGGTACCATTGGGGACACGGCTTCAACCCGGAGGACCCCATGACCCGACGCATCCTGCTGGTGAACGGCCCCAACCTGAACCTGTTGGGCACCCGCGAGCCCGAGCTCTACGGCGAGGAGACCCTCGCCGATGTCGAGGCGCTCGTCGCGCGCGTCGCCGCGGACTTCGGGATCGAGGTGCGCGCCGTGCAGAGCAACCACGAGGGCGTGCTCATCGACGCGATCCACGAGGCGCGGCACGACTGCTCCGGCATCGTGATCAACCCGGGGGCGTTCACGCACACCTCCGTGGCGCTGCGCGACGCGATCGCGGGCGTCGAACTACCGGCGGTCGAGGTGCACCTCACGAACGTGCACGCGCGCGAGCCGTTCCGCCACCACTCCTACATCTCCCCCGTCGCCGCGGGCGTCATCGTGGGCTGTGGCGTGCAGGGCTACGAGTTCGCGGTGCGCCGCATCGCCGCGCTCATCGCGCAC
>NZ_AYMV01000005.1 GCF_000633415.1 Leucobacter sp. PH1c | reverse complement strand
GATCGCACTCGCCTGAGTGCTGTGCGGGCCGGCGGCCCGCGGACCGGGCCGCGGACCCGCGCTACCGCACCGAGGCCCGGCGCATCGCGAACCAGGTGCCCACGAGGGCGAGCAGGATCGCGATGGCGGCGGCGAGCGCGAGGCCCCCGCGGGTGATCCCCGCGAAGATCTCCCCGAGGTTCGGGGCGAGGATCAGCACGAGCAGCGCGAGCGCGAGGCCGAGCAGCAGGCCGAGGACGCCTGGGCCCTTCGAGCCGAAGCGCACCCACACGGCACCGAAGAGCCCGCCGACTGTCAGGCAGAACAGCACTCCGACGAAGCCCGTCACAGCCAGGATCAGCGGATTCCCCGAACCCACCGCGTACGTGTCGAGCACGTACGTGTGCGAGAACCAGTGCCCGGTGAGCAGCTCGAGGCCGAGCAGCACCACGAGCAGCACCGCCACGTAGGCCGCCTGCAGCGCGTTCGAGAGCATCGTGCCGAGGATGAAGTTGCGGCGGGTCGTGCCGAGGGCGAGCGCGAAGGGGTAGGTCGTCGCGACCGCCTGCACCCCGTAGTAGACGAGGAAGCCGGGGAGCGACCAGACCACGCCCATGTTCATCCGCGCGCCGTCGACGTAGTCGGCGCTGCCGATCTCGACGCCCGTCGCCCGCTGGATCGCGAGCGCGATGATGATCGACACCACCAGCACGATCGCGAGGATCGCCGCGGGCACGGTGAGGAAGCTGTCCAGCTTGTTGAGGTGCAGCCGGGTGACCTTGAGCACGCGGTTCATGCGCGGTGTCCTTCCGTGCGGAGCGAGGGGGTGGGATCCGCCGCGGCCTCGTCGCCCACGCCGTAGGCGGCGACGAGATCCTGCAGCGACACGGGGCTGAGCTCGAGCCCGGCCTCGGCGGCTGCGGCTCGGGTCTCGGGGGTGAGCGCCTCATCGACGACCGCCGAGGCGAGCCCGCCGATGCCGCGCCGGGAGAGCAGCGGCCGGCCGGCGAGGAAGGCGTCGAGCGCGGCCGCGCGGCCGGCCACCTGGAAGGCGCCGCCGCGCAGCTCCTCGACGTCCGCGTGGCGCACCACGCGGCCCTGGTCGAGCACGATGACGCGCTCCAGCAGCCGGTCCATCTCGTCGATCAGGTGCGTGGAGAGGATGATCGTGCGGGGGTGGGCCACGTAGTCGCTCAGCAGCTCGTCGTAGAAGATGGCCCGCGCCGTGGCGTCGAGGCCGAGGTAGGGCTCGTCGAAGAACGTGATCGGGGCGCGCGAAGCGAGGCCGAGCACGATCCCGAGCGCGGAGAGCTGGCCGCGAGAAAACTTCTTGACGATGGGCTTGCTCGGGATCCGGAAGGCCTCGATGAGCCGATCGGCGAGCTCCTGCGACCAGTTCGGGTAGAAGATCGCGGCCGCCCGGATGGCGTGCTTCAGCTTGTAGTCGTCGGGGTAGCGCTGGTTGTCGCGCACGAAGCACAGCTGCTCGAGGGTCTCGGCCCGCTCGAACGGGTCGTGCCCCGCGACGCGGAGCGTGCCGGAGCTCGGGCGATCCTGGGCCGTGAGGAGCGACATGAGGGTCGTCTTCCCGGCGCCGTTGCGGCCGAGCAGGCCCGTGATGGTGTTCGCCCGGATGTCGAGCGTGACCCCGTCGAGCGCCACGGCGCCGCGGTAGCGACGGCTGAGCTCGCGGGTCTCGATGGCGATGTCGGTCATGAGGTCGGTTCCCCCTTCTCGGAGATGATGCGGATCAGTTCGTCGGTGGTGAGGCCCAGCGAGCGGGCCTCCGTGAGGAGCGGGTCGATAAACCGCTCGGTGAAGTCGCGCTGGCGCTCCGCCTGGATCTGCTCGCGCGCGCCGGGGGCGACGAACATGCCGATCCCGCGCCGCTTCTCGAGCACCCCCTGCTCCACGAGGAGCCCGAGGGCCTTCCCCGCGGTGGCCGGATTGATGCGGAGGTGCGCTGCGAGCTCGTTCGTCGAGGGCACCTGCTCCCCCGCGGCGTAGACCCCGCGCAGCACCTCGTCGGCGATGCGGTCGGCCAGCTGCAGAAAGATCGGCCGGGTGTCGTCGAACACGCCCCCTCCTTCCCTGGTTCATTACTTCACTAATGAACCTAAGCACCGGAGCGGGCCTTGTCAAGCGGACGCAATCATCAGATGATTGATCCGGGGCTCGGAATCGGCCACGTCCCCGCGGCCGGACCCCCGTATTCGCACGAGATCAGGAGCGCTTCATGCCCGCGCAGAACATCACGGTCAGCCACGCAGACTCGGGGCTCGTCACGGCCCAGGTCACCCGGGCCGAGCGTCTCTCGCCCGGCTTCGTGCGGGTCACGATCGCGGGCGAAGAGCTCGCGGCGTGGCGCCACCTTGGCTTCGACCAGTGGTTCCGGCTCGCCATCCCCGTCGCGGGCGAGGCCACCCGCTTCGACCGGATGTCCGAGCGCTTCGACATGCGCGGCTACCTCCGCTACCTCACGCTGCCGAAGGCGACCCGGCCCGCGATCCGCAACTACACCGTGCGCGAGTTCCGGGCGGACGCGCGCGAGCTGGACATCGACTTCGTGATCCACGGCGGCGCGGCTCCGGGCAGTGCGGCTCCGGGCGGCGCGGACCCCGACGGTTCCCGGCACGATGCGGCCGGACACGACGGCGGGATCGCCGGCCCCTGGGCCGCGACCCTCCCGCTCGGCGCGCGCGTCGCGCTGATCGACCAGGGCTGCGGCTTCGCCGCGCCGGGCGAGCCGGCGCCGCGCGTCCTCCTCGCGGGCGACGAGAGTGCGCTCCCTGCCGTCGCCGGGATCCTCCGCGACCTTCCCGCGGACGCGACGGGCGACGCGATCGTCGAGGTGCCGGATTCCGCCGACCGGCAGGAGCTCGCGCACCCCGCCGGTGTACGCGTGCACTGGCTCGACCGCGCGGCGGAGCCCGCCGCGCGTCCAGGCGCCGCGGCCCTCCGAGCGCTCCGCGAGCTCGACGCCCCGGCCCCGCACCGCGCCTTCGTCGCGGGCGAGCAGCAGCTCGCGAGCGGCGGCCGGAAGCACCTCGTCGGCGCACTCGGGGTGCCCCGCGAGGCCGTCACCTTCTGCGGATACTGGCGGCAGAAGTAGGGCCCGCGCACCCTCCCGGAATTGTGCCGCGCGGGCTATCGTGAGGGGAGGGCGCTGCCGTCCCGGCCCGCCCACCGTCGCGCAAAGGAGCCAGCCGTGACCGCAGCCGACCGCCCCGTTCCCCTGCACCCCATGCACCGGCGCCCGGGGGACCCGGCCTCCGTCGCCCGGCACCGCATCCCCGAGCAGGGCATGGACCCGCTCACCGCCTTCCACGCGGTGCGCGACGAGACGATGCTCGACGGGAACGCCCGCCTGAACCTCGCCACCTTCGTCACCACGTGGATGGAGGAGGAGGCCTCCGAGCTGTACCGGGAGGCCTTCGACAAGAACATGATCGACAAGGACGAGTACCCGCAGACGGCGGCGATCGAGCAGCGCTGCCAGCGGATCATCGCGGACCTCTGGCACGCGCCGGATCCGGAGGCTGCCCCCGCGACCTCGACCGTGGGGTCGAGCGAGGCCTGCATGCTCGCGGGGATCGCCCTCAAGCGGCGCTGGCAGCACCGGCGAGAGGCGGCGGGCGCCGACACCGCGCGGCCGAACCTCGTGATGTCGAGCGCCGTGCAGGTGTGCTGGGAGAAGTTCTGCAACTACTTCGAGGTGGAGCCGCGCTTCGTCCCGGTGAGCGACGCACACCCCATGCTCGACGGCAGCGCCCTCGATGCGGTGGTCGATGAGCGCACGATCGGGGTCGTGGGCATCCTGGGCGTGACGTACACGGGCGCGTACGAGCCGATTGCCGATCTCGCGGCCGCCCTCGACGCGATCGAGGCCGCGCGCGGACTCGACATCCCGATCCACGTCGACGCGGCCTCCGGCGGGATGGTGGCACCGTTCATCCAGCCCGAGCTGGAGTGGGACTTCCGGCTGCCCCGCGTGGCCTCGATCAACACCTCGGGCCACAAGTACGGCCTCGTCTACCCGGGCCTCGGCTGGGTGGTCTGGCGCGACGCGGAGGCGCTGCCCGAGTCGATGATCTTCCGGGTGAGCTACCTCGGCGGCGAGACGCCCACCCTCGCGCTCAACTTCTCACGGCCCGGCGCGCAGGTCCTGCTGCAGTTCTACCTGTTCCTGCGCCTCGGCCGCTCCGGCTACGCCGACGTGCAGGCCGAATCGCAGCGCATCGCGCTCCACCTCTCGGGCGCGATCGGGGCCATGCCGGCCTTCGAGCTCGTGAGCGACGGGTCGACGATCCCGGTGTTCGCGTGGCGGCTGCGGGACGGCCATACGGAGAACTGGACGCTCTTCGACCTCTCCGACCGGCTGCGGATGCGCGGCTGGCTCGTCCCGGCATACCCCATGCCCGACGATCTCTCGGCGCAGACCGTGCAGCGGATCGTGGTGCGCAACGGTCTCACGATGGACCTCGCCGATGCCTTGCTCGACGCGATCCGCGAAGAGACCGCCTACCTGGAGGCGCTCACGAGCCCGCTGCCGCACCCGACCGCGCACCCGGCGTTCAGCCACTAGGCGGCCGGGAGGCGCACCACGACGCGGAGACCGCCGCCGGGGCGCGGAGCGAGCTCGAGCGCGCCGCAGTGCGCCCGCACGATGCTCTCGGCGATGGCGAGGCCGAGGCCCACGCCGTGCGCGGCGCCGGGCGGGCCGCCGCGGGTGCGCGCCGCCCCGCGCTGGAACGGCTCTGTGAGCGTGCGCACGAGCTCGGGGTCGAGCACCGGCCCCGTGTTCTCGACCCGGATCTCCACCGTGCCCGCGGGCGGGCGGGCTCCCGCCGCGCCCGCCGCCGTCTCGACGCGCACCTCGCCGCCGCTCGGCAGGTTGTGCACGATCGCGTTGTGCACGAGGTTCGTCACGAGCTGCCCGAGCAGGGCGGGAGACCCGCTCGCGTGGACGACGGGTCCGTCGATGCGCACGGCGACCCCGTGCCCCTCCGCGAGGCCGAGCAGCGTCTCGCCGGCCTCCTCGGCGACGAGCGAGAGGTCGACGGGCTCGGGCGTGACGGAGCGGTGCCCGCTTCGGCTGAGGAGCAGCAGGGCCTCGGTCAGCTCGATCGCCCGCTCGTTCACGGCGGAGAGCCGTTCGACGAGCGCGTCGGCGTCGAGATCGGGATCGCGCCGCGCCACCTCGAGCGTGGTGCGGGTGATCGCGAGCGGCGTGCGCAGCTCGTGCGACGCGTTCGCGGCGAAGCGCTGCTGCTCGGCCAGGTGCTCCTGGAGCTGCGCGAGCATCGCGTCGAAGCTGTCGGCCAGCTCGCGGAACTCGTCGCCCGGGCCGGGGAGCGCGACGCGCACGTCGAGATCGCCCGCACCGGCCGCGCGGGCGACGGCCGTGATCCGGTCGAGCGGGGCGAGCATGCGCCCGGCGAGGAGCCACCCGCCGACGACCGCGAGGAGCAGGAGGAAGCCGAGCGCCCAGGCCGCAGCGGGGAGGAACGCGCGCACGAGATCGTCGCGCCCCGGCATGAAGCCGTCCGGGATCCAGGCCGCCTCCTGCGGCACGTAGCGGAGGAGGAACGCCCAGACCACCGCGAGGAGCAGCACGCCGGAGACCATGAGGAACCCGACGTAGCTGAGCGTGAGCTTCAGCCGGGCGCTCAGCCCCGGAGCCCGCGTCACGCGGGGGCCTCGCCCGTGTCGATGCGGTAGCCCACGCCGGGCACGGTCGCGATCACTCCCGGCTCGCCGAGGCGCTTCCGGAGCGCGGAGACGGTGATGCGCACGGCGTTCGTGAACGGGTCGGCGTTCTCGTCCCACGCCCGCTCAAGCAGCTGCTCGGCGCTCACGATGCCGCCCTCGGCGGCGACGAGCACCTCGAGCACGGCGAACTGCTTGCGGGTGAGGGCGATGTACTTCCCCTCCCGGAAGACCTCGCGGCGGAACGGGTCGACGCGCAGGCCCGCGAGCTCGCGCACGGGCGGCCGGTGGTGCGCGCGCCGCCGATCGAGCGCGCGCAGCCGCAGCACGAGCTCCTGCAGCGCGAACGGTTTCGTGAGGTAGTCGTCGGCGCCCAGCTCGAAGCCGGAGGCCTTGTCGTCGAGCCGGTCGGCCGCGGTGAGCATGAGGATCGGCATGCCGGAGCCGGAGGCGACGATGCGCTGCGCGATCTCATCCCCGGAGGGGCCGGGGATGTCGCGGTCGAGCACCGCGAGGTCGTACTCCGTGATGCTCAGGAGTTCGAGCGCGGTGTCGCCGTCGCCGGCGATGTCGGCGGCGATCGCTTCGAGGCGCAGGCCATCGCGGATCGCCTCGGCCAGGGCGGGTTCGTCCTCCACGAGCAGCACGCGCATGGCTCCATGGTACGAGGGCGCGCATATCGCGGGCGTATCGAAATCCGGGCGGCCCCGGGAGACCTGAACTACACAGGTGTAATTTCCATCCACAGACCTGTCCCCAACATGTGGATAGATTTGTCCACTGGGTGTGCAGTTCGGGATCCGGCGCGCCCGGGCGTCGCTCGCAGCGGGCCCGGAGCGCCCCGCGACGCGCCCGGAGGCTCACCGCGGCGGCACCCCGGGAGCCCCCGGAACGCCGTGATTCCGCGGAACTCCCGCGCGCGTCGCTCGAGCACCGCTCAGAAAAAACTACACAGGTGTAATTCTCCACAGCCTGGGGACAGCCCTGTGGAGAAGTTGTTAAAAACCTGCGGAATTGAGTATTCCGAACTCCATGGCGCGGGTCACGGCCCGCGTCCGATCGGACACGTCGAGCTTCTCGAAGACGTGGAGCAGGTGGGTCTTCACGGTCGACTCCCCGATGACGAGCTGCGCCGCGATCTCGGGGTTGCTGAGGCCCTGCGCGACCAGGCTCAGGATCTCGGTCTCGCGCGGGGTGAGGCGGGGCCGCATGATGGGCTCGCGCATGCGCGCGACGAGCTGCGCGGCAATCGACGGGGCGAGCACGGTCTGCCCCGCGGCGACCGCCTCCACCGCGGCGATGAGTTCGGCCGCGGGCGCCGCCTTCACGAGGTAGCCGCTCGCCCCCGCCTCGATCGCCGCGAGGATCTGCTCGTCCTCCTCGTAGGTCGTGAACACCAGCACACCCGGGATCGGCCGGGCCAGCTCGCTGGCCGAGGGTTCTGATCGCGGCGGGTATACGGGGAAGGGGTCGGTGAACAGCGGCAGCCGGGGCCGGAGCGAGGCCGGGCCGGAGCCCGGACCCGAGTACTCGCCCCTGCTGATGCTCCGCGTCGCCTCGACGCCGCCGATGCCCGGCATGCGCAGGTCCATGAGGACGACATCGGGCCAGTTCGCGGGCTCCGCGGCGGCGAGGAAGGCGAGGGCGGCCTCCCCGGACTCGGCCTCGCCGACGACGGTGATGCCCGCCTCGGTCTCGAGGAGGCCGACGATGCCGGCGCGGACGATGGGGTGGTCGTCGACCACGAGTACACGGCTCATCGAGCTTCCTCCTGCCCCGCGCCCCGCGGCGCGAGCTCGACCTCGAGAACGGATCCGGCGGAGCTCCCCGGGCCGAAGCGGACGGCCCCGCCCAGCGCCCGCGCGCGATCCGCGAGCCCGGTGAGCCCGAAGCCGCCGGGCGCGGGTCCCGCGGGCTCCTCGTGCCCGCGCGCAGGCCCCACCCCGTCATCGGCGACCGTGAGCAGCGCGCCGCCGCCCGGGGTCCCGGCGAGCCGCAGCTCGACCCGGGAGGCGCGGGCGTGCCTGCGCGCGTTCGCAAGCCCCTCCTGCGCCGCGCGCAGCAGCACCACCTCCTGCTCCCGGTCGAGCGGTAGCGCGGCGAGGTGGCGCTCGACCACGAGCCCCGTGTCGGCCTCCAGCCGGGCCGCCACGCGCTCGAGGGACGCGGTGAGCCCGCCGTCGCCGAGCGGCTGGGTCGTCGCGACGAGCGCCCGCGCCTCGATGACCGATTCGCGCGCGGCCGCGGACACGCGCCCCGCGCGCTCGGCCGCCCGCGCCGCGTCCCCCGCGGCGAGCGCGCGCTCGGTCTGCTCGCTCAGCATCACGAGGCCGGCGAGGGTCTGCGTGAGCGTGTCGTGGAGCTCGCGCGAGAGACGCTCGCGCTCGGCGGCCGCGCCGCTCGCCGCGGAGAGCGCGGCGACCTCCTCCTGCGCGCGGCGGAGCTGCTCCGCGAGCGCGCGGTGCCGCTCCCCCTGCTCGTAGATCGCGGTGATCCACATGCCGAGGATGACGGCGAAGCCGAACGACACCGCGCCGACGCCGAGCGCGGTGCCGAGCGCGTGGTCCATGCCGTACCGCTCATAGGCGAGGAACGAACCCGCGGTCATCGCGAGCGCGAGCGCCCCGCTCCAGCCGACCGCGCGGAGCCGCCCGCGCGTGCGCGCCGCGGCGGGAGCGAGCCGGGCAAGATCGGCGGGACCCACGCCCGCGATGACCCAGATCATGGGGAACACGATGGCCTGCAGGGTGGCGAAGCTCGGGCTGACCGCCGCGCCGCCACCGACGAGGAGCACCAGGGCGGCGAGGAAGCCGAGATCGATGGGCTTCCGCGGCAGATCCCACGCCGCCCGCCGCAGCGCGGGCCGCCCGAGCGCCAGGTAGAGCACCAGGAAGACGGCGAGCACGGCGAGCGGACCCCACACGGTCGCGTCGACCGGGCCGCCCCAGGCGAACGCGCCGATCCCACCCGGGACGCACAGCACCAGGAGCAGCACCGCGACCCCCGCGTCCCACCAGAGGAGGGGGCGGGGGCGCTGGGGCGCGGCCGTGGTCATGGAGTCACTCTCTCACGGACCCCGGACAGAATCACGAGCGCCGCTGCCAGCGGAAGGTGAGCCGGCTGAGCACGAGCCCGATCAGGAGCCAGATCCCGAGCATGAGCACGACCGTGCCGATCGCCCAGCCGCCCCCGAGCTCCGCCGCGGCGAAGTGCTCGGGCAGGAAGACGCTGCGCATGCCCTGCGCGAGCCACTTCAGCGGGAAGATCTCGGCGATGCGCTGCAGCCACTCGGGCAGCATCGTGAACTGCAGGAAGACGCCCGAGATGAACTGCAGCACGAGCACCACGGGGAGCACGACCGCCGTCGCACTGCGCGAGGAACGCGGCAGGGCCGAGAGCGCCACGCCGAGCAGCGTCATGGTCGCGGTGCCGAGCGCGAAGAGCCCCGCGAAGCGCGCCCAGAGTTCCGGTTCGCTCGGCAGTTCGACCCCGAACACGAGCACCGCGAAGGCGAGCAGCAGCGCGAGCTGCGCGAGCACCGTGACGATGGTCACGCCAGCCTTCCCGATGAAGTAGCTGACCGGGGAGAGCGGGGTGGCGCCCAGCCTGCCGAGCCAGCCCTCGCTGCGCTCGCGCGCGATGTCGATCGCGATGTTCTGCACACCGGCGAGGAACGGCCCGGCGGCGATCAGGCCGGGCAGCGAGTACGCGGCCATCGAGATGCCCCCCGTCCCATCGGGGCCGGCGCCCACATCGCCCGCTGCGCTGAACGCCGCGCCGAAGATCCCGAGCAGGAGCACCGGGAAGAGGAAGGTGAAGAACACCACGTCGGGCACCCGGAAGTAGCCGCGCAGCTCGAAGCCGACGGCGCGGATCCCGTCGCCCAGCACCCGCTGCAGCGCGCTCATCGCGTCTCCTCCCGGCCGTCGCGGTCCGCGGGCTCCGCGGTCGCTGCGGGCTCGATCAACCCGAGGTACACCGATTCGAGATCCGGGCGCCGCACCTGCAGCTCCGCGGGCTCGCCGCCAGCGATCCCCGCGGCGAGCGCCTCCTCGCGCAGCCGGGCCACGATCGCCGCGGGCGCCGCACTCCGCTCCTCGCGCGCATTGCCGTCGGCGTCGCGCCAGCTCACCACGGGCACCCGCGCCGCAGCGCCGCCGAGCTCGGCGGGCGGAGCCTCCGCCACGATACGGCCGCCCGAGAGCACGCCGACGCGGTCGGCGAGCCGCGCGGCCTCGTCGAGGTAGTGGGTGGTGAGGAGGATCGCGGTGCCCTCGCCCGAGAGTCCCTCGAGCATGTCCCAGAACTGGCGCCGGGACGCGGGATCGAAGCCCGTCGTCGGCTCGTCGAGGAGGAGCAGGCGCGGCCGGCCGACGATCCCGAGGGCGACATCGAGCCGCCGCTGCTGCCCGCCCGAGAGCTTCGCGGCGCGCGTGCGCGCCTGGGCGCCGAGGCCGACGAGGTCGAGCACCTCGTCGGTGGGCCGCGCGTCGGCGTAGAGGCCGCCGAAGTGGGCAACGAGCTCCCGCGTCGTGTACGGCCCGAGGTCGCCCGTGCGCTGCGCGACGACGCCGAGCCCCGCACGCCAGCTCCGCGGCGCGGCGAGCGGGTCGACCCCGAGGACGCGCACCTCGCCGCGGTCGGCGCGACGCACCCCCTCGAGGATCCCGATCGTGGTGCTCTTGCCCGCCCCGTTCGGGCCGAGCAGCGCGTACGTCTCCCCCGGGGCGACCGCCAGATCGATCCCGGCGAGCACCTCGCGATCGCCGTAGCGCTTGCGGAGCCCGCGCACGCGCACGGGCATCGTCTCCTGCTGCTGTGTCATGCTCCCAGCCTCCCGGGATCGCGGCCCGCGCGGCAGCGACCGGGCGGCGGATCTTCGCATCCACCGATCGGTGGACCCCGCGCGCCGCTCGCGGGCGTAGGCTGGGGCGGTGACCAGCACCGCAGCTTCGACGCCCGCCCCGCTCCCCCGTTCCTTCGCCTCGGACAACTGGGCGGGAGCCCACCCGGAGGTGCTCGACGCCGTCGTCGCGGCGAACGCGGGCCACGCCCCCGCGTACGGCGGGGATCCCTGGACCGCGCGGTTCTCGGAGCTCGCCCGGGAGCTCTTCGGGGCCGAGACGGAGGCCTTTCCCGTGTTCAACGGGACGGGGGCGAACGTGCTCGCACTGCAGGCGGCGCTGCCCCGCTGGGGCGCCGTGATCACCGCCCGCACGGCGCACATCAACGGCGACGAGGCGGGCGCCCCGGAGAAGACGGGCGGCCTGAAGCTGCTCACGGTCGACGCCCCGGACGGGAAGCTCACCCCGGAGCTCGCGGCGCGCGAGGCCTGGGGCTTCGGATCGGAGCACCGAGCGCAGCCGCTCGCGCTCTCCATCTCGCAGGTGACCGAGCTCGGCACCTGCTACACCCCGGACGAGATCCGCGCGCTCGCGGAGTTTGCTCACGGGCACGGCATGGTGCTGCACGTCGACGGCTCACGACTCGGGAACGCGGCGGCCCACCTCGGCGTCTCCCTCGCGGCGCTCACGAGCGCGGCCGGCGCGGACCTCCTGAGCCTCGGCGGCACGAAGAACGGCCTGCTCGGCGCCGAGGCAGTGCTCGTCCTGCGGCCGGAGACCGCGCCGGGCACGACGTTCCTCCGGAAGATCAACCTCCAGCTCGCGTCGAAGATGCGGTTCATCTCGGCGCAGCTCGTCGCGCTCTACGGCGGAGAGCTGTGGCACCGCTCCGCGAGCCACGCGAACGCGATGGCGGCCCGGCTCGCGGCGGGCATCGAGGCGATCGACGGGATCCGGATCGCGCAGCCCGTCGAGTCGAACGCCGTGTTCGCGACGATGCCCCGAGCCACCGCCGCCCGCGCGCAGGAGCGCTTCGCGTTCGGCGCGTGGCCCGGGGATCCCGAGCTCTACCGGCTCATGTGCGCGTGGGACACGACGCCCGAGGACGTCGACGCGCTGCTCGCCGCGCTCGCGGCCTGAGCGGGGGCTACCCCGCCTGCGGCGCGCGGCGCGGGGTGAACCGGGACAGCGCGAACGCGAGCACGAGCGCCGCGATGATCCCGACAACGGGCGGAATCCCGATCCCGAGCTCGCCGGCACCCCAGGCGAGCGCGCACGCGACCGCGTACACGCCGAGGTTCACCCAGTTGACGCGGGGCAGCGCCTCGCCCTCGGGCATCTGCGTGCGCCGCCAGCGGGCGAGGTAGTCGCCGATGATCACGCCACCGAGCGGCGGGATGAACGTGCCGAGCAGGCCGAGGTACTGCGGCAGGTGCTCGCCGACGCCGACGAGCGCGAGCACGGTGCCGATCACGGAGCCCGCGATGACGAACGGCGTCTTGCTCGGGCGCTCGAACAGCTCGGCGCCCGCGACGCCGAAGGAGTACGCGGCGTCGGCGTTCGATTTCCAGAGGTTGCCGAACAGCAGGAAAAGCCCCCAGCCGATGAGGCCGAGCTGGAACAGCACGAGCACGAAGTCGCCCTCGCCGAAGGTGATCGCGCCGATGGCGCCGAAGAAGATCATGAGGCCGTTGCCGATGAGGAAGCCGACGACGCACGCGATGACGGCCTGCTTGCCGGTGCGCCCGAAGCGGGTCCAGTTGGGCGCCTGCGTTCCCGCGGAGACGAAGGTGCCGACGACGGTGGTCACGGCGACCGCGAGCGTCATCTCCCCCGCGGGCTCGATCGCGGCGAGGCCGGCCCAGCCGCCCACCTCCTCGAGCGAGCGGAACATGACCCAGAAGGCCAGGATCAGGATCAGCGGCGTCGAGATGAGCGACACCCAGTACATGCCGCGGTAGCCGTAGACGGCCGTGGCGCACATGAGCGCGCTCACGACCACCATCACGATCGCGCGGGGCCCCGCGCCGTCCCACTCGAAGGCCTGCGCCGTGAGCTCGCCGATCGTGCCGACGACCACGCCGTACCAGCCGATCTGCGTGCCGCCGAGGAGCACGGAGGCGAGCTTCGAGCCGCGGGTGCCGAGCGTGTAGCGCGCCATCACGACCGTGGTGAGGCCCGTGCGGGCGCCGATCCAGCCGAGCACCGCGACGTAGGCGCCCAGCACGAGCGAGCCGATCGCGATGACGACGAGCAGCTCGCGCAGCCCGAAGGCCTCGCCGAGCGCGGCCCCCGCGAGCATCGTCGGGGTGAAGACCGTGAAGCCAAGCAGCACGACCATCAGGGAGAAGAAGCCCTTGCGCGCGTGCGCGGGCACGGGGCTGACCGGGTAGTCGGCGTCGACGACCGGAGCGGTCTCGGCGGACTCGGCGGCGGTGGACTCGGGAGCGGTGCCCCGGCTCACGCGCGGGGCTCGATGCCCGCGGCGGCGGTGCCGAGCTCGGCCGTCTCCACGCCGATGTCCTCGGCCCAGATCTCGGGACGCTCGTCCATCATGCGCTGCATGAGCCCGCGGCAGGTGTCGTCGTCGGCGGCGACGAGCTCCACGCCGCGGCTGCGGAGCCAGGCCTCGGAGGCCTCGAAGCTGTCGCTCTCCCCGATGACGATGCGGGGGATGTCGTAGAGGATCGCGGTGCCCGCGCACATCGTGCACGGCGACAGCGTCGTGTAGAGGGTGCACTCGCGGTACACGCTCGCGGGGAGGCGCCCGGCGCGCTCGAGGCAGTCGGTCTCGCCGTGGCGGATCACGCTGCCGTCCTGCACGCGGCGGTTGCGGCCCACCGCGAGCACGCGGTCGCCCTCGGGCCCGTGGTGCACGAGCGCGGCGCCGATCGGCACGCCGCCCTCGTCCCAGCCGAGCTGCGCCTGCTCGATCGCGAGGTCGAGGTATGTCCGGTCGTGTTCGCTCAATGCCATGACGCACATCGTACCGCGCAGGGGGTCTGCGCCCGGCGCGGGGCGGGGTGCCCGGAGCCCGCCCCGCGCCTCCCGGCTAGCGCGCGGTCGCGCCCGCCCGCCGCCGCGCGCGGATCCGCCCGCTCACCGCGAAGCCGAGGACGAGCAGGAGCAGGCCGTAGAGCACGAGCACGATCGGCCCCTGCACGAGCACCGCGAAGTCCCCGTTCGCGCTCATGGTCGCGTCGCGCAGGCTCGTCTCGGCGAGCGGCCCGAGCACCATCCCGATGATGAGCGGGGCGAGCGGGTAGTCGAGCGCGCGCATGAGGAAGCCGACGAGCCCGATCCCGAGCAGCATGAGGAGGTCGAAGACCGATCCCGAGGTCGAGTAGATCCCGAGCGCGCAGAACACCGTGATTCCCGCGTACAGGTACGGCCTCGGGATGAGCAGCAGCTTCGCCCACAGCATCGCGAAGGGCAGATTCAGGATGAGCAGCACGATCATGGCGATGAAGAAACTCGCGAGCAGCGCCCAGACGAGATCCGGCGCGCGCTCGAACAGCAGCGGGCCGGGCTGCAAGCCGTACTGACGGAACGCCGCCAGCATGATCGCGGCCGTCGCGGAGACGGGGAGGCCAAGCGCGAGGAGCGCACCCATCGCCATGCCCGTCGTCGAGTTGCCCGCGGCCTCCGGGGCCGCGAGCCCGCGGATGGCCCCCGTGCCGAAGCGCGGCCGGGAGCGGCGCGCGTCGAGGCGCTTCTCGAGGCCGTAGGCGAGGAACGTGGGAATCTCCGATCCGCCCGCGGGGATCACGCCGAACGGGAGCCCGATCACGGTGCCCCGAGCCCAGGCGGGCGCCGCCTCGCGGAACTCGGCGCGCGACAGCCAGGGGCGCCCGGTCGGCCGGATCAGCGCCCGGTTCGAGAGGTGCCGTTCGAGGCATGCGACCGTGATGACCTCGCCGAGCGCGAGCACCGCGACCGTGACCGTCACGAGCGAGACGCCGTCGAACAGGTGCGGGGAGTCGAGCGTGAACCGGGGCGCCCCGGAGACGCCGTCGATGCCGATCACGGCGATCCCGAGGCCGATGAACAGGGAGGCGAGGCCCTTCACCGCGCTGTCGGTCACGACGGACGACGTGGCGGCGAACGCGAACACGGCGAGGGCGAAGAACTCGGCGGGCCCGAAGCGCGTCGAGAAGTCGGCGAGCACGGGGGCGAGGAAGACCACGACGATCGAGGCGACGAAGCCGCCGACGAACGCTCCGATGGCCGCCGTGGCGAGCGCCTGGGCGGCGCGCCCGTTCAGCGCCATCTTGTGGCCCTCGAACGTCGACGCGATCGCCGAGGCCTGGCCTGGGGTGTTCATGAGGATGCCCATGGTCGAGTCCCCGAAGAGCCCGCCGAAGTAGACGCCGGCGAACATGATGAACGCGGCCGTCGGCTCGAGCGAGAACGTGACCGGCAGGAGCAGGGCGACCGCCATCGACGAGCCGAGGCCGGGCATCACGCCGACGGCGGTGCCGAGGAGGCAGCCGACGAGCACCCAGACGAGGTTCTGCCAGGTGAGGGCTCCCGCGAAGCCCTCGGCAAGCAACTGCAGCGCATCCATCTCAGAACCCCCAGCCCAGCACGCCCGAGGGGAGCGACATCCCGAGGGCCATATCGAAGACGATGTAGATGATCGAGCTCACCGTGCACCCCGCGACGAGGCTCGCGATGGGGCGCCGGAGGCCGAAACCGCGCGCCACGCCCCAGAAGAGGAGCCCCGCGGCGATGATCCACCCGAGCACCGGGAGCAGCAGCGCGAACGCGAGGAAGCTGAGCACGACCCAGGCGAAGGAGCGCCAGTCCAGGCGCGTGGGCGGCGCCCCGTCGGGGCTGCCCGGCTCGGCGTCAACAGGTGCAGGGCTGCCCGGCTCGGCTTCGGCGGCGGGCCCGGCGGCGGACTCTGCGGCGGGCTCTGCGGCGGGCCCGCGGAACGCGGCGATCCCGAGGATCACCGCGAAGAGCGCGAGCCCCGCGGCGATGATCCCCGGGAAGAACCGCGGCCCGGGGAATGCCGCCCCCTCGGGCACGCGCATCGTCACGATGCCGATGAGCAGGAACGCGGCGAAGGCCAGGAGCACGGCGGGCATGATGAGCCCCGTGAGCACGCGAGCGCGTCGCCCGCGCCCCGGCGCGAGCTCGATCTCCTCGCCGATCACCGCGGACATGGCGGTGGGGTTGTTCGTCGATGTCATCGGCCCATCTCCTCGTACAGGCGCGCGATCCGCTCGCGCTCGTCCGCGAGGAACCCGGCGACGCCGGCCCCCGTGATCACCCGCTCGTTCCAGTGGTAACGCTCGACCGCCGCGGCCCACTCGGGCGTCGCGAGGGAGTCCTCGACGAGCTGCGTGAGCTGCGCGGTCTCCTCCGCCGTGATCTCGGGCGGCGCGGCGAGCATGCGCCAGTTGGCGAGGGTGACGTCGTACCCCTGCTCGCGCGCCGTGGGGATGTCGATGCCAGGCACGGGCTCCTCCGACACGAGCGCGAGCGCGCGGAGCCGCCCCGATTCGATCTGGTCGATGTTGTCGGGGTAGCCGCCGGCGGCCGCGTGCGCCGTGCCGTTCAGCAGGGCGGCGACGGCCTCGCCGCCGCCGTCCGAGGAGATGTAGTTCGTGTCGACCGGGTCGATGCCGGCGGCGAGCGCGAGATCCGTCACCACGAGCTGGTCGAAGGAGCCGCCGCCCGTCCAGGGGACGGCCCCCGGATCCTCCCGCCAGGCGCCGATCAGCTCGTCGAGGCTGTCGTAGGGCGAGTCCGCGGGGACCACGATCACGTCGTACTCGTCGAACAGCACCGCGAGCGGGGTGACATCGTCGAGCGTGGTCGCCGAGCCGTACTGGATCGTCGCGGCGAGGAGCCCCGTCCCGCCGACGAGCACCGTGTTCGCGCGGCCCTCGAGCCGTGCCACGTTGCCGAGGGCGATCGTGCCGCCGGCGCCCGGCATGTTCACCACCTGCACGTTCGCGGCCAGTCCGTTCGCGCGCTGCGCCTGCTGCAGTTCGCGCGCGACGGTGTCCCAGCCGCCGCCTGCGGCAGCGGGGGCCACGAGCGTGAGCGAGGCCTGGATGTCGTTGCCCGCCGCGGCCGAGCTGATCGAGCCGAACGCGGCGATGGCGATCGCGGCGGCCGCGACCGCGCCGCCCGCGATCCGCAGCGCCGTGCGCGCGCCCGGTGAGCGGGCCGCGCCCGCGTTTCGGGCCGTCCTGGGTGCTCGGGGCACTGCCCCGGGGTCTGTGGGTTCCACTCCGTCACTCCTTTGTGCGGGCGCTGTCGCGCCGGGTGTGGTCACTAAGATGGCAGCACTCCCGCCGCCGCTTCGCGCCGCGCGGAGTTGTGCTCATTGATGCTCACGAGAGGCGACGAGGAGGTGGCCGCATGGCGCGAGCGACGCCCGCGCGCATCGCCCGACTCGCGGTGCTCCTCCTCCCGACCGTGCTCGTCGTGGCCGCGGTCGCGGTGACCACGAGCATCGCGTTCGCCGTGCAGGAGCGGAGCATCCGGGAGAGCACGGGCGAGCGCGTCTCCGAGGTCGCGACGAGCCTCGCGAGTCTCGCGCAGGTGCGCCAGGTGCTGAGCGCCGTGGACGGCGACGCCGACATTCCCGCCGCGACCGCCGAGCTTCAGCCGCTCGCGAGCCTGATCGAGCAGGCCGCTGGCGTCGACTACGTCGTGATCGCCGACGAGCGCGGCATCCGGGTCACGCACCCCACCCCCGAGAAGCGCGGCGGGCGGGTCTCGACCGACCACTCGGAGGCGATCGCGGGCCGGGCCTACCTCGGGACCGAGACCGGCACGCTCGGCCCCACGCTGCGCGCGAAGGTGCCGGTGTTCGGCCCGGAGGACCGGGCGGTGATCGGGGCGCTCTCCGTCGGGATCCTCGAGAGCCGCATCTCCGCGGAGCACGCCGAGTCGAGCGGCCGGATCCTGCCCTGGGCGATCGGCGCGCTCGTGCTCGGCACGCTCGCGAGTTCGGCGATCGCGGCGGCCGTCGGGCGCCGGTTCCGGCGGCTCGAGGAGCGGGAGCGCGAGGGGGCGGAGCTGCGCCGCACCGCGGCCGCGCTGCAGGAGCAGGCACACGAGTTCTCGACGCGCCTGCACGTGGTGCACGGGCTCGTCTCGCACGGGGATGCGGCCGCGGCGCTCGACTACATCGGCGGGCTCACGGAGGTCACCGCGGAGGAGCCGGGCGAGGTCTGGCACGAGCAGCCGCTCCTCCGCGCGACCCTCGACGCGCTGCGCGCCGAGCTCGGTGCGCACGGCGCGCGCCTCGAAGCCGCGGTCGCGGGCACCGCGCCCGTCGACGAGGATGTGCTGCTCGTGCTCGCGAACCTGTGCCGCAACGCGGGCGAGGCCGGGGCCGGTCTCGTGCGGTGCACGCTCGAGGAGCGGGACGGCCGCATCTTCGGCACGGTCGAGGACGACGGCCCGGGGATCCCGGCCGCCGACGCGGCCCGGCTCTTCGCGCGCGGGGGCACGACGAAGCCCGCGGCCGCGGGCGCCGTGGGCGGGCGCGGGATCGGCCTCGACCTCGTGCGCCGCACGGTCGCGGGCCGGGGCGGGGCCGTCGAGCTCGACCGCTCCCCGCTCGGCGGCGCCCGCTTCCGCTTCGATCTGGAGGTGCGCGCGTGAGTGGGCAGCGCGCGGGCCGTCTCGCGCCCCTCCGCGTGCTCGTCGTCGACGACGACGCGGGGGCGCGTCTCCTCCACGGCCGCTTCGTCTCGGAGACGCCGGGCTTCGCGCTCGGCGCGAGCGTCGGCACGGGCACGGCGGCCGTCGAGCACGCGCTGCGCGGCGACGTCGACCTCGTGCTGCTCGACATGCGGCTCCCGGACATCAGCGGGGTCGAGGTGCTCCACCGGCTGCGCACGCTCGGCGACCGCTCACCAGATGTGCTCGTGATCAGCTCTTCCCGCGACCGTGTGACGGTTCGGCAGGCGCTCGCGGCGCGGGTCGTCGGCTACCTCGTGAAGCCCTTCACCGCGGCCGCGCTGCAGGGCCGGCTGCGCGCGTACGCCGCGGAGCGCGCCGCGCGCGGGAGCGGCGCGGAAGCCGGGGCGGAATCGACGGGCCCGGCGCACGAGGTCCCCCTCGCGCAGGGCGAGATCGACCGGCTCCTCGCGCCACGCGCGGCGGCGACCGATCCCACGCCCGCCGCGCTGCCGAAAGGGATCGCGCGGGTCACGCTCGATCGCGTGCTCGACGCGCTCGATCCGCGCGCGGCGGTGACCTCGGCGGAGCTCGCCGAGCGCTGCGCGATCTCCTCGCCGACCGCGCGCCGCTATCTCGACTTCCTCACCACCACGGGCCGGGTCGACATCGCGCACCGCTACGGCAAGCGCGGCCGCCCGGAGGTGCTGTACCGGCTCGCCCCGGCCGGCGGCTGACTGATGACGGCGCCGCCGCCGGATCACACCCCGCCGAAGGCGAGGCGCGCGGCGATCACGAGCATGATGACGGCGACCACGCCGTCGAGGATCCGCCACGAGCGCGGCGTCGCGAAGAAGCGGGTGAGCGCGCGGGCGCCGTAGCCGAGCAGGAAGAACCAGCCGATGCTCGCGATGGCGCCGCCGAGCGCGAACCACCAGCGTCCCGGGTCGCCCTGCGCGTTGCCGATCGAGCCCATGAGCACGACGGTGTCGAGGTAGACGTGCGGGTTCAGGTAGGTGATCGCAAGGCAGGCGAGAATCGTGCGCTTGAGCGATCCCGCCGAGCCGTCCTCCGCGACGAGCACAGCGGGGCGCAGCGCCCGGCGAGCGGCCGACCAGGCGTACCAGAGCAGGAAGACGACGCCGCCCCAGCGCACGAGCTCGAGGACGACGGGCGCCCGCTCGATGAGGAAGCCGATCCCGGCGACCCCGAGCGTCTCGAGGAGCGCGTCGGTGAGCCCGCAGATGAGGACCACGGGGAGCACGTGCTCCCGGCGGATGCCCTGGCGCAGCACGAACGCGTTCTGCGCGCCGATCGCGACGATGAGGGAGAGGCCGCTGCCGAGGCCGACGAGGAGGGGGAGGATCATGCTTCGACGCTAGGGCCACGGACGACCTCGCTCAAAGTTCAGGATCCCTCATTATTCTCACCCACCATAAGATGTGCTTCATCGAACGGGAGCCGGGCGGGATCCGGCTTCCTCTCGCCCCGTCCCGCACGATCCCCCGAAGGAGCCCCGTGGACTTCCCCGTCGAGCACCTCACCACGTTCACCGCCGTCGTCGACGAGGGCAGCTTCGAGGGCGCCGCGCGCCGCCTCCACATCACCCCCTCGGCGGTGAGCCAGCGCGTGCGCGCGCTGGAGGAGCGGATCGGCTCGGTGCTCGTGCAGCGCACCCGGCCCGTCGCGGTGACCGAGGCCGGCGCCGCCGTGCTGCGCGCCGCCCGGCAGATCGCGCGCGTCGCCGACGATGTCGCGGCCGAGCTCGGATCGGCGCCGGCCGCGGGCACGCTGATCCCGATCGTGGTGAACGCCGACTCGCTGGCGACCTGGGTGGTACCGGCGCTCGCCCGGGCGGCCGCCGAGACGGGGGCCCGCTTCGAGGTGCTGCGCGCCGACGAGACAGTGTCGACCGAGCGGCTCCGGCGCGGCGAGGTGATGGCCGCGCTCACCGCGACGCGGGATCCCGTGCCCGGCTGCACTTCCACGCGGGTCGGCGTCGACCGCTACCGCGCGGTCGCGAGCCCCGCGTTCGTCGCCGAGCACTTCCCCGCGGGGCTCTCGATCGAGGCGCTGCGCCGAGCGCCCGCGATCGAGTTCGACCGGCACGACGCGTTCCAGCAGCGCTTCCTGCGCCGCATCACGCGCGCCGAGGTGCGGCCGCCCCGCCACTTCATCCCGTCCTCCGCCGAGTTCGCGCACGCCGTCGAGCTCGGCATGGGCTGGGGCATGCTCCCCGAGCAGCAGTGCAGCGGGCCGATCGCGGAGGGGCGGATGGTCGAGCTCGACCCCGCCTCCGCGATCGAGCTCCCCCTCTTCTGGCAGCGCTGGAAGCTGCGCTCCCCCGTGCTCGACGCGCTCTCGCGGGTGATCGCGGAGGCGGCGGCGGCCGCACTCGGCTGAGCGGGCGCGTTCCCCGCTAGCCGCCGAAGCTCGCGTAGCCGGCGATGAGGTACGCGATGAAGGACAGCACGGCGGCCGCGCCCGCGTAGGGCAGGATCGACAGCATCAGGCTCAGCGGCTTCACACCCACCGACTTCGCGGCGAGCACCATCCCGTCGCCGTAGAGGCAGGTGGTCGAGCCGAGCGCCGCGCCGGAGAACACGGCCGTGCCGGCGAGCACGGGGTCGACGCCCATGCCGATCGCGAGCGGGAGCACGACGGGCGTGATAACGACCGCGAGATCCCAGAACGCGCCCGTCGCGTACGCGTAGATGCCGCACACGAGGAACACGACGGCGGGCAGCAGCGCGCCGTACATGACCGGCTGGGTCGCGCCGATGATCCACTCGGCGAGCTGCAGGTCGATGTTGATCTGCTGCATCATGAACGCCAGCACGAAGAGCACCATGACGTAGCCCATGCTCGTGATGCCCTCGAAGGCGTGATCGAGCACGCCCTTCAGGGTGAGGCGGCGCTGCGCGACGTAGAGGATCACGGCGACGACGACGGCAGCCGCCGCGCCCTTCAGGATGTCGACCTCGGTGAGGACCGTGACGAGCACGAGCGTGACGATCGGGATCAGGAAGTTGAACGGCAGCGGGCGCGAGCTGCGGGCGCCGCTGTCCTCGGCGAGCTCGAAGGCGCGCTCCTCGGGCGTGAGCCCCTCGGGCAGCGGGTCGCCCGTGCGGTCGACGCGGAGCTGCTCGCGCTTCAGCGGCCCGACGAGGGGCAGCACGCCGAGGGCGAGGAGCAGGCCGATCGCGAGCGCAAACCAGCCGAAGAAGATGGTGGGCAGGCCCGAGAGGTACGCCCCGAAGCCGGAGCCGTTGACGGTGACGCCGTCCTGCTCGAGCAGGGCCGAGAAGAAGACCGCCCAGGTCGAAAACGGGATGATCACGGCGATCGGCGCGGACGTCATCTTCACGATCGTGCCGACCATGGTGCGGGGCACGCCGTGGCGGTCGGTGACGCGCTTCATGGAGGTGCCGACGGTGAGCGCGTTCAGGTAGTCGTCGATGAAGAGCGCGACCGTGAGCAGCCAGGTGAGGAGGAGCGACTTCCGCCGCGAGTTCACGAAGCTCTCGGTCCAGCGCGCGAAGTCGTGCGCGGCACCCGAGGCGTTGAAGTACGCGATCAGGATCCCGAACAGCACGACCACGAGCGCGAGCCAGTGGACCGTCTCGTTCGTGAGCGAGGAGCCGAACGCGCCGACGAAGGTGTCGAAGAAGCCCCAGCCGCCCAGCAGGACCGTGCCGACGAGCACGCCCGAGAGCAGGCCGAACAGCGCGCGCTTGGTGAGCACGGAGACGACGAGGACGGTGAGGACTGGCAGCAGCGCCAGTGCGGTGTTGTGGACCACGGTGGCCTTTCGGGCGGGACGGGCGGCGCGGCGGTGCCGCCGCCGAGCGGGGTGGGAACGGTGGGGTGGGTGAGTCGGCCCCTGCGCGGGGCCGGTGCGCTACGCCTCGTGAGCGGTGTGCAGGCCGTCGAGGTACGTGGCCCGCACGGGGAGCTCGGCGAGATCGTCGCCGGAGACCTCGAGCGGATCCTCGGCCCAGACGGCGAGGTCGGCGCGCGCGCCCGGACGGATCACGCCCAGGTCGTCGTCGCCCTGCGCGAGGGCGGCGCCCCGCGTGTAGCCGTGCAGCGCCTCCGCGGCGGTCAGCCGCTCCTCGGGCTCGTACACGAACGCATCGCGCGCGCCGGGTTCGCGGCGCAGCATCGACCAGGCGAGGCCGACGCGGGCGTCGAGCTCCGCGATGGGCCAGTCCGAGCCGAGCGCGAGCGGGGCGCCCGCGCGGAGCACGCTGCCGGCGGCCCAGGCACGGGAGGCGCGGACGGGGCCCAGGCGGCGGGCCCACTCGTCGCTGCCGTCCGCGATACGCCACTGGAGGTGGGGCAGCTGGAGGGAGGCCGTGATCCCGGTCTCCGCGAGGCGCGCGAGGTCGCGGGGATCGAGCGTCTCGAGGTGCTCGATGCGGTGCGGAACGCCGGCGAGGGATCGGCTGCCGACCGTCTCGTAGGCCGTGATGGTCTCGCCGACGGCGCGGTCGCCGATCGCGTGCGTCGCGATCTGGAAGCCCGCGGCGTGGAACTCCTGCACGGCCGCCACGAAGTCGGCCTGATCCGGCCAGAAGCCGTCGAGGCCCTGCCCGTCGGTGTCGGCCTCGTAGAGCCAGCCAGCGCCCGTGTCGATGACGCCGTCGGCGTACAGCTTGATCACGCCGCCCCGCCAGCGCTTGCCGCCGCGATCCCGCTGGGCGGCGATGGCGGCGCGCTCGGCGGCCGTGTAGACGGGCTTCACGTCCATCGCGCTGACGATGCGCACGGGGAGGCCGAGTCCGCTCTCGTCGAGCGCTTCGAGCAGGTCGAGGGTGCCGGAGTTGCCGTCCATGATCGTGCCGCCCGTGAGGCCGGAGCGGCGCATCCGCGCGAAGGTCGCGCGCGCCGATTCGAGGGTCTCCTCGCGGCTCGGCTGCGGGGCCACCGCGAGCACGGGCTGGTAGGAGCTGTCCTCGCGGAGCTCGCCCGTGGGAGCACCCGATCCGTCGACGACGATCTCGGAGCTGTCCTCGAAGACGCGGGCGCCCGTGATCCCCGCGCGGCGGAGCGCCTCGGAGCTCACGAGCGCGGTGTGGAAGTCGAAGAAGAACACCATCGCGGGCACGTCGCCCACCGCGTCGTCGATGAGCGCGGAGGTGAGCGGCGCGCCCTCGAACACCGCGTAGTCGAGGTTCCAGGCGCGCACCCAGCCGCCGCTCGTCTCGCGGCGTACCCGGGCGGCCTCGGCGGCGAGCGCGTCGCGGAGACCTGCGATGTCGCGCACGCGCCCGAGGTCGATGCCCTGGCACAGCTCGACGCCCTGGATCGGGTGGAGGTGCGCGTCGATCAGCCCGGGCGTGATGGTGGCGCCCGCCGCGTCGTCGATGCGGGTCTGCGCGCCGCGGAACGCCTCGGCGATCTCGTCGGCGCCGCCCACGGCGAGAATGCGGCCGTCGGCGATGGCGATGGAGCGGGGCGCGGCGACGGCGTCCCCCTCGACCATGCTGTGCACGCGGGCACCCGCGATGATCAACTCGGCGCTCGTGTTGGTCACGGTGTCCTCCCCGGGGTTTCGTGAGACCCCGTATCCTCGACAGTGACGCGGAGCACCATCAATTTACGCAGATTCAATATGCAATGCAAACACCGCGGCACGAGGGAGTTCCATGACTGCGGCGCCTGAGACGCGGCGACCGGCCGGGCGACCGCGCACGGCGGTGCTCTCCCACGAGCGCATTCTCGCCGCAGCGTTCGAGCTCGCCGACGTGCGCGGCGCCGACTTCACGCTCGCCGCGCTCGCGCGGCGCCTCGACGTGCGGCCCTCCGCACTGCACCACTACTTCGCCGGGAAGGACGAGCTGATCGCGGGCATGCGCGGCCAGCTGACCGCGCGGATCGGCGACCACGGCTTCGATGCGCTCCCCTGGCACGAGGCCATCGTGCCCTGGGCGCGGGCCTACCGCGCGACCTTCGGCGCGCACCCCGGCATCATCGCGGCGCTCGCGACCCTCCCCGTGGCCGATGAGCCCGAGTCGATGGTCGACTACGAGCGCATCGCCGCCGCGATGCGCCGCGACGGCTATCCCGAGCACCGGATCGTCCCCGCGCTCGTCGCGATCGAGTCCTTCGTCATCGGCTCCGCGCTCGACTCGCTCGCCCCCGAGGACAACCTGCGCCCCACGAGCAACATCGCGATCGCCCCGACGCTCTCGGCCGCGGAGCTCGCGGCCCGCGCGCACGCCGCCGCGGCCGGGCGGAGCGCTGCGGAGGAGACGTTCGAGTTCGGCCTCGCCGCGCTGCTCGCCGGGCTCCTCGCGGCCGCGCAGACTCCCGCCGCCGCGGCGCCCGCGGAACCGCGCTGATGCTCGGGGTGCTGCAGGGCTTCGCGCTGATCCTCGGCGTGATCGGCGCCGGCACCCTCGCCGCTCGGTTCCGCGTGGTCGAGGGCGAGCAGCGGCGCGTGCTGAACAACGTCGCCTTCTACGTCGCGACGCCTGCGCTCCTCTTCTTCGTGCTCCACGACAGCGACCCCGGGATCATCTTCTCCCCCGTGATCCTCGTCACGAGCCTCGCGGCGCTGCTCGTCGCCGGGCTCTTCGTCCTCGCCTCCCGGCTGTGGTTCCCCCGCGACCTCGCCGCGACCACGCTGGGTGCCACCTGCGCAGGCTACGTCAACTCAAACAACCTCGGCCTCCCCGTCGCCGTCTACATCCTCGGCGACGCGGCCTACGTCGCCCCGCTGCTCCTCGTCCAGCTCGTGCTGTTCGCGCCCGCGGTCCTCGCGATCCTCGAGTCGACGCGCGGCAACCAGCGCGGCGCGATCGTGGCGCTCGGCCGCGCCGCGTCGAACCCGATCATTCTCGCGTCCATCGCGGGCCTCATCGTCGCGCTCATCGGCCTCCCGGTGCCGGAGATCGTGCTCGCCCCGATCGAGATGCTCGGCGGAGCCGCGATCCCGATGGTGCTCCTCAGCTTCGGGATCTCCCTGCGCGGGCAGCGCGCCCTGCAGCCCGGCACGGGGCGCGCGGCCGTCTTCGTCTCCTCGGCGCTCAAGATCCTCGTGATGCCCGCGCTCGCGTGGGCCCTCTCGCTCGCGTTCGGGCTCTCGCCCCACGAGGTGTTCGTCGCGACGATCATCGCGGCGCTGCCCACGGCGCAGAACGTGTACAACTACGCGGCCACCTACCGGCGGGCCGAGACGATGGTGCGCGACACGGTCTTCCTCACGACCTTCGCCTCGCTGCCCGTGATCGCGCTCATCGCGTGGGCGCTCGGCGGCTGAGCCGGAAGGAGTACCGGCAGCCGGGCCCGGGGAATAGCGGGGCCGCGCGCAGCGTTGGATTCTCCCGGGCAGCGCTTCGACCGGCTGCTCCATCCGCCCCCGAACCAAGGAGACCCACGACCGTGAGCCCGCGCACCGCACAGACCAGCGCCCCCGTTCTCGACACCCTCGCCGAGCGGTGGAGCCCCCGCGCCTTCGACGCCGACCACTCGTTCCCCGAGGGCGCCCTGCGCGGCATCTTCGAGGCAGCCCGCTGGGCGCCGAGCGCGAACAACTCGCAGCCCTGGCGCTTCATCCTCGCCCGCCGCGGCACCGAGCGCTTCGCCCAGATCGAGGAGACCCTCGCCGGCTTCAACCGCATGTGGGCCGGCAGCGCCGCAGCGCTCGTCGTGAACGTGGCGGAGATCGCGAACGCCGAGGGCCAGCCGCAGCCCTGGGCTGAGTACGACCTGGGTCAGGCCGTTGCGCACCTCACCGTGCAGGCGCACGCCGAGGGCTTCCACGTGCACCAGATGGGCGGCTTCGACCGCGACGCGATCCGCGCGGCCTTCGAGCTGGACGCGCGCTTCGAGCCCGTCTCCGTCATGGTGATCGGCCTCGTCGGCGACGCCGAGCAGCTGCCCGAGCCGCTGCGCGAGCGCGAGCTCGCCCCGCGGACGCGCATCGAGCTCGAAGACCTCTTCATCTCGCGCGACTGAGCGACCCCGGCGGGTCGGTTCGTCCGGCCCGCCGCTGCCGCGGCCCGGCTACTCAGTGTCGAGCGTAATGCTTCCAGGTGTCTCGTCGAGGCGAAGCGCCCGCACCAGATCACCCGCGTGGACGGTCGACAGGATCACCCTCGAGAAGTGATCGAACTCGCTCACCCAGCCACGATCCTCCGCGGTCGCAACCTCGGGATCGAGATCGATGATCACCGCGTCGCGGCCCTTGCGCGCCAGCACGAAGTCCGTCCCGGAGAAGCTCCGCCAGGTGCCCGAGGCGAGCGTTCCGGGCACGTGGCTGCCCGCCGCGCGCACGCCGCGGAGCCAGACCCACGGGTCCGCCGTGATGATCGCCGACGTGATCGCCGAGCGATCGAGTGTGATGTCCCGTCGCCGGAACGCGGCCACCCGCTCCGCACGCGTGAGCCGGATGACCACCCGGTCCTCGTGCACCTCGACGCGCGCCACGGCTCAGTCCAGCATGTCGCTCTGATCGATGACCGACTCGACGGTCTCGATGAGCGCGCGCTTCAGCGCGTAGTCGGGGTGGTCGGGATCGTCGGCGTCCGCGGGAAGGCCGACCGCTGCGGCCGCCTCGAGCGTGTTCACGCCGACGCAGGCCACGATCGTGTTCTCGGGGAGCTTCGGGAACTGCGCCGCGACCTCCTCGGCGATCTTCGCCGAGGCGACGAGGAGCGCGTTGATGCGGCCGGACTCGATGTCCTCGCGGATGTGCACGGAGGCGGGGACGCCGACCGTGCGGAACGCGAGCACCTGCGTGACGTCGTGACCGCGGTCGATGAGGCCCTCCGTGAGCACAGGGATCGCGACGTCGGAGCGCAGCGTGAGCACGCGGAGCACCTCGCCCGTGTCGATCTCCGACCACTCGTCGAGCAGCGCGTGCGTGCTGTTCTCGCGCTCGGGCGTGCGCGTGATGTGGTAGCCGGCGTCGCGGAACGCGACCGCGGTGGCCTCGCCGACGATGGCGACGTTCGTCTCCGCGGGGATCACCGCGTTGTGGTGCGTGAGCACATCGGCGACGGTCGAGCTGGTCGCCGTCATCCAATCGAACTCGCCGGCCTCGAGACGCTTCAGCGCGTCAACGAGCTTTTCTTCTTCGCTGGTGTGCGCGAAGTCGACGAGCGGAGAGGTGACCGTGTGAGCGCCCTGCTCGCGCAGAGCCTTCGAAACTAAATCCCCCCAGGTGCCGCCGCGGGGGATGAGCACCCGCAGGCCACTGAGCGGTTTTGCCTCTGACGACATAGACCCCACTCACTCGACGACAATAAGAAAGACCAACTATCGAGTCGCTGATGGACCTGGAGCTGGTCGCGCACGGAAAACCGTTCCCCCTATTCTCACCCCGAGCGGGCTCGGACGCAAAACGAGGGCCCCCCGGATGCGGAACGGAATGGAACTGTGACCTCGCACGGCGGGTGCCGGCCGGGGCCGGTACGGCGGGAGGTGCCGGAGCGGCGGACGGCGCCGAAGCGGCGCGCGGCGCGGGGGTCCGGGTGCGGTCAGCGCACCCGGCGGGCGACCATGCGAGCAATGCCCCACACGACGAGCCCGGCGGCGACCGCGACACCCGCGACGCCCGCGGCGAAGGCGAGCGGGTTCTGCTCCTTCTCCTCCGCGATGCGGCGCTTCGCGTCGGCGACCGAGTCGTCGATGCGCTGCGCGTAGTTCAGCCGCCCCTGCAGCTGGGTCAGCGTGTCGTAGAGCTCAGCGCGCGCCTGCGCGGCGTCGGCCGTGCCCTGCTCCCGGTTCCAGCCGCTCATCGCCAGTTTCCTTCCTCGCCGACGCGCGGCATTCGGTACTGCTCGCCCGCGGGCGGCGCCGTGGGCGCTGATCCGGCTCCCCGGGGCGCCCCGGGCTCGGGGACGGGGGTCGTGGCGTTGAAGCGCACCTCGCTCATCGCCGCGACATCGTCGCCCACCCGGCCGAGGGTCTCCTCGGGGACGGGGTTGCCGCGCTTGATGAGCGCGACGCCCGCGAGCACCGCCGCGGCCGCGAGCAACAGCAGGAGCGCGGCGACCGTGAGCGCGGCGAGCCACCAGGGCCACACGAGCGCGAGCGCGGCGATCGCCGCGACGACGAGCGCCTGGAGCATGAAGAACACGAAGAAGAGCGCGATCACGATCGAGCCCGCTCCGATGCCGGCCTTCTTCGCCTTCGATGCGATCTCGTGCTTCGCGTTCTCGTACTCGATCTTGGCGAGCGAGACGACCTGCTGCGGCAGGCGGGAGAGCAGTTCGAAGGTGCCGGCCTGATCCTTCTTCCGGCTCATGCCTGACCCCCGGAGCGCTTCGCGGCCGACTTCCCGGCCGACTTCCCGGCGGACTTCGCGGCCGATTTCCCCGTCGATCGCGCGGCGGGCTTCGCCGCGCTCTTCGAGGCGCCCTTCGATGCCGACTTCGACGCGGGCTTCGATGCCGGCTTCGCGTCCGCCTGCTCCGCCGCCTCGGCCGCGTCCTCCCCGGTCTCGTCCGGCTCGGTCTTCTCCACGGCCGCTCGCGGCTGCGCAGCCGGAGCATCGGGATCGCGGGTCATCGCGACGAACGCGCCCTTGCCCGCGCGCACGACCGTGGCCTTGAGCCGGTCGACCCGCCCCTGGGCGGCCTCGCGCACGAGGCCGACGCCGCGCTGCACAGGTTCCGTGTTCCAGACCGACTGCGCGCCCTGCTTGATCTGCTCGTACCGCTCCCGGCCCGCTCGCGTGCCCAGCACGTATCCCACGGTCGCTCCGAGAACGAATGCGATCTTGCCCTTCATACTGCCTCCAGCCGAAATCGTCCGGTGTTCCTCGCAAGCCTACTCCGGCTTCGCCGCGAGATGCATACCGTTTCCGTTATATGGGTGGGAATTCTCAGTCCGCGATCCCCGCGAGGTGCCGCCGGATCCGCACTGCGCGGGCGCGGGCGTCGGCGATCGCCTCGGGCAGCGAGCCGCCGTGGACCGCGGTTCCGGCCGGCAGCGCCTCCGGGCGCTCGGCGCACCAGACGTCGAGACGATCCGCGGCGGCATCGCGCTCCGCGATCTCGGCATATGGCGCAAACGGCATCCACTCCCGCGGCTCCCCCGCCCGCACGACGAAACCGGCGGCCTCGACGACCGAGCGCAGCTGGCGTTGAGCCGCACGCAGCTCGGCGTCGTCGGCGTGAGCCGCGCTCAGCACACGCGCCTCCCAGCCGTGCGCACCGAGCTCGGCGCGCACGCTCCACCGCTCGCCCGCGTGGTCGACGCTCTGGACGGCAGGGCGCGGTGCCCCAGTGTCCGGGAGCCCGGGGTCCTCGATCGCGAAGCGTGCGGCCGCACGTCGGCTCACGCGGAGCAGCGAGCCCGCGTCGGGGACGAGCGCTTCGGCGCGCGCGGCGTCGACGCCCACGACAATGGCGCGGGCCGCGCTCGGAGCCGCCCCGCCGGACAGCTCGACGGTCCACCCCTCCTCGGTCTCCTCGACGCGCACCGCGGGCTCCGCAGTGAACTCGACCGCGTAGAGCCCGAGCCGCGCGCGGAGGGCCGCGGCCAGCGCGGCCCAGCCGGCGCTCGGTGCCACGCACGTTTCACGTGCAACATGCCGCTCCGCGGTGTCGAGCGCAGCGCCCGAGAGGGTGCCGACGCGCGTGAGCGCCTCGTTCAGCCCCGGGGCGATGAGCGCGGCATCGACGGCCTCCGGGTCGCGTCCGGTGGCCTCGCGCACGAGGGGCTCGACGAGACGCTCGAGCGCCGTGGCGCCGAGGCGCGAGCGGACGAGCGCACCGAAGGAGTGCGTCTTGCCGATCGTCAGCACCGGTCGCACCCGATCGAGCGTGGCGCGGAACGCCGCTGGCGTGCCGAGCACCGCGAGCGAGTCGCTCGACATCGGCACGGCCGGAATGCCCCACACGGCCGGCTCCGGCTCCGGCACCCACGCCCCCTTCGCGCCGCGCAGCAGCACGGGCGCGGGCGGGGTCGCGCGCGGTACCGCGCGCTCCTCGGCCGGGTCGCCGGGGGCGATCGGTGCGGCGATGTGCGCGAGGAACTCGCTCAGCTGCCCCTCGGGATCCGGAACGCCGAGCTCACCCCAGGCCGTGGCCCAGGGATGCGCGGCCCCGTCGGCGGAGGCCGCGTCGGACGCCGCGGCATCGGACGCCGCCGTGGGAATCACCTGCACGCGAAGGCCCACCTCGGCGAATTCGAGGGCGGCAGCGAGCTCGGGCAGCCCGTCGCCGAGCACGCAGACGTCAACCATGCTGCACCCCCGGCACGGTCGGCGCGGCGGGCTGCCAGGCGGGCACCGCCTGCTGCACGAGGTCGATGCGGGTGCGGCCGTGACGGCCGCGCGCGCAGATCCGGAGGGTCAGCCAGATGAAGAGCGCGAGCCCGGCGATCTCCCCGATCACGCCGCTGATGCTGCCGCCGTCGGCCGTCTGGGCGGTCTCGCCGCCGACCGCCGCAGTCATGAGACCGAACGCGATCAGGTTGTTCACCACGTGGATCGCGATGGCGGCCTCGAGACCGCCGGTGCGCCAGGTGAGCCAGGCGGCCACGCCGCCCATGAGGCCCACCGCCGCGAGGCCCCAGATGTCGTAGATGTGCGCGGCGGCGAAGCCGACCGTCGGGATGAGGATCGCGAACCAGGGGTTCTTCAGCCACGAGCCCAGCACCTGCATGAAGAGCCCGCGGAACACGACCTCCTCCGCCGTGGCCTGGAACGGGACGAGCAGGACGATGAGGAGCAGCGACCACAGCGCCGCGCTCGCGTCGAAGTCGGCAGCGGGACCGGCGACCATGGCTCCGGCGGACGGGTCGGTGAGGAACTGGATCCCGATCCCCACGCCGTTCATCACGACGACGGAGAGCACCGCGGCGGCGAAGAGCCGCGCGAGGAGGCCCCAGCGGATGCGGGTCGCGACCGACCAGACCCGGCCGACGGGCCGGATCCCGAGCGAGAGCATCGCGAGGAGCACGGCGGGGATCATGATGATGATCGACACCATGCTGAGGGCGACGGAGACGGGCCGCTGCGTGTCGATCATCTCGGAGGCGCCCGTGGCGACATCGGTGAGGTAGCTCGGGTCGAGGAACATCACGACCGGCATGAACAGGAGCGTCACGGCGACCGTGAAGACGCCGAAGTAGACGCCCGAGAGCAGCAGCAGGAGCAAGGGCTTCCACCAGCGGTAGCCCTGCATGCCGCGGAGCAGCCGGTGGTACTCGAGGGGCTCGGTCTCCACGGTCTGCACCTGCACGGGGGCCTGCTGCGCCCAGGCCCACTGCTGGGGCGGCGGGGAACCCTGCGGCGCGGGATCCTGCGGGGCGGGTTCGGGCTGGGCGGGGAGCTCCGGTCCATTGCTCGTCATGCGTCCATTGTCCCACCTCTCCCCTGGGGCGTCTCGGCTCAGCCCGAGAACACCCCAGATCCGGGCCGGGATCGACCCCGCCCGAAAACGCGACAGCCCCGGACCGTTCCCGGTCCGGGGCTGTCGCGAGGCGGTGCGGCTCGCGCCGCGATCCGGGCCTAGGCGCCGCGGAGACGCGCCGCGAGGTACGCGTGCAGCTCGGCGCGGGGCACGCGCTCCTGCTGCATCGTGTCGCGCTCGCGCACGGTCACGGCGTTGTCCTCGAGCGAGTCGAAGTCGACGGTGACGCAGAACGGCGTGCCGATCTCGTCCTGGCGGCGGTACCGGCGGCCGATGGCGCCCGAGTCGTCGAAGTCGACGTTCCAGTCCTCGCGGAGGTCCTGAGCGATCTCGCGCGCGGCGGGCGAGAGCGCCTCGTTGCGGCTGAGGGGCAGCACGGCCACCTTGACGGGCGCGAGGCGCGGGTCGAGCGCGAGCAGCGTCCGCTTGTCGGTGCCGCCCTTGGCGTTCGGCACCTCCTCCTCGCGGTACGCGTCGACGAGGAAGGCCATGAGCGAGCGGGTGAGGCCGGCCGCGGGCTCGATCACGTACGGCGTGTAGCGCTCGTTCTTCGTCTGGTCGAAGAAGCTCAGGTCCTTGCCCGAGTGCTCCGAGTGCGTCGAGAGGTCGAAGTTCGTGCGGTTCGCGATGCCCTCGAGCTCGCCCCACTCGCTGCCCGTGAAGCCGAAGCGGTACTCGATGTCCGCGGTGCGCTTCGAGTAGTGCGAGAGCTTCTCCTGCGGGTGCTCGTAGAAGCGCAGGTTGTCCGCGTCGATGCCGAGGTCGGTGTACCAGCGCATGCGCTCGGCCATCCAGTACTCCTGCCACTCCTCGTCCGTGCCCGGCTCGACGAAGAACTCCATCTCCATCTGCTCGAACTCGCGGGTGCGGAAGATGAAGTTGCCCGGCGTGATCTCGTTGCGGAAGCTCTTACCGATCTGGCCGATGCCGAACGGGGGCTTCATGCGCGCGGCCTGGAGCACGTTCGCGAAGTTCACGAAGATGCCCTGCGCCGTCTCGGGGCGGAGGTAGTGCATCCCGGCCTCGTCATCGACGGGGCCGAGGTAGGTCTTCAGGAGGCCCGAGAACGCGCGGGGCTCGGTCCACTGGCCGCGGGTGCCGCAGTTGGTGCAGACGATCTCGGCGAGGCCGCCCTCGGGAGCGCGGCCCTTCTTCTCCTCGAACTCCTCGATGAGGTGGTCCTCGCGGTAGCGCTTGTGGCACTGGAGGCACTCGACGAGCGGGTCGCTGAAGACCTCGACGTGGCCGGAGGCCTCCCAGACCTGCTTCGGGAGGATGACGCTCGAGTCGATACCCACGACGTCGTCGCGCTTCTGCACCATGGTCTTCCACCACTGGCGCTTGATGTTCTCCTTCAGCGCCGTGCCGAGCGGGCCGTAGTCCCATGCGGAGCGAGATCCGCCGTAGATCTCACCCGCCTGGAAGACGAAGCCGCGGTGGCGGGCGAGGGCGATGACCTTATCAAGGCGGGACTGTTCAGCCATGTTCGTGTGTCACTCCAAGGTGCAAGCGGGGATCTTGGGAACCGGCCTCGGCCGGCATCAGCCCAGTCTACTCTCGTTCCTGATCGGGGGATCCGGGCGGCGCATGCCGGGCGATCCCGCCCGGGGACGCCGCAGGGCCCGCCCCCGGTCTCCCGGGGGCGGGCCCTGCGCGGTCCGAACTACTTCGCGGTGAAGAAGAGTCGGCGGTTGGCGAACTCGCCGATGCCGACCGGGCCCATCTCGCGGCCGAAGCCGGAGCGCTTCACGCCGCCGAAGGGCAGCTCCGCGGCCTCCGCCGCGATCGTGTTCACGTGGGCCATGCCGACCTCGAGGCGCGAGGCCACCCGCGTTGCGCGAGCCTCATCGGTCGAGAAGACCGAGCCGCCCAGGCCGAGCGCGCAGTCGTTCGCGAGCTCGAGAGCCTCCTCGTCGCTCGACACCTTGTAGACGGTCGCGACGGGTCCGAAGATCTCCTCGCCGTACGAGGGGGCCTCGCGGGGCACGCCCGTCAGCACCGCGGGCGAGTAGTAGGCGCCCGGCCCCTCGGAGAGCACCCCGCCGGCGAGCAGCGTCGCGCCCTCCGCGACGGCCTGCTGCACCTGCGCGTGCACGGTCTCGGCCGCGGTGCGGGTGGAGAGCGGCGCGTACTGGCCGGCCTCGAGCGTCATCTGGTCGCCGGGCACGAGGCCCTCGGCGAGCTTCACGAGTTCGGCGACGAACTCGTCGTAGATGTCGTCCATCACGATGAGGCGCTTGTTCGAGTTGCAGACCTGGCCGCCGTTGTACGTGCGGAAGTTCCACGCCTCGGCCGCGACGGCTGCGACGTCGTCGCTGTCGAGCACGACCATCGGGTCGATGCCGCCGAGCTCGAGCACGCACTTCTTGAGGTGGCTGCCGGCCTGGGCGCCGATGATCGCGCCGGCCCGCTCGGAGCCGGTCAGCGAGACGCCCTGCACCCGCGGATCGGCGATCATCGTCGCGATCTGATCGTGCGAGGCGAACACGTTCTGGTAGCCGCCGACGGGAACGCCGGCCTCCTCCATGATCTCCTGGATCGTGAGGGAGGACCGCGCGCAGATGTCCGCGTGCTTCAGGATGATCGTGTTGCCGAGCAGCAGGTTCGGCGCCGCGAAGCGGGCGACCTGGTAGTAGGGGAAGTTCCAGGGCATCACGCCGAGCAGCGCGCCGATCGGCTTCTGCTCAATGAGCGCCTTGCCCGGGATCGTGCTCGGGATCTCGACGTCGGTGATGAGGCCCGGCCCGTAGACCGCGTAGTACTCGATGATGTCGCGCGCGAACTCGACCTCGTCGATCGACTCGGCGAGCGACTTGCCCATCTCGGTCGCGATGATGCGCGCAAGCTCGTCCTTGCGCTCCTCGAAGAGCTCGGCCACGCGCTTCACGACGGCGGCGCGCTCCTGCACGCTCCTCTCGCGCCACTCGCGGTACACGGCATCGGACGCAGCGAGCGTCTGCTCGATCTGCGCGTCGGTCGCGGATTCGAAGGTCTCGACAATCTCGCCCGTCGCTGGGTTCTGAACTCGATACTTCGCCATTATTTATCGTTTCCTGTCTAGTGTTCAGCACGCATAGTCTGCGCCTGTCCCCCTATCGTCGCACCCCGGCCCGGGGGAATTCGACCCCCGGCTCGCGAAAGTCCGGCAACTGCCAGACAGCGGCGGGCCCAGGCGGGAGATCTCCCGCCCGGGCCCGGGGCTTCGGGGCCGCGCCCCGCCTCCCTGCCGGCTACTGCACCGGCACCTGGCACGTGCGGCGGCGGATCTCCTCCGCGACCGCCTTCGCGTCACCCGAGGGCGCCGTCGAGAGGCGATCCGGGCGGGCAATGAACAGGTAGAGCAGCCCCGTGACGAGCACGACGCCGAGGCCGATCAGCACCACGTAGTCGGTGAAGAAGTCACCGGTCTCACCCGGCCGGCCGAGCAGGATCATGGCGAAGACGCCGTACGCGAGCGCGAGCACGTTCACCACGATGCCGAAGCCGCGCAGGTTGAACGGGCCGGCGGGGCGCCAGCCCTGGAACCGCTGCTTGAGCGACGCGAACACGACCATGTGGAAGGAGAAGTAGATCCCGAGGATCGCGAACGACGTGACCGGGACGAGGATCCCCTCGTTGAAGTAGATGAGCACGCAGATGAGCGCCGGCACGGTGCAGGCGACGATGAGCGCGTTCGTGGGGACCTTGCTGCGCTCGGAGACGCGCGAGAGCCAGCGGTGCCCGGGGAGCATGCCGTCGCGGGCGAAGGAGTACAGCAGGCGGCTCGCGGCGGCCTGCAGGCTGAGCACGCAGGAGATGAAGGCGAGGATCGCGATCACGAGGAACACCTTCGCGCCGACCGTGCCGAGCGTCGCCTCGAGGATGGCCGGGATCGGATCCCCCTCCTCACCCGCGACGATCGCCTCCAGGTTCGGTGCGGCGAGCACGTAGCCCGCGAACGAGAACAGAGCGGAGACCGCGCCGACGACGATCGTCATGAGCATGGCGCGCGGGATCCGCCGCGCGGGATCCGACACCTCCTCGGCCACGTCGCCGCAGGCCTCGAAGCCGTAGAACAGGAAGAGGCCCGCGATCGCGGAGGCGAGGAAGACGGGCAGGTACGAGCCGTCGCCCTCCGTGCCCATCGTGTCGAAGAAGACCCCGAACGAGTGCTTGCGCTGGAAGAGCAGCAGGTAGAGGCCGAGGCCGATCACGCCGATCAGCTCGGCGAAGAGCCCGATGCGCGCGATGCGGGCGAGCCACTTCGTCCCCGAGAAGTTGATGAGCAGGGCGAGCAGCAGCAGCCCGAGGCCGGTGAACAGCGTCGACTCGGGCGTGAGCGTGATCCCGAACAGGCTCGTGATGAAGCCGGCGCCGAACTCGGCGACGGCCGTGATCGTCACGATCATCGCCCAGATGTAGACCCAGGCCGCGAGCCACGCGTAGCGGCGCCCCCAGAGGCGCCGGGCCCACGGGTAGATGCCGCCGTGGATCGGGTACTGGGAGACGACCTCGCCGAACACGAGTGCGACGAGCATCTGCCCGCACGCAACGATCACGATCCACCAGATGGAGGGCGGGCCGCCCGTCGCGAGCGCGGTCGCGAAGAGCGAGTAGACGCCCACGAGGGGCGAGAGGTAGGTGAAGCCGAGGGCGAAGTTCGCCCACAGGCTCATGGAGCGGTCGAACTTGCCCTCGTAGCCGAGGACGGCGAGATGCTCGTCGTCGGCGAGGCGACCGGTGGGTGGGGTGGCGGACATGCGCTGTGTTCCTTTCGGATCGACACTGATCCGGGGCACCGAAGTATCCCCGCTGGAGCGAGCATAGACCCGCGGATGCAGCCGGGAACAGCGCGTGTGCACAGCGGGGCGCCGCGCGCACTGTGCACGCCTCACCTGGCGCGGGAGGCGGGATCAGCGCGGCGGCACGGCGCCCGTCCGGACGGCGCGCGTCAGCGCCACTCCCCCAGCACGAGATTCTCGGGCCGCTCGCCCGCCTGGAGCTTCCCGATCTGGCGTCGAATCAGCGCCACCATCCGGGGCAGCATCGCGGTCGAGTCGCCGCCGACGTGCGGGCTGATGAGCGCACCGGGGCAGTCCCAGAGCGGGTGATCGGCGGGCAGCGGCTCGGGATCGGTCACGTCGAGCGCTGCCCGGAGCCGACCGGCGGTGAGCTCAGCGACGAGCGCATCGGTATCGACCACGGGGCCGCGAGCCACGTTCACGAGCAGGGCGCCGTCGGGCATGCGCGCGAGCTCGGCGGCGCCGAACATGCCGCGCGTCTCATCCGTGAGCGGCACGGCCACGATCACGATCTCCGCGTCGGCGAGCGCATCGCCCAGCTCGGCGAAGCCCCGCACCTGCACCGTCTCGCCCGCGAGGTTCCGCTCCTCGCGGGCCGTGCGGGCGAGCCGGGTGATGCGGGTCTCAAAGCCCGCGAGGCGCGCCTCGACGGCCTGCGAGACCCCGCCGTACCCGACGATGAGCACGCGCCGGTCCGCGAGGCTCGGGAACGAGCGCAGCTCCCAGCGGTGCGCGTCGCCCGCGCGCACGAACTCGGGGATGCCCCGCTGCGCGGCGAGCGTCAGCGCGAGCGCGAGCTCGGCGGTCGAGGTCTCGTGCACGGTCGCGGCGTTCGCGAGCGGCACTCCCTCGGGCAGGTGCTTCGCGACGCCGTTGAAACCGATCGACTGCCACTGCACGAGCCGAGTCTCGACGTCCGCGAGGGCCGCGAGCTGCCGCGTGCCGCCCCAGTACGGCGGCACGACGATGTCGATGCGCTCGCGCGGGGCCGGGCCGACGAGATCCCACTCGACGAATTCGACGCCGGGCACCTCCCCCAGGGCTTCGCGCAGGCCTTCAGCGGGCAGGGAGACGACGAGGTCACTCATACCCCGAGTGTATCGCCGCGGCCGCGCGGTGTCCGGATCGCTGCGGGCCGGATCCTCGCGTCCGCGATACTGGGGGCATGAGGATCGAGCGGCACGCGTCGGGCAGGGGCGCACGACCACGCCGGGGAGCGCTCGCCGGCGCGGCCGCCGGGGCGAGCGCAGCGGTGCTCGCGTCGGCCCTCCTCCTGAGCGGCTGCGCGAGCGGCGCAGCTCCCGAGACCGGCGGGGCGGCCGAGCCCCGGGCGGGGATCGCGCTCCCGCCGGCCGGCGGCCCGCCCGACTACCAGCTCGGCGGCGCGTACCGCCCCGATCCCGCCGTCACGATCGTGGCGCGCGACCGCACGGCCGAGCCCGAGCCCGGGGTCTACTCCATCTGCTACGTGAACGGCTTCCAGACCCAGCCAGGCGAGCTCGGGCGCTGGCCCGACGAGACGCTGCTCCGCGACGACGCTGGAGCGCTGGTCCACGATCCGGCCTGGCCCGACGAGGTGCTGCTCGACACCCGCACGGCCGATCGGCGCGACGCGATCGTGCGCACCGTGAGCCCCTGGATCGAGGGGTGCGCGGAGCGCGGCTTCGCCGCCGTCGAGTTCGACAACCTCGACACGTACTCGCGCTCGGCGGGGGCGCTCGCGCGGGCGGACAACGTCGAGCTCGCCCGGGCGCTCGTCGCCGTCGCGCACGACGCGGGGCTCGCCGCCGGGCAGAAGAACGCGGCCGACGACGCGGAGCTCATGCGCTCGCACGCGGGATTCGACTTCGCCGTGACGGAGGAGTGCCTCGTGTTCGGGGAGTGCGAGCGGTACACGGAGCAGTACGGCGCGCACGTCATCGACATCGAGTACACCGACGAGCTGCCGCGCAGCTTCGCCGAGATGTGCGACGATCCCGGGGCGCCCGCGTCGCTCGTGCTGCGGGATCGCGGGCTCGCCGCCCGCGGCTCCGCCGACTACGCCTTCGCCCTCTGCCCCCACTGATTTCGCGGCGCGGCGCCTCGGGCGCGGCACTCGGAGCACCGCGCGCGGCGCCGTGAGCGCGGTGCCGCGCGCGCTCAGCCGGCGGGGGTACCCACGGGGGCGTGCGTCCACCCGGACGCACCGCGCAGGTACTCGATCCGCGTGTGCTGCCGGTCCTCCCGCGCCTGCATGAACTCGAACTCGCTCGCCCGCAGCGCGTAGCGCTGCCAATCGGGGTTGGGCTCCCCCGTGTAGCTCGGGCGGCCCGCCCAGTCGCGCTGCGTGATCTCGTCATCGAGCGCGACGGCCTCGCCCGTCACGCGCACCTGGCGGCCCGTCTCGCGCCAGAAGAAGAGCATCGAGCAGCGCGGATCGGCGGCGAGCTCGAGCCCCTTCCGCGAGGTGCGGTGCGTGGAGAAGTGGTACCCGTGCGCGTCGAGATCCTTGAGGATGAGCGTGCGGGCCACGGGCATGCCGTCCGGGCGCACGGTCGCGAAGGCCATGGAGTGCGGCTGGCGCTCGCCGCTCGCGATGGCCGCGTCGAGCCACGCGAGGAACAGCGCGTCGGGATCCTCGGGAACGCTGCCAGGATCGAGCACGGGGAGCGGGTGGGGGAACGCGGGGAGGGCGCGGAGCCGGGTGTCGAGTTCGCTCATGGGTTCAGCGTACGCCCGCGGCCACCCCGCGCCAACCACAGGCAATTCGTTGCTTTTGCACAGCACTGGCAGGATGGGGGCATGAGCACGCCCGCCGCCAACTGGTACCCGAATCCCGACGATCCGACCGAGGAGCGCTACTGGGACGGCACGCAGTGGACCGCGCGCGTCCGGCCCCTCGGCGCGGACCCGCTCGCGGAAGAGCCCGCACCGAGCGCCCCGCAGCGGCGAAAGCGCCGCACTCCGCTCTGGGTCGCGGTCACCGCGGGCGTCGTCGGCCTCGTGCTCGGCGGCTCGGGAGCTGCACTGAACGCCGAGACCCGGGCCGACGTCGAACGGCTCGAGCAGGAGCTCATCGCCGCGACCGAGAGCGCGGCCGCGGACGCGGCGGCCCTCGACGACGCACGGGCGGAGCTCGCCGACGTCGAGGAGCGGCTCGCCGAGCAGCAGAAGACCCACGCGTCGGAGCAGCAGAAGCTCGCGCAGAAGCACAGCGATGCCGAAGCGCGGGCGAAGGAGGCGGAGGGGCGCGCGCAGGAGGCCACGACGCGGGCCGAGACCGCCGAGGCGCTCGCGGCGGAAGCCACGCAGGCCGCAGAGGCGGCATCCGCTCCGCGCTCGTTCCTCTCCGCACCCCCGGAGCCGACCGGAACCACGTCCTTCCGCAACTGCACGGAGGCGCGAAACGCGGGTGCCGCGCCCGTCTACATCGGCGACCCCGGGTACGGCCCGCATCTCGACCGCGACGGCGACGGCGTCGGCTGCGAGTAGCCCGCACGCACCGAGCCCCGGCAGGACTGGTGTCCTGCCGGGGCTCGGCCCATTCCTCGGCTACTCGGCGCCGGCGGTGCGGCGTCGCGCCACCACGATCGCGCCGCCCGCGAGCAGCAGGAGCGCGCCCGTCGTGAGGCCGATCGCGAGGAGGCTGTCGCCGCCCGTCGCGGCGAGCGCGTCCGTTCCGCCCGGCGTCGTGCCCGGCGTGGGCCCGGTCGGCTTCGTCGGCGTCGTCGGCCCAGTCGGCGGCTTCGTCTCGCCCGGCTTGGCCGCGGCGAAGTCGAGCGCGAGCGGGGCGCTCTCGTTCCCGGCTGCGTCCGTCGCGCGGAACTCGACCGAGCTCGCGGTCTTCGGCAGTTCGAGCGCGAAGGTGCCCTCGAAGGGCGCGTTCTCGGCGACTCGAGCGTTCGCTGCCGAGCGCGCGAGCGCGGGGCTCTGCAGCTCAGCGACGGACTGCCAGGCGCCGTCGGGCAGGATCCGGAACTCGACGGCCCCGATGCCGGAGGTCGAGTCGCTCGCGCGCACCACGACCTCGCCGCGGACGTCGGCGTTCGGCGTCACGCTCAGCTCGGGTGCGCCCGAGTCGATCCGCACGGTGTGGCTCAGCTCGGCAACGTTGCCGCTGTTATCGGTGGCGCGCGCCCGGATGAGCGTCTCGCCCTCGGCGGACACCTCGATGGCTCCGGTGTAGGGCTGCCACTCCCCGCCGTTCAGCGAGAACTCGACCGCGGGGGCGGCGTCGCCCGCATCGCTCGCGCCGACCGACACGGTGACAGGACCGGTGCGGTGCCAGCCCGCGGCGTTCGGCTCTGCCGAGGGGGCGAAGGTCAGCACGGGCGCCTCGGTGTCGCGCGCGAGCGCGATGCGCACGGAGGTGCTGCCGGCGACGCGCTGATCGAGCACGGCGCCGCGCGAGCCGTCCGCGGCGACCGCCGCGAAGTCGCACTCGGTCGACGGCGCGAGCGCCGTCACGGAACCGGTGTCGTCGGTGCGACCCACTTCGCGCCAGCCCTCGTCGGCCCCGCAGGACATGGCGACGGGCACATCGGCCGCGGCAGCATCCCGCTCGTCGGCGACCTCGAGCGTCACGGTGTTCAGCGCCGCGCGGAACGCGGATCCGCCGATGATCTCGGTGGCGATGCCGATGCGCTCCTGCGAGATGTGATCGATCGTGTCGGAGGGCTTGTGGTACGTCGGCTCGAGCACGATCGAGCTCGTCGCGGACCAGAACATCCAGCTGAAGACCGCGGCGTCGATGCCGACGTCGTGGAAGGACTGGTGGTCCGAGCGCCCGACGGAGCCGCGGTTGAGCTCCCCGCGCCCGGTGACGCCGGAGACGGCGGACGCCTGGGCGAGCACCGCGTTGTTCTCGTTGTCCTTGTTGACGGTGAGGCCCCAGAACTCGAAGGGCTGATCATCCGTGCCGAGGTGCGAGGTGCCGGCCATGTCCATGTTCCAGGCGCCGATCGTGCGGTCGATCTCGGCGGGGGTGAGCTGGTTCGCGTGCACCCTGGAGCCGACGATGCCCTGCTCCTCGGCACCCCAGGTGCCCACTCGGATCTCGGTGTCGAGCGAGTACTGGCTCATGATCCGCGCGGACTCGAGCAGGATCCCCACGCCCGAAGCGTTGTCGCTCGCGCCCGGGCTGCCGAGCACCGAGTCGATGTGCGCGCCAATGTACACGATCGGCGCGGTGCCGTCGGTGTCGCCCTGCGCGGGGCGCACGCCGATGAGGTTCGTGCTCTCGGTGCCGCTCCGGTCCGTGGTGAGCGTGATCGAGAAGGAGCCGCCCGCGAGCAGCTCGCGGATCCGGTTCCCCTGGCCGTCGGCCGCGCCGACCACCTGCATGCCGGTGGCGACGTCCGGGACCGCGCCCGGGTTCGCGAGCGAGCTGTTCGCGGTGGTCTGCGCGTAGATGGCCCCCGCGGCGCCGGCTGCGGCGAGCGCCGCGAGCTGCGCGTCCCGGGTCGCCTTCGTGGCGGTCCAGTTGATGAGGGCGAATTTCCCAGCGACCTGATCGGGGACGATGCTGTCGCCCGCACCCAGGTCGACAACCTCGGCGGTCACAGGCGCGTCGGGTCCGGTGAAGCGCGCGTTGCTCGCGGGACGGAACTGCCAGCTCACCTGCGGGCCGGCGTCGCGGCTCGGGATCGCATTCGCGAAGCCCGTGGCGTTCACGGGGAAGCGCTCGACCTCGGTGGTGAAGCCGTAGGCGTTCAGCTGCTCCTGGACGTAGGCGTTCGCGGCGGCCTCGGCCGTCGTGGCGGCGACGCGCGGGCCGATGTCGACGGCGAGGTGGCGCACGTGCTCGAAGACCGCGGCGTCGTTGACCTGCGACGCGAACTCCGAGACGTAGTCGGGCAGGTAGGTGCCCGTGCCGATGGCCGTGACCGCGCCGCCGGGAACGACGGCGGGGGCGGGAGCGGGGGCCGCGAAGGCGGCGCCCGGGGTGAGCACGAGCGGCAGCGCGATCGCTGCAGCGCCGAACGCTCCGAGCGCGCGGCGACGCTGCTGCGACGGGGGCGCTCCGGTGGGGAATGCAGACATGCGGGGTGGGTGTCCTCTCTGACAGCCGTGTCCGTTCCCGGGCGCAGCCCCTCGCACGAGGCGGCCGCGCAGCGGCGCTCAGCAGTGAACGGCGCAGCGAACGAACCGATCGGCACGCGCGGAGAGCGACGAAATTCCCGGTCAGAACATGTGACGACGGGCGCGGTTGCGCCACTTCTCGAGACTATCGAAGTCGAGGGGCGCGGCGCACGCGTCTCGCCTCGCGGCAGACATACCGCGCGAAAAACCGCGGATCCGCTGCCCGAATGTCGAGGAAATCGCGCCGGCACCGGGGGCGCGGGGGGCGTGAAGCGACGCATCGTGCTCCCGCGCTGCCCCTGTCCCAGGGCGGATCCGGCACCGATGCCTCGCAATCGCGCTGCGCTTCGTCTACCGTCGGAAGCATAACCTAGCAATTCACTATGAGCTAAACAGGGGGAGATTATGATCAGAAACCGAGGCTCGGCGCGCGGAACCGCGGCGCGCGGACGCATCCGGCGCGGCACCGCGGCCGCGCTCCTCGCGGGCGCCCTCGCTCTCGCGCCGCTCGTCGCGGCGCCGGCCGCGCAGGCCGCCGTCGGCGTCATCGAGGACCCGGGGCTCGCCGCCTGCATCAACCGGAGTATCGGGGGCGGCCGCGACGACGCCGAGCCCATCACGGAGCAGGATCTCGCCGGGCTCCGCATGCAGTTCCAGTGCATCGACGGGCCGGCGATCCGGAGCTTCGCGGGGTTCGAGGGAGCGACGAACACGCTCAGACTCACCGTCGTCGGAAGCGCCCACGAGTTCACCACGCCCGCTGCGCTCGCGAGCCTCGGCTCGCTGCCCAAACTCGGCACGGTCTCGTTCACGAACGTGCAGCTCACCGACGCGGGCCTCGCGGGGCTCGCCTCGGCGACGAATCTGCACACGCTCGACATCACCAACAGCCCCGCGCTCACGAGCACGGCGCCCCTCGCGGGGATGAGCAAACTGACGAAGCTGACGCTCACCGAGCTTCCCGCGCTCACCGACCTCGCCGGGCTCGCCGGCCTCACGGGGCTCACGCAGCTCGACCTCAGCCAGGACGGCGCGCTCAGCGACCTCGGCCCCCTCGCCGGGCTGACCGGACTCCTCTCGCTCACGCTGCAGTTCACCGCCGTGAACGATCTGTCCCCGCTCGCCGAGCTGCGCGCCCTGCGCTCCCTCTCGATCACCAACGCGCCCGTCACGAGCCTCGAACCGCTCGCGAACATGCGCGACCTGTCGCAGCTCTGGGCCACGCGCACGGCGATCAGCTCGCTCGCCGGACTCGAGGACCTCTCCGAGCTGAGCCATGTCTGGCTCAGCAACACTCAGCTCACGGGCGGCATCGACGCGCTCGCGAACAAGCCGAAGCTCCAGCTGCTCGACATTCGGAACACGCGCACCGTGTCGCTCGAAGCGCTCGCAGCGAGCACCGCGCTCACCTCGCTCGACGCCGTCGACAACAGGATCCCCAGCCTCGTGGGCCTGCGAGAAGCGGACGCCACGACGAGCCTGCATGTCTCCCAGCAGAACCTCACGGGCCCCACGCAGTACGTTCCGCGCGACGCGACGAGCTTCGTGCTCGACGCATCCGGACAGCTCGCCCTCCGCGACGGCACCACGTTCCCGGAGCTGCGCGAGACGAGCTTCCCCCCGACGGGCCCCGAGCCCGCGCCGGAGCTCCCCCTGCTGCGCTTCACGCGGCTCGCTGAACCCGAGTTCCTCCAGTACAGCTTCGGTGACGGCACGGGCTTCAACGAGTTCGCCGGCCGCATGACCCTGCCCGTCGTGCTCAGCGAGGTGACGAGCGCCGACCGAGCAGACGCCCGCGCGGCGGAGCCGTTCACGCACCAGGTGACCGTGACCGAGGGCTTCCCCGCGACGCGCTTCGCGCTCGACGCAGAAGCGCCCGCGTGGCTCACGATCGATCCCGCGACGGGCCTGCTGCGCGGCACGCCGGACGCCGCCGGGGAGTTCAGCGTGGGGCTCACCGCGGCGGACGCGCTCGGCAACAAGGTCACCCAGCGCTTCACGGTCACCGTGAGCGCGGCCCAGGTCGCCGCGAGCACGGTGCAGATCGGACCGGATCAGCGTGCACGCGCGGGATCGACGCTCACGTTCACCGTGACTCGCGACAGCGCCAGCGAGCGGCGCGCCGCGGGCGGTGCCAGCGTGACCGTGTCCACCGCGGATGGCACGGCCCGGGCAGGAACCGACTACACCGCGGTCACCGAGACGCTCGTGTGGGAAGCCGGCGACACCGCTCCCCGCCAGGTCACCGTGCGCACCGCGCCCGCGCCCGCCGGGGCGGAGCCGGACTCCCGGCAGTTCACCCTGACGCTGTCCAGCCCCGGGGAGCACACCGCGCTCGGCGAACGCCACACCGCGACCGGCACGATCGCGATCGAAGCGACCGAGCCGAGCCGCCCGGATCCGGAGCCGAAACCGGGCCCCGGCCCGAAGCCCGGCCCCGGGACTCCGCAGCAGCCCGCACCGGGCGGACTCGCTGCAACCGGTCAGCCCGCGAGCGCCATCCTCTGGGCCGCGAGCGCCGCCGCCGCGGGCCTCGGCGCCGCGCTGCTGCTGATCCGTCGCCGCGAGACCGCGACCGCGGACCGGACGTAACGGTCGCGCCGCTCCGCGCCCCACGGCCCGGAAACGCAGAAGATCCCCGGCTCTCGGAGCCGGGGATCTTCTCGTGGTGGCGGGTGAGGGATTCGAACCCCCGTAGGCAGTGCCAGCTGAACCCCAGCCATACTCCCCAGGATTGCCCGACGTTGCCCCAGAACGCCAGGCGACATCTTGGGCACTGACGGGCACCGACGGGCACTGTCCAAAACCGCCAGTATTTCGCCAGAGATTGGCCACCCAGCGTCAACCCCGGAGAGATGGCCCAACGCCTGTCCGCTCTCCTTCTCGCTACCCTGGCGCCACAGCGTCGGAGCTTCCAGCACGACCAGCCCTTGTCTTCGAAACTCAGAAGGCCGATGGCTCGACGCCGAACCGGGACGCCGCAAAGGACCCATGCAAAGCCCCAGACGGCACGCTGATGCTCCGCTGGATTAGCGAGGGGCATCTGGGGATCCTCCGCTGCCCAGCGGACCTCAATACACCACCGCGAGGTAGTAGTGTTATTATCTGCGTATGGATGCAGATAATAAGATTTACGCGATGGACCCAGCGTCGGAGTATGTCGACCTCGCTGCGGAAGTGCTCGGCATCCTCGCCGATCCGACCCGGATCAGAATCGTCCTCGTGCTCCGCCGAACCGATGAAATGCCCGTGAACGCTATCGCGGAGCTCGTCGGGAAGAAGCCGTCGGGGGTGTCACAACACCTCGCCCGCATGCGGATGGCACGCATGGTCACGACCCGGCATGAGGGCACGAGTGTGCTCTACCGCCTCACTGACGAACACGCGCTCACGCTCGTCCTCGAGGCGATCAAGCAAGCCGAGCACGCGGTCGCGAACGGGCAGATGCCGCCTCATCACACCGCACCCCAGCAGTAACTTCACGTTCTCCAGCGATCAGTAAGGCCCGCCATGCTTGCCGTCCTCCGTAACCCGACCTACGCGAAGCTGTTCAGCGCGCAGATCATCGCTCTGCTCGGAACCGGGCTCCTGACTGTCGCGCTCGGGCTGCTCGCGTTCGAGATCGCCGGCGGCGATGCAGGCATCGTGATGGGCGTCGCGATGACGATCAAGATGGTCGCCTATGTGGCAGTGTCCCCGGTCACGACCGCGCTCGTCGCTCGCCTTCCGAGAAAACCAGTTCTCATCGGGGCGGACCTGATCCGAGCGGGGGTCGCAGTCTCGTTGCCGTTCGTAACCGAGGCGTGGCAGATTTATGTGCTGATCTTCCTGCTCCAGTCAGCCTCGGCGACGTTCACACCCACGTTTCAGGCTGTGATCCCGTCAGTGCTGCCCGATGAGCGCGAGTACACGCGAGCGCTCTCGCTGTCCAGGCTCGCCTATGATCTGGAATCGCTCGTGAGCCCGATGCTCGCCGCAGCCCTCCTGACCGTCATCAGCTTCCATAACCTCTTCGTCGGCACTGTGATCGGGTTCCTCGTCTCCGCAGCACTCGTGATCGCATCCCGGTTCCCGCGCATCGAGACGCCGCCCCCGACTCGCTTCTTCGACCGGCTCACCCGCGGCGCGCGCGCGTTCTGGGCAAGCCCGGAACTGCGCGGCCTGATGGGCCTGAACCTCGTCGTCGCAACGACCACAGCGATGGTCATCGTGAACACTGTCGTCCTCGTGCAGGGCAGCCTCGGCCGCCCGCAATCCGATGTCGCACTACTCCTCGCGGCGTACGGCGGCGGGTCCATGCTTGTCGCTCTTGGCATGCCGAAACTCCTCGACAAGCTGCCAGACCGTCCGGTGATGCTCACCGGCGGGATCACACTCCCAGTCCTCCTCGCTGCAGTCGCAGGAACGATCGAGTGGCTGACCGGCGCAGCAGAGTGGAGCGCGTTGCTGGCGCTGTGGGCGCTGCTTGGGGCCGCGACCTCGACCGTCCTCACCCCATCCGCACGACTACTGCGACGCAATAGCACCGAGCAGAACCGGCCCGCGGTGTTCGCTGCCCAGTTCTCACTTTCGCACGCCTGCTTCCTCATCACCTACCCGCTCGCGGGCGTCCTCGGCGCTGCGATCGGACTGCCCACAGTTGCGGCGATCTTGGTCGCACTCGGAGCACTCGGAGTCGCTTTTGCCATCCTGGCGTGGGGAAGAGAAGCAGATGCCGCGACCAAGGGACCTCGGCCCGCGCGCACTGCTAGGTGACGCGCGAATCGCCACCGCCACTGCTCGCAGTGCCAGCCCACACGCCTCGCGCGCTCTCGCGAAAGAGAGTTTTCCTAGCATCCTGCACCTAATGCACTTCAGGAAAACCCCACTGTCAGCCGCCCGACCTACAATCCTTTTCGAACACACTTTCGAAAAGGGGTGCCATGAAGCGACAGTGGCGAGCTCTTGGGTGTTGAAGCTTGGTGAACCACTGAGCCAGCTTCCGGCAGTGTGCTCCGTGACGCCGATCACCTTCGCCAGTTCACGGCGCGAGCGCTTCTGGCGTGCCACCTCGACTCGAATCTCTTCGACTATGAGCCCGGCGAGCTCCTCACCGTGCGATGAATGATTGATCATGCACTCGCATTGGACGACTTGTCGTGCGCTGTCAACATGATCATGCATATTGACGAATAATCATGCAGAGGTGAAACTGGGCAGGTGACTGAGAACACTGATAGATCCCGCCGCTTTGCCGACGCGCTCATCTCTGAGATCAAGGCCGAGATGGGTCGACGCGACCTGTCTTCCCGTGGCCTCGGCCGCTTGATCAACAAGTCGTCCCAGTACATGTCAACCCGCCTCGACGGCGGCAACCCCAGAACCGGCGAACGCGTGCCCCTGGGCGTTGGTGATCTTGCGGCAATTGCCGAGGCACTCGGCCTGTCCCTCACCGAGCTCGTGGATCGCGCCGAACGAGCCGCCGACGCCACCCCGGCACCACCAATCGCCCTCGCCGACCGCCGCGCAAGTGTCAGTGGTCCCGACGAGGATCTTGCGCACATCCCCGACAACGTGATCGAGGAGTGGGCAGGCCGATACGCTGCACACCCCAGCGACGGCGAACCCGAGGACCACACTCCCTAAGCCCCTGACAGAAGCTCGGGCATTGGAGGGCCCCGCGGCCCTTCCGTAGATCAGTGCGCCCATTTTCCGGAAGGAGACACAATGCAGCCGCACGCCTACGACCCTGCATATGATCCCGTCGAGCTCCTGGATCGCATGAAGACCCGCATAGTTGTGCACTCGATCGAGCTACCTGCAATCTGGGTGCCCGAGCGCAACATGGTGATCCGCGACAGGAATCTCCGCCCCGACCTAATCCGACCCGTGCTCGCGCATGAATGCGTTCACGTGGAGCATTCCGACCCCGGCGGCCACCACCCGCGCAACGAAGCGCGCGCAAATCTCCACTCCGCGCTACGAATCACGAACCCTGGCGAGTGGGACAAACTCACCGCTTGTCACAGTGACTACGACCGGATTTGCATCGAGCTCGGCATAACCCGCTCCCAGTTCCTTGCTTACCACGAGCACCGGAAGCGCCTCGCTACTGCGCGTGACCGCCTCGAACGCTACGGAAACACGATCTACCGTGCCCCGCGCATGGGTGCTGGGCAATGGGCGCAACGACTTGAGGTTGTCTAATGGCACGACTAGCAACACCGATCGGCTCATGGGGCGAAGTCCGAGAGTACGCCGAGAATGGCACGCGCTACGCCTCTGCGTGGTTCCGCGATTTCGACGGAGTAAGCCGAAGGGTGGTGCGCCAGGGGCGCACCAAGGGAGTCGCGAAGCAACGGCTCCTTGAGGCACTCTCCGACCGCGCCAAGCCTGCACTGGGAAACATCACAAGAGACATGCGGGTGCGCGAGCTCGTGGACATCTATGAGCCCGAGATGCTCGCTGGACCCAACTCCGACCAGACGAAGCGGAACGAACTGAGTAAGCTCCGAACGATCAGATCAGGCATTGGCGAGCTGCGTCTCGCGGAATGCACCCCCGGCCGGCTTGATGCCTTCATCCATGCTGTCGCGAAACAGTACCCAGGAGCCGCGCGGTCACTACGAAGCATCCTGAAAAAGATCATGGTGCTCGCAGTCCTGCATGGTGTGTTCGAGACAAATCCGGTCGCCGAAGTGCGAGCGGTTCGACGCGCGCGACCTGACGTGACGGCGTTGGGAGCAAAGGACCTGCATGCGATCAGGTTGCTCCTGCAGCGGTGGGACTCGGCGCTCTTGTGGGGCAAACACCCCCGCAACGGATCCCTTACCGATGCGACCGACGTCTACACGGCGACCGCGGAGCGCACCTCCGAAGTCCTCGCGCTCTACTTCGATGACTTCAGTATCGATCAGGCCCTCATGCCAGAGGGTGCAAGAGAACCCGCAACTGTCGACATCTCGAAGACCGTGGTTCGGAACCTGCAGAACAAGTACGTGGTCCAGCCCCACCCCAAGACTTCCGAGAGCGTTCGCAGGCTCGAGCTGCCCTACGAGATCGTGCCAATGCTCATGCAACGCAGAATCAGCGCCAAGGTGGGCCTCGTGTTCCCCAGCGAGGTCGGAACAGTACGCTCACCCGATGCATTTCGTCGCGACTGGCACTCCGCGCTCAAGTCCTCTCCGTACGAAGGACTCACGCCCGGCCTCTACCGCAAATCGGTGGCGACTCTCATCGCCCACACGCTGGGTGAACGTGAGGCCGCGGAACAGTTGGGGCACACCGGGCTCGGCAATCTGAAGCACTACGTGGAGAAGAAACGTCGCGGGCCCCAGGTCGCCGCACTTCTCAGCGAGCTCTTCAGCGAAAACCGCCAGTAGACCGCCAGGCGGCATAAAACAGACAGACCCAAGCAACGAAAAAGCCCGGCCAGAAATTCATTCTGACCGGGCTTTTCTTGCTGTGGCGGGTGAGGGATTCGAACCCCCGTAGGCAGTGCCAGCTGATTTACAGTCAGCCCCCTTTGGCCGCTCGGGTAACCCGCCGTTGTCCACGCGAACGCGGACGAGCCAACTTTACCCGCTCGACGCCACGAACGGAAATCGGCCCGGCGCGCCGGGCCTGTCCCTCCGCCCTGTGCCGGGCCGCGCATCCGTGGCAGGATCGGAGCATGACTCCGTCAGCCCAGGCCATCCCCGCAGAGCTGTCCCTCCGCATCGCCCGGGGCCCGGCCGCGCTCGATCTCGAGACGTTCCACCGCATCGCCCGGCTCCGGCAGGAGGTCTTCGTCGTCGAGCAGGATTGCCCCTACCTCGACCTCGACGGCCGCGACCTCGAGCCCGGCACGGTGCAGCTCTGGTTCGCGGACGAGACGGGCGAGCCCGCAGCGGGCCTGCGCATCCTCGCCGAGGCCGAGCCCGGCGTGCGCAGCATCGGCCGCGTGGTCACGGCCGCCGACTGGCGCGGGCGCGGGCTCGCCGGCGCGCTGCTGCGCGCCGCGATCGCGGAGTGCGGCGGCGACGAGGTCGTGATCCACGCGCAGTCGTACCTCACCGAGTGGTACGGCGGCTTCGGCTTCGTGACGAGCGGCGCGGAGTTCCTCGAGGACGGGATCCCGCACACCCCCATGCGGCTGGCCGCGGGGCGCGCCGGGAACGGGCGCTAGGCCCCCTCGAGGATCTCGTCGAGCCCCGGGACGGGGATCGCGAGCCCGTGCCGGTGCGCGCGGGCCGTGATCGCCTGCTCCCGCAGCAGGGTGAGCAGTTCGACGGGGCCGGCCATCGTGACCGTCTCGGCCCACAGCGCGGCGCGGTCGAGGCCGCCCATCCACTCGGCGACGCGCACGGGATCGCCGCCGATGAGTCGCACGCGCGAGGCCGGCGCGTCCTCGGGGCCGAGCGGGCCCGAGACGGCGAGCCGCTCCATCCAGTCATCGTCGCGCTCCAGGGAGACCTCGATCCCCTGCGCGGTCAGCAGATCCGCGACGGGGGTGGGGAGCACCTGCCCCGTGGACACCGCGATCGGCGCGCGCACGAGCAGCGCGGCGGCGAGCACGCGGATGAGCGCGGCGAGCGGGCCGTCCTCGGCGAGCCGCACCTGCGTCACGACGGGGCGGGTGCGCACGGCGTTGCGCTCGACCCCGAGGCCGATCGTGTCGCGCTCGACGCCAAGCGAGGTGCGCCACACGAGCGCGTCGGCGAGCGCCGCACGGCGCACGGCGTCGAACTCCTCATAGGCGAGCGTGGGCTGCGCCGCCTCGATGAGCAGCCGCACCTCCGGGTCGAGCCCGCGCAGGTGCAGCGTGTCGCTCCGGGTGCCCGGCCGCGGCTCCCACGAGCCGAGCGCGAGCAGGCGGTGCGGGCCACCCGCCAGGGTGGGCAGGCCCATCACGGCGTCACCCCAGCCGCCGCCGGGCTGCCGCTCAATGCGAGCGCCCGTCGTGGGCGCGTTGATCGCGAGCGCGGCCGCGCGCACCTGGTCCGTCCACGCGAGGATCTCCTCCGCGTCGTTCGACTGGAGTCCGGCCACGCCGCCGCCGCCCGCTGCGTTCTGCATGCGCAGAGCGTCGGCGAGCGAGTGCGCGTTCGCGACGCCGAGCACGGGCGCGCCGCTCGCGTCCGCCCAGAACGGCGACTGCTCGGTGAGGCCGAGCTTCACGCCCGGGCTCCACAGCCGCCCCTCCTCGTCGAGTTGCTCGGGCTGCACGAGCCACTCCTCACCGCGGTCGAGCTCGGTGAGCGCGCGGAGCGCGGCGCCCGTCGCGGGCTCGGGGAGCGGGCCGAGGGTGAAGCCGAGGGGGTCCGCTCCGCCGGGCCGGGCGGTGTCGCCCGGGCGCAGGGCGCGCACGGCGTCGGCGAGCCCGGCGCGGAACCTGCGCGAGCGCGCCACGCTGCCGAGCAGGATCGCGGCGTGCGCCCCGCGGGGGTCGCTGCCGCCCGCGCGGAAGGCCGAGGCGACGATGTCGGAGATCGCCTGATCGAGATCCGCCGAGGGGGCGACGAGCACCGAGCCGCGCGCGCGGAACTGACCCTCGATCCGCAGGTCGGGGCGCCGCCTGGCAAGCTCGTGCCCCGCGCCGCGGGCGCCGAGCACGATGGCGCGGTCCACTTCGTGATGCGCCGCGAGCTCCGCGATCGTCGCCTCCACGGCGACCGATTCGATGCGCACGGCACCGGCCGTGAGGCCGCCGGCCTCGCACTCCTCCACGAGGGCCGTCGCCGAGGCGAGGAAGCGGGGCGGCACCGCCCAGAGCACGCCCGCGCCGGCGCCGAGCGCGGAGAACACCGCCTCCGCCTGGTGCGCGAGCGGGGTGCCGGCATCGGCGGAGACGAGGATGAGCGCGTCGGGGACGAAGCTCGCCCCGCGCACGGCGCCGAGGCCCGCGGCGAGCTGCCCGGCGAAGCGGGCGGCGTCCACGATGTCGTTCACCTCGGCGTCGAGCTCGGCCGCCGGGGCGCCCGTGTCCGCGGCGAGGGCCGTGAGCAGCCGGTCGCGCGCCGCGACGATCGCGAGGGCCGCGCGGCGCAGGCGCACGCCGCGGGCGGCGGGGCCGTGGGCGGACCACCGCTCGCCGGACTCCCGGGCGGTGAGGGCCACCCGCTCGGGATCGAGGTCGGCGGGCGAGAGGGCGATCGTCGCGTTCGCGGCGTCCTCCGCGCTCGTCCGCGCGCCGGCGTGACGGAGCTGCTCGCGCAGCCACTCGCGGTTCGCGGGGAGGCTCGCGTCGGTGCCCGGCTCGTTCGCGAAGCCCGAGTCCGAGACGGCCGGGATCGCGCGCGGCGGCGCGAACTCCTCGAGTTGGAAGGCGCCCGTCGCCCCCCGGCCGAGACCGAGCACGGCCGCCGTGAGGCCGCCCGTGTCGAAGCGCGCCGGCTCGTCGGGGGCGCGGTAGAACAGGGCGCTATCGCGCTCGCTCGGATCCCACTCGCGGGCGCGGAGCTGGGTGCGGTGCGGATCGGGCGCTGGCTCCGCGGCGAGCTCGACCGCGCGGAGGTGCGCCGCCCACTCCTCCGCGAGGGCGTCCGCGGCGTCGCGCTCGGGAGCGGCGCCCGCGGCGAGCAGCGCGTCCACGCGCGAGGGCGTGGATGCGGGATCCGCGGCCTCTCCCGCGAGTCCGACGAGCAGGTCGACGGCACCGGTGAACTCGCCGGGCGCCACGACCGGCTGCACGAGCCGCACCTCGATCTCGCCGTGCTGCGCCGCGATCGTCTCGGCGAGCCCGGGGACCACGCCGCCGCGCAGCTGCACCGAGGCGAGCTCCGTCGCGCCGAGCTCCTCAGCTACGCTCACGACGGCGGCGAGCACGATCGGATCCTCGCTCGCGATCACGGGGCGGAGGACGGCGGCGCGGCCCGGGTGGAGCGCGAGCTCGACGAGTCGCAAGAGCTGCGCCGCAAGCGCGTCCCGCTCCTCGATGACGGCGACGGGGAGCCCGCTCAGGATGGCGGCGATGCGCTCGGCCCCGGCCACCCCGGCGACGCCGATCACGACCTCGGCGGGAGCTCCGCCCTCGGCCACGCGGCGCTGCGCCCAGCGGCTGATCCGGCTGTAGAGCTCGCGCGACTCGGGGAGCTCGGCGAACAGGCGCGCGCCGATCCGCACCCGGTCGAAGGCGGGGTCGGCGAGGGCCCGTGCGAGCAGCTCCGGGGTCGCCCGGGCCCACCGCACACCGCTCGGCTCGAGGTGGATGGTGGTGCCGTGCTCCGCTGCAGCGGCGAGGATCGGCTGGAGCGCGCACGCGGCGGCCGTCACATCGGCGTCGATCGACCAGTCGGTGCCGCCCGGGACGAGGCGCTCGGGGTCAACCACGAGGTGCCCCACCGCGGCGTGCGCCGCGAGCGCGGCGAGACGACGGGCCTCCGCCGCGGCCTGCTCGGGGCCGTGGATGGCGCGGCCGAGCGGCGCGACGACGGGGACGAGACCGGCGTCCCGGTGCCGGCGCAGCGCCTCCGCGAGCGCGGTGAGGCGGCCGGGATCGGGCGACTCGCCCGCGACGGGGATCCCCGGAGCGGGCAGCTTGGTGGCGAGCACGAGGCTCGACAGCCGGGAGCGCAGCCAGCGGCGTGCCACGGGCATCACGGCCCACGGCATCCCGAGGGAGGCGGCTCCGCCCGCGCGCACCGCGAGGCGATCCCGCGTGCCCATCGAGGCGGGTACTTCGTGGGCCATCTCCCGGAGGCCGACGGCCGAGGCGAACGCGTCGTCCGTGCCGGCGACGAGCTCGAGCAGGCGGCGGGTGAAGTCGAAACTCTCGGGATCCCGGTGCATGCCGCCGAGCGGGGCGCGCACCGCGTCGTCGTCGCGGTTGCGCAGCGCTTCGAGCCACGAGCCGGCGCGGCCCTCCGCGGACGCTGCGGACACGGCCCAGGCCGTTCCCTGGGGAGAGGAGGTGGCTGCCATGACTTCACTCTAGGCTTCGGCCCCGGCAATCGCGGGAGCGCGCGCCGCGACGCCCCGCGCTCCCGGCCCGTACTCAGGCGGAGCGGGGCGCGAGGCGCAGGGCGCGAGGCGCCGCGGGTTCAGGCGAGCAGTGCCCGATCGTCGAACGTCGCACCCTTGATCTTCGCGAACTCCGCGAGCAGCTGCGGCACCGTGAGATGCTGCTTCTCCTCCGCAGACGCCTGGAACACGATCCGGCCCTCGTGCATCATGATGAG
>NZ_AYMV01000004.1 GCF_000633415.1 Leucobacter sp. PH1c | reverse complement strand
TCCGGACCCGGAAACCCGGACGCGCGAGGGGTCACACGGCGCTCGCGCACGGCTCAACAGGGCGCTGCCCGCGAGGGCGCCGCCGAGGCCCGCGCCCGCATACTGGCCGGCGGGGGACTAGCCGCGGGTGTCCTCGTCGACCCAGTCCATGGACTTCGTCACGGCCTTCCGCCACTCGCGCAGCAGCCGATCCCGCTCCGCCGGCTCGAGCCGCGGCTCCCAGCGCCCGCCCTCGCGGCGGTTTGCGCGGAGCTCGTCGAGGTCCGCCCAGAAGCCGACCGCCAGTCCGGCGACGTACGCCGCCCCCAGCGCGGTGGTCTCAGCGATCCGCGGGCGCACGACCGGAACCCCGAGCACGTCCGCCTGGAACTGCATCAGCGTGTCGTTCGCGACCATGCCGCCGTCGACGCGGAGCTCTGCGAGGTCGACATCGACGTCCGCGTTGACCGCGTCGAGTACGTCCCGCGTCTGATACGCGACCGCCTCGAGTGCCGCGCGAGCGAAGTGCCCGCGGTTCGAGTACCGCGTGAGCCCGACGATCGCGCCGCGCGCGTCCGGGCGCCAGTACGGTGCGAAGAGGCCGGAGAACGCCGGCACGATGTAGACGCCGCCATTGTCGGGCACGGTGTTGGCGAGCGCCTCGACCTCGTCTGCGGAGCCGATGACCCCGAGTTGGTCGCGGAGCCACTGCACGAGCGATCCGGTCACCGCGATCGAGCCCTCGAGCGCGTAGTGCGCCGGGGCATCGCCCAGCTGGTAGCCGACCGTCGTGATGAGTCCGTTGCTCGAGTGCACCGGCTCGGTGCCAGTCTGCATGAGCAGGAAGCAGCCGGTGCCGTACGTGTTCTTCGACTCGCCTGCGTCGAACGCGGCCTGTCCGAAGGTCGCGGCCTGCTGATCGCCCAGGATCCCCGCGACGGGCACGCCGTGGAGGAGCGACGAGGCCTCGGCGACGCCGTAGACCTCGGAGGAGGAGCGAATCTGCGGCAGCATCGCCGCGGGCACGCCGAACGCGTTGAGCGCTTCAGGATCCCAGTCGAGCGTGCGCAGATTCATGAGCAGGGTGCGCGAGGCGTTCGTCACGTCTGTGGCGTGCACGCCGCCCTCCGGGCCTCCCGTCAGATTCCACAGGATCCACGTGTCCGGCGTGCCGAAGAGGAGCTCTCCGGCCTCGGCGCGCTCGCGGAGCTCCGGGTGGTGCTCGAGCAGCCAGGCGATCTTCGACGCGGAGAAGTAGCTCGCGAGCGGCAGGCCCGTGGTCTCGTGGAAGCGGTCGTGGCCACCGCCCTCGGCGGCTACCCGGTCGACGATCTCCTGCGATCGCGTGTCCTGCCAGACGATGGCGTGGTGCACGGGGACGCCGGTGGCCCGGTCCCACAGGATGGTCGTCTCGCGCTGGTTGGTGATCCCGACCGCCGCGATGTCCGCGCCCGTGAGGTCTGCGCGGCCGAGCGCCGTGCCGATCACCTCCTGCACGTTCTGCCAGATCTCCGCGGCGTCGTGCTCGACGAGCCCCGCGCTCGGCATGATCTGCGCGTGCTCCTTCTGCCCGACGGCGACGACGCGCCCCGCGCGATCGAAGATGATCGCCCGCGAGGAGGTGGTTCCCTGATCGATCGAGAGGACGTATTCGCGCATGGGGTCTCCTTGCCGTGCAGCAGCGGTGATGCGGGTCGAGTGCGGTGGTGGACAGGGTGATGGGGTGCGGCGCTGCGCGAACTGACGGGTCGACGCGCGCGTGCCGCGGCTAGGGGAGCAGCCCCGGGCCGTCGAGCCCGACCCGGTGCGCCTCGCGGAGCAGCGCGGCCGCGCGCTCCACCTCGCGGCGCTGCTCGGCGGCGGACCAGCCGAGGGCGGGGGCGACCGCGGCCGCGACCTCGGTCAGCGCCTCCCGCGTGAGCCCGCCGACGAAGGCGATCGAGGTGCGCCGGAGCAGCACGTCGTCGAGATGCTGCACCTGCTCGGTGGCCGCCAGGTGGGCGAGCTCCTCGACGAAGTAGCCGGGCACGTGCGCGAGCGGCGTGGGCTGCTCGGGGAGCGCCGCGAGCACGGTCGTGGCGAGCGTTCCGTAGCGCGTGAGGAGGAGCGACATGAGCTCGGGATCGTGCGCGCCGCGGTGCCGGGCGAGCCAGACCTTGCGCGCCGCCGCGTCGCGCGGGAAGCCGGCGCCGCCGCCGATCGCCGTCGCCCGTGTGCTCACGACGCGCGGGGCGCCGAGCAGTGCGAGCGTCTCGTCCGCGAGGTGCTCGCCGAGGGCGCGGAAGGTGGTCCACTTGCCGCCGACGAGGCTGAGCGAGCGCACGGCGCCGAGCCAGCCGTGTTCGATCCGGTAGTCGCGGGAGACGAAGCCGGGAGCGGTGTCGTCGTGCTTTGGCAGCGGCCGGATGCCGGAGAACGTGTACACAATGTGGGAGCGGTCCACGGCGATGTTCGGGAACACATGCGGGATCAGCTCGAAGAAGTACTCGACCTCGGCGTCGGTGCAGATCGCGGGCTCGGACGGATCCGCGTCGATGTCGGTCGTGCCCACGAGCACGCGATCCTTCAGCGGGTAGATCAGCACGATCCGGCCGTCCGAGTGCTCGAAGAACATCTCGCGGCCGCCGGTCGCGTCGAGCAGCTCGGGGTGATCGAGCACGATGTGGGAGCCCTTCGTGCCGCCCATGTAGTGACTCGGTCGTCCGAGGAGGGTGTTGGTCTCGTCGGTCCAGGGGCCGCTCGTGTTGATGATCACCCGGGCGGTGAAGGGGAACTCCTCGCCGCTCGTCTTGTCGCGGAGCAGCGCCGCGCCGTCCGCGAAGCCCGCCGCCGAGACGTAGTTCGCGGCACGGGCGGTCGCCTCGGCGCCGGCGGCACGTTCGCGCCCCGCCGCGAGCCCGTCCTGCAGCACGTCGAGGGCGAGGCGCTCGGGGTCGTGCATCGACGCGTCGTAGTAGGTCGCCGTGTACTTGATCCGGGGATTCAGCCGCGGCAGCTGGCGGAGCGAGCGATCTCGCCCGTGGAAGCGGTGCCGGGGGACGCGGCCGCCGCCGCGGGAGAACGTGTCGTACATCAGCAGCCCGATCTTGATGAGCAGGGCGCCACGCTCGCTCGGCTTGCCCCGCCCGTGCGTGACGAGCAGGCGGAAGGGCGCGGCGAGCACGCCCGCGAAGGTCTTGAAGATCGGGATCGTGGTCTGCAGCGGCGCAACGTAGTGCGGCGCATTGCGGAGGAGGCGGTTGCGCTCCTGCACGGCCTCGCGCACGAGCCGCAGCTCGCCGTTCTCGAGGTAGCGCACGCCGCCGTGCACCATGTGGCTCGAGGCCGACGACGCGCCCGAGACGAAGTCTCCGCGCTCGACGAGCGCGACGTCCACCCCCTGCAGGGCGAGCTCGCGGAACGTCGCGATCCCGTTGATCCCGCCGCCGACGATGAGCACGTCGGCGTGCGGCCGCTCCCGGAGCGTCGACACGTTGGTGCGGTGAGCGGGGGAGTCGTGACGAGCCATCTGCCTGCCTTGCTGCCGGAGCGAGTGGGATCTTCCTTCCCCCACGCTACAAGATAACGTCGGTGGTCTGTGGTGCAATTGAGACATGATCGATGGGCAGCGCGCAGAGTCTTCGATGCTCCATGTCGATATGGACTCGTTCTTCGTGTCCGTCGAGCTGCTCGAGCGGCCCGAACTCGTCGGCAGGCCCGTCGCGGCCGCGCACGACACGGTGCGCTCGGTCGTCTCGAGCGCGAGCTACGAGGCGCGCCGCTACGGCGTGCGCTCGGCGATGCCCGTCGCCCGGGCGAAGCAGCTCTGCCCCGAGCTCGTGCTGATCACCCCCACCTACGCGAAGTATCGCGACGCCTCGCGCGCGGTCATGGCGATCTTCCATGAGTTCACCCCGCTCGTCGAGCCCCTCAGCATCGACGAGGCCTTCCTCGACGTCGCGGGGTCAATGAAGCTGTTCGGGGAGCCGATCGAGATCGCTCGCGCGATCCGTGAGCGGGTCCGCGAGCGCACGGGGCTGCCCGCCTCGGTCGGCCTCGCCGCAACCAAGTTCGTCGCGAAGCTCGCCTCGCAGCGGGCGAAGCCCGACGGCGTGCTCGAGATCCCGCCCGCGCGCACAATCGAGTTCCTCCACAGCCTTCCGGTCGAGGCCATGTGGGGCGTGGGGCAGGCGACCGCGCGTGCGCTCAAATCCCGAGCGATCCACACCGTGGCGGACCTTGCCCGCGAGCCGCTTCCCGCGCTCACGCGGCTTGTGGGGGCCGCGAGTGCCGCAAAGCTGCACGCGCTCGCGAACGGCCGCGACGCGCGCTCGGTCGAGACGACGCGCACGGAGAAGAGCATCGGCCACGAGGAGACGTTCGCGAGCGATGTGACGGATCCGGCCGTGCTCGACCGCGAGCTGCTCCGCCTCTCGACGCGGACGGGGGAGCGCCTGCGGGCCGCGCAGCTGGAGGCCCGCACGATCGCGATCAAGGTGCGCTGGGACACCTTCGAAACGGTGACGCGCTCGCGCACGCTGCCGGAGGCGAGCAATGCGACCCGCCGGATCGTGCAGACCGCGCGCGAGCTGTACGCCGCGCTCGGCGCGACGCGCCCCGTGCGCCTCATCGGGGTGCGCGCCGAGCAGCTCCGCCCCGCCGGAAGCGAACCCGCCGCGCTCTGGAGCGATGACGACGAGTGGCGCGCGGTGGACCAGGCCGTCGACGAGCTGAAGGATCGCTTCGGCGCGGCCGGGATCACCTCGGCGAGTCTGCTGAAGGGGCGCGACCAGGTGGTGGATCCGCGCTCGCTCGAGGATCCGGGAGCGGGGCCGGGGCACGGCGACCGCAGCTGACGGCTGCCCGGGCGACGATTCCCGAGGCTCCGGGCACCGCGTCAGTCCGCTTCCGGCAGGTCCATCCCGTCCTGGGTGACCGCGAGGATCGACTCGAGCACGGCGGCGAGCCAGTCGAACACGAGCACGGTCCCGCGCGTCTCCTCCTCGTGGAGCAGCCGCTCGCGATCGTCGTGCTGCCTCAGGCCGATGCGTGCCGCGATCGCGAGCCGCAGCGCGGTGAGCGTGCGCACCCACACGGGCAGCGACTCCGGCGAGATCTCGACCACGACGGCTCCGGGCGCATCGCTCCCGTCGGTATGCTCCGCGGCCGCGGCCGCGTCGGCGCCGAGCTCGAGCGCGCCCGTGACGAGGAGCGCGTCCTGCAGCTTCCGATTGATGAGCCCCTGCTCGGTCACCCGCCGGAAGGCGGACGAGTCGGCATCGCTCTCATGCGCGTCGGGGAAGAGTCGCGCGAGGGCGGGATCGCTCGGCAGCTCGTCGCTCCCGCCGATCTCGAGACTGGCGAACAGCGGATCCGGATCGAGCGCCGTGCCGCTGTGGCTGTCGAGCAGCTGCGCGAGCTGCGAGACGAGCTGATCGAGCATGGCCGCCTCGTCGCGCTCGAACACGACGCGGAGCGTGCCGCGCAGCGGGATGAGCTTCACTCGGCCCCCACCTCCCGGACGGTGGCCCAGAGGCCGTAGGCGTGGAGCGCCTCCACGTGCATCTCCATGGCTTCGAGCCCGCCCTCGGCGACGACGGCGTGCCCGCGATGGTGCACCCGGAGCATGAGCTCCTCCGCGTGCGCCCGGTCGAAGCCGAAGTGCACGCGGAAGACGTACGCCACGTAGGACATGAGGTTGACCGGGTCGTCCCAGACGAGCGTCTCCCACCCGCGGTCGGGGGCCAGGTGGGTGTCCTCGCGGCGGCTCGTCTCGGTTCCCGTCATCACCATCAGCCCCACCCGAGCTCGTGGATGCGCTCCTCGGTGAGCCCGTAGAAGTGCGCGATCTCGTGCACGAGCGTGACGCGGATCTCGTGGACGAGCTCCTCGTGGTCGGCGCAGTGCGCCAGCAGGTTCTCGCGGAACAGAATGATTCGGTCGGGTTCCTCGCCGTAGCCGTAGACGTTGCGCTCGGCGAGCGAGAACCCCTCGTACACGCCGAGGATATCGCTGCCGTCCGAGGGGCGGTCCTCGACGAGGAAGATCACGTTGTCGAGCTGCGCGAGCATGTCGTCGTGCAGCGAATCGAGGCCGTCGGCGACGAGGGCCTCAAACGCGTCGTGCGACATGTCGAGCATGCTTTCACCCTACACAGCCGACGTGCGGCGTGGGTGGGAAAGCTGGGGGAGCCGCACGGCACACCCGGGATGACACGCCGGTTCGCACTCGGTGTTCGTGATGGGTTATGATCGTGGAGTTGCCTCGTTCGCCCCGGCGAGCAGGTCAGCATGGTGGCTATAGCTCAGTTGGTAGAGCACCGGCTTGTGGTGCCGGTGGTCGCGGGTTCAAGTCCCGTTAGCCACCCCAAGACAACGCCCCGGTTTTCGAACCGGGGCGTTGGTGTTTTTCCGGGAGGAGAGCCTCCTGCGCGGGCCGGAGCCGGGCGCACGCGTGCGTGCGCCCGGGATCTAGCGGGAGCTGCGTTCGCGCTGCGCCGCAGCGCGGCGGGCGATGTCGCCGATCGTGTAGCTCGCGAGCGGGTTCCGCCCGAGCTTCTGCCGCGCCGCCGCGATGAGCAGGTGCCGGGTGTGCGAGAGCTTCCCAGCTCGCAGCACGCGCGTGCGCAGCTGGTAGGCGTCGGAGATGAGGATCCGGGGTGCCCATACGGGGGAGCGGCGACGGTTCGCCACGCCCGCGGTGAGGTGGAGGAACGCCTGCGTGCTGCCGATGGCGGAGGCGAGATCGACGCCGGCCGAGATCGACGGGAGCGAGGCGGGCGCCGCGTCGCCCTCGCCCACGACCGCCTGGAGCGAGCGCAGATCGGTGTACGGCGGCACGTAGGGCAGGCAGCGCGCGAAGTCCACGCCGGCGTCGGCGATCTCGTCGAGCGGCATGTCCGAGGGGAAGCCCATGAACCGCTCGAACGTCCACGCCGAGCGGGGGGCGAAGGAGGTCGCCTGCGCGGCGAAGCCGACGTTCATCACGAGCAGATCCGGGATGCCCTGCGCGCGGGCGCGGCGCGCGATGAGGCTGCCGATCTCGGGGTGGGTCAGCTCGGACTCGTCGAGCACGAGCGACGCGTCGCGCATGAAGTCCTCGACGTTCTCGGGGGTGACCCCGTCGAGGAACACGTCGACCTCGATGTCGGGATTGATGTCGCGGACCCGGTCGAGGAACACCTCGGCCTTCCGGCGCTCGAAGGAGGAGTGCACGGCACCCTCGACGCGGTTGACGTTCTCGGGCTCGAACACCTCGGGGTCGGCGATGCTGAAGCGCGAGACTCCCATCCGTGCGAGCTTCAGTCCGAGCTGGAAGCCGTCGCCGCCGACACCCGCGATCGCGACCCGGGCGCCCATGAGTGCGGCCTGCTCGGCCTCGTTCCAGAAGCCGTAGTTGCGCGAGAACTCGGGCGACGCGACCGTCCGACCGGCCCCGGCCCCGCTCACGCCGCGGCCCCGCGGTGCACGGTGTGCGGCGCGCGGCCGAGGAAGGTGAGCGCGGGCTCTGCGGCGCGGTACTCGTCGATCGATCCGGCGCGACGGGCGTTCGTGAGATCGGCGGACGCGGGGATGTTGATCTCGATGGGCAGGTTGTAGTCGAGGTAGTGCTCGACGTAGAGGGGCTCGCCGATCCGCTCGATCGAGATGATGCTGTTGAGGTGGCGCTCGAACCAGGGCTCGATGATCGCGAAGGTACGCTCGAGCTCGTGGTTCGCGATGTAGGAGAGCATCAGTGTGAACAGGTGCCACTGCACGAGGTCCTGGAGAACCGCCGTCTCGTGCCGCGCGATCATGCGCGAGACCTCGACGCTCCGCGGCGACAGCGGACCGTCCGGGAACGAGCCGGGGCAGAACTCCTCGACGGGGAGCGGGGTGTCCTCGCCGCGCACGATCAGGCGGGAGACGCCGAGCACGCGAACGCCGTCGGGGTGATTCTCGAAGACGGCGAAGGTGGCGGAGCGGGCATCGTCGGGGTCGCGATCGGTGCCGTCCTCGAGGATGTCGCTCTCCGAGAGCTGGCCGGTCTGGTCGACGTAGACGCGTCTGCGCAGGGAGAAGTGGGCCAGGTACTCGTCTTCGAGACCGGGGAGCGGCACGCCATCGACGGCGAGGAGGCCGCACGCGAGGCGGGAGGTCGGATGCTCGGCGAACACCTGAGAGGCGAGCACGGGGATGACATCGTGGTTCGACACGGAACGGTCAATTTGGGACAACGGCTGAGTCCTTCGGGAAGCGGCGCAGGGAGGGCGCGCACGGCGATCCGCGAGCTCGGAAAGCCTCGCGAAATCTCTGACGTCTCATTCTGCCCTACCGCCGTGCTCGACCGCAGCGACGCTCCGCGCCGAATCCCAACTGCATGCGCGCGGATGTTCCCCCACGCGCGCGGGAGTGATTGCTACGATGGTGCGAGGAACGACGTCGTGATGGGAGCGCAGGTGCCGGGAGAGAATTGGATGCGTGCGGCAGGCGGCCGAGGCCAATCGCCGCTGGAAGACGTGCGCACCCGGATCCTCCGCACCGGTGAAGAACACGTCGAGACCGTCGGGCTGTCGCTCGGGGTTCCCGCCACGATCGTCGAGCAGCTCGTCGCGAGCGCCGGCGCAACGCCGAAGCAGTTCGCGCAGATCTGGTCGTCGCCGGAGGCGTACCTCGCCGAGCTGTTCTGCCAGCTCGCGAATCAGGCGCAGATCGACCGCGCGGACACGGAGACGCTCCTCACCACCTGGCAGTACCTCGGCATGCGCAGCGGCGATCTCCGCTCGGCCGAGGGGCGCCGCGGCGTGCTCGTCGACGTGATCCGCACGGCGGCCGAGTACAACTTCACGGTCGTCACGGCGTCGAGTAAGTGGCGCACCTATGCCGCGCTGTCGACGACCATCATGTCGTGGCCCGAGGGCGAGGCGCGCACGCGCGTGCTCGACGCGCTCCGGGCGAGCGAGCTCGCGTTCGTCGAGACGATGGAGAGCTTCTACCGCAACGTCCTCCCCACCGTCGGCTACCGCCTGCGGCCCATGTTCCGCGGCGACTACCAGCCGTTCGTGATCGCGGCCGCGTCGGTGATCGAGGGGCTCGGCATCGTGCGCGCCACGGTGCCCGCGCTCGTCGAGGCGCACTTCGACGCCCTCGGTGACGAGGAGAGCGGCGCCGCGTCCGACGCGGAGGGCGCAGCGGCGCCGGGCACAGACGCAGCGGTGCAGGGCGGCCACGCGGACACGTGGTCGGTCTCCGCCCTCGCGTTCATGGGCGTCGTCGACGCGTTCATCGAGCCGGATCCCGAGTTCCACGCCGACGAGGCCATCGCCCGCCTGAACGGCGGCGTCGACGTCACGCCCGCGGGGGAGTAGGCGTCGGCGCCCTACGGCGTCACGACCGAGCGCACGCCCCAGCGCTTGATCCGCGCGATCGTCAGTGCGGCCGGGATCGGGCGGCCGTAGTAGTAGCCCTGCGCGTTCTGCACGCCGAGCTCGGCGAGCACCTCCGCCATGCCGGCGTCCTCGACGCCCTCCACCACGGTCGTGCGGCCCAGGCTGTCGCCGAAGCTCTGGAGCGCCTTGACGACCTCCCGCTGGCGGACGTCGCCCAGGTTGCTGATGAGGCTCTTGTCGATCTTCAGGATGTTCATCGGGAAGTGCACGAGCGCGCCGACGGAGGAGTCGTCGGAGCCGTAGTCGTCGAGCGCAATCGTCACCCCGGCCTGCTGCAGCCGCTCGGCGTCGCGACGGAGCTCGTCGGTGACGTCGCGGAGGGAGCGCTCGTTGAGCTCCACACAGAGGTTCACCTCGGGGTGGGCCGCGGCCGCCTCGCGGATGAACGGGCCGAGCTGGTCCTCGCTGATCTGCGTGAGCTCGAGGTTCACCGTCATCGTGGCGAGCTCCGGGTCGAGGCGGTGGAACTCGCTCGCCGCGGTGAGCGCCTGCGTGATCACCTGGCGCGTGAGCTCGTTCATGAGGCCCAGGCTCTTCGCGCGGGCCACGAGCGAGGGCGGCGAGATGGGGCCGAGCTCCGGATCGACGTAGCGCACGAGCGCCTCGAAGGCCCAGATGCGGCCCGTGTCGAGCCGCACGATCGGCTGATAGGCGAGGGTGAGCCTGCGGCTCTCGATCGCGCGCGCGACGATGTCGTTGGTGCGCGTGGAGCGGCGCGAGGAGACGCTCACGCTGTTGCCCGCGCCGCCGTTCTCGTGCCGGGAGCGCTTGGCCTGCAGCATCGTGCGGTCGGCGTCCTCCACGAGGGTCTGGGCGTCGAGCTCGCGGTGGTGGGAGAAGGCGAGCCCGGCACTCACCGCGGGGCGCACGTCCTGGCCCTCGAGGAACATGCGCTCACCGACGGCGGCGATGATCTGCTCGGCCGACTCCTTCGCCTGCTCGATCGAGACGAGGCCCGTGAGGATCACGACGAACTCGTCGCCGCCGACGCGGGAAACGAAGTCGCCGCCGCCGGACGCGCGCTCCAGGCGCTTCGCGATCTCCCGGAGGAGCTCGTCGCCCGCGCGGTGACCGTGCGTGTCGTTCAGACGCTTGAAGTTGTCGAGGTCGATGAAGAGGAGCGCGATCCCCTCGTGGTAGAGCCGGAACTCGTTGGCGTGGACGAGCGCTTTCTGGAATGCGCCGTAGTTGGGAAGCCCCGTGAGCGGATCGCTGTTCGCGCGCTGCTCGAGGGTGTTCACCTCGTGCTGGATCCGCGCCGCCTCGTTCGCGAGGTGGGCGAGCGATTCGAGTGCGCGCTCGTCCTCGCGGCTGAACGCCGTGCCGCCGATCTTCCGCGTCGCCACGAGGAACTGCTCGCAGCCCGGCTCGAGCCGCACGCGTGCTCCGATCTCCCCGCGCGTGGGTGCCTGGTCGCGCACCTCGGCGTGGGTAGCGCGCACGAGCTCGCAGGCCCGCTTGCCGAGGGCCGCGGCGAGCTTCGCCCCGCTCTCCTGAGGCAGCTCGATCGCCGCGGCGACGACGGCGTCGAGGCGCCGCTTCCCCTCGACCGCGCGCAGGCGCTGGGCGAGCACGTAGCAGAGGAGCGCCGTGAGGAGCACGACGAACGGTGCGCGCGTGAGCTCCGGGTTGTGCTCGAGCCAGGGGATCACGCGGGAGTCGACGAGACGCATCGCGATCTCCGCGCCCGAGACCGCGAGCACGATGAGGCCGAGGCGGCCGAAGCTCAGCTCCGTGCTGCTCGCGAGCACGTTGGCGTCGCGCTGCTGCAGGCTGCGGCGCAGCAGCTCGCCCGTGACGAAGACGGCGTAGTAGACCGCGGTGCCGAGCAGGAGCCCGAGTCCGTCGCCGACGCCGAGGCCCCTCCAGAGCCCGAGGTCTGCGAGGCCGACGCGGACCGCCATGTAGGCGATCGCCGCGCAGCCGCTCAGGCCGGTGAGGTAGAGCGCGTGGAGCGGGTTCCTGCGGAGGAGGAGCTGCGCGATGCCGAGCCCGATGACCCAGGTGCAGACGCTGAGCCACGGCCGGGGCTCGAACGGCGGGATCGCGAGCATCACCACCGAGACGCCGACGAGCGGGAACATCGAGGACCGGCCGACGTGGAACTGCAGCGGGCTGCAGACGATGACGCCGACGAGCACCGTGATGACGAGCGTCCAGGACTCGGGGGAGGCACCGGGGAGTTGGGTGACGGCGCAGATGGCCGTGCCGATCGCGAAGGCGGCGAACGCCGCCATGAACGTGGTCTCTCGCTTCATCGCGCCCATGCGTCTCCCCACTGACCGTTCTCCCCGTGACGCGGCGATGACACGTGATGCGTTCGACGTGAAGTGCAGCAGCCTAACTCGGACAATTATGCCATGTATGCCAGCTGCGACACGCGGAGCGCAACCCCCATTCGAGCGGGCGGTGCGACCCGAGCGGGAACGATCCGCCAGAAGCTGCGTGGTTTACTCTGCGGGGCCCGAGATGAGATCGGCGAAGCGGGCGACTGCGGCCTCGGAGATCTGCTGCGCGCCGGCCTTGTCCGGGCCGGGCTGCGCCACCATCACCGCGTCGCGGAAGTAGGCGAGCTCCTGGATCGACTCGGCGATGTCGGCGAGTGCGCGGTGTCCGCCGCGCTTCTCCGGGGCGCCGAAGTACGCGGCCGGGTACCAGCGGCGGCTCAGCTCCTTGATCGTGGAGACGTCGACGCTGCGGTAGTGGAGGCGCTCCTCGAGCGTCGGCAGGTACTTCGCGATGAAGCGGCGGTCCATGCCGATCGTGTTCCCCGCCACGAGCGGCCGGCGGCCCGCCGTGACGAAGCGGCGCAGATAGGCGATCACCTGCTCCTCGGCCTCGGCGAGGGAGGCGCCCTCGGCGATGCGGGGCAGCAGCCCGGAGCTCTCGTGCATCGAGCGCACGAAGTCGTTCATGTTCGCGAGCGCGTCCTCGCCCGGGTTGATGACGATCTCGAAGCCCGGATCGAGCGGTACGAGATCGAAGTCGGTGACGATCACCGCGATCTCGCACAGACCGTCGCGGTCCACGTCGAGGCCCGTCATCTCGCAGTCGATCCAGACGATCTGCTCGGCGGGGGTATTCGACATGGCGGGGTCCTCTCGATCCGGATCGCGGCCGGTGCGTGCCGCAACCTCCCCAGTCTATCGGCGGTAGGAGCGGACGGGCCTCGGCGACGCAATACACTGGCCTGCATGGCTGTTCTTCCCATCGTGATCTCCGGTGAACCCGTTCTCCACCGCCCCGCCGAGCCCGTGACCGAGTTCGATGCGGAGCTCCGCACCCTCGTCGACGACATGTTCGAGACGACCGTCGCGGCTCCGGGCGTGGGGCTCGCCGCTCCCCAGGTGGGCGTGGGGAAGCGCGTGTTCGTCTGGATGTACGAGGACCAGGACGAAGCGCCCGCGCAGGGCGTCGCCATCAACCCCGAGCTGTGGATCGCGCCGCTCGAGCCGGGTCTCCCGGACGAGGACGAGGTCGAGGGGTGCCTGTCGTTCCCCGGCGAGCGCTTCGCGCTCCGCCGCTCGCCGCGCGCCCTGCTGCGCGCCCAGGACATCGACGGGAAGCCCTTTGAGATCCAGGCGAGCGGCTGGTTCGCCCGCATCCTGCAGCACGAGTTCGACCACCTGAACGGGCTGCTCTACGTCGACCGGCTCGTGCACCCCGAGAACCGGGGCGCGCAGAAGGCGCAGCGGAAGAACGGTTGGGGCCGCCCCGGCCTGAGCTGGCTGCCCGGCGTCGACGACCTGGAGGGCTAGGCGAGGCGGCGCGAGTCGGGCACGAGCGTCCACGCGATCCCCGCGACCGCCACGAGCGCGGCCGTGACCGCGAACGCCCAGCCGAAGCCGGCCCAGTCGACGATGGCGCCCGCGACGAGCGGGCCGAGCACTCCGCCGAGGTCGCTCGTCATCGAGTAGGCGGCGACCACGTTGCCGCCGCGGCGCTGGGCGAGCACGTCGGCGAGCACGGCCTGCTGCCCGGGATTGACGAGCGCGGAGCCGGCGCCCGCGACGAACATCAGCGCCGCGGCCACCCACAGCGTCGGCGACGCGGGGAAGACCGCGTAGGTCGCGGCGAGCGTGAGCATCCCGATGATGAGCATCGGCTTGCGCCCCACGGTGTCGTTCCAGCGGCCGGAGGGGAAGATGAGGATCGCGTTGCCCGCGGCGTAGGCTGCGAGGATCCAGGCCGCCGTCGCCGCGTCGCCCTGGAACGCGACGGCGATGAAGATCGGGATCACCGAGACTCGCACCCCGAACGAGGTCCATCCGAACGCGAACACCGACAGCAGCAGCGTGCGGTACTGGGGCACGCCGAGGGCCGCGCGGAGCGTCATCGCGGGGACGGCCCCGCTGTCCTCGCTCGGGCTGCCGGCAGCTCGCGAGCGGCGCAGCGCGATCGTGACGACGATCGCCGCCGCGATGAGGGTGAGGAAGTAGAAGACGAACGGCGCGCGCAGGCCGAAGCCCGCGACCAGGCCGCCGAAGACGGGGCCGAGGAGGCCGCCGAGGAGGAACCCCGCCGCGTTGAGGCTCGCCACCCGGCCGCGTGCCTGCGGTGGGCTGACCTTGATGAGGAGCGCGGTCGAGGCGACGGTGAACATGGTCGAGCCGATCCCGCCCAGGCCGCGCAGCACGACGAACTGCGTGTAGTCGGCCGCGAGCGCGGCGGCTCCCGTCGAGCCGGCGACGATGAGGATGCCTGCGGTATAGCTCCGCCGCTCGCCGAAGCGGCCGACGAGCCAGCCCGCGAGCGGAGCCGAGACGAGGCGCATGAACGCGAACGCGCTCACGATCGCCGAGGCGGCGAAGGTCGAGACGCCGAATTCGAGGGCGAACTGGGGGATCGCGGGGGCCACGACGCCGTAGCCGAGGGCGACGGTGAAGCCACCGGCGACGAGCGCCCAGACCTCGAAGGGGAGGCGGGCGCGGGAGGGGGCAGTCACCCCACGAGTCTACTCGGCCGGGCCCCGCGCACGGCTCGGGCCTGCCCTCCCGCTGCGGGGAGGGCAGGCCCGAACCGAGGCGCGCGATCGCGCGCGATCAGTCGCGGCCGGAGCTCGGAGCGGGACTCGTCGCCGCAGGATCGGTGCCCGCGCGCTGCGCCGCCTCGAGCGCCTCGGCCTCGGCCCCGGACACGGCCTCGCCGCGCGCCACCATGCCCGACTGATCCGACAGCGGGATCTGCTTCAGGAAGAGCGCGAGCACGAACGCGATGAGGATGAACGGGATGAGGTACCAGAACACCGGGGCGAGCGAGTCGGCGTACGCGTTCACGACGCCATCGCGGATCGCATCGGGCATCTCGGCGAGCTTCTGCGGATCGATCGTCGCGACGGCCTCGCCCGCATCGGGAACTCCCGCGCCCGCGAAGACCTCGCCGAGCTTCTCGCTGAGCCGCGTCGTGAACATGGCGCCGAAGATCGCGACGCCGAGCGAGGCGCCCACCTCGCGGAAGTAGTTGTTGGTGCTCGTCGCGGTGCCGACCATGGCCGGGTCGACCGCGTTCTGTACCACGAGCACGACGACCTGCATGATGAGGCCGAGCCCCGCACCGAACACGAACAGGTACACGCAGATGAGCCAGATCGGGGTGTCCGCCGCGAGCGTGGTCATCGCGGTCATCGCCGCCGCGGTGACGAGCGTCCCGACGATCGGGTAGATCCGGTACTTCTGGCGCTTCGTGATCATGATGCCGGACCAGATGGAGGTGCCCATCATGCCCGCCATCATGGGCAGCATCAGGAGCCCGGAGGCCGCCGCCGAGGCGCCCGAGGACATCTGCAGGAACGTCGGAACGAACGCGATCGCGGAGAACATGCCCAGGCCGAGCGTGAAACCGATGGCCGTCGCGTTGATGAAGATCGGGTTCTTGAAGAGGCCGAGCGGGATGATGGGATCCTCCGCCCGCGCCTCGACGAGCACGAAGGCGAGCGCCGAGAGGACGAGGCCCGCGCCCCAGAGCCAGGTCGTCGCCGAGCCCCAGCCGTAGTCGGCCTTGCCGCCGAAGTCGGTGAAGAAGATCAGGCAGGTCGTCGCGATCGACAGCGTGAGCACGCCGAGGATGTCGATCTTCTTCTCGGCCTTCTTGCTCGGCAGCGTGAGCGCGAACCAGGCGATCGCGAACGCCGCGATTCCGACGGGGATGTTGATGTAGAACGCCCACTGCCAGGTGAGGTGATCGACGAAGAAGCCGCCGAGGAGCGGCCCGGCGACCGCCGAGAGCCCGAAGATCGCGCCCAGCGGACCCATGTACTTGCCGCGCTCGGACGCGGGGACGATGTCGGCGATGATCGCTTGCGAGAGGATCATGAGGCCGCCACCGCCGAGCCCCTGCATGGCGCGGAAGATCACGAACCAGAGGAAGGACGGGGCGAATGCGGCGCCCACCGAGGCGAGCGTGAACAGCGCGATCGCGATGAGGAAGAGCGTGCGCCGCCCGAGCACGTCGCCGAACTTGCCGTAGATCGGCATGACGATCGTCGTGGCGAGCAGGTACGCCGTCGTGATCCAGGCCTGGTGCTCGACGCCGCCGAGCTGCCCCACGATCGTGGGCATGGCGGTGGAGACGATCGTCTGGTCGAGGCTCGAGAGCATCATGCCGGCGATCAGGGCGGAGAAGATGATCCAGATTCTGCGCTGCGTGAGGAGCAGCGGGGCCGGAGCGGCCGCGGTCGGGGGAGCAGCAGTCATGCGACGTGCCTTTCGGGGTCGGGCGGGCGCGGCCCCGGAGTGGGCCGAGCCGGAAGAGCGGGGATCGAGCGCGCGAGAGGGTTCGTGCGCTCGCGGGAAGACGCGGAAGCGACCAGGGATGCGGGGCAGAGTGTCGGCGGACTACCGAGTCATGCGCCCGCCTCCCGCGATGCGGAGCCCGTGAAGAGCTCTCGGCCGAGGGCGAGCGCTCGCCGCAGCTCGGGGCCGATGCTGCCCGTCGCGTTGCGGCCGAAGAACGCGTGCGCGGCGTGGTGGAGCAACCCGCCGAGGAGCTGGATCGCGATCGCCGCCCGAGGGTCGCCGGGGGCGAGGCCCTCGCGCTCCTCGACGAGGGCCGTGAACCGCTGGTGCACCTCCTCCGAGTCCTGCATGAACTTCTCCATGAACTCGGGCTCGCGGGCGACGATCGCGTTGACGTGCGTGATCGTGCCGGCGACGTCGAAGACCTCGTCCATCATCTCGATCGCGACCTCGACCATCTCGTCGAGCAGCGTGGGGCTGATGCGGCCGTCTCGCGCGCCCGCCGCGGCGAAGCGCTGCACGGCCTCGCTCTCGAACGGGTCGGCGGGGGAGCCGATCACCGCGGCCTCCTTCGAGGGGAAGTAGTTGAAGAAGGTGCGGCGCGAGATCCCTGCGGGCTCACAGACGTCCTCGATCGTGAAGCCGGCGAGGCCGTGCTCGGCCGTGAGCTTCCGCGCGTGCTCCGTGATCGCGATCCGGGTGCGCCGCATACGTGCCGCCCGGCCGGAATTCGATGCACTATCGCTCATGAAGTGCAATTATGCACGATCAAGCTGAAAGTGCAAAAGCTCGCCGGATCCTGTGCCGCCCGGGGCCGCTCGCTACGCTGGCCACGTGGACGCAGCGATTCGAGCGACGGGGGCCGTGGCCCCGAGGCCTCCGGCTCACCCGGGCGACCGGATCCGGGGATTCCTCTTCACGACGGAGCGCCACACCGCGCACCGGACCCGAAGCTGGGCCGAGGCGCGCCACGCGCGGGACGAGCTCGTCTGGAGCACCTCGGGAGTGATGCGCGTGGCCGCGGGGGATCAGCTCTGGACGGTCCCTGCGCACCGTGCGGTCTGGCTCCCCGCCGGGCAGCCGCACGCGATCGAGGTGTCGGCCGACACCGTGCTCCACGCCACCTACTTCGCGCGCGGCGCCGCGCCGCAGCTGCCCCGGGGGCCGGTCGTGGTCGAGCTGCTCCCCGCGGTGCGCGAGCTGCTGCTGCTCAACACGGCCTCCCCGCTGCCGCCCGCCACGCGGATGCGCCTCCAGGAGCTCGCGATCGAGCTCCTCGTGCCCGCGCCCACGGCGCAGGTCGATCTCCGGATGCCGGAGACTCCGCGGTTGCGGCATGTCGCGGAGGGGGTGCTCGCGGATCTGGCCGCCGCGGACTCCACCGCCGCATGGGCCGATCGCGTGGGGCTGCCCGCGCGCGAGCTCTCCCGCGCCTTTGCCGCCGAGACTGGGCTCTCCGTGACGCAGTGGCGCATTCGGGCGCGCGTGCGGGCGTCACTCGTGCCGCTCGGCTCCGGGCAGCCCGTCGTGGCAACCGCGCGCACGCTCGGCTACGCGAGCGCGAGCACGTTCATCGCGCACTTCCGCTCGGTGCTCGGGGTGACCCCCGCGGCCTATTTCGCCCCGGGACGCGACAAAAAGCATCACAACGTGGCAACATAGCGATATTCGTCCTCAGTAGTCTGATCTAGGCAAGGGCCACCTTACTTAGATCATATTTACGCAAGAGGACTACTGTGCTGTCGAAGATTCGCCCCCACACCCCCGCGAGCCGCGGCTCGCTCCGGCTCCTCGGAGCCGTCGCCGCCATGGCGCTCGCGGCAGCCGGGCTCGCCGCCTGCTCGACCGACGGGGCCGCCGCCTCGGGAGCCGCGAGCGGCGAGACCCGTGTCGTCCGCGACGCGCTCGGCGAGCAGGAGATCCCCGTCGCACCGGAGCGGATCGTCGCCACCGACTTCTTCTCGTCGAGCGTGCTCGTCGACGTCGGGGTGACGCCCGTCGGCGTCATGCAGGGGATCGAGCAGCCCGGCAGCCGCCCCGAGCGCTACATCGACGCGCTCGACGGCGTGGAGCAGGTGAGCACCTACGCCGAGATCAACGTCGAACAGGTGCTCGAGCTCGATCCCGACCTCATCATCGTCGACGCCGCGTTCCCCGAGCCCGAGACGATCGAGCGCCTCGCGCAGATCGCGCCGCTCTTCCACGTGGACCTCACCGGCTCCTGGTCGGAGCGCGCGCTGAGCATCGCCGACGCGGCGAACCGGCTCGACGAGGCCGAGGCGCAGCAGGCCGAGTACGAGGCGCGCGCGGCAGAGGTCTCGCGCGAGTACCGCGACGTGCTCGACGCCGCACCCCTCGCGGTCGTATCGCTCCACCCGAGCGAGGCGACCTGGGCGAGCTACGCCCCCGGCGGCTGGCCGACGCCAGCGTGGGTCGACATCGACGCCCAGTTCCGCACGCCGACCGAGGGCGAAGCGCGGACGAGTGACGAGTGGGCCTGGATCTCCGAGGAGCAGCTCGGGAAGCTCGACAACGCGGGCATCATCGTCGTGCTCGAGGACGAACTGATGGACCGGCTCACGGGCAACGCCCTCTGGGAGGCGCTCCCCGCCGTGCAGGCCGGGAACGCGTTCGCCGGCTTCTCCGCGCCCGCGACGTCGTCATTCCGCTGGGGCCTCGACAATCTCGACGAGATCGCCGGGATCCTCGACCAGGTGACGGGAGTCTGAGCCATGGCCATCCCCTGCGCACCCGCCCGCGTCGTCGAAACGCGGCGCATCACCCCGCACATGCTGCGGATCCGCTTCGAGGCCGTCGGCGACTGGCGCTGGCACGTCGACGGCCGCGGCGACGAGCGCATCGACATCGCGCTCCCCGCGCCCGGCGAGACCGAGGCGCGCCTGGACATCTTCAACCTCCCCGAGTACGGGCGCGGCTGGACGGGCGAGGAACCGCCCTGGCGTCACTACACCGTGCGCGACGTGCACGAGGGCGGCCGGCAGCTCGACATCGACTTCGTCGTGCACGAGGGCGGGCTTGCGTCCGCGTGGGCCGAGCGCGCGGAGCCCGGCCACATCATCGGCGTCTTCGGCGGCGGCACGCACGACGAGCCCTCGTCCTACTATGCGCCGCCCGCGGACGCGGAGTTCCAGCTCCTCGTCGCCGATGCCACCGGCGTGCCGGGGCTCGGGCGGATCCTCGAACAGCTCCCCGCGGGAGCGCGCGCCCGCGTGATCGCCGAGGTGCCGACAGCCGCCGACATCCAGGAGTACGAGACCCGCGGCGACGTCGAGATGATCTGGCGCACCGGGACCGGCAACGGCCTCGCGCCGAGCGCGCTCGGCGCGGAGGTCGCTCGCGTCGCGGATCCGGGCACCCCCTGGTACGCGTGGATCGCCTGCGAGGCGGCCACCAGCCGGGCCATCCGCTCGGATCTGCGCAGCCGCCTCGGCCTCGCGCGCGACCGGCACCACGCGATCGGGTACTGGACGCAGGACCGCACGGGCGACATGTCCGCCGACGTCGGCTGATGCCGCGTGTGATCGCCCGGGCGGTGCCGCTGCGGCTCGTCTGGCTGCTCGTCGCGCTCGCCGCCCTCGTACTGGCGTGCGCCGCGAGCATCGCGATCGGGGCGAAGCCGATCCCGCTCGAGCACGTCGTCGACGCGCTGCGCGGCGGGCTCGACGGCGGCGACGCGTTCATCGTGCGTGAGACGCGGGCGCCGCGTGCCCTGCTCGGCGTCCTCGTCGGGGCGGCCCTCGGCGTCGCCGGGGCGCTGATCCAGGCGTTCACCCGGAACCCGCTCGCGGACCCGGGCATCCTCGGCGTGAACGCGGGCGCCGCGTTCGCCGTGACGATCGGCATCGTGGGCTTCGGCGTCACCTCCATCGTCGGCACGGTGTGGTTCGCCTTCATCGGCGCCGCCGTCGTGACCGTCCTCGTGTACGTGCTCGGCACGGCGGGCCGGGGGAGCGTCTCGCCGATCCAGCTCACACTCGTCGGCGTCGCGGTGGGCGCGCTCCTCGGCGGCATCACCTCGGGCATCACGCTCCTGAACCCCGGCGCCTTCGACCAGATGCGCGGCTGGGGGGCGGGGACGCTCTCCGGCCGTGGCTGGGAGGTGCTCGCTGGCGTCGCTCCCTTCCTCGTCGTGGGACTCGTGCTCGCCTGCCTGCTCGGACCGGCGCTCAACATCGTCGCGCTCGGCGACGAGCTGGCGGGCGCGCTCGGGGCGCGGGTGCTGCGCACGCGGATCCTCGTGATCGTCGCGGTGACCGTCCTCTCGGGCGCCGCCACCGCGGCCGCGGGCCCCATCGGCTTCGTTGGGCTCATGGTGCCCCACGTCGCGCGCTGGTTCGTCGGGCCCGACCAGCGGTGGATCCTGGCGTTCACCCTCGTGCTCGCGCCGCTGCTGCTCACGCTCGCGGACGTGGTCGGTCGCCTCGTCGTGGCGCCCCAGGAGGTCCAGGTCGGCATTGTCACGGCGCTCATCGGCGCGCCCGTGCTCGTCGCGCTCGCGCGGCGGACGAAGGTGAGCGGGCTGTGACCGCGGCGGAGCTGGTGCGCATCCGCGCGGGCGGGATCGCGCTCCGGGTGCGCCGGCGCGCGGTGTGGGTGACGGGAATCGCGCTCGGCGCGTGCCTCGCCCTCGCGCTGCTCGCGCTCGCCTGGGGCGACGTGACCCTCCCGCTCGGCGACGTGGTGCAGGCGCTCCTCGGCGGCGGCAGCCCGCGCGCACGGCTCGTGGTGCTCGAGTGGCGTCTCCCGCGCGTGGCCCTGGCGCTGCTGCTCGGCGCCTGCCTCGCGGTGAGCGGCGCGATCTTCCAGTCGCTCACGCGGAACCCGCTCGGCTCGCCGGACATCATCGGCTTCTCCACCGGCGCGTACACGGGGGCGCTCCTCTCGATCGTGCTCACGGGCGGCGGGTACCTGCTCACCGCGGCCGGCTCGCTCGCGGGCGGAATCGCCACCGCGGGGCTTGTCTCCCTGCTCGCGTATCGGCGCGGGCTGCAGGGATTCCGGCTCATCATCGTCGGCATCGGCGTCTCCGCAACGCTCGCCTCGGTGAACACGCTCCTCATCGTGCGCGCCGATCTCGACGTGGCGCTGCGCGCCGCGGTCTGGGGTGCGGGCAGCCTCTCCGGCAGCAGCGCGGAGCAGCTCGTGCCGGTCGCCCTGCTGTCGCTCGTACTGCTACCGCTCGCGATGGCGGGCGGTCCGGTGCTGCGCCAGCTCGAACTGGGCGACGACGCGGCGCGGGCGCTCGGCACCCGGGCCGAGCGGAGCCGGCTCCTGCTGATGCTCCTCGGCGTCGCCCTGACCGCGATCGCGACGGCCGCCGCCGGGCCGATCGCGTTCGTGGCACTCGTCGCGCCGCAGATCGCGCGGAGACTCACCCGGGCGGCCGGTCCCGCGATCGGCGCGAGCGCCGCGATCGGCGCCGCACTCCTGCTCGCGGCCGACGTCGCCGCACAGCGCCTCTTCAGCCCCACTCCGCTGCCGGTCGGCATCATGACCGTCTGCCTGGGCGGGGCCTACTTCGTCTGGCTCCTCGTGCGCGAGGCCAGGAAAGGATGACCGAGATGACGAGTCGAACTGCGGCGCCCCGCGCCGCTGAGCGGCGCCCCGCGGAGCCGGGCGAGCCGTTCCCCGCCCGGCTCCGGGCCGAGGGGATCACGGTCGGCTACGACGACCGGGTGATCGCCGACGATCTGAGCGTCAGGATCCCCGACGGAGGGTTCACCGTGATCATCGGGCCCAATGCCTGCGGGAAATCGACGCTGCTCCGCTCGCTCGCGAATCTTCTGCCCGCACGCACGGGCCGCGTGCTGCTCGACGATCGCCCCCTGCCCAGCTTCCGCGGGAAAGAGCTCGCCCGCACGCTCGGGCTGCTGCCCCAGACTTCCTACGCACCCGACGGCATCACGGTGGCCGAGCTCGTCGCGCGCGGGCGCTTCCCGCACCAGAGCCTCGTGCGGCAGTGGCGCGACAGCGATGAGGCCGCCGTGGCGCACGCCCTCGCCGCGACGAACACGACCGAGCTCTCGGCGCGCCTCGTCGACGAGCTCTCCGGTGGCCAGCGCCAGCGCGTGTGGGTGGCGATGGTGCTCGCGCAGGAGACGGAGCTGATCCTCCTCGACGAGCCGACGAGCTTCCTCGACATCGCCCACCAGTACGAACTGCTCGACCTCTGCGCGGAGCTGCACCGCGAGCGCGGGCGCACCCTCGTCGCGGTGCTGCACGACCTCAACCAGGCCGCGCGCTACGCGAGTCACCTGATCGTCATGCGCGACGGCGCGATCGTGGCGGAGGGGGCGCCCGCTGAGGTGCTCACGAGCGAGCTCGTGGCCGCCGTGTTCGGGATCGAGGGCGTGGTCGTCCCGGATCCGCTCGCGGGGACCCCGATGTTCGTGCCGCACCCCTCCGCGCGCCGCACCGCGGCTCAGCCGTCCGACGCTCCGAGCGCCGCCGCGGCCGCCGCGATGTAGGGAAGCGGATCGACCGGTTCGCCGTCGCGCCGGAGCACGAGGTGCAGGTGGGCGCCGAACGACATGCCGGTGTTGCCGACGAGCCCCGCGGGGTCGCCCGCGCGCACCGCGTCGCCCACTTGATACGCGTGCGAGTCGGACTGCATGTGGCAGTAGCGGCTCGTGACGTCCGCGCCGCCGACGTTGTGCTGCACCTGGAGGGCGAAGCCGCAGCCGTCGGAGGACCATCCGGCCTCCACGACGACACCGTCGCCCACGACGCGGATCGGCGTGCCGTTCGGCGCGGCGATGTCCTGGGCATCGTGGAACTGGGCGACCGGCGCGGTGCGGTAGCCGAAGCCGTCGGTGAGCGGCATCTCCTGGTCGAACGGGTAGCGGAGCGTCGTCGGAGCGAGCGTGGTGAAGTCCACGACGCCGGAGCCGGCCTGCGGCCCCCGGAGCCACGAGGGGATCCCGCTCGCTGCGGGCGCGGTTGCCGCGGGCGGCGGCGGGACCTCGACGGCGGAGACCTCTCCGACGGCGTCGAGCGGCGCTGCGGCCACGGCGCCCGTGAGGAGCTGCGCGTCCGCGCTCGCGGAGCGGGAGGCGAGGGCCGTGCCGCCCGCCGCGTCGGCTCCGAGTACAGCGCCGACGGGGAGCACGGGGAGCACGGCCGCTGCGCCGAGGCTCAGCGCGGCGCAGGCGGCGGCGGTACGGCGGCCGGCGCGCGGACGAGAGGTGTGCGGACGTGCGGGGTGGGGTGCGGCGCGCGATGCGTCGCGGTGCGCCTCCTCGTGCGCGAAGCGCGGTCGGGGGAGCGGCGTCCAGCGGGTGCTGGTGCCAGCGTCGTCGTGTGCGTCTGCCCGCGGCGCGGGCTCGGGGGATGGATTCTGCATGTCGGTTCTTCCGGGACGTCGGTGAGCGCGCGGCGAGGCGCGCGAGGGATCGCGCCGTCCGCGGGGCGGGCGACGCGGTGAGCGGGGGAAGCTCAGGTCCGACTGATGGAGAGCGCGCGGAGGGAGGGCGCGGGCGGGCGCCGGTCGTGCATGAGCGGCGCAGGGTGCGGCGCGCGTTCGGCCCTGAGGGGCGACGACGCGCGCGCCCGCCGGGGCCGGAGCAGGACGAGCACACCGATCGCAACGGCGAGCGCGCACAGGACGAGCACCTCGGAGTCGCTCGGCGCTGCGGGGGCGGCGGTGCCTGCTGGGTGGGCGGCCTCGGCGGCCACGTCGTCGCCGATGATCCGGCTCGATTCTCGGCTCGCTTCGATTCCCGTGAGCGCGCTCGCGTGGACGCTCGGGGGGAGGCTCTCGGGATCGCTCGGAGGAGCGCTCTCGGCGACCGATGCGAGGTCGGGGAGCTGGTGCCCCTGCGCGCTCACGGAGAGCGTGTGCATCCCGAGCAGCCCGAGGAGGAGCAGGAGGACGACGCCGAGCACGGCGGTGGCACGGGCGCGCAGCCGCATGCAGACCTCCCGTCGCTCGGGGCGCCCGGACGGCGCCGCTTCGGCGACACGGTACACGAGGCGCTTGGGAGAGCCCCGCGAGTGTCCGGGGTGCGGCCCTTCCGGGTGCGAGCGCTCCGGGTGCGAGTGCTCAGACCTCGGCCGCGCCGCCCGAGCCCGGGGCGGCGCGGAACCGCGGGTGCACGAGCACGAAGATCGTGACCGCGAGCATGACGGCGCCGCCGACGAGCACGGGGAGAGGCTGCCAGAGGCCGTAGAGCCAGGTGCTCGCGGTCGGGGCGACGACGAAGGTGAGCCCCGTGGTGGCCCCGATCAGGCCCGTGATCCCGCCCTGCTCCTCCCGGGAGACGAGGAGCGTGGGCCCCGCCGTGTACCCGGGCATCGCGATCCCGAGGCCGAGCCCGATGACGAAGATGGCGAGGAACAGGAGGAGCGCGCCCGCCTCGGGGACGAGTGCCGCGAAGCCGAGCACCGCGGTCGCGCTCCCGACGCGGAGCAGCGTGGGGGCCGACCAGCCGCTGCGCGGCACGATGATCGACTGGGCGAGGATCATGCCGATGCCCGCGGTGAGGAGTGCGCCGCCCGCGACGAGTCCCGTCTGCGCCCCGTCGAGGCCGAGCCGGTCCTGCACGAGGAAGCCGGTGATCACCTGGATGAAGCCGAGGGCCGTGAACATGCCGAAACCCGCGAGGAGGAAGGGCCAGACCCGCGGGTCGCCCGGGCGTACCCGCACGGGCTGGGCGACGAGGTGCTGGGGTGAGTCGCGCCGGAGTCGCGTGAGGAGGAGGATCAGCCCGCTGCCGAGGATCACGGGAACGACCGCGATCGGCAGCAGGAGTCCCGCTGCAGCGAGCAGCCCGCCGAGCACCGATCCCGCGACCATGGCGATGCCCTGTGCGGCGCCGACGCCCGCCATGCCGCGCACGCGCTCGGCCTCGCTCGGGGTCGCGTCCGCGATCGCCGCCTGCGCGGTCGGCGGCACTGCGGCGACCGCGGTGCCGAACGCCAGTCCGCGGAGCAGGAGGAACAGGGCGAACAGCGGTGCTCCCGCGAGCAGCCCGCGCATGCCGAGCCACGAGACGAGGGCGAACAGGAGCATCGCCGTCGCGGCGAGCGCGAAGGCCGCGACGAGCACGGGCTTCCTGCCCCAGGATTGCGATGCGCGCCCCCAGAACTGGCTCGTGAGCACGACCATCACCGCGGCGGCGCTGATCGTCGCACCCACCTGCCACTCGGCGAGCCCCACCTCTCGCGAGAGCGGGGCGATGATCGGGTTGAGCGTCATCTGTCCGAGCGAGATGAGGAAGACTGCGGCGAGCAGGAGCCGGATCTGCGCGGCGCTCCGGGGCTCGCCCTGCGCCGCCGACTGATCGGGACGCGTGCGGCGCTCGGCGGCCGCGCTGGCGTGCGGGAGCGGATCCGGGATGGGGTGCGACATACGATTCCTCGCTATTGAAACAGTGTTCTAATGGTGGTGTCGAGCCTACTCCGCGGGCCGTGCGGGCACAATCGCCCGGACCGGATCCGGATAGCATGGGCGGGACGAAGGAGGCAGCGCATGCCGGATCCCGGCCCGTTCCACGTGGGTCTCACGCCCGCCGCGGTGGTCGCAGCCGCGGCCGAGCTCACGCGCGAATCGCACCTGATGAGCTGGTCCATCCGGGATCTCGCGAAGCGCCTCGGCGTCGCGCCGTCGGTCGTGTACCACCACGTCGGTGGCAAGGAGCTGCTCTGCCGCCGGGTGGTGGAGCACATGCTCACTGGGGTCGTCGCCCCCGCACACGAGCTCGCCTGGCAGGACTGGTTCCGCGAGCTCCTCCTGAGCGCCGGGCCCGTCGCCGGCGCGTACCCGGGGACAGCGAAGTGGATGCTGATGCACGGGCCCGTGCTGCCCGGGGCCCTCCCGATCCTCGAGACCGGGATCGAGCGGCTTCGAGCCGGAGGATTTGGCGATCGGGCGAACCTCGCCTACGCCCTGCTGCTCAACACGGCGATGCTGACGATCTCTCTGAGCGACGATCGTCTACAGCACGAGGACGACGGGCCACGCGACCACGCCGCGCTCATGGCCGAGCTGCACGGCATCCCGAGCGCCTCACCCTCACTGCGTGGGATGGCGGACGACCTCGTCGCTCCGTTCGCGGCGGGCGGGCAGCGGGCCGAGCAGATGCGCTGGGAGTACTATCGGGCCGTCGTCGAGACGACGATCGCCGGGCTCGCGGCGACGCGCTGAGTGCGCGGCGACCCGCGGAGCCCGCCGCGCGCTCGCGCCCCGGGCCCGCGCCGGACGCTCACTCCGTGTGTGCGGACAGCCGGAACGGTTCGGGAGGAAGCCGCACTCCGCTCGCCGCATCCGCGAGGATCCGGCCGATCGCCGGGGCGAACTTGTACCCGTGCCCGGAGAAGCCTGCGGCGACCGTGAGGGGCCCCACTCGGTCGAGCACGAAGCGCCCCGATGCCGTCGACGTGTACGTGCAACTGATGTCCGTCGCGCGATCGGGATCGAGCCCGGGGAACCACTCGGCCACGTGCGCGCGCAGCGCGGCGCGCACATCGGGGCTCGCCGCGTGGGGCCGAGCGTCCGGATCCACCTCATCGCCCACGAGGTGGAGGCCGACCTTCACGCCCTCGCCCGGGCTCGGCATTCCGTACACGTTGCCCCCGCGCGCGTCGAGCTGATCGGCGGGGAAGACGTGATTGAACGACGGCCACACGTGCGCGGGATCCCGTGGCGCGAAGTGCGCGGGGTGCTCCTCCGTGACCCGCAGCGCCGGGAGCTCGACGAGGCCGTCGAGGAGGGGCGACGACCACGCGCCCGCCGCGACGATCGCCCGCGGCGCCGACACCGTGCGCACGCCCGCCGTGGTCTCCACTTCGATCTGCACCCCGCGCGCGTCCGCAGCGATCCCGCGCACGCGCCCGCCCCGCTCGATCGTCGCCCCGTGCGCGACCGCCGCCGCCTCGAGCGCGTCGAGCGCGCGCGCCGCGTACCCGATCCCCGCTTCGCGGCTGAGCAGCACGGGGCCCGCGAATCGCATGCCCGCCCAGCGCGCTTGAGCCTCCGACGGTGCGAGCAGCGCGACGTCGGCGCCGCGCGCGAGCAGCGCGTCGTGCGTCGCCCGCACGACGGGTTCGTCGCCCTGGGTGACGAGCCCGTGCAGGCGCATGAGCGGGGCGGGCGCGCCCGCTTCGAGCGCCCGCCACTCCGCGAGCGCTTCGTCGAAGAGCTCCAGATACACCGGCTCGTCGTACGCGTTGTTCAGGTTCCGCGTCGAGCCATGTGATGCCCCGTGCGTGTGGTGGGCGGGGAACTGCTCGATCAGGTGCACGCGCGCCCCGCGCCGCGCGAGCTGCCAAGCAGCGGAGAGCCCCATGATCCCGCCGCCGATGATGAGGTGGTCCGTGGTCGCGGTCATGCTGCTGTCCGTTCGTCGAGGTGGGTGAGGATCGCGGCGACCGCCGCATCGATCTCCCGCAGTACGGTCGACCGCGCGTTCGGGATCGGGGCGATGATCGTGAAGCGGCGTTGCGCCTCGTGGAGCGGGCCGACCGAGTGGAGGCCCGGCGTCGCAGCGCCCCCGGCGCTGACGAGCGCGCTCGCCGCGGCGGTGATTTCGAGCGCGGGCGCGTCGCCCGGCACCGCGCCGGCCCACAGCCGGGCCAGCCCTGAATCGAGGAGAGCATCGAGGAGCGGATGCGCGGTGCGCCCGGGGGCCGGAAGCGGGAGGTGCGCATCGACCACGCGGTCGATCGGCAGGCGCTCCGCCGGGGCGAGCGCCCCGAACACCACGCGGGAGCGCGGCGCGCCGCGGGCTTCGGTCGGATCCTCCGCGACCGTGAGGCCCGGTCCGAGGAAGCGGACCACTCCGGCACGCTGCGCCGCAAGCAGCTGCTCGACGCGGAAGCGCGGAGGGCCGCTGCCCGCGAGTCCCGCGAGCGTCAGGAAGCGCTGCAGCGCAGGCGCGCTCTCCGGCGTGGTGCCGCCGAAGTCGGTGAGGGGGATGATCGCCGCGCGCGCTGCCTGGAACACGTGCAGCGCGCGCTTCTCCGGGCTCCGCGCTCCGAGCGCGGCCGCCGCGGCGTCGGCGTCGATGCGCGCGGTGATCTCCGCGTCGAGCTCCGCGCCGCTCCCGCCGCGGAAGGGACGGGCGAGCCACTCCGGCTCGAATGGCGTCCCCGGAGTCGAGTGCGGCCCGCCGAGCTCCCGGCGAGCCCGTTGCAGCTCGGCGTCGGCGTCCTGCACGATGCGGGGCAGCACGTCCCGCGCGAAGTCGAGGGGGCGGCGCGCCACGAGCTCGGGCAGCGCCGCGGTGAGCGCGTCGAGGCGCACGGGCGGCGGGGCCGCACCGAACTCGGGCTTCGCGAGGAACGGCAGTCCACTGCGCGAGCCGGCGAGGAGCACGGGCTCGCGCCCGCTCGGCTCGTACGCCAGTTCGCCCGGGCGGCTCGCATCCGGGCGGGGCACGAAGCGGCCGCCGCGCTCCTCGGTGACGAGCGCGAGCAGATCGGTGAAGCCCATGCCCACGCCGCGCACGGCCACGCGCTCGCCCGGAGCGATCTCGGCGATGCCCTGGTCGATCGGCTGCTCGGCGCCGAGGTCGCGGTTCGTGCGGGCGGGGGAGTCGTGGGGCAGCTCGTCGCCGTGCGCGGCATCGCGGGGCAGCCAGCCGACGGCGAGGAGCACCGCGTCGACGAGGAGCCGCACGCTGTGCGCGTGCGCGTGCGCGGGGGGCGCGGCCCCCGGGGCGGCGCGAGGAGCGAGCCGGAGCCGGAAGCGGCCGTCGGCGCGGCTCAGCGAGGTGAGCTCGGCCCGGTGCTCATGCACGCGCACGCCGGCGGGCAGCGCGGCGCGGAACTGCGCGTACGCCCACCGCAGGTAGTGGCCGTAGAGCGCGCGCGAGGGGCTGCTCCAGGGGGCGGTGTCGGCCGCCGCCTCGCGGGCCCAGGCGTCGTCGAGCGGAACGGTGCCCTCGCTCACGCGCGCGCACCACTCCGCGAAGGAGGGCCCGCCGAGCGGCTCGCTGAAGTCGAGCGAGGGGTCGTCGAACACGGTCGAGTGCGCGGGCACGGTGTTCATCACGAGTGAGCGGGGCTGCCCATCGCGCCAGATCCGGCCCGAGCCGGGCGCGTGCGGGTCGATGACGTGGAGATCGAGGACGAGGCGCTCCGCGTCCGGCCGCGCGCGCAGTCGCGCCGCGAGGCGCCCGAGCGCCGCGGTGCCGCGCACGCCGGAGCCGACGAGGGCGAGTGCTCCGGTGCTCATCCCTCGGTTATCCCATGCCGCCGGGCTCCGCGGCAAATCCGCAATGCGTGAACTTTGCTTATGTGTAACATTGCTTCATCTTCTCAGTCGAGGCGCGCCGCGCTGCCAGACTGAGCTCGCCCACCGGTGCGCCGGCCCTCGCCGCACCCCACCCATCGAGGAGAATCCGTCATGTCATCACGCCTTCGTGCGGCGCTCGCCGCGGGCGCCGTCGCCGCCCTGTCGTTCGGGCTCGCCGCCTGCTCACCCGCGGCCGAAGCCGGCGAAGCCGGAGGCTCCGACCCCGTTCGTTTTGGCGTGGCGCTCCCCGACACCGGGAACTCCGCGCAGTACGGCGAGTACTTCCGCCAGGGCCTCGACCTTGCCCTCACGGAGATCAACGCCGACGGCGGCATCGATGGTCGCCCGGTGGAGCTCGTGTACGAGGACACGCAGGCGGACCCCGCGCAGGCTCCGCAGATCGCGCAGAAGTTCGTCGACGATGCCTCGATCCTCGCCGTCCTCGGAGACTTCGGCACCCCCGCGACCTCCGCGGCGAGCCCGATCTACCAGGACGGCGGGCTCGTGCAGTTCGCGTTCTCGGCCTCCGGCCCCGACGTGACCGATGCGGGCGACTACGTCTTCGCGACGTGGGTCTCGCAGGAGTTCGAGGCCCCGCGCCTCGCCGCGTTCGCCGCGGAGACCGGCACGCGCGCCGCCGTGTTCTACCACGACACCGACTGGGGGCAGGAGACCTTCGGCTTCTTCCAGGACGGGGAGGAGCGCTCGGGGCTCGAGGAGGTCTACGCGACCGCCTACGATCCCGAGAGCACCGATTTCCGGCCGCTCCTCCTCGCTGCGAAGGCGAAGAACCCCGAGGTGATCGTGCTCATCTCCTACGCGGCGGATGGCGCGCTCATCACCAGCCAGGCTCGCGAGCTCGGCATCGAGACCCCGATCGTGGGGATCAGCTCGATCTACAACCAGCAGTTCATCGAGCTCGCGGGGGATGCCGCCGAGGGCGTCCAGACGCTCAGCTACTTCACGCCGACGAACACCGAGCCGCGCGTGCAGGAGTTCATCGCCGCGTTCGCCGAGGCGACCGGCGAGGCGACCCCGAGCGACTACGCCATCCGCGCCTACGACGCCCTCAACGCCGTCGCGCAGGGCGCCGAGCGCGCCACGGAGCTCACCCGCTCCGGCCTGCGCGACGCGCTCGACGACGGCTCCTCGTTCAGCTCGATCCTCTACGACGAGTTCCAGCTCGACGAGACGCGACGCGTGAGCGATGCCGAGCAGTTCCCGCTCGTGATCGCCGACGGCGCATTCACGATCCAGCAGTAGCCCGCCCGGAGCCCCATGGACATCCTGCTCTCCGGCCTCGTCGGGGGAAGCACCTACGCGCTCATCGCCGTGGGTGTCTCCCTCGTCTTCGGGGTCTCGAACATCATCAACTTCGCGCACGGCGCCGTGTTCGCCGTCGGCGCCATGCTCTCGTGGTGGCTCACCGGCCCCCTGCAGCTGCCGTTCGCGCTCGCGGCGCCGGCCGTTATCGTGCTCACGGGGCTCCTCGGCTGGGCGGTGTACCTCATCGCGGTGCGGCCGCTGCGCTCCGCCCCGGGCATCGCGGTGCTGCTCGCGACCTTCGCCGTCGGGGTCATCCTCGACGCGCTCTCGCTCCGCGTGTTCGGCGCGCAGACCCGCCGCCTCGAGAGCGCGTTCCCGCGCGACAACCTCGAGCTCTTCGGCTTCCGCTTCGGCACGCTCTCGCTCGTGATCATCGGCGTCAGCCTGCTCTGCGTGGCGATCCTCGCGCTCGTGCTCAGTCGCACCCGGACCGGCCGCGCGATCCGCGCGACCGCGCAGGACCCGGAAGCTGCGCAGCAGATGGGCGTGCCCGTCGCCCGGATCCAGGCGCTCTCCTTCGTGATCGCGTCCGCGCTCGGCGGCACGGCCGGCCTGCTCGTCGGCATGTACACCTCGAACGTGGCCCCGGGCATGGGTTTCCTCGCGGGGCTGCAGGGCTTCGCCGCCGCAACGATCGGCGGGCTCGGATCGATCGCGGGAGCCGTCATCGGCGGGCTCGTGCTCGGGGTGGCCGAGGCGTTCGGCGTGTCGCTCTGGGGCGACTCGGTGCGGCAGCTCATCACCTTCGGCTCGCTGCTCCTCGTGCTCTGGATCCGGCCCGGCGGTCTGCTCGGCCGCGTGCCGACGATCGCGGCGGAGCCGATGACCGGCACCTTCTTCGGGGCGGGGCGCCCCATCCGGCTGCCACGGTGGGCCGGGACCGCGGCCGCCGCGGCGCTCCTCGCCGTGCCCCTGCTCGCGAGCGACTACGTGCTCCGCGCGGGCGCGCAGGTGTGGATCATGGCGCTCTTCGCGCTCTCGATCACGCTCGTGGGCGGCTTCGCCGGGCAGATCGTGCTCGGCCAGGCGGGCGCGCTCGCGATCGGCGCCTACACCTCGGCGATCCTCGTGACCCGCTTCGACTGGGGCTTCTGGCCGAGCGTGCTCGCCGCCGCGGGTGCCGCTGCGGTCCTGCAGGTGCTCCTCACCGCGCCGAGCTGGCGCCTGCGCGGGCACTACGTGTCGATGGCCACGCTCGCCGCCGGCGCCGTCGTCTCGGCGGCCGCGCTCATCCTCCCGCAGCTCACGGGGGGATCGCGGGGCATCTCCGCGATCCCGCGCCCCACGCTCTTCGGGGCGAGCCTGGGCGGCGCCTCGGCCATGTACTGGCTCACGCTCGGAGTGCTGCTCATCGCGGTGCTGCTGGTCACCCGGCTCGGCGCGTCGCGGCTCGGTCGGGTCTGGGCCGCGGTGCGCGAGGACGAGGTCGCCGCCGCCTCCGCGGGGCTCCACCCCGCCTCCTACAAGTCGCTCGCCTTCGGCCTCGCCGCCGTGCTTGCGGGCACCGCGGGCGCGTTCTACGCCGCCCAGGTGACGTTCCTCGAGCCGAAGCAGTTCGATGTGTCGCTCTCGGTGCTCGCGGTGACGATCGCCATCCTCGGCGGCCTTCGCGCCCCCGTCGGCGTGCTCATCGGCGCCGTGATCCTCGTCGGTGTTCCCGAGCTGTTCCGGCCCCTCGCCGAGTGGCGCCTGCTGCTTTACGGCGTCCTGCTCCTTGGGCTCATCCTCCTCCGCCCGCAAGGTCTCTGGGCGGAGATCCCGGGGCTCCGCGCTCTCCGGCGCCGGTGTGCCGGGCGGCAGGCCGCCGAGCCGGGACCGCTCGGACCATCCGGCCCGTCCGCCTCGACTGATGCGTCCGCGGGCGCGGGCGCGAACGCCGGGGACGTGGCACCGGCCGGAGCGGAGGCACTCCGATGAGCCGCGAACTGCTCCGGGTCACGGGGATCACGAAGCGCTTCGGCGGCCTGACCGTCGTGAACGATGTGGGCTTCGCGCTTGCCGAGGGCGAGGTGCTGTCGATCATCGGTCCGAACGGCTCTGGGAAGACGAGCACGCTTAACATCGTGAGCGGCGTCCTCGCGCCGGACCGAGGCGAGGTGCACCTCGACGGCGCGCGGATCTCGGGTCGGAAGCCGCACCAGATCGCGCGCCTCGGCCTCACCCGCACGTTCCAGAACGGCCGGGTGATCGGAAACCTCACGGTGCGCGAGAACGTGCTCGTCGGGCGCGACGGGCTCGGTCAGCGCGGCTCGCGCCTGCGTGAGATCCCGGGGCTGCGCTGGCTCCCGCTCCTCGCGGAGACCGGCTCGGCGCTGCTGCGCGGCGGGGGTTCCAGCGGCGACGCGCGGCGGGCCGCGGACGACGCCCGCGTCGACGCGCAGCTCGCCCGCTTCGGCGAGCGCCTCCTGCCGCGCCGCGATCGCTTCGCGTTCACACTCTCCTACGCGAACCGGCGGCGCACCGAGATCGCGCGCGCCCTCGTGGCGGAGCCCCGGCTCCTCGTCCTCGACGAGCCGACCGCCGGCATGAACCAGACCGAGACGGCCGAGGTGCTCGAGCAGCTGCTCGAGCTGAAGGCCCAGGGGCAGAGCATGCTGCTCGTCGAGCACAAGCTCGATCTCGTGATGACGCTCTCCGATCGCGTGATCGTCCTGGACGAGGGGCGGATCATCGCGGCGGGCACTCCGGCCGAGGTGCAGCGCGACCCGCGCGTCATCGCCGCGTATCTCGGGACCACGGCGACGACTGGCACGACCGAGCCCGCAACAGCAGAGGAGCGCACCCATGTCTGAACTCCGACTGGAGGGGATCTCGGTCTCTTACGGACCGAGCCCCGCACTCCGCGGCCTCGACCTTACGATCGGGCCGGGAGAGATCGTCTCGCTGCTCGGCGGGAACGCATCCGGGAAATCCACCACGATGAAGACGGTGCTCGGTCTGAAGCGACCCGACGCCGGGCGCATCATCTGGGACGGGGAGGAGATCCAGAGCTGGCCCACGGCCCGGCGCGTGCGAGCCGGGATCGCCTCGGTGCCCGAGGCCCGGCGCGTCTTCCCGGACATGTCGGTCGAGGACAACCTCCTCGTCGGCGCGCATACCCGTCGCGACCGGGAGATCCGCGCCACGCTCGCGGAGGTGCACGACGCGTTCCCGCGGCTCCGCGAGCGGCGGGCCCAGCGCGCGGGGACCCTCTCGGGCGGGGAGCAGCAGATGCTCGCGTTCGGGCGGGCGCTGATGAGCAGGCCGCGGCTGATCTGCATGGACGAGCCGACGATGGGGCTCGCCCCCATCATCGTGGAGCAGGTGCTCGAGCGCATCGCGGAGCTGAATCGTGAGCTCGGGATCGCGGTGCTGATGGTGGAGCAGAACGCCGAGCTCGCGCTCTCGATCGCGAGCCGCGGCTACGTGCTCCGCACGGGCGAGGTGGTCCTCTCCGGAGCCGCGCGCGAGCTCGCGGCGAACCCCGCCATTCAGGAGGCCTATCTCGGACGGGGACTCGACGGCGCAGACCGCGCCGACGGCGGAACAGCGCCCGCATCCGGGCGCAGCGAGAGGAACGCAGCATGACGACTTCCACGCAGGACACGCTCGCCGCGATCGCGGGGCTCGACCCCGCGACCGCGGCACGACTCACCGGGCATCGGCCGGACGCGACGGCGGCGGCCGAGGCCAGCCTCGGCGCGCTCCTCGACGTCGCAGCCGACGATGAGGCCGCGGGCCTCGACCGCTCGACCCGTCTGCTCGCCGCGGCGCGGGCCGCGCGGGTGGACGGCGCCGAAGAGGTGCTCGCGTATTACCGCGAGCTGCTCGACGAGGAGGGAGCCGTCGCCGCCGAGCTCGTCGCAGACGGGGCGGACGGCCTCGCGGGTCGCGCGGCGAGCCGTCGCGTGCGTGCGCTGCTGCGGCACGTCGACCTGCTCGTGCTGCGACCGGCGGCAGCCACGCCTGACGATGTGGACGCGCTCCGCATCGCCGGCTGGAGCACCCCAGAGATCGTGGTCCTCTCGCAGATCGTCTCCTTCGTGAGCTACCAGACGCGCGTCGTCGCGGGCCTGCGCGTGCTCGGCGGGGGTACCGCATGAGCCGCCACTTCACCATGGAGGAGCGCGCCTGGCACGCCTGGCTGGAGCCGGCCGGGCCGGACACGGCGAGCGCCGCGCAGCGCGAGGCCTACGAGACGAGCGTGTGGCCGCACTCGCCCTACTTCCGGCTGCTTGCGTGGCACCCCGGCTCGCTCTCCGCGCGCACCGCGCTCGACCGGGCGATCTTCCTCACCCGGGGCGGCCTGCCCCGCGGCGACCGAGAGCTCGCGGCGACCGTCGCGTCGCGTGTGAACGGCTGCGAACTGTGCGCGAGCGTGCACGCGCGCTTCACGGCGACCTTCCTGCGCGACGCCGAGGCCGTCGAGCGCCTGCTCAGCGAGGGGCCGGAGGCGGAGCTCCCCGCGCGGAGCCGAGCGATCGTGGACGCGGCTGCCGCGCTCACGGCGACGCCGATCGCGTTCGGCGCGCACCACGTCGCGGCGCTCCGCGAGGCGGGCCTCTCCGATCCGGACATCGCCGACGTGATCCAGGCAACGGCGTTCTTCGCCTGGGCGAACCGGCTGATGCTCAGTCTCGGCGCCCCCGCGGCGCCGAGCGGGGCCGATGCTGAGGCGCTCGGCGATCAGCGCGCGGCGGACGATGCGGCGGCGGAAGCCTCACCGGCGAGCCGCGCGCTCACGAACGGCCAGAACGTGTCGGCCCAGATCTCGTAGCCGCGATCGTTCGGGTGGAACGCATCCTCCGCGAACTCCGTGAGGATCCCCGGGATCCCGCGTCGGCGCGTGGCCTCGTAGAGCGGGACGACCGTGAGGTCGCGCGCCTCGGCGATCGTGCGGAGGATGCGATTCGCCTCGCGCACCTTGCGGTCGTTCCAGGGCAGGTGGAAGCAGGGCACCTCGCCCACGATCGTGTCCGCGGGAAGGGCGTCGAGAATGGTGCTCAGGTTGCGGTGGAACGCGCGCGGATCCCACTCGGCGATGTCGTTCGCGCCGATCGCGAGCGTGACGAGATCGGGGGAGCGCTTCGCGAGCACCTTCCGGGCGCGCGGCAGCTGGTCGCGCACGCAGAGCCTGCTCGGGGCGCCCGAGACGCCGAGGTTCGTGACGGCGATCGGCGCGCCCAGCCTGGCCTCGATGCGATCGGCCAGCTGCCCCACGTAGCTCCGCCCCGGCGTCGAAGCGCCGATGCCCTGCGCGGTGGAGTCGCCGAGCGCGAGGTAGAAGAACTCGCCGGGCTGGGTGCGGCGCTCGCGCCACCAGGCCGCCGTGACCGGCTGCATCTCGGCGAGCGCCATGAGCGGGCGGTTCGCCCACTCGAAGAGCGGATCCGAACCGATGGCGCGCGCGACGGTCGCGGTCGCCGAGCGGGCGAGCGCTGCGGCGCCGACTGCGGGTGAATGAGCAGGAAGCACCGTACCAGGCTAATCGACTCAGGCGCGGTGCGCGGTGCCCGCGTCATCCTCGGGCACCGCGTGGCGGGTGCCCCCGGCAGGATTCGAACCTGCGACCGACGGATTAGAAGGCCGTTGCTCTATCCACTGAGCTACGGAGGCGACCATACGAGCGTACACTGCGCGCGGGCCGACGTGATGCTGCGCCGGGGCTCAGGTGGCCTTCGCCGCGGCCTTGGCGGCGCGCTTCGTCTCTCGGACGCGCTGCAGGGTCTCGGGTGAGGTGATGTCCGCGACGCTGCGGAAGGAGCCCTCCTCGCCGTAGGGAGCGGCGGCCTCGCGCCAGCCCGCGCCCGTGAAGCCGCACTGCTTACCGAGCAGCGCGAGGAAGATCTTCGCCTTCTGCGGGCCGAATCCCGGAAGCGTCTGCAGTCGCGCGAGCACGGTCGGCCCGTCGGGAGCGTCGCGCGTCCAGAGCGCCGCCGCGTCGCCGTCCCACGACTCGACGAGCACCTGGCAGAGTGCCTGCACGCGGCCCGCCATGGAGCCAGGGAAGCGGTGCACCGCGGGCGTCTGGGCGAAGGCCGCCGCCACCGTCTCGGGGTCGGCTGCGGCGAGGGCCGCCGCATCGACGCTGCCGAGCCGCTGCTCGATCTTGCGCGGGCCGGAGAATGCGACCTCCATCGCGACCTGCTGGTCGAGCAGCATGCCAATGAGCAGCGCCAGCGGGTTCGCAGACAGCAGCGCGTCCGCTGCGGGATCGTCGGTCAGGCGGAGAGTCATGGCGCGAGTATAGGTCGGGATTCCGTGGCGCGCACCCAGTTTGTGTGTTCTCCCGGCGGAGCGGGCGAGATACCTATTCGAAGCGGTTGACCATCGCGAGCGCGGCCCGCTCGATGTAGTCGCGGAACGCCGCGTCGTGCATGGGGGGCAGGGCCGCCTCGTCGAGTGCGGCGTGCATGTGCCGTAGCCAGCGATCCCGCGCATCGGGCGTCACGGCGAAGGGCTGGTGGCGCATCCGCAGGCGCGGGTGCCCGCGCTCCTCCGAGTAGCTCGTCGGACCACCCCAGTACTGCTCGAGGAACGCCCGCATGCGCCAGATCGCGCCCTCCCAGTCGTCCTGGGGGTACATGGGGGCGAGCACTTCGTCCTCGCGGATGCCCCGGTAGAACGCGCGTGCGATCGTCTCGAAGGTCTCGGTGCCCCCGATCTGCGCCCAGACGGTGTCGGTCACGGCGGCACCCTCGGCTCCGGCGCGCAGCGTAAGGCGCGGCGCGGGGGTCTGCGACGCGGAGCTCTGCGGATCCGGCGTCTCCGGATCCGGCGTCTGCGGATCGGTCATGCGGTGCCTCCCGGCAGGTTGGGGCGCTCGTCGGAGAGCACGATGCCCTCCTCGGCGAACGCCCGACGAATCTCTGCGCGAATGCCGCGCTGCACTTCCCACTGGGCCTCGGGCCGGGTGCGCACCGCGAGCCGCAGTGTCGCCCGATCGCCGAAGACGCTCTCGAGGCCGAGCACCTCGGGGTCGCCCGTCACCTTGCGCGCGTAGCGCTCGGAGGTGAGGAGCGCCCGTGCCGCGGCGACCATGACCTCGGACACGTGGGTGAGATCCTGATCCGCGTCAACGGTCACATCGATGAGCGCGCGCCCCCACCCCTGCGAGGAGTTGCCGAGCATGAGGATCTCGCCGTTGCGCACGTGCCAGAGCGTGCCGTCGAGCGCGCGCACCTGCGTGACGCGGATCCCCACGTCCTCGACGGTGCCGCTGATCGTGTTGATCTGCACGACGTCGCCCACACCGAGCTGATCCTCGAACACCATGAAGATCCCGTTCAGGATGTCCTTCACGATGTTCTGCGCACCGAACGCGAGGCCGGCGGCGACGATGCCGGCCGAGGTCAGCACGGCGCCGAGGTCGACGCCGAGCTGCGCAAGGATCAGGATCAGCGCGGTGATGACGACGGTCCAGGAGATCACGTGGCGCCCCACGGTGCCGAGCGTGCGCGTGCGCTGCACGGCTCGCGCGTTGACGTAGGGCGCCGCCATGATCTCCGAGGTGGTGTCGACGTCCTGCGCACGCTTCACGCCGCGCACCACCTGCGTGACCGTGCGCATGAGGAGTCGGCGCAGCGCCCAGTTGAGGAGCCCCGCCGCGATCACGATCACGGCGATGTTGATCGCCGTGCGGTAGGTCTCGTAGAAGCTCCCGAGCGCTGCGCCGAACTCGCCCATCAGTGGCCCTCGACCGCCCGATCGGCCTGCTGGGCGCGGAGCGCGCGCTCGACCCCGGCCAGGTGCTCCGAGATCATGCGGCGGAGCGCCGCGGGGGCGTCCGCGTGCGCGTCGAGCCAGGCGCGGGTCGCGTCGCCGAGGGCGGCGTGCGCGAGCGGGGCAGGGTAGAAGCCCTCGATGAGCTCCTCCGCGATGGCGTAGCTGCGGGACTCCCACACGGGCGTGAGCGCCGCGAAGAAGCGCTCCACGTACGGCTCGAGCAGCGCGACGTCGTGCGCGCGAGTGAAGCCGAGGCCCGTCGCGCGCACGATCGCGTTCGGCTGGTTCGCATCGTCGAACACGGAGACCCAGGCGGCCTCCTTGTCCGCGGCGGTGGGCAGTGCGGCGCGCGCGTGCGCGGCCGACTGGTTGCCGCTCGCCGTGCGATCCTCCGCGAGGCGCGCGTCGATCTGCGCGGCCGTGGCCCGCCCGCCCGCGGCGAGCGCGATGAGGAGCTCCCAGCCGAGGTCGGTGTCGATGTCGAGCCCGTCGAGGGGGAGCGAACCGTCGAAGAGGCCCTGCACCGTGTCGAGCTGCTCATCGCTCTCCGCGAGCTGCCCGAACGACTTCACGAACTGGAACTGGCGATCGCTGCCGGGCTCGGCGTCGACCGCGAGGCGCCACAGGGCGTCTGCCACGCGCTCGAGCGTGGCCGCGCGACGCTCGGGGGCGACGTAGCTCGCCCCGGAGAGCAGCAGCTGGCCGAGGAGCGTGCGCAGGGTCGTCGACGCCGACTCGTTGCCCACGTGCGCGAGCACGATCTCGACGAACCGCGACGCCGGGAACTCCGCGTCACGCGTCGCATCCCACAGCGTGCCCCAGAGGAGCGCGCGAGCGAGCGAGTCCTCGACCGAGCCGAGCTTCGCCGCCGCCGTCTCGAGCGAGCGCTCGTCGAGACGGATCTTCGCGTACGTGAGGTCGTCATCGTTCAGCAGCAGGAGCTCCGGCTGCGCGACGCCGACGAGCTCGGGCACCTCCGTGCGAGGGCCGTCGATGTCGAGCTCGAGGCGCTGGATCCGGCGTACCGCCCCGTCCGCACCCGTCCCGTACAGGCCGACCGCGATGCGGTGCGGGCGGATGGTCGGGTACTCGGCCACCGCGGTCTGCTCGATCGCGAAGCTGCGGTACGCTCCATCGTCGTCGAGTTCGAACACGGGACGGAGCGTGTTCACGCCGGCCGTCTCGAGCCACTTCGTCGTCCACTCCGAGAGATCGCGGCCCGACTGGGCCTCGAGCTCGCGCATGAGGTCCGGCAGCTCCGTGTTCGAGAACTGGTGCTTCACGAAGTAGTCGTGCACGCCCCGCATGAACGGCTCGCGCCCGACCCAGGCCACGAGCTGCTTGAGTACCGAGGCGCCCTTCGCGTACGTGATCCCGTCGAAGTTGACGAGCACGTCCTCGAGATCGCGGATCTCCGCGACGATCGGGTGCGTCGACGGCAGCTGATCCTGGCGGTACGCCCACGACTTCTCCGACGCGACGAACGTGGTCCAGCACTCGGTCCACTCGGTCGCCTCGGCGACGCCGAGCGTCGACATGTACTCGGCGAACGACTCGTTCAGCCAGAGGTCGTTCCACCAGCGCATCGTCACGAGATCGCCGAACCACATGTGCGCGAGCTCGTGCAGGATCGTGACCACCCGGCGCTCGCGCATCGCGTCGGTGACCTGGCTGCGGAACACGTACGCCTCGGTGAACGTCACCGCGCCGATGTTCTCCATCGCACCCATGTTGTACTCGGGCACGAACAGCTGGTCGTACTTGTCAAACGGGTAGGGGAAGTCGAACTGCTCCTCGAAGAAGGCGAAGCCCTCGCGCGTCTTCTCGAAGATGTAGTCGGCATCCAGGTACTCCGAGAGCGACTCGCGGCAGAAGACCCCGAGCGGGATCGTGCGGCCGTCCCGGCTCGTGAGCTCCGCACGCACCTCCGCGTACGGCCCCGCGATGAGCGCCGTGATGTAGCTCGACATCACCGGGGTGGGCTCGAACGTCCACGTCGCGATCTCCTGCTCGGCCCAATCGGCGCCCTGCGCCCCGGCCATCGCGCCCGCGGCGACGGGAGCCGGCGTCGGCTGGTTCGACACGACCTTCCAGCGCGCCGGCGCCGTGATCGTGAACGCGAACGTTGCCTTCAGATCGGGCTGCTCGAACACCGCGAACATGCGCCGCGAATCCGGCACCTCGAACTGCGAGTAGAGGTAGACCTCGCCATCGGCGGGATCCACGAAACGATGCAGGCCTTCGCCCGTGTTCGTGTACCGCTGCGTCGACTCGATCCGCACCGTGTTCTCCGCGGCGAGACCGGGCAGCTGCACCCGCGAATCCGCGAACAGGCCGGCAGGGTCCAGCTCGACGCCGTTCAGCTCGATCCGCTCCACCGAGTCGGCGATGAGATCGACGAACGTCGCGGCGCCCTCCGCCGCGGTGAAGTGGATCGTGGTGGCGGCGGCGAAGGTCTCCGCGCCGGTGGTGAGATCCAGCGCCACCTCGTAGCGCTGCGTCGCGACGATCGCGGCCCGCTCCTGGGCCTCGGCGCGGGTGAGGTTCGTTCCTGGCACGTACTGCTCCTGACGAGTGATGGGTGGTGACGACTCCCACCTTATGCCCGCGGGCCGGAGGTAGGCTGGTGACATGAACGCTGCGCAGCCGATTCCCGAGACGCCAGAGGTCGAGTTCTGGTTCGACCCGATCTGCCCGTGGTGCTGGATGACCAGCCGCTGGGCCACCGAGGTCTCCGAAGCACGCGGCTTCGAGATCACCTGGCACCCGATCAGCCTCGCGATCCTGAACGAGGGCACCGAGCCCAACGACCACACCCCCCACCACCTCGCCGGCCAGCGCATGGGCCGTGTCGTGGAGGCCGCGCGCGTCGCGAACGGCCAGGACGTGGTCGGCCCGCTCTACACGGCCCTCGGCACCCGCATCCACCCCGGCGGTCGCAGCGACATCGACGCGATCATCGCCGAGTCGCTCGCGGAGCTCGGCCTCGACGCTGCGCTCGCCGCAGCGGCCGACGCCCCGGACTCCGATGCGCAGCTCCGCGCGAACACCGATCACGCTATGCGGATCGCGGGCCCCGACGTGGGGGTGCCCATCATCTCCGTGAACGGCAACGCCTTCTTCGGGCCCGTCGTCACCCCGGCGCCCACGGGGGAGACCGCACTCCGCCTCTGGGACGGGATCGTCATGGCCGCGAGCGTTCCGGGCTTCAGCGAGTTCAAGCGCGGGCGCACCTCGGGCCCGCAGTTCTGATCGCGGGGCGCCGGGCGAGGCGTGCGGGGACGGCTAGAATCGACACCATGCGCATCCACGTTGCCACCGACCATGCCGGACTCGAATTCAGCCAGCAGCTGCAGCAGCATCTGCAGGGCCTGGGGCACGAGGTGATCGACCACGGTCCCGCGGAGTACGACGCGCTCGACGACTACCCCTCGTTCTGCATCAACGCGGCTATCGGCGTCGCGCAGGACCAGCGCGCGGGCGTCGAGGCGCTCGGCGTCGTGTTTGGCGGCTCGGGCAACGGCGAGCAGATGGCGGCGAACAAGGTGGAGGGGATCCGGGCGGCCCTCGTCTGGAACGACTCGACCGCGACGCTCGCGCGTGAGCACAACAACGCGAACGTCATCTCGATCGGTGCGCGTCAGCACCCCGTCGAGGACGCGATCCGCTTCATCGAGCTCTTCATCGACACGCCCTTCCCGGGCGATGAGCGCCACGTGCGCCGGATCGCGCAGCTGGGCGAGTACGAGCGCACCGGCGACATCGCCGGCAAGCACGTCGACCAGCTGGGCTAGCCGTGCCTGAGGGGCATTCCGTCCACCGCATCGCGCGGCAGTTCGGCGTCAACTTCGTGGGCTCGCGCCCGGAGGTGACGAGTCCGCAGGGGCGCTTCGCCCAGGGCGCCGCGCTGCTGAGCGGGCGCGAGATGCTCGATGCGCGCGCCGTCGGCAAGCAGATGTTCCTCGAGTTCGAGGGTGATCACTGGCTGCGCGTGCACCTCGGCATCTACGGCGCCTGGGACTTCTCGGGCGAGGTGCGGATCGATCCGTCGATCCAGATCCACGGCCAGACGCCCGGGCACTCCCGACTGGGGCAGAACGGCGAGAACTCGCGGCCCGGCGGCCCCGTCGACCGCGACGCCGAGGATTCCGTGACGTCGATCGGCGCGCCGCGGCGCACCCGTGTGCGGATGGCCGAGTCGGACAAGGAGTCGGACGCCGTCGAGTCGTTCCCGCCGGATCCTGTCGGCCAGGTGCGTGTGCGCCTCCTCACCGACGCCGTGTGCGCTGACCTGCGCGGCCCGACCGCGTGCGAGGTGCTCACGCCCGCCGAGGTCGACGCCGTGGTGCTCCGGCTCGGACCGGACCCCGCGAACGCGAACACCCCCGCAGAGCGCGCCCGCTTCGTTGAGCGCGCCGGGAAGAAGAAGACGCCGATCGGGCTCGTCCTCATGGACCAGGCGGTCGTCGCCGGGATCGGCAACGTGTACCGGGCCGAGATGCTTTTCCGCGCCGAGCTCAACCCGCACACACCCGCGAACGCTCTCGACCGCACGGTGCTGGAGGCGCTGTGGGACGACTGGGCCGAACTGCTCGAGGTGGGGATCACGGTCGGTCAGATGATCACCATCGACGGGCTTGAGGGCGAGGCGTACGAGCGGGCGCTCGTGGATCGCGACGAGCGCCACTGGGTGTACAAGCTCGAGGGCACGCCATGCAAGCGCTGCGGAGCGAACATCATCCTGGAGGAGTTCGGCGCGCGCAAGCTGTACTGGTGCCCCGGCTGCCAGCACTAGCCCGCTGAAGGGGCCGCGCCCGGCTGCACGGTGCGCGCCCGGCTGCGGCCTGATGGCGCGCACCGGGCTGCGGCTGGACGCGCCTATCCGGCGGACGCGAGCGCGAAGGGAAGCACGGCGGGCGCGCCCGCCAAGCGGAGCTCTCGGGCCGCGACGGTGAGCGACCAGCGGCTGTCCACGAGATCGTCGACCAGCAGCAGCGGGCCGGGGGCCTGGGCGACCGCGGCGGCGAGCTCCGGGCCCACCTGCCAGCGCCCCCACACGGAGGCGAGCCGGAACGCGCTGTTGCCGCCAGGCCCGGAGGACGGACGGTGCTCATCGACCGTGAGCGCTCCGAGGAACGGCAGCCGCCCGCGCTCCGCGATCGCCTCCGCCGTGCTGCGCACGAGGAGCGGTCGGCTGAGCGACGGCATCGCCACGACGCCGACGGGGCGCTCCGCCCACGGCCAGTCGCGCAGCGTGGTGAGCACCGCACCGAGCAGCGCGTCGGGGATGGGCTGATCGGACGCCCCCGCGGCGAGCAGTTCGCGCAGCGGGCCGCCCCACCCGAGGTCCGTGAGTCGAGCGACCACACGGCCGGGTTCCGCACGTTCCCCGGGGGCGATGCGCCCGCGCACGGGGACGCCGCGCCGGTCGGCCCCCGTCGGCCACTGCCCGCGCGGGTCGATCGGCACCCCGGAGCGCGCGAGCGTCGATCCCGCCTGGCTCACGGCAGCCCCGGAGACCTCGCTCGGGTACCAGGGGCCCGCGCAGACGTCGCAGCGACCGCACGGCGCGGCCGTCGGATCGTCGAGCTCCTGCTGGAGGTGGGCCATGCGGCAGGTCTCGCCGCGCTCGTAGCTCAGCATCGCCGCCTGCTCCGCGAGACGCGACTCCGCGATCCTGCGGTAACGCTCGGCGTCGTAGACCCAGTGCGCGCCGGTGGCGACCCAGCCGCCCGCCACGCGGGCGACCGCCCCGTCGACGTCGAGCACTTTCAGGAGCAGCTCGAGCTGAGTGCGGCGCAGATCGACGCGGGCTTCGAGCGCCGGCGTTGAGACCGGGCCGGAGTCGGGTGAGCCGAGGGCCTCGATGACCGCTGCGGCGCGCTCGGGGTCCGGCATCGATGCGGTGGCGAAGTACTGCCAGATCGCCCGGTCCTCGGGGCCCGGGAGGAGGAGCACGTCGGCGTGGTCGGTGCCGCGGCCCGCGCGCCCCACCTGCTGGTAATAGGCCACGGGCGAGGACGGCGCACCGAGATGCAGCACGAAGCCGAGATCGGGCTTGTCGAACCCCATGCCGAGCGCGCTTGTCGCGACGAGCGCCTTGACCTCGTTGCGCTGCAGGGCGGCCTCGAGACGCTCGCGCTCCTCCGGGTCGGTGCGCCCCGTGTACGCGGCGACCTCGTACCCCGAGTCGCGGAGCAGCTGAGCGGTGTCCTCGGCCGCGGACACGGTGAGGGCGTACACGATCCCGCTGCCGGGGAGCGATCCGAGATGGCCGACGAGCCAGGCCAAGCGGTCCTGCGCGTTCGGCAGGGTCAGGCAGCCGAGCCGGAGCGACTGCCTGGCAAGGGAGCCGCGCAGCGTCAGCACGTCTGCTCCGAGCTGATCCACGACATCGGCCACCACACGCGCGTTCGCCGTCGCGGTCGTCGCGAGCACGGGAACGTGCCGATCGAGCTCTGCGAGCAGGGTCGCGATGCGCCGGTAGTCCGGGCGGAAGTCGTGCCCCCAGTCGGAGATGCAGTGCGCCTCATCGATCACGAGCATGCCCATGCGTGCCAGCAGGCCGGGCAGCTGCTCGCTGCGGAACCGCGGATTGTTCAGCCGCTCCGGGGAGACGAGGAGCACATCGATCTCGTCACGCGCGAGGCGCTCGGAGATCGACTCCCACTCCTCGGAGGTCGCCGAGTTGATAGCTGCTGCGCGCACGCCGGCGCGCTCAGCAGCGGCCACCTGATCCCGCATGAGCGCGAGGAGAGGCGAGACGAGCAGGGTGGGCCCGGCGCCCCGCGCCCGCAGCAGCGCCGTCGCGACGAAGTACACCGCCGACTTGCCCCAGCCGGTCCGCTGCACGACGAGTGCGCGGCGGCCCTCGTCGACGAGCGCGCTGATCGCTTCGAACTGCCCGGGATGGAAGCGCGCCTCGGGAGCACCGGTGAGCTCGCGGAGGACTGCGAGCGCCTGGTCGAGCGTGGGCGATGCGGTGGAGGACATGTACCGATGATGGCAGGGACCACCGACGTCGGCGACACACAGCACGGCAGTCCGCAAGATCGGTCATGCGCGATGCCCGACTCGCGGGCAGACTGGGTGCCATGACCGAACCTGCACCCGATCGCCTCCGGCAGCTGCTCGACGCAGTACTGGACGAGGAGCACCGCACTCTCGACGAGATGGCCGGGGCTGCGCACTCGTCCCGCTTCCACTTCGCCCGCACGGTCTCCGAGCAGGCGGGCGAGGCCCCTGCGGCCATGCGGCGGCGTGTCATGCTCGAACGGGCCGCCTGGCGGCTGCGCAACGGAGCAGGCGTGCTCGAGGCCGGGTTGGAAGCCGGGTACGAGTCCGCGGAGGGCTTTAGCCGCGCGTTTGCGCGAGCGTATGGAGTACCTCCTAGCGAGCTCGGCGAGGCGCACTGGTTGCCCAGCACGAACGGGATCCACTTCCATCCGCCGTCCGCGCTCTGGGTGACGGATCAGCCGGTACGGGTGAACCCGATGGTGGAGCAGATGCTCCTCCACGATGTCGCAGACACGAGCGCCCTGATCCGCTTCGCCGCGTCGCTCCCCGCGGACGAGGTCGAACGGGTGATCGTGCCGAATACGGATCCGCACGAGTGGTCGCCACCGGAGGCGAGCGCGATGACCACGCTGGTGCAGATCGTTCGCGCGAAACGCGTGTGGCTCGCCGCAATCGAGGGGGACGTCACGCCGGAGCCCTTCCCCTTCGGGTCGTTCGCGGAGCTCGCCCGTGAGCACGACGCCGTAGCGGAGCGCTGGCTGTCGCGGGTGCGAGCCATCGACGCGCGAGGCGGGTGGGACGACCGCTTCATCGACGCCCTGTGCGAACCGCCGGAGAGCTTCCAGCTGAGCAGTGTCGTCGCGCACGTCCTGCACTACTCCGCCTACCGACGCGAGGTCGCGCGCAGCCTCCTCTCCGAATTCGGACTGTCCCGGGCAGGTGGCGACCCGATCCTGTGGGTCCGAGAACGCCGCGGAGAGCGCTCAGCGGCGAGCGAGCATCTGTGACGGAGAGCAAGCACCTGTGACGAACCAACTCCCCACTCACCGAAAGGCAGATATGTCGAAGCTCATCTACTACGTGGCCGCGTCACTCGACGGGTTCATCGCGGACCCGAGTGATTCACTGGACTGGCTGCTCACCCAGCCGCAAGAACCGGGCGGAGGAAACGACTACGAAGCGTTCATCGCCAACATCGGCGCGATCGTCATGGGGTCAACCACCTTCGAGTGGGTGCTCGCCAACGGAGGGTGGAGCTACGAGGTGCCCGCCTGGGTGCTGACATCGCGCGAGCTCAGCCCTCCGGAGCACGCTCCGGCGGCAATCCGCTTCGTGAGCGGAGATGTTGCGCCCGTGTACGAGGAGATGCAGGCCGCCGCGGGTGGGCGCGACCTGTGGGTGGTCGGCGGGGGAGCGCTCGCGGGTCAGTTCGCGGACGCCGGACTGCTCGACGAGGTGCACCTTTCCGTCGCTCCGGTTACCCTCGGCGCGGGGCGCCCGCTCCTCCCACGCAGGCTCGAACTCGAACTGCTCGAGATCGGACAGAATGGGGCATTCGTCACTTCGCGGCACCGGGTACTCCCGGGAGACGGGCGCAGATCCGCCGAGTAAGGCGCAGCGCTCGCCGCAGGCCCGGCTGCTCCCGAGCGGCGCTCGCCGCAGACCTTCGTGGCCGCTACCGAGTCGCGCTCGTCGGGCTCGCGATTGCGCCGCCACCGGGGTTCGACGCGGGACGCAGTCGTTCGCCGTGGCGGTGCCCGGACCACACACCGTCCACCAGGCCGAGGTGTCCGCGCTGCATCACCCAGCGGATACCGGTCGGCGGGAGCTCCGGCTCGGTGTAGCTTCCCGGGTGAGCGATCTCCGCGGGGTCGAAGCAGACGAGGTCCGCGATGCAGCCCACCTCGATCGTGCCGCGCTCAGGCACCCCGAAGATCTCCGCGGGGAGCGACGTCATACGCCGGATCGCCTCCGGCAGCGACAGCACCCCGAGTTCGCGCACGAAGCGGCCGAGCACGCGAGGGAACGTGCCGTACAGGCGCGGGTGCTGGCGCCCGGCCCGGCCTGGCGGGAGCCCATCGGAACCGATCGCGGTGAACGGTGAGCGGAGAGCCGCCACCAGATCGTCCTCGGACATGTCGAAGACGACCATGCGCACGTCGAGCGCCTCCTCGCGCAGCACGGTGAGGAGCGCTTCGACCGCGTCCACGTCGAGCTCCGCAGCGATCTCCACCAGTGTGAGGCCCTCGAAGCGGTGGCTCCGGCTGTCGGCGATCATGATGCCGTCCGCCCCCGCGCCATCGAGCACGTTCTCCCAGGTGCCATCGTCTCCCGCCAGGATCTGCGCGCGCATCCGCGCGCGATCCTCCGGGTCCGCCAAGCGCCGAAGCGTGGCCTCCGTGCCCCCGTCGTGCGCCCACGGCGGCAGGCAGATCCCGAGCGAGGTCGACGCGGCCGCATAGGGGTAGACGTCCTGCGTCACCGCGACCCCGGCTGCGCGCGCCGCGTCGAGCCGCTCCAGCGCCCGCGCGACCCCGCCCCAGTTCTGCCGGCCCGCTGCCTTCAGGTGCGACACCTGCACGCGGCAGCCGCTCGCCCGGCCCACGGCGAGCGCTTCGTCGATGCTCTCCAGGAGTCGGCCGCTCTCATCGCGCATGTGTGTGGCGTACACGCGGTCGGCGGGAAGCTGCCGCGCAAGATGCGCCAGTTCGCCCGTGTCGCTGTAGCAGCCCGGGGCATAGATCAGCCCGCTCGAGAACCCGAACGCTCCGGCCTCGAGCGCCTCTCGGAGCAGCCGCCCCATCTCGTCGAGCTCGGCGGGGGTCGCCGCACGCGCCTCCGCGCCCACCGCCGCGATGCGGAGTGTGCCATGTCCCACGAGCGGGCACACATTCACCACGGTGCCGCGCCGGTCGATCTCCGCGAACCACTCGGCGGAACTGCGCCACCCCGAGTACGGGAACGAAAACAGCCGCTCGCTATCGGCGAGAAACGCCTCCTCACGGGAGGGGGCGACCGGAGCGAGCGAGTACCCGCAGTTCCCGGTGACCTCCGTCGTGACGCCCTGCGCGAGCTTCGTGAGGTCGTCGTCCGCCAGCACCGGTGCGTTGTCCGCGTGGGAGTGCACATCGATGAAGCCCGGCGCCACCACGAGGCCTGTCGCATCCACCTCCCGCGCGCCCGCGGGAACCGCCAGCTCGCCGGCCGCGGCGATCGCGGCGATCCGGCCGTCACAGATCCAGAGATCCGCGGGGTACTCCGGTGCGCCGGTCCCGTCGATCACGCGCGCCCCGCGGATGAGGACGGCTGCGGGGGAGACGCCCCCACCGGACACCCCCTCCGTGATCGTGGGTGCGGGGGCGGAGGGGACGTCGGAGTGCGGCATGGTTCCCATGATCCCAAGACGACGCCCCCGCCGAGTTGTCGGAAAGTGCAATCTCCCGTACGCTCGCTTGTCGTTCGGGATAGACCCGGCGGGCGGGAAGGGGCGCAGGATGGCGGATCAGCGGGGAAACGCGGAGCCGGGGGCACAGCGCCTCACCGCCCGGCAGCTCGTTGCGAGCGTCGGCCCGGCGCTCCTGCGGATCGTCCACGCGGGCGGCTTCGCCGACGCGCCGCTGAGCGAGGTGGTGCTGCACGCGCCCGGGGCGTCCGAGCCGGTCGACGCGGAATCGATCGTGCTGGGCCTCGGGGTCCACACTGCGGAGGAGCTGTCGGCGCTGCTCCAGAGCCTCGACGCCGGCGGCGCCGGAGTCCTGCTCGTCAAGGGGCCGCGACCGGCCGGCGTCGACTTCGGTCGAACCACAGTCGTGGAGGTCGCGGCGGAGGCGTCGTGGATGCACGTCGCGACGACCGTCCGCGAGCAACTGCTCGACTACGCCCGCGCCAGCATTCGCACCGACGGCGTGCAGTCGGAGCTCTTCGCCATCGCCAACGCCATCTACGCCGAGTTCGCCGCTCCCGTGACGATCGAGGACCGCTTCTCCGCCCTCGTCGCCTGGTCTGCGGGGCAGGAGCGCAGCGACGCCGAACGCATCGACACGATCCTCGGCCGCGCGGTCGATCAGGAGACGCTTCTGGGGCAGCGGCAGCGCGGCGAGTTCGAGCGCCTGCACGCCGCAGAGGAGCCAATCTATATGCCCGCGCTCATCCCCGACCATCTCGCCCGCGTCGCGGTCGCGGTGCGCGCGGGTACGGAGGTGCTCGGCTACATCTGGGCAGCGACCTCGGCCCCGTTCACGCCCGAGCAGACGGCCCGCTTCGCGGAGTTCGCGCCGAGCGTCGCGCTCCGCCTCGCGGCGCTCCGCACCGAGAGTAACTACGCCAGGAAGCAGCGAGGAGATCTCACCGCCGCGGTCCTGAGCGGCTCCGCGGGGCACGCCGAAGCGAGCCGCCTTCGCCTGGGGGCGGGCCCCTACTGCGTGATCGCCGCGGCCCCGCGGCTTCCCGAGGCGAGCGAGCGCACGGCTGCGAGCGACGCCGCGACCGTGGCCGATCTGCAGCGCTTCGCCGAGACGCTCGACTACTACCTCACGGCGGTGCACCCGAGCTCCTCGTTCGTCGTGGGCACGGGGGCCGTGTACGCGATCGTCGGGTGGTCGGCGAGCACGGGCGACCCCGTCGCGGAGACGGCGCGCCTCGCCCAGGGATTCCTCTCCCGCACCCCGCTCACGAAGCACTTCATCGTCGCCGTGAGCGGCCCGGCGGAGACCCTCGGAGAGCTCGCCCAGCTGCGCGCGCAGGCCGATGTCTCGCTGCGCGCGCTACGTCACCCGGCCGACCGCGGCCCGGCCGTGCGTACGGTCGACGAGGCCGCGCTCGCCGTGATGCTCCTGCACCTCTCCGACGCGGTCGACGAGCTCGGGCTGCCCCTGCTGAGCGGCCCACTCGCCCGGCTCCGCGCCCACGAGGGCGAGGACGGCCTCCTCACGGCCTCGCTCACCGCGTATCTCGACGCGGCCGGGTCGGTCGATGCCGCCGCGCAGGCGCTGCACGTGCACCCCAACACGCTGCGCTACCGGCTCCGGCGCATCCGCGAGATCTCCGGACTCGAGCTCTCCGATGCGGACAGCCTGCTGCTCGCGCATCTCCAGTTGCGCGTCAGCGCCCTGCGCGCCCACGCCGGCGGGGCGAGGGGGCGCGCAGAGCGCTGACGGGACCGGGTGCTTAGCGCACCGCGCCCATGCGGGCGAGGCTCCACCGGCTCACGGCGATCATGCCGAGCCCGATCGCGATCGCGATCCCGCCCGAGATGAGGAAGTACGGGACCTCGTTCGCGGGCGAGTAGTAGTTCGCGAGGACGCCCGAGAGCGCGGATCCGAGCGCCGGCCCGAAGAAGTACAGCGCCATCATCTGCGCGCGGAAGGCGGCGGGTGCGAGCTTCGTGCTCACGGAGAGCCCGATCGGGGAGACGAGCAGCTCGGCCACGGCGAAGAGCAGGAGGACCCCGCACACCGCGAGCGCGGGGCTCGTGCGTCCCGCGCTGCCGGACATCGTGAGGAAGAGCAGGTAGCCGAAGCCGGTGAGGATCACGCCGATGCCGAGCTTCACGGGCGTCGAGGGCGCGCGGTCGCCGAGCTTCGTCCACACGACGCTCGCGACGGCGAGGAGGGGCATCGCCCAGATGGTCTGCGCGAGGAAGAGGAAGGAGGACGGAGCGGTCCAGCCGAAGATGTTCCAGTCGACGCGCTCATCGGAATAGACGGCGAGCGCCGTGAACAGCTGCTGGAAGAGCGCCCAGAACGCGGTGATCGCGATGAACATGGGAATGAAGGCCCGCACGCCCCGGCGCTCCTCAGCGGTGACCTTCGGGCTGCGCAGCATGACGGTGAAGTACGCGATGGTGGCTGCCGCAACGACGAGGCTCGCCGCGGGGGCGAGGTTCGTGATCGTGAGTACCCCGGTGGCGATGAGCAGCACGAGGACGGCGAGGCCGATCGCGCCGACGATCCAGGCGCGGCGGCGCTCCTCGGGGGCGAGCGGGTTGCTCGGCAGCTTCCCGGCCGTGCCGAGGTTCCGCCGGAACACCACGTACTGGATGAGGCCGATCAGCATGCCCACGGCGGCGGCGCCGAACGCGATGTGGAATCCGGCGACGTCGTTGAGCACGCCCGTGAGGAGCGGGCCGAAGAACGAGCCGATCGTGATACCGAGGTAGAACAGCGAGAAGCCACCGTCGGTCCGGGTGTCGCCCTTCGCGTAGAGCGTGCCGAGCAACGAGGAGGCGTTCGCCTTGAGCGCGCCCGCGCCGAGCGCGACGAGAACGAGCCCGACCCCGACACCCAGGAGCCCGGGGATCAGCGCGAGGGCGATGTGGCCGGCCATGACGACGAAGCCGCCGAAGAAGACCATCCGCTCCATGCCGAAGGCGCGATCGGCGAGCCAGCTCCCCAGCACGGTCGAGAGGTAGACGAGCCCGCCGTAGGCCCCGACGAGCCCGGTGGCGACCCCCTGGGGGAGTCCGAGCCCCCCGTCCGCAACCGAGTAGTAGAGGTAGTAGGCGAGGATCGTGACCATGCCGTAGAAGGAGAAGCGCTCCCAGAGTTCCACCCCCAGCAGATTGGCGAGGCCGATGGGGTGGCCGAGGAACGTGCGCTCGCGGGTGCGGGGCGTCTCCTGCTGCGTTTCAGTCGTCGATGACATGCGTGATCTTCCTGTTCCGAGTCGGCGCGGGTCTGCGTGTCGCCCGTGACGTGGTCGTCGACCGCTGCGCCGTGAATACGCGAGGCGGGCCCGGCCCTGAACGGACGGGCGCCCCGTGCGCTCCCAGTATTCTGGGGGCGTCCCCGGGCGGGCTTGTGCAAACGGTCAAATGAACCGCGAATCGCCGCGCGGTTTCCCCAAAGCGGGGCGATACCCGCGGCGTCTCCCGCGCGGGCGCGCGGCCCCTCCGGGAGATGTGGCATAATTGATCCTTGTGCCACGGTGCGGCACTGCCGCGAGGGTCCGCACACACCGTGAGCCCACTTCCTACTTTTCGAAATTACATCCGCGTACCGACTTGCGGCGGGCGCAGAGAGAGAACATCATGCAGAAGCTCGACCACGTCGACGCCTCGTCGCTCAAGAGCGACATCCCCGCCTTCCGTGCCGGCGACACCGTCAAGGTGCACGTCAACATCGTCGAGGGCAACCGCTCGCGTGTCCAGGTGTTCCAGGGCGTCGTGATCTCGCGTCACGGCGAGGGCGTGCGCGAGACCTTCACGGTCCGCAAGATCAGCTTCCAGGTGGGCGTGGAGCGTAAGTTCCCCGTGCACTCGCCCGCGATCGACAAGATCGAGGTCGTCACCCGCGGCGACGTGCGCCGCGCGAAGCTGTACTACCTCCGCGGCCTCACCGGCAAGAAGGCCAAGATCAAGGAGAAGCGCGACGCGTAAGTTCCGCGCCCATCCCCGGGCGCGTCTCGCGACACGCCCGTGACGCTTTCAGGCTCCCTCCCGCTCGGGTATGGGAGCCTGAAGTGTCTGTCCTGAGATTGTGCTCGCGCGGCCCCGCGCGGGCGTACCGAGCCACCGAGCACACCGAGCAAGGAGCACCGATGAGCAACGCTGAGAGCACCGCGGAGGGCGGCGGCCGACGGGGCGGGTTCCTCGGCTTCATCCGCGATCTGCTCGTCATCCTGATCGTCGCCTTCCTGGTCTCCTTCCTGCTGAAGACGTTCCTGGTGCGCAGCTTCTACATCCCGTCGCAGTCGATGGAGCAGACGCTGCAGGTGAACGACCGGATCCTCGTGAACCAGCTCGTACCGAACGTGATGGACGTGCAGCGCGGCGACATCGTCGTCTTCAAGGATCCGGGCGGGTGGCTCTACCCGCGCTCGGAGAACCCGCCGACGGGGGTCGAGAAGGTGCTCCAGACGCTCGGCCTCGCGGCGGATACGAGCAACGAGTACGTCGTCAAGCGCGTGATCGGCGTGGGCGGCGACCGTGTGCAGTGCTGCGACGCGCAGGGGCGCGTCATGGTGAACGGTGTACCGCTCGACGAGACGTACATCGTCATCCCCCCGGGGGAGACCCGGGCCTCGAAGATCGACTTCGACGTCACCGTCCCCGAGAACTCCGTCTGGGTGATGGGCGACAACCGCTACCAGAGCAAGGACTCGCGCTACAACCAGGATCAGCCGGGTAAGGGCTTCGTGCCGGAGTCCGAGATCGTCGGCCGCGCATTCGTGCTGAACTGGCCGCTCGACCGCTTCACCTGGCTCGGCGTGCCCGAGGGCACCTTCACCGGGGTCGATCGGGCCAAGGGTGACTGAGCCCGACGCGAAGCCGTCGAAGGACCCGACCCTCGAGGTCGAAGCGGCGTACTTCGCCGCGGGTGCCCCGCTCGTGATCGGTCTTGACGAGGTGGGCCGCGGGGCGATCGCCGGTCCCGTCGCGGTCGGCGCCCATGCCGTGCTGCGCGGCACCGCCGAGTTCCCCGCCGGGCTCCGCGACTCGAAGCTGCTGAGCGAGAAGCGCCGCGACGCGATCGCTCCGCTCGTCGCCGAGTGGGGATCGGGCGCTGTCGGCTTCGCGAGTGCCGAGGAGATCGACGAGCACGGGATCACCGCGATGCTCGGCGCGGCAGCGCGGCGAGCGCTGCTCACCCTCCACGAGGCGGGCGTCCCCGTGAACGATGCCGTGATCATCCTCGACGGCTCGCACGACTGGCTCAGCCCGGTGCTGCGGCAGCCGCTCGACGTGCGCACCCGCGTGGGAGCGGATCGGGCGTGTGCGAGCGTGGCAGCGGCCTCCGTGCGCGCCAAGGTGGAGCGCGACGCGATCATGCGCGCCGCGCACGAAGCGCACCCCGAGTACGCCTGGGAATCGAACAAGGGCTACGGCTCGGCCGCGCACTACGCGGGGATCTCGACGGCCGGGCTCACCGAGATGCACCGCACCACCTGGATCAAGACCCCCGCCTGAGCGCTCCGGTAAGCTGGGGGAATGCAGACGCGTGAGCTCAGCCCCGACGCCCCGATCGGGGTCTTCGACTCCGGCGTCGGCGGCCTGACGGTGGCGCGCGCGATCCGGGATCAGCTCCCCGGGGAGTCGATGATCTACGTCGGCGACACCGCGCGCACGCCGTACGGGCCGCGCCCGATCGCGGAAGTGCGCCGCTTCGCGCTCGAGATCCTCGACGACCTCGTCGCGCAGGGCGTGAAGATGCTCGTGATCGCGTGCAACACGGCCTCCGCCGCGGTGCTTCGCGACGCGCGAGAGCGCTACGACGTCCCCGTGATCGAGGTCATCGCGCCCACGGTGCGCAGCGCAGCGGCGATCACGCGGAACGGCAGGGTCGGGCTCATCGGAACGCAGGGCACGATCCAGTCGCGGGCCTACGACGACCTCTTCGCCATGCGTCCGGACATCACCCTGAGCTCCGCCGCGGCGCCCCGCTTCGTCGAGCTCGTCGAGGCGGGGGAGACGAGTGGCGAGCGCGTGCACGCCGTGGCGCAGGAGTACCTCGCGCCCCTCGTCGCGGAGGGGATCGATACCCTCGTGCTCGGCTGCACCCACTACCCGTTCCTCCGCGGGGCCCTCCGCCAGGTCGTCGGCCCCGATGTCGCGCTCGTGTCGAGTGATCTCGAGACGGCGAGCGAGGTCTTCCACACGCTCACGGAGCGCGGCCTGCTTCGCCCGCATGACGCGGGCGAAGCGACCGTCCGCTACGAGGCGACCGGCCCCGACACGGACGCGTTCGTCGCGCTGGCCCGGCGCATGCTCGGCAACAGCATCGAGCGCGTGGAGCGCGTGCAGACGGGCGCAATCCAGCTGCTCGGCTAGCCGCCGAAGCCGCGCGCGGGACGGAGCGACCAGCGCCGCGATGCGGCTGCCGCAGACCCGCCCCAGTTCCGCCCCCATCGCCTCCCGAATCCGATCCTCCTCCACCGTCCTTCCGCACCACCCCGAGAAAGGTTCCCGCACATGAGCGAGTCCTCCCGCGTAGACGGCCGCACCCCGGCCGAGATGCGCCCCGTCACGATCGAACGCGGCTGGAGCGCGCAGGCCGAGGGCAGCGCGCTCATCTCCTTCGGGAACACGAAGGTGCTCTGCACCGCCTCGTTCACGCCCGGCGTGCCGCGCTGGCTCGTCGGCAAGGGCACCGGCTGGGTCACGGCCGAGTACTCGATGCTGCCCCGCTCGACCAACGAGCGCATGCAGCGCGAGTCCGTGAAGGGGAAGATCGGCGGCCGCACGCACGAGATCTCCCGGCTGATCGGTCGCAGCCTCCGCGCGATCATCGATACGAAGGCGCTTGGTGAGAACACCATCGTGATCGACTGCGACGTGCTCCAGGCCGACGGTGGCACGCGCACCGCCTCGATCACGGGAGCCTACGTTGCCCTCGCCGACGCGGTCGAGTGGGCGCGCGCGAAGGGGCACATCCCGAAGAACGCGAAGCCGCTCACGGACAGTGTCGCGGCGGTCTCCGTCGGGATCGTCGGCGAGACCGCCATGAGCGACCTCGCGTACGTGGAGGACTCGCGCGCGGAGACCGATATGAACGTCGTCGTGACCGGCTCGGGCGACTTCGTCGAGGTGCAGGGCACGGCCGAGGGTGTCCCGTTCACCCGCGACGAGCTCAACGCGCTGCTCGACCTCGCGCTCGCGAGCGCCGGCGAGCTCGCCGAGCTGCAGCGCGCGGCGCTCGCCGAGGAGCGCGGCGCATGACCCGCCAGCTCGTCCTCGCCTCCCACAACGCGCACAAACTCGTCGAACTGCAGCGCATCCTCGGACCGCTGATCCCGGGCGTCGAGCTGATCGGCTACGACGGGCCCGAACCCGTCGAATCGGGCACGAGCTTCGAGGAGAACGCGCTCCTCAAGGCGCGCGCCGCGGCGCTCCACACGGGTCTCCCCGCGATCGCTGACGACTCCGGGATCGCGGTCGACGTGCTCGGCGGCTGCCCCGGGGTCTTCTCGGCGCGCTGGGGCGGGCCCGCGCGCAGCGACACGGCGAACGTCGAGCTGCTGCTCTGGCAGCTGAGCGACCTGGGCGATGAGCACCGCGCCGCGGGCTTCGTCTGCGCGGCGGCGCTCGTCGTGCCCGGCGCCGACGGTGCCCCGGCGGAGGAGATCTGCGAGCTCGGCGTCTGGAAGGGCTCCGTGCTCCGCGCGCCGGTCGGGGAGGACGGCTTCGGTTACGACCCCGTATTCCAGCCCGAGGGCAGCTGCCGTTCCGCCGCGGAGATGACGGCGGCCGAGAAGGATCAGCACTCCCACCGCACGCGCGCTTTCACCGCCCTGGCCGAGGAGATCCGTACCCGCCTCTAAGCACCCCACAGACGCTGGCTTGTGTGGCCCCATGGCCCGAGCCCGAGTGCCCCGCACCCGCGACGCTGGCACCCAACACACGCACGACATCATTTCGACACCAGAGATGGAGATCTCACGATGACGGAAGAGCAGACGGGCGGCTTGGTTCGCCCGCAGGTATCGGAGGCGGACGCCGCCACGATCGCGCGCGAGTGCTACGGGATCGAGGCGATCGCGAGCGAGCTCGGGAGCAACCAGGACCGCAACTTCGTACTCACGGAGCCCGACGGCTCGCGCAGCGTGCTGCGCGTCGACAACCCCGTGTTCACCGACCCCGAGCGAGACGCGCAGCACGCCGCGCTCGACGCGTACCGCGCAGCGGGCGTGCCGGTCGCCTCCGTGCTGCCCGGCCTCGACGGGGCGGAAACGCAGCGCTTCAGCGGCTTCGCCGTGCGGCGCAGCGAGTTCGCTCCCGGCGCTCCGATGGTCGACCTTGGCTACTTCGCGCCGCGCGTGCTCGAGGAGTTCGGTGCGCTGGCTGCGGCCTCCGTGCGCGCGCTCGCCGAGCTCACGCACCCCGGCCTGGACCGCGACCACATGTGGGTCATGGCGGTCGCGCACGAGCAGACGATCGCGCTCGCCCCGGCGATCGCCGATGCGGAGATCCGGGAGCGCGTGGTGCGCGCAGCGGACGCGGCCCAGGCCGCGCTCGACGCGGTCGCCGATGCGCTGCCCACGCAGGCGATCCACGGCGACCTCACCGACGACAACGTCACGGGTCTGCCGGGAGACGACGCGCGCGTGCACCCGCACACGGTGCTCGACCTCGGCGACCTCGCCTACGGCTGGCGGGTGTCCGAGCTCGCGGTCACGGCGTCCTCGATGCTGCACCACGAGCCCGAGCGCCCGCTCCGGCTGCTCGACCTGATCGCGGCGTTCCACCGCGACGCCCCGCTCACCGCGGCCGAGGCGCGGGCCGTGTGGCCGCTGATCGTGCTGCGCGCCGCAGTGCTCGTGGCGAGCGGGTGGCGCCAGCTCGAGATCGACGGCGGCAACGAGTACGCCCGCGAGCGCATCGCGGGGGAGCAGGCCATCTTCGACGCCGCGACCGCGGTGCCGCTCGCCGAGGCCACCGAGCAGGTGCTCGCGCGGCTCGGCTTCCACGGGGTCGCGGCGGGCGCAGGGCTCCAGCTGATCGCCGCCCCCGGCACGGGGCGCGAGCGAGCGACGGGGGCGCCGCTCCGCGCGCTGCTGCCCGGCCTCACCGGAGCGGTCGAGATGCTCGATCCGGGCGTCGAGTCGGAGGCGCTCGCATCGGGCGCCTGGCTTGCTGCGGACGCCGAGCAGACGCTCGTCGACGCGGCCCTCGCCCCCGGCGCCGGCCGCCCGGCCGGAGCGGCGGGCTCCGCGGACGCCGTGACCGCAGCAGTGCTGCCGTACGGCGTCTACCGGCTCACCCGCACGATCGTCGACACGAGCGATGCCGCCCCCAGCTGGCCGCTCGGCTCCGAACTGTGGATCGCCGCGGGCGACGCACAGCCCGTCGCAGCGCCCGCGCCCGGCGTGCTCCGCACCGTGAGCGAGCGGGGCCTCGTGCTCGAGGTCGCCGGGGGCTGGCTGCTCTCGATCGACGGCGTCGCCCCGATCGGCAGCCTCGTGCCCGGCGCCGCGGTCGCCGCGGGTGATCCTCTCGCCGAGCTCGCTGCGGGCTCCTCCGCACGGCCGATCGCCGTCTCGCTCTTGCGGGCGGACGCCGCGACGGGCGCCGAGCCCCCGATCCTCGCGGTCGCGACGCCAGCGCCGGGACGCGCGCAGCTCGTCGCCCCCGAGCGCGTGGCCGCGTGGCGGCGCTTCACGCACGACCCCGCCGGGCTGCTTGGCCTTCCGGAACTCGCGCAGCGCGACGAGGCCGGCGACGAACTGGCGCGCCGCGAGCAGATTTTCGCGAGCGCGCAGGAGCGCTACTACGAGCGCCCCATGCAGATCGAGCGCGGCTGGCGGCACCACCTGATCGACACGACGGGCCGCGCGTACATCGACATGGTGAACAACGTCACGGGGCTCGGCCACGGCCACCCCGGCGTGGCCGACGCGGTGAACCGGCAGATCCGGGTGCTCAACACGAACTCCCGGTTCCTGTTCCGCGAGCTCGCTGAGTACAGCGAGCGCCTGCTCGCCCAGCTGCCCGCGGACTCCGAGCTCGACACCGTGCTGCTCGTGAACAGCGGATCGGAGGCGGTCGACCTGGCCCTGCGTCTCGCGCAGGCCGCGACGGGCCGCCGCACGGTCGTCGCGTTGCGGGAGGCCTACCACGGCTGGACGATGGCCTCGGACGCCGTCACGACGAGCGCCTACGATAACCCCTTCGCTCTCGAGAACCGGCCCGACTGGGTGCACGTCTCCGATGTGCCGAATCGCTTCCGGGGGACCTACCGCGGCGCCGCGGACGACGCGACCGTGGGTGCGCGCTACGCAGCAGACCTGGGCGCCGACCTCGACGGCCTCGCGGCAGAGGGGCGCGACGTCGCCGGTTTCATCTGCGAGTCGGTGCTCGGCAACGCCGGGGGCGTGATGCTCCCCGAGGGCTACCTCCGCGACACCTACGCGCGCGTCCGCGCCGCGGGTGGGCTCTGCATTGCCGACGAGGTGCAGGTCGGCTTCGGCCGTATGGGCTCCTCGTTCTGGGGCTTCGAGCAGTCCGGTGTGCGACCCGACATCATCGCGATCGCCAAGCCGATGGGGAACGGTTTCCCGATCGGCGGCGTGATCACCTCGAAGCGGATCGCCGACGCGCTCGCCTCGCAGGGGCAGTTCTTCTCCTCGGCGGGCGGCAACCCGCTGAGCTGCCGCGTGGGCATCGCCGTGCTCGATGCGATGGCCGAAGAGGGGCTGCAGGAGAACGCTCGCGTCGTCGGGGCTCGTCTCGCGGCGGGCTTCCGCGCGCTCGCCGAGCGGCACGCGCTCATCGGGCCGGTGCACGGCGAGGGGCTCTACCTCGGCGTCGAGCTCGTGCGCGACCGTGAGACGATGGAGCCCGCCGCCGCCGAGGCCGCGGCGATCTGCGAGCGGCTCCGCGAGCTCGGCGTGATCGTGCTGACCACCTCCGAGCGCTCGAACGTGCTCAAGGTGAAGCCGCCGCTGTGCCTCACGGCTGAGAGCGCCGATGTCGTCGTCGCCGCGCTCGATCGGGTGCTCACCGAGGGCTGGTAGGCCAGAGCCCTGTCCGCCCGCACCTCGTGCGCGCGGGCAGGGCCGCGAGCCACCGCTCCGCCTCCCGCGGGTGCGCGAGGCGGACGATGCGCAGCTCGGCACGGGGCTCGAGCAGCGTCGACGATCACAGGCCGAGGATGGCGCGCGCGATCAGGAAGTAGATGATCAGGCCCGAGGCGTCGACGAAGGTCGAGATGAACGGGTTCGAGAAGACCGCGGGATCGACCTTCACCGCGCGCGCGATGAGCGGCATGCAGCCGCCGACCGCCGCCGCGAGCGTGCACACGCAGAGCAGCGTGAGCCCGATGACGAGACCGATCTGCACCGAGTAGGCAATCGTCGCGATCCCGAAGCCGATCGATCCGAGCAGGAGGCCGAGCAGGCCGCCCGTGCGCAGCTCCCGCGTGAGCACGCGCATGAAATCGCGCGCACCGACGTCGCCGAGCGCGAGCGCGCGCGTCACGGTCGTCGCGGCCTGGTTGCCCGTGTTGCCGCCCGTGCCGATGAGCAGGGGGACGAAGAGCGCGAGCACCGTGACCTGCTCGATCGTCGCCTCGAACACCGAGAGCACCTGCACCGTGAGCGTCGCACCGATCGCGAGGACGAGCAGCCAGACCACGCGCGAGCGCACGAGCGTGCTCACCGGCGTTGAGAGATAGGGGCGCCGCAGGGGCTCCGTGCCGCCCTGACGCGCCGCGTCCTCGCTCTCCTCGTGCTCGAGGATGCGGATCGCGTCGTCGATCGTCAGCATGCCGACGAGCCGGTTCTCCCGGTCGACGACGGGCATGGCGAGGAGCGCGAGGTCGGCGCAGCGTCGGGCCGCGACCTCCTCGTCCGAGGCGGCTTCCGCGGTGTGCACCGGCCGCATGAGCTCGCTCACGGGCATCTCGCCCGGAGCGCTCAGCAGCTCGCGCAGGCTGACGACGCCGACGACGTGCCGGGAGTCGTCGAGCACGGGGATCGTGTACACCGTCTCGGCGTCCTGGAGGCGCTCGCGCACCCGCTGCATCGTCTCGTCGACGGTGAAGGAGGCGCGGGTCGAGACGTACTCGAGCGACATGCGCCGGCCGATGCTGCCCTGCGGGTAGCCGAGCAGCGCGGAGGTGAGCACGCGCTCGTGCTCCGGAAGCCCGCGGAGGAGGCGCGTGGCGAGGGCCGCGGGCACCTCGTCGAGCAGCCACAGCCGATCGTCATGATCCAGATCGACGAAGAGCTGCGCGACCTCCGCGTCCTGGAGCCCGTGGAGCAGATCGCTCTGCAGCGGCGGGTCGAGCAGCTCGAAGACCTCGGCCGCGCTGTCCTTCGGGAGCAGGCGATAGATCACCGCGCGCTGCTTCCGGCTGAGGCGCTCGAAGAGAGGGACCAGCTCGGTCGCGCCGACGGGTGCGAGGACCCGGGTGAGCGCGGTGAGATCCCGCGCCGCGAACAGCTGCTCGATGGTGGTGGCCAGATCATCCGTGGTCTGGAACTGGGGTGAGGTCATAACGTCGCTCCTTGCCGGTGCGCGCCGCGGAGCTGCGGCGTCGAAAACGGTTCGGGTGCACCGGTGGGGCACCCGAGGGGTGCCGGACGACGGACGGGACGCTACCTCCGCGAACGAGAAGAGGGACCGGTCACCGCGTCCGGCTGCTGACTGCAACTGTCACTGGGCACAGGATCACCTCGCTTCGGTCGGGGACGGATCGGAGTGGCTCGCGCCGACACGCTCGGTGCGCGCTGCGTGCGGGCCAACGTCCAGACTACCCCCTCCGCGGCGGAGACCACGCGAACGCGGCCGAGTGCACCCGCGGTTCAGCTCGCCCACGGGGAATCGTCAGGAGCTCGCGCGCGCCGCTTGCTAGCATCGGTGGCTTCGCGGGCCGCGGGCCCCGGAGGGAAGCGAGGGGCAATGGCACGACGGATCGGACGGCGACGCGTCGGGATCCTGATCGCCGCACTCTCCGCGGTGCTGACCGCGGCGTTCCTCGCGCCCGGCCGCTTCCCGGACGCGTTCGGCTTCGCGCTGCCGTTCGAGGCCGTGCTGCCCTGGCTCGGCATCGCCGCGGGGCTGCTCCTGATCGCGGCCCTGGCCCGGCGTGCCTGGCTCGGGATCCTCGTGAGCCTCATCGCGGTGGCCGCCTGGGCGTTCGTCTTCGTGCCGCGCGTGCTGCCGCTCGACCCCGTCGCCGCGGTCGGCAACGTGCCGACCGTCTCGGTGCTGAGCCAGAACGTGCGGCTGGGGGCGGGGGACACCGCCGCCGCCCGCACGGCGGGCGCGGAACTCGGCGGCAGCGGCGCCGACCTCGTCGCCGTGCAGGAGATCGCGCCCGAGCAGCGCGCGACGTTCGCGGCAGAGCTCGCCGCGAGCCACCCGTATGACGCCACGGCGAGCACCGTCGGCCTGTGGAGCCGGTTCCCGATCCGCTCGTCCGAGCCCCTCGACCTCGGCCTCGGCTGGGATCGTGCCCTGCGGGCGGAGGTCGAGACGCCGGGCGGCGACACGACCGTCTACGTCGTCCACGCAGCATCGGCGCGCCTCGACGGGCACGGGCAGCGCGACGAGATGCTCGCCGAGCTCGCGGAGGTGATCCGCGCCGACGGGAGCCCGCGGATCATCGCGCTGGGTGATTTCAACGCGAGCACCGACGACCGGTCCTTCACCCCGCTCTCGGCGCTCCTCACCGAGCCGCGGCAGAGCTCGGGCGGCTTCGGCTTCTCGTGGCCGAGCAGCTTCCCCGTCGTGCGGCTCGACCACATCCTCGTGCGCGGCTTCGACGCCAGGGAGATGGCCACGGAGCCGCGCGGAGACAGCGATCATCTCGCCATCTCCGCGCGGCTGCGCCCCACGGGCGAGTCGGGCTAGCGCGCAGCCCGGGGGTCGGGCTAGCGCGGCCCGGGTGACTCGGGCTAGCGCGCGGCGTGGGCGTCGGCCGCGGCTCCCGTGAGCTCGGCGGGCCACCAGGTCGGATCGGTCCAGAGCCCGAGCTCGGCCTCGGCCGCGGCGCCGATCCGGAACACCGTCTGGTCGTCGAAGCTGCGCCCGACGATCTGGACGCCCGTCGGCACCCCGTTCGCCGCGCGGCCCGAGGGCAGCGCGAGCACGGGCACGCGCCCCACGACGTTGAAGGGCAGCGTCATGAGCTCGGAGAAGACCGCGGCACTGTCGGTGCACGCCGCGTCCGCGGGCATCCCCGTGTTCGCGATCGTGGGGCACAGCAGGGCGTCGTACCGCTCGAGCAGCTCACCGAGCGGGCGTGCGAAAGCGCTCTCGGCGATGAGGCCGTCGACGGCGCCCATCGCGCCGTCGGCAGCCGCGACGAAAGCCCGCGTGTAGGGCATGAGCTGCGCGAGGCGCTCGGGATCCCCGCTGCCGACGCTCTCGATGAACGGGCCCATCACCGAACCGAAGTGGGCCCACGCGATGCGAAGCACCTCCTCGGGGGTCCAAGGCAGATCCACCTCCTCGACCACCGCGCCCGCGGCGCGGAGCGCGTCCGCGAACGCCCGCGTGTTCGCCACGACCTCGGGATCCGGGGCATAGCCGCCGAGCGTGTAGCTGAGCGCGATCCGCACACCGGCGAGGCTTCCCGCCTCGGCAGAGACCCGCAGCTGCGGCCGGAGCGAGGCGGGGTCGCCCGCCCACGGGCCCGAGATCACGTTCTGGAGGAGCGCGACGTCGGCGACGCTCCGGCCCATCGGCCCGTCGGCGCAGTAGGTGTCGCTGTTGAACGGCGGGAGCCCGGGCACGCGCGCGAACGGCGGCTTGAAGCCGACGACGCCGCAGTACGACGACGGGATCCGGATCGAACCGCCGATGTCGGATCCCGTCGCGAGGATCGTCGAGCCCGCCGCGAGCACCGCACCCGCGCCGCCCGAGGAGCCGCCCGGTGTCATCTCGGTGTTGTGCGGGTTGCGGGTGGTGCCCCAGAGCGCGCTGTGCGTCACGGGGGCGCAGCAGAACTCGGGCGTCGTCGTGCGCCCGTGCACCGCGGCGCCCGCGTCGAAGATGCGCTCCACGATGGGGTGCGTCACGTCTGCGATCGTGCCGCGCTCGAGCAGCGATCCCTCCTCGGCGCGCAGGCCCGCGATCGGCTGCTCCTCCTTGAGCATGAGCGGCACACCGTCGAGCGGGCGAGCCTCCCCGCGCAGGTAGCGCGCTTCCGCCTCGCGGGCGGCGGCGTAGGCGGAGTCGAGGAGTTCCTCGGCCACGGCGCCGACGCGGGGCTCGGTCGCGGCGGTGCGCGCGACGACGGCGTCGAGCAGTTCGACGGGGGAGAGCTCGCCCGCCGTGAAGCGACGGATCGACTCGGTGGCGGTGAGATAGTGCAGGTCCACGGTGCTCCTTTGCTGGATCGCGTCCTCGCGATCCCGATGGTTGCGGTGTTCGGTGTTCGGTGTTCGGTGTTCGGTGTGCGGCGCGGTGTGTGGCGCGCTGGGTGTGGCGCGCTGGGTGCCGGGTGCCGGGTGCCGCGTGCCGCATGTCGGATTCGGCGGATCGCAGTCGCCCCTCCGCGTGGTTTGTGAACGGGTGTCGGCGGTCCGTACGTTGTACGGTACAGCGTACGAGAGGGTACTCTAGCAGGCATGACAGAGCGCAGCGCCCCCAGCCTTGGCGAACGATCCGCCCGCGGTGGCGGGGAACGATCCGCCCGCGGTGGCGCCCGGCGCACGGGCTTGACGCGCGCCGCGATCGCCCGGGCCGCGATCGAGCTCGTGGAGCGCGACGGTGTCGAGGAACTCACGATGCGACGGCTCGCCGGCGAGCTCGGCGCCGGGACGATGACCCTCTACACGCACGTGCGCGGACGGGACGATCTGCTCTCCGCAATCGTGGAGCAGCTCATCGTGTCGCTCGACATGCCGGGCGTCGTGGCCCGGGCGGCGGGGGACTGGCGTGCGCTGATCGAGGCCGTGCTCGGCGCCTACTGCGAGCTCGCGGACCGCTTCCCGCGTTCGTTCGAGCTGCTCGCGCTCGCGCCCTACGCGGACGGGCCGGTCGCCCCGCACCTGGCGTCGGCGGAGCGCGCGTTCATTGCGGCCGGGCTCGCGCCCACGGAGGCGCGCTGGGTGCTCGGCACGGCCGACGCGTTCGCGACCGGCTTCCTGGTGGTGCGCGTGCGCACGGCGATCCGCGCGGAGGGCGGTGCGGCGGCTGCGGCCGAGTCGCACGGCGACGCCGCCTTCTCGCGTGGCGTGCGCGCGGTGGTGCTCGGCGTGGAGGCGCTTCTCGCGGAGGAGGGGGCGGGGGCGCGCTGAGTGCGGGTCGCGCTGGTGGTGCGCCCGACGGTGCTCCCGCAACTTGGTGTGAGTTTGCCCCGGTAACGGCCGGCCCATCTGTACCAAACTCGACTTTTGTTCGAGATTGCTCCGCCGCGCCGCCTCCGGTGCGGCCTGAACGCCCCGCCGCGTGCGCTGCAGAGTATCGCCGGCCCCCTCGGGCCGGATCGGGAAGTTCGGGCCGAGTTTGATCCGGTATAGCCCTGCCATTCCGGACCAAACTCGCACTTTGTTTGAGTTTGATCCAGAGTCCACCCCAGACGACCGCTTTCGACCCAGTTTCGGCCGCCCGGCGCGGCGAGGATCAGGCCTCTGTGGCTCGGTTGGCCGAGTTCGGCCCAGTTTGATCCGGTATAGCCACGCCATTCTGGATCAAACCCGCACTTAGTTCGAGATTGCCCGCCAAGCCACCCAGTTCCCCACCCCACCCCGCTAGACCCCGCATCCCACCACTCGATAGGATCGCCCGGAATGCGTTTGCTGAGCGAACGCATTGAGTTCGTGGTGTATCGAATCGCAGAAGTGCGTGCAGGAACAGGAGAACCAATGGGGAAGTTCTGGGGGAAGCGGGCTCTGGCGGCGGGGGCCGCACTCGCGCTCGTCGGGGGACTCGCAGGAGTTGCGACGCCCGCACTGGCGACCGCGAGCGAAGCGACAGCGAGCGAAGCCACAGGGAGCGGCGCGCCGGGAGGGAGTACGGGCGCCACCGCAGGAGCCGCACCGCGATCCGGCGCGGAGCTTCGCGCGGACGCCATCGCGCTCGCCGATCCCGAGCTCGCGGCGTGCGTCAACAAGAAGCTCGGCTCGGGCCGTGCACCCGACGCGCCGATCTCCCGCGCCGAGATCGAGAGCGTCACCGTGCTGAGCTGCTCGAGCGACTTCGCCGTGACGAGTCTCGACGGCTTCGAAGCCGCCGTCGAGATGCGCACGCTCACGTTCCTGGGCGGCAAGCACGACCTCTCCGGCCCCGGCGCGCTGAATGCCCTCATCCTGCTCCCGAAGCTCTCCAGCCTCACCCTCACCGATGCGGGGCTCACGGACGACTCGCTCGGCACGATCAGCGGAGCGGGTAGCCTCTCGCGCCTCACCATCGCGGGGAACCCGGCGCTCACCTCGCTCGGCTCCCTCGCCACGCTGACCAAGCTGACGAACCTCGACGCGTCCCGGAACCCGGGCCTCACCGACTTCGGCGCGCTCGCGCAGTTGACGGCGCTCCGCGACCTGAACCTCGGCCAGAGCACGCAGCTCGCAGACCTGGAGCCGCTGCGCGGGCTCACCAAGCTGAGCTCCATCAACGCTCAGATGACCGGGGTCTCGAGTCTTGCTCCGCTCGCGGGGCTCACCGAGCTCACCTCGCTCACGGTGTCGTTCACCGACGTCGACAGCCTGGAGCCGCTCGCCGCGCTCGACAAGCTCGCCCACCTCACGGTGTCGCGCGCGAAGATCACGAGCCTGGCCGGCATCGAGGGGGCCGACGGGCTCAAGACGCTCGACATCGATCACAACCCCGGCCTCGGCGACGACATCGGTGCGATCGCGGGGAAGCAGCAGCTCTACCGGATCCACATGGATGCGATCGGCGCGACCACGCTTGAGCCGCTGCGGGATCTTCCGGCGCTGCGCAGCCTGCAGGCGCAGGGCAATCAGATCTCCTCGCTCGTCGGACTGCCGGAGGCGCCCGCGAACCGCGCCGACGGCACCCTTGCCGTCACGGCCCAGCAGATCCGCCTCGGCGAGGTCCACGTGCCCCGCGGGGCGAAGAAGTTCCGCGCCGACATCACGGGGGAGCTCTCGCTCCGCGACGGCTCCACGTTCCCGAGCTTCGGCGGGAATCAGGCCCCGGCGCTCTCCCCGGGGCTGCCCTTCGTTGACATCACGATATACTCCGCGATCCCGACCGCCGAGTACACCTTCTCGCAGACGAACGCGCTCGACAACGACCGCTTCACGGGCACCGTGTTCCACCCGATCGTGTGGAGCACGATCACGAGCGCCGACAGCGCGACGATTCCGTACGGGGAGCCCTGGGAACAGCAGACGACCGTGACGCCGGGCTTCCCGGCCAGCAGCCACGAGCTCGCGCCGCTCGCGGGGAGCGACGCCCCCGACTGGCTGAGCATTGACCGTGCGACCGGCCTCCTGAGCGGCACGCCCGTCAGTTACGGGAGCTGGACGTTCGAGCTCCGCGTCGCCGACGCCCTCGGCAATGAGATGCGGCAGCGCATGGACCTGAGCGTGCCCCAGCCGGACCCCTCGATCGTCGAACTTGGTGAGGACCAGACCGGGCTCGCAGGGGACACGCTCACGTTCACCGTGACCCGCGCCCCCGCGACGCCGGGCAGCTACTCGGGCGCCGCCGACGTGACCGTCGCGACCCAGGACGGCCCCGCCGGGAGCGAGGATCCTGCACTCGCGGGCACGCACTATGAAGCGCACGAGGAGACGCTTTCGTGGGCGGCGGGGGACATGAGCCCGCGCACCGTGACCGTGCAGACGCTGCCGACCGCCGCGGGGGATCCGGACCGGCACTTCACGCTCGAGCTCCGCGACCCGCAGCCGCAGAACGACGTGCAGATCGGCGCGGGCGTCTCCGCCGACGCGACGATCCAGGCGCCCGTGCCCGTGGAGAACGCGTTCGAACTCACCGGGCCGCAGCGGGCGCTCGCCGGATCCGAGCTCACCTTCGAGGTCTCCCGCAGCCAGGCGGCGGTGAATCCCTGGACGGGCGAGGCGAGCGTCACCGCGAGCACGCGCGACGCGAGCGCCGTCGCCGGCGAGCACTACGTGGCCCGCACCGAGACGCTCACCTGGGCGGCCGACGACTTCGCCCCGAAGCCGTTCGCCGTGGAGACCCTCGAGACGGATGCGGGCGGCCCCGAGCGCACGCTCTCCGTGGAGCTCAGCGATCCGAGCCGGTTCACGGCGATCGGCGAGGTCGGCGCCGTCACGGGCGAGATCGTCGCCCCGGATCCCGAGCTCACAGTGTTCGCGCTCGACGGCGACCAGCACGGGGTCGCGGGAGACACGATCGAGTTCCAGGTCGCCCGGATCAACGCGGCGGAGCTGCCCTGGCTCGGCGCGACGAGCGTCGACGTCCGCACGGTCGACGAGAGCGCGGAGGCGGGCGAGCACTACGAGGAGGTGCCGCTCACCACGCTCACCTGGGCAGCCGGCGACACCGCGCCCCAGACGGTGCGCGTGCCCACCTCGGCGGTTCCCGCTGGGGATCCGGATCGCAGCTTCCGCGTCGAGCTCAGCTCGCCGGGGGCGCACGGCGAGTTCGGCCATCCTGCGGTCGCCACCGGAACGATCACGGCCGAGACGCCCGAGCCGACCTTGCTCGCGGTGCACGATGCGGCTGCGGTCCGCGCCGGCGGCGATGCCGTCTTCGAGGTGACCCGGAGCGACGCGGCCGAGCGCGCATGGACTGGCCCGGTGACCGTGCGCGTCACCACGGTCGACGGCACGGCGCGAGCGGGCATGCACTTCACCGCGGTCGACATCGAGCTCCGCTGGGAAGCGGGCGACGATGCGCCGCAGCAGGTGCGCGTGCCGACCACGGCGGGCTTCGCGGGAGACGCGGCGCGCGGATTCACGGTCGCGCTCAGCGAGCCGAGCGAGCACGCCGAGGCGGGCGGCTCTGCGGGCATTGCGGCGGGCGCCATCAGCTACGCCAAGCTGCCCCCGGTCGATCCGGGCGACGGCGGAACCGACGGCAGCACCGACGGCGGAACCGACGGCAGCACCGACGGCAGTACGGACGGCGGGACCGGGAAGCCGAAGCCCGGGGCTCCGGGCACGGGCGGGCTCGCGGAGACGGGCGGGCCGGATCTTGCCCTGCCCCTGACGCTCGGCGCTGCGGCGCTCCTCGCGGCCGGAGCGCTCCTCATCACTCGACGACGCGGCTCGGCCGAGGAGTAATCCCGAGGCAGCGGACGCGGAGAGCGCACGACGGAGGCGCCGGGCT
>NZ_AYMV01000003.1 GCF_000633415.1 Leucobacter sp. PH1c | reverse complement strand
GACGAGCAGCACGCCGACGCCCGAGGCCGCGATCTGCTGGATGAGCGGCAGCAGGCGCATGAACACGACGGGGGCAAGCCCGAGCGACATCTCGTCGATGAGCAGGAACCGCGGCTGCGAGGCGAAGGCCCGCGCGAGCACGACCATTTGCTGCTCGCCGCCCGAGAGCAGCACCGCCTGCGAGTCGATGCGCTTCTCCAACTCGGGGAACGAGGAGATGACCTCCGCGAGCTTCGCCTCGGATTTCGCGGTGAGCATGATGTTCTCGCGCACCGTGAGCGAGGGGAAGATGGCCCGCCCCTGCTCGATGTGCGCGATCCCGAGCCGGGCGCGCTGCACCCGCGTGCGTTTCGCGAGCGAGGCCCCGTCGAGCGAGAGCTCGCCCGCCGTGTGCGGGATCACCCCCGAGACCGCCTCGAGGAGACTCGTCTTGCCCGCGCCGTTCGGCCCGACGAGGGCGACGATCTCGCCCGCGCGGAGCACGAGGTCGACGTCCGAGACGACGGGGCCGGCCCCGCGCGCCACGGTGATTCCTGACAGCTGCAGCTCGCTCATGAGCTGACCTCCGCATCTCCCATGTAGGCCGCGATCACGGCGGGGGTATCGAGCACGTCGGCGGTGGGGCCCTGGGCGAGCACCTTGCCGAAGTCGAGCACCGTGAGCTCGGAGCAGACCGAGCGCACGAGGTCCAGATCGTGCTCGATGAGCACGATCGCAGTGTCGAAGCGCGACGGGATCCGGGTGAGCCGGTGCCCGAACTGCACGTGCTCCTCGTGGGAGAGGCCCGCGGCCGGCTCGTCCAGGATGAGGAGCCGAGGCCCGGCGAGCACGGCGGCGGCGACCTCGACGAGCCGCCGCGTGCCCGCGTCGACCACCGTGAGCGGGGTCTCCGGGGGCGGGCAGCCGAGGAACGCGAGGGCATCGGCGAGCTCGTCATGATCGATGCGGCGGCGCGCGACGAAGCGCACGTAGCCCTCGATCGAGAGCTGCGGGGGCACCCGATCCTGCTGGAAGGTGCGGCGGAGGCCGTGCCGCGCGCGCTGCACGGGGGAGAGCCCGCTGATGTCGGCGCCGTCGAGGATCGTGCGTCCCGTGTGGTGGGGGAGGAAGCCGCTCACGGCGTCGACGAACGTGGACTTGCCTGCGCCGTTCGGGCCGATGAGGCCCATGATGCTGCGGGGGCGCACGGTGAGGGAGACATCATCGAGCGCCGCGAGCGCGCCGAACCGCACGCCGAGCCCGGACACCTCGAGCACGGGCGGCGCACCCTCGGGGATCGGCTCGGCCGCCTCGGGGACCGCGAAGACGTCGAGCACGCTCGTGCCGACCTCGGGCGGGGCCTCCGCGGCACGGTCCGCCGCGCGCTGATTCGCCCGCTTCCGCAGCACGCCGCGGATGGCCTCGCCGAGGTTCGAGCCGCTCGTCAGCGCCTGGATGCCGAGCAGGCCGAACACCACGAAGCCCCAGTCCTGCGGGACGCCCCACTTCTTCAGCAGCTCGGGCACCACGACCCAGAGGATGCCGCCGAAGATCGCCATGTCGATGAGGTAGGCCCCGCTCATCACCGCGAGGATGTAGAGCGCGAGCGACTGGAGCGGCGCGAAGCTGGAGGCGAAGGGGAGCTGTACCTGGCCCGCGAGGAGGCCGCCTGAGATGCCGCCCAGCGCGGCGCTCACGGCGAAGGCGGAGAGCTTCGCGGCGGAGACGCTCTGGCCGACCGCGGCGGCGCCGCGCTCGGAGAACGCGACGGCCTTCCACCCGCTGCCCATGCGGCTGCCCTGCAACCAGGAGACGATGAGCGCGCAGACGATCATCACGATCGCCGCGAAGAAGAAGTACTCGCGGTCGCTCGAGAACGCGAGCGGTCGGGTGACGGCGATGCCGTCGACCGAGCCGGGGAACTGGATCTGCACGAGCATCACGTCGAAGGCGGCGGCGAAGCCGAGGGTCACGACGGCGAGGTTCACGCCGCGAAGGCGGAGCGCGGGCAGGCCGATGAGCACGCCCGCCAGCCCGCCGGCGAGCCCGCCGAGGAGCAGCCAGACGACGAAGCCACCGGGGGCCTCCGCAGCGCTCAGCCAGGCCACCACCCAGGCGCCGATCGCCGCGAAGGTGAGCTGGGAGAGGGCGATGATGCCCGCGGAGCCCGTGACGACGCCGAGCCCGAGCACCGCGATGACCGCGGTGAGCGCGCTGATGCCGAGGAAGACGTAGTACCCGGACAGGCCGACGCTGAGCGCCCAGGCGATGCCGATTCCGACGAGGGCGACGGCGACGGGGAGGAATTTCCGGAGACGGTGGTCAGCGCGCAGCATCCCACACCTCCTTCCGCTGCGACCAGAGCAGCAGCACGACGATGAACAGGAACGGGATGAAGTTGCGGACGAACGAGACCGCGGGGATCTGCGCGACGACACCGGAGATGATGCCGAGCACGAGCCCGCCGACGACCGCGAGGTCGAGCCGGCGGAAGCCGCCGAGCAGCGCCGCCGCTGACGCCGGGATGATGAGCATCGAGAGGCTGATCGCGTCGTTCGACTGCGAGGGGGCGATCACGAGCACCGTGACGGCGGAGATCGCGCCCGTCGCGGCCCAGACCCCGATCGAGAGCGGCTTCGCCGCGATCCCGATGAGCTCGGCCGTCGTGGGGCGCTCGGAGAGGGCGCGCAGCTGCGTGCCGATCGTCGTGCGCCGCAGGAGCAGCGCGCAGCCCGCCGCGACGATGACGGCGAGCAGCACCATCACGACCGTGACCCAGCTGACGACCACCCCGGCGATGGTGAACGCGGGCCCCTGGAGGAGCGGGGCGAACGGCTGCGGCTTGTTCCCGAAGAGGATGAACGACAGCGAGATGAGCATGAGGAGCGGCGCGACGGTCATCGCGGAGCGCAGGGTGACCGACGCCTCGGAGAGCCAGGTGGCGGCGATCCAGCCGATCGCGCCATTGAGGGCGGCACCGATGACGACGCCGACGATCGTCGCCGCCCAGACCGGCAGCCCGAGGCTCGTCGCGAGCCACACGGCGGAGAACGCGGCGAACATGCCCGTAGCTGCCTGCGCGAAGTTGACGACGCGCACGAGCCGGCTCATGAGCGTCAGGGTGACGGCGAGCACCGCGTAGAGCCCGCCCGAGGCGAGGCCCGCGATCGCGCCCTGAAGGAGCGCGCCGCCGTTCACGAGCGGACTCCGGGGGAGATGGGGAGGAGGGGAAGACGCATGGTGCTCCTTCGCGGGAGAGGACGACGGGGGAAGCGCCCGGTGCGACGTGGCGTCGCACCGGGCGCGGGGCGCAGGGCGGCTCAGCCGGCGGGGAGCAGCCAGTCGTCAGCCGACTTCTCCCAGGCGTTCGTGCCCGACTTCAGCACGACGGGCCAGCCGCCGGGCGTGAAGTCCTGCGCGGCGATCTGATCGAACTGGTAGGGGAACGCGACCATCGGGCTCTCGATGGGCTCCATCCCGTGCAGCGCCTCAGAGACGGACTCGCGCGTGATGTCGCCCTCCATGCCGGAGAGCACCTCGACGAAGTTCATCGCCGCGAGGTAGCCGCCCTGGCTGAACGAGGTGAGCGGGATGTCGTTCTCCTCCATCAGCGCCTTCCAGTCGGCGTTGATCTCGTTGTCCTCAGTGAAGGGGAAGAACTCGGCGGGCACGTGCACCCCGGCGCCCGTCCAGTCGAGCGCCGAAGCGAAATTCTCGCTGTAGACGGAGGTGAGGAACAGGAAGGAGACGTCGTCCCAGCCCTGCGCCTGCGCGGCCTTGACCTGGCCGATCCCGTCGGGCTCGATCGAGTTGACGGCGATGGCCTTGCACCCCGCGTTCTTCGCCTTCACGATGTACGGGGTGTAGTCCGAGCCGCCGTACGGGAGGGTGTCGTCCACCATGAGCGGCTTCTTTCCGGTGAGCTCCGTCCAGCGCTCGACGCCCGCGAGGTAGGCGGGCTTCGTCGAGCCGGCGATCTCGAGCAGCACGCAGATGTCGTCGAGCCCGAGGTTCTCGGAGCCGTTCAGCAGGGTGAGCGTCATGTCGTTGAACGGGCCGAGGTTCACCGGAGCGATGTTCGGCGAGTTGAAGCAGCCGGTGTCGACGCCGATGCCGGGCATCGAGAGCACGCTCTCCTGCGCGTAGTAGTCCTGGTTGATCTCGCACTCGATGAGCGAGGCGCCGCCGACGAGCGCGACGACCTCGTCGCTCCCGACGAGCTCGCGCGCCGCGGCCGTCGCCGAGGCGGGGTCGCCCTTGTCATCGACCGTCTTGTAGTCGATCTGGTGTCCGTTCACGCCGCCGTCGGCGTTGACGCGGTCGAACACGGCCTGCGCTGCTGCGCTCGCCTCCGGGAAGGTCGCGGCGCCGCTCAGCGTGTTCACCGAGCCGATCTTGATGGGGGCGCCGTCGCCCCCGCCATCGGCGCCTGCGCAGCCACTGAGGGCGAGCGCTGCCGCCGCTGTGAGCGCCGCAGCGCCGAGGAAACGTGATTTCATGAGTCGGTCCTTTCGGGGAGAACGGGGAACTGCGGGAGGACGGGCGCCGGTCAGACCGGCTGCACGTCCGGGTAGGTGACGGATCCCTGCGGGTAGATGTGCCCGCCGGCGCGGGAGTGCTCGGCGGTGCCCTCGCCGGTGAGGCCGAGGAACACGCCCGTGGTGCGCAGTGCGTAGCCCAGGTCGTGCAGCCAGACGCTCGCGACCGAGATCCGGAACTCGCGGAAGCAGAAGAGGTAGAGCCCGTCGGCGAACTTCCAGACGGTCGAGAGATCGACGTCGCCGTGCCCGCGCTGCACACCCTGCACGCACTGCCAGGCGTAGCGCTCGCTCGACAGGTAGACGTGCTCGTAGAGGTGGAACGGGCTGTAGCGGTAGAGGTTTCGCTTGCCGATCAGGTCGCGGGACGGCTGCGGCGCCTCGCCGCTCGCCGGGCCCCCGTCGGTGACGGCGGCCCAGAACCGTTGGCCGACGCGCGGCTCCTCGGCCCGGTCGGTGGCGCCGATGGCGGAGCGCACCACGAGCGCGCGGTGCGTCGTCTCCGAGAACACGACCGTGACTGCCTCGTGCGGGCGGGAATCGAGGGGCAGGTGCACGAAGACCACATCGGCGCGCACGCGCACGGCCTCGTAGGGATCCTCCTGCTCGGCGCCCAGTTCGGCGCTCAGCTCCGCGCCCTGCTCGTCCGGGACCGCACCGGCGGCGGAGCCGAGTGCGCCGCTCGCGCGCCAGCGCACGGTCTCCGCTGCGAAGACGAGTTCGAGGCGCGAGCCGTCGTCGAGGCGCAGGCCGAGTGCGGTGCCGGTGAGCGGTTCGCTCGGCAGGCGGAACGTGTCGATGCCGGCGGCGAATTCGTCGTAGCTGCGCCACTCACTCGGGTCCGCGGCGGTCGTGTCGTCACTGCGTGTCGGGGTCGTCTGGTCGACGATCATCGGGTCCACTCCTTCGTGCCGCTGTGCGATACGAGCAGCGGAGGCCCGGCTCATCCTCGAGCCCGGCGGGCCGCGCTGCCCGTCTTCCGCTCAGAACTGTACGCAGCGTACAGATTCTGTGGAACCGCGGCGGGACGGCCCTGCCGTGAGAGTCAACGGCCGTGCTCTCCGAGTCAATCCGGATCACGGAATGGTTGCGGTGCACGGGCGGCGGCCCGCGCACCGCAGCACGTGTCAGCGCAGCGCAGCGCGTGTCAGCGCTGCTCAGCTCAGCTCAGCGCAGCGCAGCTCAGCTCAGGCGGAGCTCGCTCGGGGACACCCCGTACGCGGTCTTGAAGACGCGGCTGAAGTGGGCCGCATCGGCGAAGCCCCAGCGGCTCGCGATCGCGGCGACCGTGCGGTCGGCCAGCACGGGGTCGAGGAGGTCGGCGCGGCAGCGCTCCAGGCGCCGCTCGCGGATCCAGGTCGAGACCGTAGTCTCCGCCTGCCGGAACAGCGCGTGCAGGTGCCGGGTCGAGATGTAGTGCGCCTGGGCGATCGTGCCAGGCGACAGCTCGGGTGACGCGAGGTGCTGGTCGATGTAGCCCGTGATCTTCTGGAGAAGCATCTGGTGCGGGTCGCGCTGGGCGGGATCCGCGTCGAGGATGCTCGAGAACAGGGTGCCCATGAGGTCGAGGCTCGTGTGCGCGAGCTTGGCGCGCACGCGCTCGTCGAGCGGGGTGAGCTGCGCGGGGAACTGCGAGAGGAACGCGCTCACGACGGGCGCGAGGCCCTGGTGCTCCTGGCTGAGCGAGACCGCGGTGAGCTGTTCCGTGAAGGGGATCGGCAGATCCAGCCGGTCCTTCGGGAACATCATGATGAGGTTGCGGAAGTCCTCGCCAAACAGCAGGGAGTACGGCCGCGAGGTGTCGTAGACCGAGAGGTCGCCCGCGCGCATCACGAGCTCGCGCCCGTCCTGCACGAGGATGCTCGTCCCCGCGAGCAGGAGGCTCACCTTGTAGTAACCGCTGCCGCCGTCCGCGATATTCTCGGGCGTGCGCTCCACGAGGTGCGGGCGCGCGGCGATCTCGGTGAACACCACATCGTCGGCCTGCGCGGAGGCCGAGCGCGCGGCGAACGGCTCATCGCGCTCCGTCGTGATCTTGAGCGGGACGAACGCCGAGCTCACGAGCGCTCGGAACTTCGCGAGTCCGTCCACCTGGAGGGGGCGCTGGTCCGGAGTGGACGCGCGCTGCGGCTCGGCCGTCTGCATGCCTCATCACCTCACTGCGTCGCTGCGGTGGCGCGTCGTGCGTCGTGCGTCACAATCCTGGCCGCGCTGCCGCTTCTTGCCCAGAGACTACACCCTCTCTGCCTCGGCGAGGGACTCGTCGAGCGCATCGAGCAGGATCGGCAGCTCGTCCGCGCCGAACGCGAGCGGCGGGCGCACCTTGAGCACGCTCTCGTCGCGGCCGATCCGGGAGATGAGCACGCGCCGCGTCTTCATCGCCTCGACGACGCGCTTCGCCAGATCGGGCGCCGGGCGGCCGTCGCGCGCGAACTCGAGCCCGAGGAACATCCCCGTGCCCTTCGCGGCGCGCACGAACTCGTAGCGGTCCGCGAGGGCATCGAAGCGGGTCCGCGCCACGGCGCCGAGCTTCGCCGCGCGCGGCATGAGCTCGGCCGCGGCCATCTCATCGAGCACGGCGGCGCCGACGGCCGCGGAGACGGGGTTCCCCGCAAACGTGTTGAAGAACTCGTTGCGGGGCCCGAACTCGTCGAGCACAGCCGCGCTCGTCACGACGGCGGACATCGGGTGCCCGTTGCCCATGGGCTTCCCGAGTGTGACGAGGTCGGGATCCATCCCCGCCCACTCGTGCCCCCAGAAGTGGCTGCCCGTGCGGCCGAAGCCGCTCTGCACCTCGTCCGCGATCACGAGCCCGCCCGCGCGACGCACGCGCTCGACGAGCCCGGCGACGTAGCCCTCGGGGACGCGCGCCATGCCCTCCGTGGAGAACAGCGGGTCGAAGAGGCTCGCGGCGAGGCCGTGGCCGGCATCCGCGAGCTCGGCGATCGCGGTGTCGATCTCCGCGAGCGCCGCGGCGAGCACCTCGGGCTCCGGGCGCGGGTCGCGATCGAGGTCGGGCACGCGGATCGCCCGCACGTGCGGTGCGAGCGGTTCGCGGGTGCGCAGCCCCGTCGTGAGTTCGGCGAGCGTGATCGTGGTGCCGTGATAGCTGTAGTCGGAGACGAGCATGCCGCGCGCGCCCGTCAGCTGCCGCGCGATGCGGATGGCGAGCTCGTTCGCCTCGGAGCCGGAGTTCCCGTACAGGACACGGTCAAGCCGTGCGGGGAAGGTGGCGAGGAGCTGCTCCGAGTACGCGACGACCCGCTCGTTCAGGTACCGGGTGTGGATGTTGAGCGTGCCGGCCTGCTCGGCGAGCGCGCGCACGACGCGCGGGTTCGCGTGGCCGACGTGGGGCACATTGTTGTAGCCGTCGAGGAAGCGCTCGCCCGAGGCCTCCGTGAGCCACACGCCGGAGCCGGAGACGAACTGCAGCGGCTCGTCGTAGAAGAGCGGCGAGTACGGGCCGATCGTGCGATTGCGGCGGGCGATGAGTTCGGCGTTCGAGATCATGATGCGCTCCGATCGGCGTGCGGTGCTGGGGGGTCTGCAAGCAGGGCGCGGGCGAGCTCCACGACGTGGGGGAGCACGGTGCGCGCGTGCCACTCCGCGGTGTCCTCGCCGCGCCGGTCGGCGGCCCAGCCCAGGTAGGTGAGGCCGCGGGCGAGGAGCATCGCGGGGAAGGCGGCGTGGTCGGCCGCGTCGAGGGGGCGCACGGATTCGTAGCCGGCGAAGAGCGCTGCGCGGTACTCCTCGGCGCGCGGGTGCGGGGTGAAGAAGTAGAGCGCCGTCGCGAGATCGAAGAGGTGCCAGCCCGCCGCGAAGTCGTCGAAGTCGATGAGCACGAGCCCGTGAGAGGTGCGCAGCACGTTCTCGGGCGTGAGATCGGCGTGGATGGGGCCGAAGCGGTGCGCCGGGGTGCCGTACGCCTCGAGCACCGTGCGGATCCGCGCGATCGCGGCGACGACGAGCTCCCGGTCGGCCCCGGCGAGTTCGGTGATGCGCAACGGGTCGCCCCACGCGGGCGCCGGCCCGACGAGCCCGTCGACGTCCCAGTCGTCGCGGGGGACGGCCATCGTGTACCCCGAGCGCACGCTCGCCGCGTGCACCTCGGCGGCCAATCGGCCGAGCGCCGCGAAGTCGCTCGGCTCGAGCGTCGCCGTCCCGGCGACCGCCGTGCGCTCGTCGCCGAAGTTCCCCGAGTTCTCGATGCGGTGCTGCAGGTCCACCTGGTGCGGACCCGCCGGGTGCTCGCGCCCCACGACGCAGAAGCCGCGCCCGTCGCGGGCGGGAACGAAGTGGGGCACGGCGACGGCCTCGCTGGCGAGGGCCCGCACGAAGTCGAGCTCGCACGCCAGCTCGTCGTCCGAGTGGTAGCCGCGGCGGTGCACGCGGAGCACGTAGTCCTGTCCGCCCGCGGTGAGCCCGAACACGACGTTCTCGCGGTGCTTCAGCAGCTCCAGCGGGGTATCTGCGGCGATGCCGTACTCGGGGAGCGCGGCTCTCGCCAGCTCGGTCGCGACGGTGCGCTCGTGTGCGCTCATGGGGCTCCTCGGCTCGGGGCGACGGTTTCTGTACTCAGAGTATAGAAACTGAATTCGCGGTACACAAGTGCCGTGCGGCGTCCTAGGATGGAGGGCGTGACCGCCGCAACCGCCCCGCAAGGAACCACGCTCCGCGAACGCCGGCAGGCCCGGACGCGCCAGGAGCTCGTCGACGCCGTGCTCGCGGTGGTCGCCGAGGGCGGCGTCGACGCCGCGACGATCGACCGGGTCTCTGCGCAGTCCGGCATCTCCCGCGGCACGGTCTACGCGCACTTTCCCGGCGGGCGAGACGAGCTGCTCCGGGCCGCATACGCGCGGCTCGGCACGGAGCTCGTCGAGCGCACGCGGGCGGCCGCCTCTGCCGAGGGCGAGTGGCGCGAGCGCCTCGCCGCCCACGCGCGCGAGATGAACGCGCTCGCCGCGACGCCCCACATCGGGGACTTCTTCAACGTCTCCGGGCCGACGCTCATCGTCGACGGCGCCGAGCGCGGCATCGGATCCGGGGCGAGCGTCGCCATGATCCGCGAGGATCTCGCCGCGGCGCGGGAGCGGGGTGAGGTGGCCGCGGAGGTGGATCCTGAGTCGACCGCCGTTCTGCTCGTCGGCGCGCTCCGGGAGGGGGCGATCCGCGTGGCCGGCGGCGTCGACGAGGGGCGGATCACCGCCGCGTTCGCGCGACTGGTCGCTGGCCTCGCCCGGGCGAGCGCCTCCGCGGGCTAGGCCGCGGCGGCCCGGGCCGCCGAGTCGAGGAGCGTGCGCACCCCGAGCATGAAGGTCTCGCGGTCCTCGAGGGCCGCGAGCTGCGCCGCGTGGCGCGCGATCCCGGGGTAGCGCTGCGGGTCGGCGAGGATCGGGCCGTCGAACCAGGGTGACGTCGTCGGGGCAGGATCCCGCTCGCCGCTCTCGATCCGGGCGCGCGCGATGCCCGATGCGGTCGACAGGATGTACGAGGAGAGCAGTGCGTAGTGCTGCACCACCGCCGCGGGCGGGAGCCCCGCGCGATCGAGTGCGTCGAGCAGTAGCTCGATCGCGCCCAGCTCGCCGGGTCCGTGTGTCGTGAGTACCATGGCCTCGGCCGCGATCGAGGGGTGCGCGCAGTACTCGCGGAGCGTGCTGTCCGCCAGCTGGGTCACGCGGCCGCGCCAATCGTCTGCCTCGGCATCGATCGTCGCGAGCGCGCGGGCGTGGAGCGCGTCGAGCAGCGCCTCCATGAGATGCCCCTTGCTGCGGAAGTGCCGGTAGATCGCGGACGGATCGACGCCGAGCCGGAGCCCGAGGGCCTTCGCCGAGAACTCGTTCGTGCGGGTCTCAGCCGCGACCGCGAGACCCGTCGCGATGATCTTCTCGGGATCGAGGCGCACCCGGCGCGCGCCGCGGCTGCCGCGCTGCAGGGCGTCGGCTTCGGCTTTGGCGCGGTCTGGGGTGGGGGACATGAGGCTCCTTCCTGGCCCCAGCGTAGAGCATCGCGGACGCGGGTCCGTGCCGCGGCGCGCCGCGCGAGCAGGCATTGACACACACGTTGTCAAACCCTTTGACAAATGCGATCGCGGTCCCGTACGCTCCATCTCATTCCCATTCACTGTTGAAGGAGGCGCGACATGGCGTGCGACGTTCTGTTCACCGGCGGGGCCGTGTTCACCGGCTCAGGAGCGCCCCTGCGGGAGGTCGCCGTCGCGGTCACGGGCGAGCGGATCACCGCCATCGTGCCCGCGGCCGAGGCGGAAGCGCTCGCGGGGCCGGGCACTCAGCGGATCGAGCTTCGCGGGGCGCTGCTCTCGCCCGGCTTCCAGGACGCGCACATCCACCCAGCGAGCGGCGGAGTGGAAGCGCTCCAGTGCGATCTCACGGGATCTTCCGACGCTGCGGATGCGGTGCGGGTCGTCGCGGCCTACGCCGCGGCTGCGCCCGAGGAGCCCTGGATCCTGGGCGGCGGGTGGTCGATGGACCACTTCGCCGGAGGTGCACCCGGGCGAGCGCTGCTCGACGCGATCGTGCCCGACCGGCCCGTGCTTCTCATGAGCCGCGATCACCACAGCAGCTGGGCCAACACCGCGGCGATCCGCGCTGCCGGGCTCACGGCCGACACCCTGGACCCCGAGGACGGGCGCATCGAGCGCGAAGCGGACGGCTTCCCGGCCGGTACGTTCCACGAGGGCGCCGGCGGGCTCTTCGACGCGGTGAAGCCCGAGCTCTCGGCGGAGCTCGTGTACCGCGGGCTGCTCCACGCGCACGACGCACTCCTGGCCCAGGGCATCACGGGCTGGCAGGACGCGTGGGTCGGAGCCGACGGACCCGGATCCGGCACCATCCAGGCCTACGAGCGAGCGATCGCGGAGGGGCAGCTGCGCGCCCACGTCGTCGGTGCGCAGTGGTGGGAGCGCGACCGGGGACTGGAGCAGATCGCCGAGCAGATCGCCCGCCGCGACGCGCGCCGCGCGAGCGGGACGAGCGACCGCTTCGACCTCGGCACGGTCAAGATCATGGTCGACGGCGTCGCGGAGAACTTCACCGCGTCCATGATCGAGCCCTACCGGGACGAGCACGGGCACGACACCTGCAACCACGGGATCTCGTTCATCGATGCCGAACTGCTCGTCGAGGCCGTGACGATGCTCGACGCCGCGGGGATGCAGGTGCACTTCCACGCCCTCGGCGACCGCGCCGTGCGCGATGCGCTCGACGCGGTCGAGGCGGCCCGGCGAGTGAACGGCCCGAGCGACGCGCGCCACCACCTCGCGCACCTGCAGGTCGTCACTCAGGCGGACGCGGCGCGGTTCGCCGCGGCGGGCGCTGCGGCGAATCTGCAGATGCTCTGGGCCACCCACGAGGAGCAGCTCGACACGCTCACGCTGCCGTTCCTCCAGGCCGGCGCCGAGCTGCGGCAGTACCCGTTCGGGGACCTCCTCCGGGGCGACGCGCGGCTCGCCGCGGGGAGCGACTGGCCCGTCTCGTCCGCGGATCCGCTCGCGGCGATCCACATCGGCGTCACCCGCAGCGCTCCCGAGTCCGGTGCCCCCGCCCTCGGCGGCACGGGCCAGCAGCTGCCGCTCGACGTCGCGCTCGCGGCCTACACCTCGGGCTCCGCGTGGGTGAACCATCGGGACCACGACACGGGCTGGATCCGGGAGGGCTTCCTCGCGAACCTCGTCGTCATCGAGCCGAACCCCTTTGACCTCGACGCCGCGGAGCTCCACACCGCGAGCGTCCGCGAGACCTGGCTCGACGGCGAGCGGGTCTTCACCCGGACGCCCTGAGCCCGACCGGGGCGGAGACGCCCCGCCCACCACCCCGTGTCCGCGCACCGCGCGGCACCCACGCTAGGAGAACACCGATGTTCACACCGACGAAGCGGAGCCGCCGTCGCGGCGCCGCACTGACCGCGGCCGTCGCGATCGCGGCCCTCACCCTCACCGCGTGCGCGGGATCCGGCGGCGCTGCGAGCGCTCCCGTCGAGTGGAAGCTCACGGAGCAGACCGCGGCCCCCTCGGGGGAACTCGACCAGGTGACCTGGGCGAGCTATGCCGAGCCGTTCTCGCTCGACTACGCCTACGCCTTCGACTACGCCGACAATCAGGTGCTCGCCAACGTCTGCGAGTCCCTCCTCCGCCTCAACCCGGACTTCACGCTGACGCCCGGCCTCGCGGAGTCGTACGAGAACCCCACCCCGACCACGTGGGTGTTCCGGCTCCGGGACGGCGTCACCTTCCACGACGGCACGCCCCTCACAGCCGCCGACGCGGTGGCCTCCATGCGCCGCCACCTCGACCCCGCCGTCGGCTCCTCCTGGAACAGCGTCTACCAGAACGTCGCCTCGATCGAGCAGACCGGCGAGCGCGAGGTGACCGTCACCACCACGATCCCCGATTCCCAGTTCCCCCTCGGCATGGGCGGCTCCGCGGGCGTCATCGAGTCGGCCGCGACGCTCGCTGCAGCGGGCGCGGACTACGGCAACTCGAGCGCCGGGGTGAACTGCACCGGGCCGTTCCAGTTCGACTCCTGGAAGGCGGGGGAGCGGATCTCGCTCAGCCGCTTCGACGGGTACTGGGACGCGGAGCTCCGCGCGAAGTCGGCGCAGTTCGACTTCGTCTTCATGGCCGACGCGACGGCGCGCACGAACGCGCTGAAGTCGGGCGAGGCCGATGGCAGCTGGCTGCTCCCGCTCGACGCCGTCGCGAACCTCGAAGCGGCCGGCGCCGGCGATGTGCTGTTTGGGCTCAACACCTCGGTGTCGAACCTCATCGTCTCCGACTTGGAAGGACCGCTCGGCGACGCGCGCGTGCGGCAGGCGCTGCTCATGGCGATCGACCGCGAGGGCGTGCTCCAGGCCATGACGAGCGGAGTCGGCCGCCCCACCGACGTGTTCACGACGGAGTCCGTGTGGGCCGACGGCGACCCCGCGGCGATGGAGCGGGCGTTCTCGGACATCGAGCACTACCCCTACGACATCGAGGCCGCGAAGCAGCTCGTCGCGGACGCCGGCGTCGCAGGTGAGGAGATCACGATCACGACCGCCCCGATCAGCCAGGAGTTCGCGGTGATCTCGCAGGCCACCGCGGCGGCGGCGAAGGCGATCGGGCTCGAGCCGAAGATCGACACCGTGACCCCCGCGGCGTACACGACCCTGTTCTCGGACCCCGCGGCCCGCGAGGGCGTCGACCTCTTCTACACGGTCTGGTACCTCTCGAGCCCGGACCCCCTGGAGATGTACTCCGTGCTCCGCACCGGCGAGTTCAGCAACTACGGCAACTGGTCGAACCCCGAGTTCGATCAGCTCGTCACCGACGCGGTCTCGACCCTCGACCCGGCCGAGCGGAGCGAACTCACGGCGCAGGCGCAGCAGCTCGCCAATGCCGAGCTGCCCTGGCTGCCGATCGCCGAAGTGCCGAACGCGATGTATCTCGGCGAGCGCGTCACGGGGCTGTCGCCCTCGATCGCCTTCCTCTACTACCCCTGGGCCGCGACACTCGGTGCGCGCTGATCCCACCCGCTCCCGGCCGGCGGGGGAGACCCCGCCGGCCGCGGCACCGAACGGAGACCTGATGATGATGTACGTGCGCCGCATCGCATCCAAACTGGGTGCGCTCCTGCTCACGCTGTTCCTCGCCTCCCTGCTCGTCTTCTTCTCGCGCTTCCTCGTTCCGGGCGACCCCGTCCGGTTCCTGCTGCGCGGCAGGAAGCCGAGCCCCGAGGCGGTCGCGGCCGTGACCGAGCAGTACGGCCTCGACCTGCCGCCGTGGGAGCAGTACGTCAACTGGCTGCTCGGCATCTTCCGCGGCGACCTCGGGCGCTCGCTGCAGTTCCGGCAGGACGTCGCGACGGTGATCGGGGACCGGCTCCCCGTGACCCTCGGGCTCGTCGTGCTCGCGGGGCTCATGATCGCGGTCGTCGGCGTGCTGGCGGGCGTGGTCGCCGCGCTCAACCGCGGCAAACTGGCCGACCGGGCCACGCTCATTTTCCTCACCGTGCTCGGCGCGATCCCGTCGTTCGTCGGATCGATCGTGCTCATCTCAATCTTCTCCGTGACCCTCGGCTGGTTCCCCACCTTCGGCTCGGGCACCGGCTTCTGGGACACGGTGTACCACCTGTTCCTACCCGCGCTCGCCCTCGCGATCTCGTTCGTGGTGCTCGTCGGCAAAGTGACCCGCTCCTCGATGGTCGAGCAGATCGGCCGCGAGCACGTCGAGGTCGCGCTCAGCCGCGGCATCTCCCGCCGCGCGGTGATCCGCAGGCACGTGTTCCGCAACTCGATCGGTCCGATCGTGACGGTGAGCGGCCTGCTCGTCGCCGGCCTGCTCGTCGCGAGCACGATCGTCGAGTCGGCGTTCGGCATCTCCGGTCTCGGCTCGCTGCTCGTCCAATCGGTCGACCGCCTCGACTTCCCCGTCGTGCAGATGATCGTCCTGCTCGTCGTCACCGCCTTCGTCGTGGTGAACGCGCTCGTCGACCTGCTCGAGCCCCTCATTGACCCCCGTGCCGCCGCAGGAGCTGATGCGCGATGACCATTCCCACTCCCACCACCGCGGTGCGCGTGCTGCGCGCCCCGCGCGGACGCCGCCCCAACGTCCTGTTCCTGGTGAGCGCGATCGTGCTCGGCGCCGTCACGCTCGCCGCGGCGCTCGCGCCCTTCGTGGCGCCCACCGACCCCGACGCCGTCGACTTCCTCGCGTTCAACAGCGGGCCGAGCGCCGCCCACTGGCTCGGTACGGACGGTCTCGGCCGCGACATGCTGAGCCGCATGATCTGGGGCGCGCGCACGGCGCTGCTCGGGCCGCTCCTCGTCGTCGTCTTCTCGACCGTCGTCGGCATCCTGCTCGGACTGCTCGCGGCCTGGCGCGGCGGCTGGATCGATGCCGTGCTCGGGCGCATCTTCGACGTGATCTTCGCCTTCCCCGCGCTCCTCATCGGGATCATGGCGGTCGCCCTCTTCGGGAAGGGGCTCGTCGCCCCCGTGATCGCCATGAGCCTCGCCTACGCGCCGTTCGTCGCGCGCCTCACGCGATCGCTCGTCACCGCGGAGCGCAACCGCCCCTACGTCGCCGCGTACCGCGTGCAGGGCTTCAGCGGCGCGTGGATCGCGCTGCGCCGGGTGCTGCCGAACGTGTTCCCGATCGTCGGCGCGCAGTCCACCCTGAACTTCGGGTACGTGCTCGCCGAGCTGGCGGGCCTCTCGTTCCTCGGCCTCGGCGTGCAGGCCCCCACGGCCGACTGGGGCGCGATGATCAACGAGGCCCAGCCGGGGATCGCTGGCGGGCACTTCCTGCCGGCCGTCGTCCCCGCCGTCGCGGTGGTCATCGTGGTGGTCGCGGTCAACATCATCGGCGAAGAACTGTCCGAACGAATCGGAGGAGGTGTGTCCGCGTGACACTGCTCGACATCACAGACCTGAGCCTCGAGCTCCCGAACGGCAAGCGTCTGCTCGACGGGATCACGATCCGCGTGGAGCCCGGGGAGACCGTCGGCCTCGTCGGGGAGTCCGGATCCGGGAAGTCGCTCACCGCGCGCGCCGTGCTCGGCCTGCTGCCCGACGGCGCCCGGACTTCGGGCAGCGTGCGCTGCGACGGCGCCGAGGTGCTCGGGGCCGCGAAGCGCACGCTCCTCGACGTGCGCCGCTCGCACGCTGCGATGATCTTCCAGGATCCGCGGGCCGGCATCAACCCGATGCGCACGATCGGCGATCACCTGACCGAGGCGCTGCGGCTCTGCCACGGCGTCGCCCCCGCCGCGGCGAAGGAGCAGGCGGTTGAGCTGCTTCGCGCCGTGCGGCTGCCCCGCCCCGAGGAGCACTTCGGGCAGTACCCACACGAGTTCTCGGGCGGCATGCTGCAGCGCGTGATGATCGCGGGGGCCCTCACGGGCGCGCCCCGGCTGCTCATCTGCGACGAGCCGACCACGGCGCTCGACGTCACCACCCAGGCCGAGATCGTGCAGGTGCTGCAGGAGCAGCGCGCGGCGCGCGGCATGGGCATGCTGTTCATCACGCACGACCTGAACCTCGCGGCGTCCATCTGCGACCGGGTCTTCGTGATGAGCGGCGGGCGCGTGGTCGAGCAGGGCACCGCGCGCGAGATCTTCACCGCTCCCGCGGACGAGTACACGAGGCGGCTCATCGCCGCGACGCCGAGCGTCGAGGCGGGTGATGCGGCCCGGCCCGGCGACGCGGCCCGGCCCGGCGACGCGGCCCGGCCCGGCGACGCGGCCCGGCCCGGCGACGCGGCCCGGCCCGCCGATGCGGGATCCGGCGGCGAGCCGCTGCTCCTCGTCTCCGAGCTCTCGAAGACGTACCACCCGCGCGGCCGGGCCCCCGTGCCCGCGGTGCGCGGCGCCTCGCTCACGATCCCCCGCGGGGGCGCGCTCGGGGTCGTCGGCGAGTCCGGCTCGGGCAAGTCGACGCTCGCCCGCCTCATCATCGGGCTCGAGACGCCCGACTCGGGCACGCTCCGCATCGGCGGCGCCGAGCGGGGCGCCGCGCAGCGCGGGCGCGCGGCGCGGCTCGCTCGTGCCCGGAGCGCGCAGATGGTGTTCCAGGACCCGTACCTCTCGCTCGACCCGCGGATCCCGGTCGGCCGCGCGATCGAGGACGCGCTGCTGCTCCACACGGGGCTCCGGGCCGCCGAGGCGAGCCGCCGAACCGTCGAACTCCTCGGCGAAGTCGGGCTGCAGGCCGAGCACGCGACCGCCAGGCCACGCACCCTCTCGGGCGGACAGCGGCAGCGCGCGGCGATCGCTCGCGCGATCGCGATCCAGCCCGAGCTGCTCGTGATGGACGAGGCGACGAGCGCGCTCGACGTCTCCGTGCAGGCGCAGGTGCTCGATCTCCTGGCGCGGGTACGCGAGGAGCAGGGCCTCACGCTGCTGTTCATCAGCCACGATCTCGGGGTCGTGCGGCGCGTCTGCGACGAGACCCTCGTGATGCGCCGCGGCGAGATCGTGGAGTCCGGGCCGACCGAGGAACTCCTCAGCGCGCCGCGCCTCCCCTACACGCGCGAGCTGATCGACTCGGTTCCCCGCCCGGCCTGGCGCTGAGCGGCGCGTTCAGCTTCCTGCGAGGAAGTGCCGTGACGTTGCACAGTATTCCTGCCTAGCATCGGGAGCACCCAACGAGAGGAACGGGACATGATGCAGCGGGACATGATGGAGCGGGACACGATGGATCGCGCGGCCGAGGGCCGCAGCGGAGCCGGCGGGGCGGATCGCGGCTCGGGCCGGAGCGCCGGTGAGCGACGGCGCGCGCTCCGGCTGGCTGGCTCTGCGACGGCGATGGCGGCTGCGGTGCTCCTCCTCGCGGGCTGCGCGGGAGCCGCGGGGGAATCGGGCTCGGGCACGAACTCGGGTTCGGGGAGCGGGACGACGAACGGCGGGTCGAGCACGAGCGCCGGGACCACCGAGACCTCGCCCAGCACGGCCGAGATCGAGCAGCTCATCACCGACGGCGTGCTGCCCGAGGGCTTCCCGAAGGACGCGACGAACGTGCGCCTCGTCCAGGACGGCGACCGCGTCGCCGCGAGCTGGGCGGGGGATCGCCTGACGGGCAGCTGCTCGGCGGCCTCCTCGAGCCCCGGCTCCTTCGCCATGACCCTGCTGATCCAGGACGCCGGGCTCGAGCAGGTCGAGCAGTGCGGCGCCGTGTGGCAGGCGACCCAGGCGGACGGCACGCACGTGCTCTGGAACTCCGAGGCGTAACGCCAACGCGGCGCGGGACCGGGAGCACCCCGGCCCCGCGCCGCGCACGGGGGTTCCGCGGAGTTACGCCTCCGGGACGTCGAGCCCGTTGACGCGCTGGATCTCGCGCTGGTACTCGGCGACGACGCTGCGCGAGACGCGGCAGTCGAGGAGGATCGTGCCGCGGGCCCCCGCCGCCGTCCACTCGCCGAGTGCGTCGAGGTCGCTCAGCTGCTCCACGCGCACGCCCTGGGCGCCGAGCGCGGAGCCGAGCGCAGCGAAGTCGACATCGGGGATCAGCATGGGCGCCTCATCGAGCCCCATGAGGCCGTACAGGTGCACCTCGGCGCCGTAGGCGCCGTCGTTCCACACGACGATGACCCCGCTGGGCGAGGTGCGGATCGCGGTCTCGAGATCGGCGAGCGCCATGAGCCCGCCCCCGTCGCCCGTGCTGAGCACCGTCGTCGTGCCCGGGGCCGCCGCGGCGACGCCGGCGACCGTGGGGAAGCCGAGGCCGATCGTCTGGTAGGCCGTGCCGACCATGATCATGCGCTCGGGGGAGGCCACCGGCCAGTACATGTTGGCCCAGCCGAGGAAGTGGCCGCCGTCGGTCGTGACGTGGCGGTCGGCGGGGAGGAGCTCGCCGATGCGGGCGGCGACCGCACGGGGATCGAGCCTCCCGTCCGCGCACAGGCCGTCCGGGTGCTCATCGAGGCCGGTCGCCCGTGCGCGGAGCGCGCCGCCCGCCTCGAGGCCGGCGACCCGCTCGCGCCAGCCGCCGGTTCGTCCGCCCGCGGCCTCGATGGCGCCGAGCAGCGTGGTGAGCGTCGCGCGCGCGTCGCCCTGGAGCAGCAGATGCGTGATCGGGTGGTTCGTCTTGGGGGGAGCGACCTGCTCGCTGTCGATGCGGATCACGGTCGTGCCTGGGCCGAAGAGATCGCCGAAGCGCATCGTGAACTGGTTGAGTGCTGCGCCCACTACGAGCACGACGTCCGCCTGCGCGACAACCTCCATCGCCGGGATCTGGCCGAAGCCGCCGGTCACGCCGAGGTCGTACTCCGCTGCGGGGAAGATGCCGCGCGCGAGGGCGGTCGTCGAAGTGAGGGCGCCGAGCGCGTCGGCCACGCGGCCGAGTTCGGCCGAGGCGCCGGAGACGTGCGCGCCGCGGCCCGCGAGGACGAACGGGCGCTCCGCCTCGAGCAGCGCACGCGCGGCGGACTCGAGCTGGTGCCCGGCGAGCGCGGCGAACGGCTCGGTCGCGGGCGCCGCTGCGGGCGGAATGGGCGCCGCGACATCCGCGACCGAGGCGCTGAGCGCAGCGAGCACGGCGGGGTCGTTCAGATCGATCCCGCCCGCGGTGGCGTCGCTCGCCGCCGTGCCGGTGGCTGCATCGCCCGCCGCGCTCGTCGCCGCGACGGGCGCGGTGACGAGGTCGTAGGGGATGCCGAGCACGACGGGGCGGCGCAGCCGCAGCGCATACGAGACGGCGCGGTCCACGGTGCGCTCGATGTTCGTCACGGTGAGCATGTGGGTACGCACGCCGAGCGCCGCGGCGAGCATCTCCTGGTCCACGTCCCAGGGGCGGGGGCCCGAGCTCGGCGCGTCGCCGACCACCACGAGCATCGGGATGCGCGCCTGCGCGGCCTCGGCGAGGGCCGTGAGCGTGTTGGTGAAGCCGGCGCCGTAGGTGGTCGTCGCGATCGCGAGCTTGCCGCTCACGCGCGCGTACGCGTCGGCCGCGGCGACGGTGCCGGCCTCGTGGCGCACGGCCGTGTAGGGCACCCCGGCCTCGGCGAGGCTCTCGATGAGGTGGGCGTTGCCGTTGCCCATGAGGCCGAAGCTGCGGTCGGCGTGGCGCGCGAGCGCGGCGGCGAGGGTGCGGGTGAGCGTTGCGGGAGTGGACATCACAGGATCCTTCAATAGAGCATCGAACTGGTGGGAACCGTGTATGTCTCGCGAGAGCAGCGATGCTCTGCAGCAGCGCCCCTTTTTCGCGCGCCTTAGCCGGCCGGGTCAGAACTGCCGACCGAGCTGGACAGATTCATCCTAGTGGGTGGCCGGGCGGTTACCGGTAGTTCTGCGTGATGCGATCCGCCGCGGCCTGCAGGGCCGTCACCACGGCGTCGACCGACTCGGGGAGGTTGAAGTGCACGACCGCGAGCGCGGCGGGCGGCTCGCCCTCGATGCGCAGTGGCACGGCGATCGCGGTGACGCCGTCGATCACCTCGTTGCGGCTGATCGCGTAGCCATCGCGCCGCGCCTCGAGCGCGGCTGCGCTCGGCTCGGGGTTGCCGAAGGCTGCGGCCCGCTCGGCGGGGGTGAGGATCGACTCGATGGCGTGGCCGGGGGCGCCGCGGTCGACGGGGTGGCGAACGCCGGGGTTGCGGGCGATCGTCGCGGACACGTTCGAGGGCTCGACCGAGACGAGGGTGACGACCTCGTCCGCGTCGAGCACGGTCACGAACACGGTCATGCCGAGCGCGTACGCGAGCTCGGACACGGCCGGGGTCGCTGCGGTGTGGAGCACGGGGGCGACGCCGCGGGCGAGAACCGTGAGCTTCGGCCCGAGGCGGATCCGGCCGGCCGCGTCCCGCACCACGAAGCGGTGCTGCTCGAGCGTGCGCAGGATGCGGTACGCGTTCGAGCGGTGGACGCCGAGCCCCGCCGCGAGCTCGGTGATCGTGATGGGGGACTCCGCGTCGGCGAGGAGTTCGAGTGCGCGCAGGCCGCGCGCGAGCGTCTGGGAGCCGGCCGTCGGCGCGCCGGTCTCTCGGGGGGTCGTCATGCTTCCATTGTGGCCCGATACTGGGTGCGTGCCATGTTGTGCGATCGCGCGCCGCGGTTTATCCTAGCTGTGCGATATTCAAACTTCGTGTTCAAATGGTGAACACGGCCGGGCTTCGGTCGGGCAAGTGAGGAGAAACAGTGCAGTTCCACCACCACGGATACGTCTCCACGGACCCCCGCGTCCAGCCGGCAGCGGGCGTCGGGCTCGATCGGCCGAGCGAGCTCCCCGACGAGATCGACGTGCTCATCGTGGGCTCCGGGCCGGCCGGCATCGTCGCCGCCGCCCAGCTCGCGCAGTTCCCGAACGTCGTCACCCGCGTCGTCGAGCGCCGCGACGGACGCCTCGTACTCGGCCAGGCGGACGGCATTCAGGCGCGCAGCGTCGAGACCTTCCAGGCCTTCGGCTTCGCGAACGCGATCATCGATGAGGCGTATCAGATCACCGAGACCGCGTTCTGGTCGGCGGACCCCGCGCAGCCGAACCGCATCGTGCGCACCGGGCACACCGACGACGATCCGAACGGGATCAGCGAGTTCCCGCACCTCATTGTGAACCAGGCGCGGGTGATCGACTACTTCGCCGAGTACGCCCGCCGCGCCCCGGCGCGCGGCGATATCGACTACGGCTACGAGTTCGTCGACCTCGAGGTCGGCGAGGGCGAGTACCCCGTCGCCGTCACCCTCCGCGAGGTCACCGGCCAGAGCGGCGCCGGCATCAACGCCGCGGCGGCCGACAACGCGAGCGTCGGCCCGACGCGCGTGGTCCGCGCGAAGTACGTGATCGGCGCTGACGGCGCGCGATCGCAGGTGCGCCGATCGATCGGCGGCTCGCTCCAGGGCTCCACCTCGCTCCACGCGTGGGGCGTCATGGACGTGCTCGCGGTGACCGACTTCCCCGACTTCCGGAAGAAGTGCATCATCCACTCGGAGGCCGGCTCGATCCTCCACATTCCGCGCGAGGGCAACCACCTCGCCCGCATCTACGTCGACCTCGGCGAGACCGACGAGCACGACGGCGGCCAGGTGCGCAACACCCCGCTCGAGGACGTGATCGCGCAGGCGAACGCGATCCTCAGCCCGTACACCCTCGACGTGCGCAACGTGCCTTGGCACAGCGTCTACGAGGTTGCCCACCGCCTCACGGACCGGTTCGACGACGCCGAGACCGCTCCCGACGGGAAACAGCGCGTGTTCCTGATGGGCGACGCGTGCCACACGCACAGCGCGAAGGCCGGGCAGGGCATGAACGTCTCGATGCAGGACGGGTGGAACCTCGGCTGGAAGCTTGGCTACGTGCTCGAGGGGCTGAGCCCCGAGTCGCTGCTGCAGACCTACTCCGATGAGCGCCGCGTCACCGCGAAGAACCTGATCGACTTCGACAAGGAGTGGTCGACGCTCATGGCGAAGAAGCCGGAGGAGTTCGACTCGCCTTCGCAGCTCGAGGAGTTCTACGTGCAGACGGCCGAGTTCCCGGCGGGCTTCATGACGGAGTACACGGAGTCGATGCTCACGGGCGACGCCGAGCACCAGGCGCTTGCGAGCGGCTTCCCGATCGGCAAGCGCTTCAAGTCCGTGCGGACGACGCGCGTCGCCGACGCGGTCGACGTCCACCTCGGCCACCACCACCGGGCCGACGGTCGGTTCCGCGTCTACGCGTTCGCCGACGCGGACGGCACGCAGCTCGAGCGCTGGGCCGAATGGATGCTCGCGAACACGGCGTCTCCGCTGCAGCGCTTCACGCCGCTCGGCGCGGACCTCGACGCGCTGTTCGACGTGAAGGCCGTGTTCCAGCAGGAGCACCACGGCGTCGATATCTCCCGGGTGTCGAAGCTGTTCCTGCCGCTGAGCGGGCCGTTCCAGCTCGTCGACTACGAGAAGATCTACGCGGCGAAGCCGGGGGAGGACATCTTCGAGCTGCGCGGGATCAGTCGTGACGGGGCGGTCGTCATCGTCCGCCCCGACCACTACGTGTCGGCCGTGCTCCCGCTCAGCGACCCGGCCGCCGTCGGGGCGTTCTTCGAGCCCGTGTTCCTGCCGCGCTAGCGCGGCAGGACACAGCAGAGGGGCCCGGATCCGAGATCGGATCCGGGCCCCTCTGCGTGAGGCCTTCGGGGTGCGGGCCGACGCGCCGTCAGCTCCGCACCCCGCAGGGCTTACTTCGCGGCGAAGCGGAAGAGCTTCTTGTTCGCGAACTCGAGCATGCCGACCTTGCCGAGCTCACGCCCGTAGCCCGACTTCTTCACGCCGCCGAAGGGCACGTCGGCGCCCTCGAGGCCGGCGCCGCCGATGAACACCATGCCCACGTCGAGCTGGTTGCCCACCTGCTCCGCACGGTCCAGGTCGTCGCAGATGACGACCGAGCCGAGGCCGTAGGGCGAGGAGTTCGCGAGGGCGATCGCCTCGGCGTCGCTCGACACCTTGTAGAGCTGCGCGACCGGGCCGAAGAGCTCCTGGCTGTACACGTCCATTGCGGGGGTGATGTTGGTGATCACCGACGGGGTGTAGAGGTTGCCCTCGGGAGCGTTGTCGCCCACGAGCACCTCGGCGCCCTGGTCGAGCGCGCCCTGCACCTGTGCGGTCAGCGTCTTCGTCGCAGCCTCGGAGGACATGGGACCGAAGTCGCCAGCCTCGTAGGACTGACCGGCGATCGCGGCCTTGAACTTCTCGGTGAACTCGTCGAAGTACTTGTCCATGACGACGATGCGCTTCGAGCCGTTGCAGGCCTGGCCGGTGTTCTCCATGCGGCCGCCCACGGCGTGCTCGACCGCGTGGTCGAGGTCATCCGTGTCGAGCACGAGGAAGACGTCCGAGCCGCCGAGCTCGAGCACGCACTTCTTGAGTGCGCGGCCCGCCTGCTCGGCGACGATCGCGCCTGCGCGCTCCGAACCCGTGAGCGAAACGCCCTGGATGCGGTCGTCGGCGATGATGTCCGAGATCTGCTCGTGCGTCGCGAAGACGTTGACGTAGGCGCCCTTCGGGAAGCCGGCGTCGAGGAACAGCTGCTCAAGCGCGAGCGCCGACTCGGGGCACTGCGCAGCGTGCTTCAGCACGATCGTGTTGCCGAGGATCAGGTTCGGCACGGCGAAGCGCGCGACCTGGTAGTAGGGGTAGTTCCACGGCATGATGCCGAGGATCACGCCGGTGCCCTGGAAGCGGAAGAACGTCTTCAGGCCGTCCTCGACCTCGAGCTCCTCGTCCGCGAGCCACTTCTCGGCGTTGTCCGCGAATGCGGCGGTGATGGCGCCGGAGAACTCCGCCTCGCCGACCGACTGCTCGAGGGGCTTGCCCATCTCGCGGTTGATGATGGCGCCGAGCTCGTCCTTGCGCTCATCGAAGAGCTCCGCGGCGCGCTTCGCGAGCGCGGCGCGCTCGGCGACGGTCGTGGTGCGTGCCCACTCCGTGTACGCCTGCTGGGCCGCGGCCAGCGAGGCCTCGATCTCCTCCGTGGTCGCATCGGGGTACTCGGCGATGGTCTCGCCCGTAGCCGGGTTAATTACGGCGAACGTGCCCATAAATGACTCACTCCTTAGTGACTCGTCGGGGATAGTGACAACCCCCAGTCTCCCACACCGGGGTGCCGCGCACTAGCGCGGCGCGCATCGACTTCACGTGGATCCAGCGTGCGTATGCTGCGGATTTCGACAGCGTATGGGGCGTTTCGCCGCGAAATCCGTCGCATTTGCGGGCGCTCGCCCGAGAATCGCGGGACGGCGGTTCGCTGGCCGAACGGCGCCTGTGCAGCCGCTGAACACCGGGGTGGCGCGCGAGTCCCGCCCGATGGTGCAAGAATGTCAGTGTGCATGACAGCGACATTGAGTTGTGCGCGTGACGTAATGGAGCGCCTGGCGACGCAGCCAGAATCGAGAGAAGTACTGCAATGACGAAGCACACCTTGGACAACGCGACCGAGACCGGTCACATCCACGTCGGAAAAGGGCTGAACGAGGGCGCGCTCGGCGTGGTCGGCTCGACGATGATCGGCCTCGCCTCGACCGCCCCGCTCTACTCGCTCGCCGCGACGCTCGGCTACGTGATCGTCGCGGTCGGCGCGCAGGCGCCGCTCGTCTTCATCGTCGCGTGCGTCCCGATGATCTTCGCGGCCTTCGCCTACCAGGAGCTCAACCGGGCGATGCCCGACTGCGGCACGACGTTCGTCTGGGGCACGAAGGCCTTCGGGCCCGTCACGGGCTGGATCGGCGGGTGGGCGGTCGCCGTGGCCTCGATCATGGTGCTCGCCAACGTCGGCGAAATCACCGGGCAGTACTTCTGGTTGCTCCTCGGGAACGAGGAGTTCGCGGCCAACCGCGGGATCGTGATCGGCACCTCCGTGGTCTTCATGGCGATCATGACGTTCATCAGCACGATCGGCGTGCAGATGGGCGAGCGCTTGCAGATGGTGCTCGTCGGGATCCAGATCCTCGCCATGGTGCTCTTCGGCGCCCTCGCGCTGCTCCACGCGGGCGACGGCTCGAACGCCGGCTCCGTCGCGTTCGACTGGAACTGGTTCAACCCCGCAGAGCTCACCTCGTGGTCCGGCTTCATGCAGGCCGTGCTGCTCGCGCTCTTCATCTACTGGGGCTGGGACACCTGCCTCGCGCTCAACGAGGAGACGAAGAACCCGCGCAAGACCCCCGGCCGCGCGGCGCTCTCCAGCATCGTCGTGCTGATCGTGCTGTACGTCGGCGTCTCGGTCGCCGTCATGATGTTCGCGGGCTTCGGCGACACGGGCTTCGGGCTCACGAACGAGGCGAATCTCGACGACGTCTTCACCGTGCTCGGCGGCGCCCTCTTCGGGCCCTGGGGCTGGTTCCTGATCCTGGGCGTGCTCCTCTCGGCGGCCTCGTCGACGCAGACGACGATCCTGCCGACCGCTCGCGGGACGCTCTCCATGGCCGTCTACCGCGCGCTCCCGGCGAAGTTCGCCGAGCTGCACCCCAAGTTCAAGACCCCGTGGTTCTCCACGACCGTGATGGGCCTCGCCGCGATCGTCTACTACGTCGGCATGTCGCTCCTCTCCGAGGACATGCTCGCCGACTCGCTCACCTCGATGGGCCTCGCAGTCGCCCTCTACTACGCGATCACCTCGTTCGCGTGCGTCTGGTACTTCCGCGACACCCTGCGCGAGAGCGCCCGCAACCTGTGGATGCGCGGGATCCTCCCCGCGCTCGGCGGCCTCATGCTCGGCTACGCCTTCGTGCAGTCGGCCATCGACATGTGGGCGAAGGACTACGGGGAGACCGTGCTGCTCGGCGTGGGCGGCGCGTTCGTGATCGGCGTCGGCGCGATCCTCATCGGCTTCGTACTCATGGCCCTCTGGTGGCTGCGCCCCAATTCGCGCCCGTTCTTCCGCGGCGAGAGCCTGAACCGCGACACCGAGGTGCTCGTCCCGGACGAGTAAGCCGCTCGCCCAGTTCTCCCCGCTCACCCCGCACGACCCGCCCACCTCGCCCGACCCGCCCGCAGGAGGATCCCATGTCAGCCACCACCCCGCAGCACTGCGACGTCATCGTCGTGGGCGCCGGCGTCGCCGGGCTCACCGCCGCGCGCCTCCTCGCCCGTGCGGGCCGGCGCGTCGTGGTGCTCGAAGCCCGCGAGCGCATCGGCGGGCGGCTCCACACCGAGCGGCTCGGCGGGCGCGTCACCGACCTCGGCGCATCCTGGATCCACGGCATCGACGACAGCCCGGTCCACGCGGCCACCCGCGCGCTCGGGATGCGGGATCTCGAGTTCACAATGGGCAGTTTCCAGGCCGGCGGGCGGCCCGTCGCGTACTTCGATCCCGACGGCGCGCGCCTGAGCGGCGCGGACGCCGAGGCGTTCATCGACGATGTCGCCGCGTTCGATGAGGAGCTCGCGGACACCGTGGCGGGCATCGCCGCGGGTGCCTCGTATGCGGACGCCGTGGATGCGACGCTCGCCCGGCTCGACTGGCAGCCGGACCGTGCCGCCCGCGTGCGCGAGTACCTCCAGCACCGCACGGAGGAGCAGTACGGCGCCTGGATCGCGGACCTCGACGCGCACGGTCTCGACGACGACGCGGTCGACGGCGACGAGGTCGTCTTCCCTGACGGCTACGACCGGCTCGCTGACGGGCTCGCCGCGGGCCTCGACGTGCGCCTCGAGACCCCCGTCACCCGCATCGAGTGGGCCGCCGACGGGGTCCGGGTCTCCGCCGGGACGGAGCGCTTCACCGCGGAGCGCGCGGTGCTCACCGTTCCCGTCGGCGTGCTGCAGGCGGGTGCGATCGAGATCGAGCCGCCGCTCCCCGCACCGCAGGCCGCGGCGCTCGCCGGGCTCGAGATGAACGCCTTCGAGAAGGTCTTCCTGCGGTTCCCCGAGCGGTTCTGGGACGCGGACGTGTACGCGATCCGCCGGCAGGGCCCGGCCGGCGAGTGGTGGCACTCCTGGTACGACGTCACCGCGATGAGCGGCGAACCCACCCTGCTCACCTTCGCCGCGGGGCCCTGCGCGCGGGCCATCCGCGAGTGGGACGACGAGCGGGTCGTCGCCTCCGTGCTCGCCGCGCTCCGCGAGGTGACCGGCGCCGAGACGCCCGAGCCGGTGCACGCGCACGTCACGCACTGGCAGGACGACCCCTGGTCGCGCGGCTCCTACGCCTTCCTCCGGGTGGGCGCGGAGCCGGCTGACCACGAGCGGCTCGCCGAGCCGATCGGCGGCGTGCTGCACATCGCGGGGGAGACCACCTGGGAGGAGGATCCCGCGACGGTCACGGCGGCGCTCCGTTCGGGGCACCGCGCGGCCGAGCGGATCCTCGAGACCGAGATCCCGCTCGCCGAGATCAGCGCGTCTCTGGCGTAGCCTCCGGAGCGGGGCCCTCCTCCGACTGTCGCCGCGCCGCGTCGGCCCGGCGGCGTCGCGCAGCGCGCACGATCAGCAGCACGGCCCCCGCGATCACCGCGCCGATCACGAACCACGGGAGCAGGATCCCGAGCAGCACGAGACCACCCGAGGCCGCCGCGCCGATCGACTGCAGGCCGGCGAGCACGCCGTCCCAGAAGCTCGAGGGACCGCCGCCCGGGAGCACCGTCGGCGCGGAGACGCTCACCCAGATCGTCGCCTCATCGACCTGTCCCTCGAGCCACGTGAGCTGCGCCCGGAGCCCGTCGAGCTCCTGCTGCCGGGAGGAGAGCGCGGACTCGGCTTCGAGGAGCTCGCTCGTCGTGCTCGCGTCGGCCATCAGCTGCGTGAGCCGCGCGATCGAGGACTCGAGCGCCTCGACTCGCGCCGTGAGGTCGACGTGCTCCGCGGTGACGTCGACGGCGCTGACGCTCTGCCGCTCGACCGTACCGAGCGCGGCGAGCTCCGTGAGGGTCGCGTCGAGGCGCTCCGCGGGCACCCGGAGGGAGAGGCTGCTGCTGCCCGATCCCGCCCCCGTTCCGGCGTCCTCGGTGCGCGAGTCGACCCGGCCGCCCGCGCCCTCCGCGATCTTCACCGCCCGGTCGGCCGTGCCGCGGACGTCGTCCGCGGTGAGCGCGAGCTCGGCGCTGCGCGTGAGGGAGCGCTCGGCCCCCGCATCGGCGTTCATCGCCTCGCCGGCCAGCCGCTCGCCGCTTCCCCCGAGATCCCCGCTTCCCCCGAGATCCCCGCTTCCCCCGAGGTCACCGGGCAGCGGGGTCGCGTCGAGCGTGGCGCTGCCTGGCGCTCCGCCCGGAGCCGAGGAGCCCGGCAGCGCGGCGCACGCGCTCAGCGGAGCGAGGAGCAGCGCGGAGGCGGCGAGCAGGGCGAGGGAACGGCGGCGCATCATGTTCCTCACCCTAGCCGCGGCGCGGCGGCGCGTGCCCGGCAGTCGGCTGTGAACCGGGCGGCTCGGAGCGGCGCTAGTTGAGCGGGATGGTGATGGTGCCGGTCTCGGGCGGCGACTCGATCGAGCGGCCGCGGAGATCGGGGAGCCAGCGCAGCGTCGACGCCGCGACGATCGCGCAGATCGCGAGGAGCGTCGCCGAGACGACGATCGCGCCGTGCGCGCCCGCGACGTCGATCGCGATGCCCGCGAGGGCGGATCCGGTCGCCACGCCCACGAGCTGGCCCGTGCCCACCCAGCCGTATGCCTCGGCGGTCTCGGAGAACTTCACCGTCGAGCTGACGATGCTCGAGATCGCCGCGAACGCCGGCGCCGTGCCGAGCCCGCCCAGGAAGAGCACCGTGCCGAGCCACCAGATGTTCAGGCTGACGAGGCAGGCGAGCGTGCCCGCGAGGACCACGAGGATGCGCAGGAGCAGCGAGGTGGGGCGCAGCTCGCGGTGGCCCATGAGGAGGCCGCCCACGAGCGAACCGCCCGCGAAGAGCGCGAGCACGATGCCCGACTCCATGCTCCCGTGCCCGGCACCAGCGCCGGTCGAGAACGCCGCGACGATGCCCGCCTCGATCGCCGCGAACGATGCGACGAAGAAGAAGCCGACGATCGTCGAGATCACGACGGTGGGGTAGCGGAGCACCGCACCGAAGCCGCGCTTCGACGGCGGGATCTTCACCTGGCCGATGGCCGGGCTGAGGATGAACCAGGCGCCGCCGAGCACCATGAACCCCGCCGCGACGCACAGGCCCGTCGTGGTGCCGAACTGCGAGGTGACGAACACGGCGACGACGGGGCCGAGCACCCAGATGAGCTCCTGCGCGGCGGCGTCGAGCGAGAAGAGGCCCGAGAGCTGCGAGCTCGGCACGAGCTTCGGGTAGATCGTGCGCACCGCGGGCGTCACGGGCGGCGTCGTGAGGCCGACGAGGAGCGCCAGCCCGGCGACGACGAAGAGCGGCAGGTGCACGAGCGCGATCGTGACGAGCAGCACCGAGCACACCACCGACGTGACGGACAGCACGGGCCGCATGCCGAGCCGGCCCATGAGGCGGCTGCTCAGCGGGCCCGAGACGGCCTGGCCGATGCTCTGCGTGGCGAGCACGAGGCCGGCCGACGTGTAATCGCCGTACGTGACCTGGATGTGGAGCAGCAGGATGATCGAGAGCATCCCAAACGGGAAGCGGGCCAGCAGCTGCGAAACCAACACCCGAAATACGCCGGGATTCTTGCCCAGCTGCCCGTAAATGCCCATCAGAAAAGTATATGGCCGCGCGGCCTCCGCGTGCTGTCGCGCGACGCGGAAGTCGCGGTCGGGTTTCCGTGCCGACCACAGCGATCCCCGTCGAGGCGGTCGCCCCCATTTCACGGAGAAATCCAGAATCTCGGAGATTCTGCGGAGGGGAGGCTCCGAGATCTCGGATTTCTCCGAGGAGTCTGCGGGCGGAGCTGGGTGGCGGGGCTGGATCGCGGGGCTGGATCGCGGTGCAGGACCACGATCCAGGACCGCAATCGAGGAACGCAGCGCAGGAATGCACAGGGCCGGGCCGCGCACCGTGAGATGCGCGGCCCGGCCCTGGACTCAGCGACTACGCGCCGGGCGAGCTCGTCGAGTAGACGGTGCCCCCGCCCTGCGCGCGACGGCCCTGGCGGCGCTGGCCGCCCTGCTGACCGCGACCCGAGTCGCCGCCCTGTCCGCGACCCGAGCCCTGCTGGCCCTGGCCGCGCCCGGCGCCGCCCTGCTGACCGCGCCCGGAGTCGCCGCCCTGGCCGCGCCCGGAGTCGCCGCCCTGGCCGCGACCGCCCTGGCCGCGCCCGCCGCCCTGCGAGTTCCGGCCGCCGTTTGCGCCGGCGCCCGCCGCGCCCGCACCCGTGCCGTCGCCGCGTCCGCGGCCGCCCCGCGAGCGCTTGCGCTTCGCGTTGGCGCCCGTCGACTGGCCCTGGCCCTGCGGGTTGTGGCCCGCGGCGCGCTGCTGCGCGGCCTGCGCCTCGGCGCGACGGCGCTCCGTCTCGCGGGGATCGACGCGCGGCGCGACCTCGCCGATGAGCGCGAGCACCTCGGGATCGATGCTCGCGGCGTTCGGGTTGACGGGGCGCGGCGTGACGCGGATCTTCGCGGCGCGCATGATCTGGCGCATCTCGCCGCGCTGCTCGGGGAGCACGAGCGTGACGACGTCGCCCTCGTTGCCGGCGCGCGCGGTGCGGCCGGAGCGGTGCAGGTACGCCTTGTGCTCGACGGGCGGGTCGATGTGCACGACCAGCTCGACGCCGTCGACGTGCACGCCGCGCGCGGCGACGTCGGTTGCGACGAGGACCTTCGCGTCGCCGCTCACGAACTCGGCGAGGTTGCGATCCCGAGCGTTCTGCGAGAGGTTGCCCTGCAGCTCGACCGCCGGGATCCCGCGCGCGGTGAGCTGCTTCGCGAGGCGCTTCGCCTGGTGCTTCATGCGGGTGAAGAAGATGCGGCGCGCGGTGCCGGAGGCGAGTGCCTCGATGAGCGCGTCCTTGTCGTCCTTGCCCGACACCTCGAAGACGTGGTGGGTGAGCTGCGGCACGGGGGACTCTGCGGAGTCGACCGAGTGGAGGATCGGGTCGTGCAGGTACTTCTTCACGAGCGCGTCCACGCCGTTGTCGAGCGTCGCGCTGAAGAGCAGGCGCTGGCCGATCTTCGGGGTCTTGTTGAGGATCCGCGTGACGACCGGGAGGAAGCCCATGTCCGCCATGTGGTCGGCCTCGTCGAGCACGGTGATCTCGACGCCGTCGAGCGAGACGAGCCCCTGCTTCATGAGGTCGTCGAGGCGGCCCGGGGCGGCGACCACGATGTCGACGCCGCCCTCGAGGGCGACCTCCTGGCGGCGCTGGGGGATGCCGCCGAAGATGGTGGTGACCTTGACGCCGACCGGATCGGCGAGCATCTTCACGGTCTCCGCGATCTGGGTGACCAGCTCGCGGGTGGGGGCGAGCACGATGGCGCGGGGGCGGCTGGGGCGGCGCTTCGCGACGACGTTCTCGGCGAGGTTCGCGACGAGCGGGATGCCGAACGCGATCGTCTTGCCGGATCCGGTGCGGCCGCGGCCGAGCACGTCGCGGCCGGCGAGCGTGTCGGGGAGGGTGTCGCGCTGGATCGGGAACGGCGCGGACTTGCCGTTCTTCGCGAGAGCGTCGGCGATGGGGGCCGGCACGCCGAGCGACTGGAACGTGGGGGTGGTGGTCTCGGTCACGGGGACCTTTCTGCAGTGGTGCAGCGCGCGGCGGACGGAAGTCGTGCCGGAGGGCGGACGCGGGCTGCGGATTCGGCGAGTGCGCGGGATCGCGCAGTCGTTCGCCGCGAAAGCTCCTGCGGCTCGCCCTGCTGCGGCGAGCGGCTGAAAATCAGCGACGCGGGGCGGGTTCAACACGCCCTGTAGCACCCACTCTAGCGCCTTCCGCCGCGAAACTGCCGTGGACCGGGAGATCCACCGGATTGTCCGGGGTCCGCGATACCGTCGTGAGCGAAGCCGGTCCCCGTCGATGCGGGGCGGCCCGTCCCGAGGAGAGGAGCCGTATGTTCCTGCAGCAGCGCGCAGAAGGCGGCGAGCGATTCGTCACGAGCGCGAGCGATCTGACGGCCGCGAGCGCGTGCGAGTTCGCGTTTCTGCGCCGTGTGGACGCGAAGCTCGGGCGCGACGTGGTCGTGCCTCCTGATGACGATGCGATGCTCGCCCGCGCGGCCAGGCTCGGCGATGCGCACGAGGAGCGCACGCTCGCGGCGTACCGCGAGGAGCTCGGCATCGGGGAGCTCGGGGCCTCGGGTGGCGTGGTGGAGATTCCGCGCCCGGACGGGATGTCGGAGCCGGCGCTCGAGCGCGTGGCCGGGCAGACGCTCGCGGCGCTGCGGGGCGGGGCAGAGGTGGTGTTCCAGGCGACGTTCTTCGATCCGGCGCAGCGCGCCGCCGACGCGATGGATCCCGAGATCGGCTTCGTGGGCTTCGCGGACTTCCTGCGGCTGACGCCGGAGGGCGAGTACGCCGTCGAGGACACGAAGCTCGCGCGGCGGGCTCGGGTCACCGCGCTCATGCAGCTCGCCGCGTATGCCGAGCAGCTGGAGCGCATCGGCGTCCCCGTCGCACCGCACGCCACGCTGATCCTGGGCGATGGCGCCCGTTCCGTGCACCGGATCGCTGACGTGGCACCCGTGTTCCGTGCGCGACGGGCCCGGCTGCACCGGCTCATCCTCGACCGTGCTGCGGTGCGCGGCGGGGACGGCGAGCGGGCGAGCGCCGCGCCACTCGCGTGGGGCAGCCCGGGCATCGCCGCCTGCGGGCGGTGCGAGGTGTGCGCCCCGGAGATCGAGCGGACGCGGGACCCGCTGCTCATCGCCGGAATCCGCGGTGCGCAGCGCGACGCGCTCCGCGCTGACGGACTCGACACCATCGAACGCGTCGCCGAGGCGCTGCCGGAGATCGTCGCCGGCGCGCGCCAGGTAGCTGGGATCCGTCCAGCGGCGCTCGTGCGGATCGCGGCCCAGGCGGAGGCCCAGCTCGGCGCCACCCCCGGGGGGCCGCCGCCCGTGCGGGTCGTCGAGCCGGCAGCCCTCGCGGCGATCCCGGAGCCGAACCCGGGCGACCTCTTCTTCGACTTCGAGGGGGATCCGCTCTACCGGGAGCCCGGGACGGGGGACGCGGCGCGCTGGGGCATCGACTACCTGTTCGGCTTCGTCGACGCGGACGAGCGCTTCACCGGCCTCTGGGCCCACGACCTCGACGCGGAGCGCGCGGCACTCGAGCGTTTTCTCGCGCTCGTCGCGGAGCGCCGGGCGGCGCACCCGGGGATGCGGATCTACCACTACGCCGCGTACGAACGGACCCACCTGCTGAGTATCGCCGCCCGCCACGGCGTCGGCGAGGCGGCGGTCGACGCGCTACTCCGCGACGGGGTGCTCGTCGACCTCTTCCCGATCGTGCGGCGCGCGCTGCTCGTGGGGTCGCGCTCCTACTCGATCAAGAAGCTCGAACCGCTGTACATGGGGCAGGAACTCCGCGACGAGGCCGGCGTGACGAGCGCCGCCCAGTCCGTCACCGAGTACGCGGATGCCTCCGCGCAGCTCGCGAGCGCCGATCCCGCAGTGCGGGCCGCGGGCCAGCGCCGGCTTGATGCGATCGAGGATTACAACCGGTACGACTGCGTATCGACGCTGCGGCTCCGCGACTGGCTGCTCGGGATCGCGCGCGAGCGCGGCATTGCTCCCGCGCCCCGCCCCGAGCCCGAGACCGCGCAGGAGTTCTCCGTGAGCAGTCTCGCGAGCGCGCTCGCCGAGCAGGCGGCCACGGCGGCCGATCCGCGCGACCGCGTGGCCGCAGCGCTCGCGGGGAGCGCGATCGACTACCACGCGCGCGAGCGGAAGTCCTTCTGGTGGGAGCACTTCGCCCGCCTCGTCGATCCGATCGAGGACTGGGCGGAGACCCGCGACGTGCTCGTCGTCGACCCCGAGCGCAGCCGGGTGGAGGAGCCGTGGCACCGGCCGCCGCGCGCCCGCGTCGACCGGCGCATCCTCAGGCTCGACGGCGAGTTGGCTCCCGGGAGCTCGTCCCGCGCGAGCGGAGAGGTGTTCCTCGTCTACGCGGCTCCCGCGCCCTTCGCGGACCCGAGGACCGGCCCGGGGGAGCGCACCGCGCGCCTCGCGCGGATCGTGGGGAGGGACGGCGAGGCGATGCTCGTCGCCGAGACCCTGCCCCGCGATGCTGCGCCGTTCGCGGCGCTGCCCGTGGCGGTGACGCCTGGCCCGCCGCCGAACGAGGGGCAGCAGCGCGTGGCCATCGAGGAGTGGGGGCAGGACTACTTCGATGCGCTCGATGCCGGGGAGGACCTCCCCGATCCGGTCGTGCGGCTCCTGCGCCGCGACCCGCCGCGGCTGCGCGGCGACCGGCCGCTCATCCGCCCGGAGTCGCCGGAGGCACTTCGCGCGGGAGGCGGCGATGAGGACGCGCGCACGATCGGTGCGGTCGTCGCGAGCCTGCGGCAGCTCGATCGCGCGGCGCTCGCCGTGCAGGGGCCACCCGGTACCGGCAAGACCTACCTCGCCGCCCGGGTGATCCGCGCGCTCGCGGAGCAGGACGGCTGGCGGATCGGTGTCGTCGCGCAGTCGCACCGCGTCGTCGAGAACGTGCTCGAGGGCGTCGTCGCTGCGGGCATGCACCCCGGCGCCGTCGGCAAGGTTCCGCAGGGCGGCGCGCTCGAGGAGGGGGCCGTGGAGCCGCCCTACACAGTAATCGGGCGGAACGGCCACGGCGGTTTCCTCCGCGACAACGCCGAGCTGGGGCGCGGCTGCGTCATCGGCGGCACGGCGTGGGACTTCAGCAACGCGGCCCGCTTCGACCGGCGCGGCCTCGACCTCCTCGTCATCGACGAGGCAGGGCAGTTCTCGCTCGCGCCGACGATCGCGGCCTCGGTCGCGGCCGAGCGGCTCCTGCTGCTCGGCGACCCGCAGCAGCTGCCGCAGGTCTCGCAGGGCACGCATCCCGAACCGGTCGACACCTCGGCGCTCGCCTGGGTGATCGGTGAGCACGACACCATCCCGGAGGACCGGGGCTACTTCCTCGCGGAGACGCGGCGCATGCGCCCCGCGCTCGCCGACGTGGTCTCCGAGCTCTCCTACGGCGGCAGGCTGCACGCGCACCCGAGCGCCGAGGAGCGCCGCGTGTCCGGCTGCGGCCCGGAGGGGCTCGTCTGGCACCCCGTGGCGCACGCGGGCAACGCGACCTTCTCGGAGGAGGAAGCCGGTGCCGTCGTGGCGCTCGTGCGCGCGGCGCTCGCGGGGACGCTGCACGATGGCGAGGGCGCTCGCCCGCTCGACGCGCGGGACGTGATTGTGGTCGCCGCGTACAACGCGCAGGTCGAGTGCGTCTCCGCGGCCCTCGCCGCTGCGGGGCTCCCGCACGTGCGGGTCGGCACCGTCGACCGCTTCCAAGGGATGGAGGCCGCGCTCGCCATCGTCACGCTCGCCGCGTCGAGCCCGGAAGACGTGCCGCGCGGGCTCGAGTTCCTCCTCATGCGCAACCGCCTGAACGTGGCGATCAGCCGGGCCCAGTGGGCTGCGCACCTCGTCTCCTCCGAACGGCTGGGGGAGGGCCTCCCCACGAGCGCGGAAGGACTCGCCGCGCTCTCCGGATATCTGCGACTCACGGAGCGCGCGGCGCGGCCGCTCCCCGCGGGCGCGCACCTACACTGAGCCCATGAGCCAGACGAGCGAGACCTCAGAACAGCCGGGGGCACCCGCGGCGCCGGTGCCTCCGCGGGTGCGTCGCGCGCTCGACGCCGTGTTCCGCCTGCTCTACCCCGGCGAGGAGGGCGTCCGCGACTCCCCGCGGCTGCGGCGCGAGTCGCGCGCCTTCGCCGCCGCGGTGATTGCCGCCGCCGTCGCCCTCGTCACGGGCCTCATCGCGTTCCACGGACCAGTCCCGCTGTGGGGCGCCGTCTCCCCGGGCAGCGTGGGCATCGTGCTCTCGGCTGCCGCTGCCGCGATCGCCGCGGTCGTCGAGCACCTGCGCTCGCCCATTCCGCCAGCCCCGGGCTGGCCCCGCGGCGCCGTGCGCGCGCAGGCCGTGGTGAACGCGCTCGCGATCGGGCTCGTCCACGCGGGCATTGCCATCCTCCTCGTGGGGATCACGACCTCCGTGCTCATCCGCGGCTTCATGGGACTTGAAGTCGACGCCTTCACGAGCATCATGATCACGCTCCTGCTCAGCGCCGTGAGCGCGTACGCGGGAACGCTCTCCGGTGGCGACCTCACGACGACCCGGCTCTCGACCCTCTTCGCCGTCTTCATGACGGGCGGCGTGCTCGTCGCCATGCTCACCACGAGCGACGCCGAGTGGTGGCAACTGCACTTCAGCGAGCTCGGGGTGGGCGACGGGCTGAGCGGCATCGTCTTCAACTCGACGCTGATCGTCGGCGGCATGCTCATGGCCTCGCTCGGCTCGCTCATCGCCCGCTCGCTCGCCGTCTGGGCGAGCGCGGCCCCGCCGAGTCGCACCCGCAACGTGCGTCTCGTGCAGTGGGCCTTTCTCGGCATCGGCATCGGCCTCGCCGGGGTCGGGCTCGTCCCCGTCAACGTGAGCCTCATCGTCCACAACACCTTCGCCACCGGCATGGCCGTGATCTTCGGTGCGCTGCTCATCGGCCTGCGCTGGGTGCTCGACGGCTTCTCGCGCGCGTTCCTGCTCTTCTCCGACGTGGTGCTGATCGGCATCGCGGTCTCCGCGCTGCTGTTCTGGCCGATCCAGTACTACAACCTGGCCGCGTTCGAACTGGTGGCCGCGGGCATCATCTTCGCCTGGCTGATCATCTTCCTCCGGCACCTCGACGCGGCGGTGCCCGCCGGCGCACCCGCCGCTGCCCCCGCGACGGCCGCCCCTGCGACGGCCGCCACCGCCACCGCGGCCGCGCCGCAGGATAGCGTGGGAGCATGATCACTTCCGGAGGCCCGTTCAAGACCCCGCCCGCGCACCGGCTCGACGCTGCGCCGACCGGCCCGCAGCTCGGCGCCTCGGCGCGCTCGCACATCCCCGCATTCGAGGTCATGCAGATCACCGACGAGGTGGCACGCCGCCGCGCCGCCGGCCACGACATCGTCTCGCTCTGCGCGGGCGAGCCGAGCGCCCGCCCCGCCCCCGGCACCTTGAAGCCCGCGGGCTACACCGGCCCGCTCGGCACGACGCCGCTGCGGGAAGCCATCGCGGGGCACTACCGCTCCTGGTACGACGTCGAGGTCGATCCCGCCACAGTCGCGGTCACCACGGGCTCCTCGGGTGCCTTCCAGCTCGTCTTCCTCGCGGCGTTCGACCCGGGCGATCGCGTCGCGCTCGCGAGCCCCGGCTACCCCGCCTACCGCAACATCCTCACCGCGCTCGGCGTGCACGTGATCGAGATCCCCACGGGCCCCGAGACCCGCTACCAGCCGACCCCCGAGCTGCTCGCCGCGGCGGTGGCCGAGCACGGTCCGCTCGCCGGCCTCGTCCTGGCCTCGCCAGCGAACCCGACCGGCACCATGCTCGGACGCGAGCCGCTCACCGCGCTCGTCGGCTGGTGCGTCGCGAACGGGGTGCGCATCATCAGCGATGAGATCTACCACGGGATCACCTTCCCCGAGCCCGGCGCCGCGGACCCGCGCGGGGTTACTCTGCGCGAGCTCGACCCCGAGGCTGTCGTGATCAACTCGTTCTCGAAGTACTGGGGGATGACCGGCTGGCGGCTCGGCTGGGCGATCCTGCCCCAGGCGCTCGTCGCTCCGGTCGAGGCGCTCGCGTCGAACTTCGCCCTGTCGCCACCCGCCCCGGCGCAGGAGCTCGCGCTCACCGCCTTCTCCGCCGAGAGCTACGCCGAGCGCGACGCCATCGTCGCGGGCTTCGCACGCGCCCGCGCGCTCATCCTCGACGCGGCCCCCGCGCTCAACTGGGGCGCCGCCGCGCCCTCGGACGGGGCCTTCTACTACTACTCCGAGCTCGGCCCCCAGCTCGAACGCTTCGCCGACTCCTCGGCCTACGCCCGTGCGCTCCTCGAACGCGGAGACGTCGCCGTCGTGCCCGGCACCGACTTCGACCCGCTCGCCGGGCACCGCGCCGTGCGGCTTTCCTACGCCGCGGGGGAGAGCGCGGTCGCCGAAGCCCTCGACCGTATCCTGCGCTTCCAGGCCTGAGTACCGACCCAGCCCCCGCTGGGCCGGCCCAGCCCGCCAGCCCAGCCCGCCAGACAGCCAGCCCAGCCCGAGTACACGCGCACGCCCCGGACACGCAGCGAGCCCCGGATCCCGAGCGGGGATCCGGGGCTCGTTGCGCGCCCGCCTAGTCGTCCAGGCCGTACTCGATCACGGTGCGGATGCCCCGCCCCTTGCGCATCTCAGCGAACGCCTCGTTCACACCGCTGAGCGGGATTCGATCCGTGACCATCGAGTCGAGATCGACGAGCCCCTCCATGTACAGGTCGATGATCTTCGGGAAGTCGATCGACTGCCGGCTCGAACCGTAGTTCGAGCCGATGAGGCGCTTCTCCTGATCGCTCATCACGAACGGGTCGATCGAGATCTTCACGCCGTCGGCCACCTGGCCGACCACGACGGCGGTGCCGCCGCGCCGAACCGCCTCGTAGCAGGCCTCGATCGTGAACGGCAGGCCGATCGCCTCGAAGGCGTAGTCCACGCCCCGGCCGTCGGTGAGCTCGTGCACCGCGGTCACGAGATCGACCTCCCGGCTGTTGATCACGTGCGTCGCACCGAAGGTGCGGCCGAGCTCGAGCTTCTCCGCGCTCACGTCGGCGACGATGATCTGCTTCGCCCCGGCGAGGCGCGCGCCCTGCACCACGTTCAGGCCCACGCCGCCGCACCCGACGACGAGCACCGTGCTCCCGGGCTCGACGCCCGCCGTGTTCGTCACGGCCCCGATCCCGGTTGTCACGGCGCACCCCACGAGCGCCGCCTGCGCGAGCGGGGCATCCTTGCGGATCCGGATCGCTGCGGACGCGGGCACCATCGCGTACTCGCCGAACGAGCCGACCGCGAGGAAGCTGCGCACGTCCTCGTCGCCATCGCGCAGACGCGGCTTCCCGTCGAAGAAGACGTGCTGGTAGGCGGTCTCGTTCGCGAGCTGGCAGAGCACGGGGCGTCCGGAAACGCAGAACTCGCACTTCTGGCACGACGGAGTCCACGAGAGGATCACGTGGTCGCCCGCCTCCAGCTCGCTCACCTCGGAGCCGACAGCGACGACCACGCCGGCACCCTCGTGGCCGAGCACGAGGGGAGCGGGCGTCTCCCAGTCGCCGTCGAGCGCGTGCAGATCGCTGTGGCAGACACCGGAGGCAGCGAGTCGCACGAGCACCTCCTGCGCGCCGGGCTCGCTCGAGATGGTGAGCTCCCGGAGCTCGAGGGGCTGCTGCGGGCCGACGAAGACGGCGGCGTTCAGAGTAATCATGGGGGAGAGTCCTTTCACGGGCACGGAATCAGGCGGAGACAGGGGACCAGTCGCGCAGGGTGCGCGCGATCTCGAGGAGGCGTTCGGGCTCGCCTGCGGGGAACGCGGTCGCCTTGAACACGGGCGGGATCAGCACCCACACGTAGGAGCCGCCCAGCGGGGTGAGCGTCAGCGTCCGCGTCGCGCGAGGCCCGGAGACCCGGGCTGAGACGAGGTCGACGGCGCGCAACTGCGCACCGACGGCCGCGTGCAGCGCGTCGAGGCGCGGATCCGCCGAGCTGCGGGATCCGCTCCGTACGAAGCGGGGGCCGCTGCGCTCGCGGTGCGAGAGGGTGAGCCCGGTGGGCACATCGGAGGCCTCCGGCAGCGCGATCTCCACGGTGAGGTTGTACACGCGGGAGAAGATGAAGTTGCCGCCGTCGTAGCTGAGCGTCACCTCGATCCCGTCGCTCGTGCGCGCGGTCACGGAGGTCTGCTCCCGGCGGACGACCTCGCCGAACTCGGCCGCGGTGCGTGCCAGCGCCGCGCGAGCGCGATCCACGATCGGGCCGTGCCCGGCGAGCGGGTGCCTGCGGGGGCGGGATCCGCGTCCCCGGGTTCCGGCGGGGCCGGTGCCCGGGATCGGGCCGCCGAAGCGCGGAGCCGAGGCGCTCATCGCGCGACCTCGTCGTCCTCGAGGCTCTCGGAGCGGACCACGATGTTGTTCTGCGTGTGCGTGAGGTCGGTGGGCGTGAAGAGCGGCAGGCGGTTGCGCTTCAGCCAGATCACGGCGAAGAGCGCGATCGCGCCGAGGATCACGGCCGCGCTCGACCAGATGACGATGCGCTGCGACATCTCGGGCACGATGAACACGATCAGGTAGACGCAGGAGGCGATCCCGAGCACCTGAGGCACGGGGTAGAACGGCGTCTTGAACGGGCGGCGCGCATTGGGGTAGCGGCGACGCAGCACGATCACGTCCACCTGGGCGATGATGTAGCTGAAGAGCCACGTGGTGCAGGCGATGCTGATGAGGTTCAGGATGAGCTCGATGCCGCCCTGCGCGAAGCTGGAGTACAGCAGCACCGAGGCCATGCATGCGGCGGTGACGATCATCCCGGCCCAGGGCACCCGCGTGCGGCGGCTGACCTTCGCGAGCCACTTCGGCAGCAGCCCCTCGTTCGCGAGGCCGTAGAGCATGCGGGGAATGGCGGCCAGGTACGAGTTGCCCGTGGAGAAGGAAGCGAGGATCGTGACGACCGTCATGATGAGCCCGCCCGTCGCGCCGAAGATCGCGGTGGCGCCGACGACGTGGGGGATCGAGGAGCTCGCCATCTCCGAGAGATCGGCGAAGCGCGTGGCGCCCCAGCCGAAGAGCACGTCCACGAGGAAGATCGTGGTGACGCCGACGATCATCGCCGTCGGGATCGTCTTCCAGGGCTTCCGCACCTCCTCGGCGAGCGGGGCGACGAACTCCATGCCGATGTAGAGCCAGATCGCCACGGCGCCCATGGATGCGAGCGTGCCCCAGTCGGTGTTGAGGAGCGGGTTGTCGACCGGAGTCTGCGCGGTGAAGCCGAACACGCCGGCGAGACCCATGACGGCGAGGATGCCCATCATGCCGAAGACGACGGGGATCTGCACCCGGGCGAAGATGTCGACGCCGGAGATGTTGAGCGTCAGCAGGATCCCGAGCAGCAGGAACGAGAACGCCGGCGCGGGGAAGCCCGTGAGCCCCTCGAACGAGTCTCCCGCGACCATGAGCTGCGTGCCGCCGTCGGCGGAGACGAGCACGAGATAGCCGCCGAGGACGGCGAGGATCGCGGGGAGGCGCCCGAGCGCGGGCAGCGTGTACTCGCCGACCATGCCGCCGCCGGGCAGCATCGCGGCGAGCTCGCCGTACGAGATCGCGACCATCGTGATGATGATGAGCCCGATGAACGCGGGGATGGCGAAGGCGAGGCCGCCCGTGCCGAAGCCGTTTCCGAGCGACACCATCGCGGTGCCGGAGACCACGAGTCCGGTCGAGGCCGCGTAGGCGGCGCCGAAGCCGAGGCTCCTCTTGAGTTTCGTCATACATCGCTCCTTTGCGTGCGGTCGCAGATGGACCACTCACCAGCATGGAGCGCGCAGCCGCCACGTGCACCCGACGAAACGCCGAAATTCAGGCGTGCGGTCGACGTTCTGTCGATGCCGAGTGCGGAACCGCTTGCGACAATCAGTCGAGAAAACCGGGCGGACTTGGCCGTTTTGCTAGGACTGGTGGTAGCGCAGGGCGAGCGCGAACTCGGCGCGCAGCTGGAAGTCCTCGAGATCGGCGCCCGTGAGCTGCGAGATCTGCTGCAGTCGATGGGCCAGCGTGTGCCGGTGGACGGCGAGCTCGCGCGAGGCGGGGAGTGGGCGTCCGTGATGGCTGAGCCAGACGCTCAGGGTGCGCAGCAGCTCGGTGCCCTGGGCCGCGTCGTGCTCCGTGAGCGGGCTGAGCAGGCGACGCGCGACGTGCGCTGCGTCCGAGGAATCGATCAGGTCCGAGACGCCCGCCCGCCAGATGTCCGGAAACGCGGTCACTTCGTCGGCGTCGCGGCGCAGCCCGAACTCGGCGGCCTTCTGTGCCTCCTCGAGGGCCAGGCCCAGGCCCTCCCAGCGCTCGCAGCGGGAGCGGCCGAGCGTCAGGGAGAAGGAGCGCAGGTGCGCGATCACGCGCTCCGCGTCGGGCTCGCTCACGAGCACCGCGATGTCGCTCCGATAGCGCGCGAAGAAGATGCGGAGGTCCTCCTGCGCCTGCAGCGTTTCGAGGGCCGGGAGCACGCGCGCGGCGTCGTACTGGCGGGGCAGCCCGACGAGCGTCACGAGGGGGAGCCGGGGAAGGGGCCGCCACACGCTCTCGACGATGTGCGAGGTCACGGCGACGTTGCCGGAGAGGAGCAGTTGCAGGAGCGCTTCGCGGAGGGTGCCGTGCAGCGCCTCGAGAGCCTGGTTCTGCTCGAGGGAGACGCTCACCAGCGCGAGCACGCTCGAGAGCACGTTGCGCGAGACGTCGTCGAAGGCCTGGCTGAGGGTGAGCACGAGCATGCCGCTCGGTTCGCCGGGTTCCCCGAGCAGCTGGAGCACCGCCTCGACATCCGGCGTGGCCTGCACGGAGCGGAATCGCTGGCCGCTCGCGAGGGTCTCCTGCACCGTCGCCGTGAGCTGCTGCTCGGGGACGCGGCGGCCCTCGGGCGGATCGATCACTGTGACCGGATGGCCGAGCGGATCGTAGAGCGCGACGCCGCAGCCGAGCTGCCGCGCCGTCTCGCGCAGCGTGGCGTTCAGCCCGTCCCGCCGCGTTGCCGCGTTCGCGATGGCCTTCTGAGCGCGCAGCGACCGGCCGTAGCGCTCGGTCTGGTCGCGCTTGAGCACGCGGGCCGCCTCCTGCAGGAGGTCCATGAACGAGATCTCATAGGGGATCTCGAAGAGGATGAGCCCGTGCCGTCGGCATGCCTGGGCGAGCGGCTGCGGCACCCCGCGGTGGAGCACATCGCTCGCGAAGCCGATGCCGATCACGCCGTGCGCGGCGACGAGCGCGGCGTAGTCGTCGTAGATCCTGGCGAGCCGCGCCGGCGCGACGCGCACCTCGTCGACGGCGGGATCGGCGGCCTCGGTCACGGGGAACTGCCAGCCGAGCGTGAGGATCACCTCAGCCGGCCCGAGGAACGGCGTGGGGTCGATCATGTCGGTGGCGTGGAGCCACTCGAAGTCCCGGTCGAGCGCCTCGTCATCCGGGGTGCCCTCGGCGCCGCCCACGACGAGTCGGAGGTGGAGGGACGGATTCAGGAGGAGCTTGCGCAGGCTGAGGGACACGAGCCCATGCTAGAGCCCCGGGCGCGGCTCGCGGTGCGCGACGCCGGCCCGGGAGCTCGCGCGGCTACGCGCCGAGGCGGACGGGGGTGCCCATCGCGATTCCCGCGCGACGCTGCAGGGCTGCGTCGACGACGGGCGCTGCGGCGTCGAGGCCGAGCGCGGCGAGCGCCGCCGCGTTGTCGTCGCCGAGATCCAGCACGAGGGCCGTCACGGACTCGGAGAGCGGGCTGTCGAGCTCCGCGATCACGCGGGAGAGGGCCGAGCGCAGTGCGCGGGCGAATGCGGCGTCCTCCTCGGCGGGCGCGTCCGTGACGGGGGACCGGCCGTAGGTGACGCCGTCGCCCGAGAGCGCCTCGGCGATGAGCTCACCGTCGGCGCGGCGCAGCACGACATCGAGCACGGTGCTCGTCGGGCCGAGCGACACGGGCTTCGCGGACAGCGGGAGGGGGGAGACGCCCGAAGGGGCGCCACCGTGATCATGCTGATCCGGTGACGCCCCTCCGAAAGTGAACTTCAGATCCATGGGATCCAGAGTACGCCCTGTGCTTACGCGTTGGCTGCGAGCACGTCCTCGACCGACGAGAACGCCAGGCCGTCGAACGCGTCAGCGACACCCTTGAAGGTGACCACGCCGTCGTGCGCGTTGAGGCCCTTGGCCAGCGCAGCGTCGTCGCCCAGTGCCTTGACCCAGCCCTTGTCGGCGAGTGCGACGACGTAGGGGAGGGTGGCGTTCGTGAGCGCAGCGGTCGAGGTCTCGGGGACCGCGCCCGGCATGTTCGCCACGCAGTAGTAGATCGAGTTGTGCACCGCGAAGGTGGGATCGTCGTGCGTGGTGGGACGCGAGTTCTCGAAGCAGCCGCCCTGGTCGATCGCGATGTCGACGAGCACCGAGCCCGGCTTCATCTGCGCGACCATCTCGTCGGTGACGAGCTTGGGGGCCTTCTCGCCGGGGATGAGGACCGAGCCGATGACGAGATCGGCGTCCTTCAGCGCCTCGGTGATGTTGTGAGCGTTCGAGGTGCGGGTCTGGATGCGACCGTTGAACTCGTCCTCGAGCTGCTTCAGGCGGGGGATCGCGATGTCGATCACGGTCACCTCTGCGCCCATGCCGAACGCGATGCGCGCAGCCTGCTCGCCGGCGGCGCCGCCGCCGATGACGACGACCTTGCCGCGACGGGTCGCGGTGACGCCGCCCAGGAGGACGCCGCGGCCGCCCGCAGCCTTCATGAGCGAGTACGCGCCGACCTGCACGGACAGGCGACCGGCAACCTCGGACATCGGTGCGAGGAGGGGGAGCGCGCGGTTCGCGAGCTGCACCGTCTCGTACGCGATGGCCGTGGTGCCCGAGTTGAGCACTGCATCGGTGAGGGTACGGTCAGCTGCGAGGTGCAGGTAGGTGAAGAGCACCTGACCCTTGCGCATCTTGTCGTACTCAGCCGCGATGGGCTCCTTGACCTTGAGGATCATGTCGGACTCGGCCCAGACCTGGTCCGCGCCCTCGACGATCTTGGCACCGGCTGCGGCGTACTCCGCATCGGTGATGGCCGAGCCAATGCCGGCGCCAGCCTGCACGAGCACCTCGTGGCCGCGACGGGTCAGCTCGAAGACGCCAGCCTGCGTGATGGCGACTCGGTTTTCGTTGTTCTTGATCTCGGTGGGAATACCGACGCGCATGACATGCTCCAAAGAAATCAGCGGATGTGGTGGGTGAAGTCGAGTTCCCCCTCAGCTCGGACATGGGTGCACGTCGTACGATGCGGTGGAACCTACTAATTGTGCAGTATATTCGTAATCAGTAGGAAAAAGGTGAATTCTCTTCGGAATTCGTTGTGACGGTGAGATTTCTGCGATTGAGAGCGGTGGGCAATGTCAGAGGGGTCGAAGAATCTGCGTCCAGAGATGGAATTGGACGAGATTGACCGCAAGATCGTCGACGAGTTGCAGTCCAATGGACGCATCACGAATGCGGAGCTCGCGGAGCGCGTCGGCGTGGCGGCTTCGACCTGCATCGCGCGCGTGCGGAGCCTCGTCTCGCGCCGCATCATCACCGGCTTCACCGCGAGCGTCGACCCCCGTGCGATGGGACTCGGCCTCGAGGTGCTCATCAGCGTGACCGTGCGCTCGGGTGCGCGCCAGCGCATCACCGAGCTGAGCGACGAACTGCGCGGCCTGCCCGAGGTGATGCAGCTGTTCTTCCTCGGCGGCGTCGAGGACTTCATCATCCACCTCGCCGCGCGCGATTCCGATCACGTGCGCGACTTCGTCACCGAGCACCTCTCCGCCGATCCCGCGGTCTCCTCGACGCGCACGAGCATCGTGTTCAGCCACCACCAGAACCCGGTGCGCGCCGCCTGAGCCGCGCATCCCGTGCGGAGTGGTGCGCTGCACCACCCGCCGCCGTAGGCTGGAGCTCCCGAGTTTGTCGACCCGTGAGGCTGGTGAGACCGTGGCCCGTGCGCTGCTGATCGTCGATGTGCAGAACGACTTCACGGAGGGCGGAGCCCTCGGAGTCGCGGGCGGCAACGCCGTCGTCGCGGGGATCGACGCGCTGCTCGATCGCTCGGCCGAGCGCTACACGCTGATCGTGGGCTCTCGGGACTGGCACGATGCCGACGGCGACAACGGCGGGCACTTCGCAGCCCCGGGGGAGGCCCCCGACTTCGTGGACACCTGGCCCCCGCACTGCGTGCAGGGCACGCCGGGCGCCGACTACCACCCGGAGCTCGATCTCGCCCACATCGACCTCCACGTGCGGAAGGGCATGGGTGAGCCCGCGTACTCGGCATTCGAGGGCCGCACGCTCGACGGTCGCGGCCTCGCGGAGGTGCTCCGGGAACGGGGTATCGATGCGCTCGACATCGTGGGGATCGCGACCGACTACTGCGTGCGCGCCTCGGCGCTCGACGCTCGCGCCGCGGGCCTCGACGTCCGCGTGTACACGGACCTCATCGCGGGCGTTGCGCCGGAGAGCTCGGCGGCCGCGCTCCGGGAGCTCGCCGCCGCGGGCGTCGAACTGCGCTAGCGGCGCGCGTCGTGCGCGGGCCGCGCGCTAGCCGTGCGCTCCGGGCGGAGTGAGGCGGGTCTCGTAGGCGTCGAGCGCGAGCTCGGCGGCGTGCAGCGCGTGCGAGCTGTAGCGGCCGATCGCGCGCTCCTCGAGGAGCGCCGCCCGCTGCGCTTCGAGCCCCACGCGGCTGAGCCGCACGAATGCGCGGGCGGGGGATTCCTGGTTCGGCAGCGCGATCCCGCCCGTGGCGCCGTGCCCCACGGTGATCGGCGTGAGGCTGATCTTGGCGCTCGCGCGCGCACGGGCGACCACCTCCTCGGGGACGGGGCCCTGCTCGGGCTCGCTGCTGGCGAGCGCATCGTCGATCGCCGCATTGGCCGCCTCGACCAGGTCGCCCTTGAGCGATGCGAGCTCGCCCGCGCTGGCCCCGGCTCCGGCGCCCTCGGGCCAGAGTTTGCGGATGACGAGGGGCAGGGAGAGCCCGTGCAGCAGCAGCGTGATCACGGCGACCGCGAACGCGATGAGGATCACCTGCGCGCGGTAGGGGATGCCGACCGGGATGGACTGCGCCGCGGCGAGGGTGACCACGCCGCGCATGCCGCTCCAGGAGAGGGCGGCGCCGTCGCGCCAGCCGAGCGGCTGCGTGCGCTCGTGCTCGAGGTCCGCGCGCGAGCGCTCGGCGAGCAGCTCGACGCGCTGCACCCGCCGCGAATCGGGATCGTCGCTCGCCCGGACGCGCCGCGCCATGCGCGAGAATCCGTTGCTGCGCTGCTCGTACCGCCGCGCGGTGCCGCGCATGGAGAACAGCAGCGGGAACATGAAGAGGGCCCGGCAGGCGATGAGCACGCCGACGAGCACGAGTGCGATGAGCGCGACGTGCTCGAGCCGGATGGGGCTCTCGCCGACGTGCTCGACGAGTGCATGGAGCTGCAGCCCCATGAGGAGGAACACGCCGTTCTCCAGCGCGAACTGGAGCGTGCGCCAGTTGAGCCGCTCGTTCATGCGCGCGGTCGCGCTGAACCGCCGTGAGGCGTGGTGCCCCGTGTACAGGCCCGTGATGACGACGGCGAGCACGCCCGAGGCGTGCATCGCCTCGGCGGGGATGAACGCGACGAAGGGCACGGTGAAGGAGATGAGGGTGTCGTAGACCGGGTTGCGCAGTTTCGAGCGCAGCCACACGGTGATGACGCCCATGAGGCCGCCCACGGCGATCGCCGTCGTGACGGAGAAGGCGAACGACGCCGTCGCCTCCCAGAACACGAAGCTGCCGGCCACGGCCGCGATGGCCGTCTTCAGGAGGACGAGCGAGGTCGCGTCGTTCACGAGGCTCTCGCCCTCGAGGATCGAGACCACGCGATCGGGCATGCCGAGGCGCTTGCCGATCGAGGTCGCCGCGACCGCATCGGTCGGGCTGATCACTGCGCCGAGCGCGATGGCCACGGGGAGCGGGATCTGCGGGACCGCGAAGTGGAGCACGACGCCGATGATGACGGCGGTGATGAGGACGAGGAGCACGGAGAGCCCCACGACGGGGCGCAGGTTCCTGCGGAAGTCGACGAGCGGCACGTTCACCGCCGCGGCGTACAGCAGCGGCGGCAGGACACCGAGCAGGATGAGCTCGGGATCGATCTCCACCAGAGGGACGAACGGAAGGTAGCCGATGCCGATCCCCACGACGACGAGGAGGAGGGGCGCGGCGACCCCGATTCTGCCGCCCAAGATCGAAGTGCCGACGAGAATGACGACGGCGAGGACGGCGACGAGGGCAACTTCCATGGGTCTACACTCTCACGCCACGGCCGCCCGGTGCGGGCTCGCCCGCCGGTGTCGGGAACTCGAGCGGCAGCTCGGGGACGCCGTGGAACGCGCACCACTCCGCCACGCGTGGAGCGAGGCTGGCCGCGTCGATCGTCTCCCCGGGGAACGGCGAGACCTCGACACCGCCGCGCGCCCGAGTGCTGCGCCGCCAGGTGCCCCGGGTGCGGCCGGCGGCTGCGACCGTACCGAGGAACATGCCGTTGCGCCCAGGTACCACCCGCTCGAAGTGCTCGGGCGCGAGCTGGGCCGCGCGCTCCGTGTAGCCGAGCAGGTGCTCGTCGAATGCGGGGAGGAGGAGCCACGACTCGGCATCGAGGCTCGGGGCGGCCGCGAGCTGCTCGGGAGCGAGCCAGAGCTCCGGCCCCGAGGCATCGCCCAGCCGTGCGGCGACGATACCGCCAGCCTCCGCGGCGAGTGCGAGGGCCTGCCGGGTCTCGCGGAGCGTGAGGCCGCTCCACCACGCGAGGTCTTTCGCGCTCACGGGGCCGCGGGCCGCCGTGTAGCGCGTCGCGAGCTCGGCGAGGGCGTCGTCCCCAGTGCGGGCGCGCGGCGCCCGGATCCACTCGTCGGCGCGGACGAGGAGCGGTTCCCCGCCTGCGCTCGTCGGCCCGAAGACGGCGAGGCCGTTCTGGCAGATCCACCAGATGACGTGATAGCGCCAGCTGCTCTGCCACTCGATCCCCGCCTCGGTCCACGCTGCCGAGAGCTCGTCCCGGTCGAGGGCGGCCCCGCCCGCGAGCGCCGCGAGCGAGGTCTCGACGAGCCGATCGAGCGCAGCGTCGCTCATGCCGAGGAACGCGCGGCGCTTCGGCGCCCCGGCGAGCACCCGGTGATTCGTCGCCTCCTGGAGCCACCCGATGTCTTCCGCCGCGACGACGTGGATCGTGCCGCGCATCGGCCAGGAGCGCACGACGAGGCCGCGGTCGAACGCCTCGTGCACGTGCGCGACCGTGGTGCCCGGAGTGCGCATGCCGAGCGCCCAGCGCGCGGAGCGCCAATCCTGGCCCTGCACGGCGAGCATGCGACGCGCGGTCGCCGCGATGCGATCCGCACCCGACGGATCCTGCTCCGATCCCGCACGATCCTGCTCGGCGCGATCCTGCGCCTCCCGCTCCGTGGCGGCCGCGGAACCGGCGAGCCCGAGCGCGCCCAGGCGCAGTCCCAGCAAGGATTCGGCGGTGAGGATCTCGGTCATGGGCACAGTGTAAACCTGGCCTCCGACAGTCGGCTCGCGGTTCAGCCCGCCGCGCCGAACCGCGCCCGGTGGTAGGGGCCGGGGACGAGCTCCGCCGCGGACGGCGCCCGGAGTTCGTGCGCCCAGCGGAGCGGGAGCTGCGGGTCGGCGAGCAGCGGGCGCCCGACCGAGACGACATCGGCCTGGCCGGTCGCGAGGATCGACTCGGCCTGGGCCGCCGCGGTGATCATCCCGACGGTGCCGACGGGGAGCGGCCCGCGCCGCAGCTCCGCTGCGAGCGGCACCTGGTACGCGGGGCCGACGGGGATCGGGGCGTGCGGCAGATTCGCGCCGGACGAGGCGTCGATCAGATCGGCGCCGTCGTCCGCGAGCCACGCGGCGAGCTCCGCGCACTCCTCGAGCGAGAAGCCCCCGGCGGTCCACTCGGTCGCCGAGACGCGCACGACGATCGGCAGTTCGGGGTGGGCGCCGCGGATCCCGCGCACGACCTCGCGGAGCAGCCGAGCGCGCCCGGCGAGCTCGCCCCCGAAGTCATCGGTGCGCCGATTCGAGAAGGGGGAGAGGAACGAGTGCAGCAGGTAGCCGTGGGCGGCGTGCACCTCGACGACGTCGAGCCCGGCTCGGACCGCGCGGCCGGCCGCAGCGACGAAGGCCGCGACGATGCCCGGGAGCTCGGCGGCTTCGAGCGCGCGCGGTGTGGCGAGCTCGCCGAACGCGACGGCGGATGCGCCGACCGTTGGCCAGCCGCCCTCCGCCGCAGCGACCGTGCCGCTCGGGGCGCCCGGCAGCCACGGGTGGGTCGAGGCCTTCCGCCCCGCGTGCCCGAGCTGCACGCCGATCCGCGCGCCGTGAGCGTGCGCGAGCTCCGCGATCCGGGCGAACGCGGGGATCTGGGCGTCGTCCCAGAGCCCGAGATCCCGCGGCGAGATCCGGCCCTCCGCGCGCACTGCGGTCGCCTCCATCATGACGAGCCCGGCACCGCCCCGCGCGAGCGCGCCGTAGTGCAGCAGGTGCCAGTCCGTCGGCACGCCGTCGCCCGCGGAGACGGAGTACTGGCACATGGGGGAGACCCAGAGGCGGTTGCGCACCTCGAGATCGCGCAGTCGGAACGGGAGGAACAGCTGAGGATCGGCCATGCCGCACAGTGTAACGGCGGCCCGCCGCGGGCGAATGTCCGGGGCCTGTGCCAGGGTTAGAGGGAATCGTCCTCGCCCACGAACCCGAAGGAGGCGCCGATGCGCGAGATCAAGTGCCCGCACTGCGGGAAGGCGTTCACCGTCGACGAGGCGGGGTACGCAGACATCGTCAAACAGGTTCGGGATCGGGAGTTCGAGTCTCAGCTGCACGAGCGGCTGCACCTCGCGGAGCAGGAGAAGACGGCGGCGCTCGAACTGGCGCGCGTCACCGCCGCGGGCGAGCTGCGCGAGGCAGAGGCCGCGAAGGACGCGGAGATCCAGCGGCTCTCCGCCCGGCTCGACGAGGGCGCCACCGCGCAGAAGCTCGCCGTCGCGGAGGCGCTCGCTCAGGTCGAGAAGGAGCGAGACGCGCTCGCGGCCGAGATCGCGGAGACGGCGCGCGTGCGCGAGGCCGCCGAGGAGCTCGCGCGGGAGCGCCACGAGTCGGCCCTGCGTGAGGCGCGCAGCGCGGGGGAGCAGCAGGTCTCCGAGCTGCGCGCGGCACTGGCAGCGGAGGAGACGGCGCGCAAGCTCGCGATCGCCGAGGCGGTGGGCCGCGTCGAGAAGGAGCGCGATGAGGCGCGGAACGGCCTGCAGCACGCGGAACTCGAGAAGCAGCTGGCGGAGCGCGCGCTCACGGAGCGCTACGAGATCCAGCTGAAGGATCGCAACGACGAGATCGAGCGCATGCGCGACATGAAGGCGCGGCTCTCGACGAAGATGATCGGCGAGACGCTCGAGCTGCACTGCGAGAACACGTTCAATCAGATCCGCGCCACGGCCTTCCCGTTCGCCTACTTCGAGAAGGACAACGACGCGAGCAGCGGCAGCAAGGGCGACTACATCTTCCGCGACCGGGATGCGGGCGGCATCGAGATCGTATCCATCATGTTCGAGATGAAGAACGAAGCCGACGGCACCGCGACCAAGAAGAAGAACGAGGACTTCCTGAAGGAGCTCGACAAGGACCGGCGCGAGAAGGGCTGCGAGTACGCCGTGCTGGTCTCGCTGCTCGAACCCGAGAGCGAGCTCTACAACAGTGGGATCGTCGACGTCTCCCACCGCTTCCCGAAGATGTACGTGATCCGTCCGCAGTTCTTCATCCCGCTGATCACGCTGCTGCGCAACGCCGCGCTGAACGCGCTCCAGTACAAGAGCGAGCTGGAGCAGGTGCGATCGCAGAACATTGATATCACCGAGTTCGAGGAGCAGCTCGACGCCTTCAAGAGCGGCTTCGGGCGCAACTACGATCTCGCGTCGCGCCAGTTCCAGGAGGCCATCTCGCGGATCGACAAGTCGATCAAGGAGATGCAGGCGGTGAAGGATCAGTTGCTGCGCTCCGAGAACAACCTCCGCCTCGCGAACGACAAGGCGCAGGACGTCTCGATCAAGAAGCTGACGCGGGGCAACCCCACGATGCAGGCGAAGTTCGCCGAGCTGAGCGCCCCCGAGCGGGCGACGAGCGAGAGCGCGGACGATGCCGAGGACACGAGCACGAAGGAGCACACGGACGCATGAGCCTCGACCAGGCACTCGACGCCGCCCGAGCGGGCGGCACCGGAGGGGCGGACGAGGCGTTCGCCGCGTTTGAGGAGTGGGCGGAGACCGAGCGCGGCCTGCGCCTGTACCCGGCGCAGGAGGAGGCGATCCTCGGGATCGCCCTCGGGAGCAACGTGATCCTCGCGACGCCGACCGGCACGGGGAAATCGCTCGTGGCGATCGGGGCGCACTTCATTGCCCTCGCGGAGGGGCGGCGCACGGTCTACACGGCGCCGATCAAGGCACTCGTGAGCGAGAAGTTCTTCGATCTCGTGGGCATCTTCGGTGCCGAGCGAGTCGGGATGGTCACGGGCGACAGTTCGATCAACCCGGACGCCCCGATCCTGTGCTGCACGGCGGAGATCCTCGCGAACCTCGCGATCCGGGACAAGAACGTCGACAACCCCGACACCGGCGGGATCACTCAGGTGATCATGGATGAGTTCCACTACTACGCCGATCCCGATCGCGGCTGGGCCTGGCAGGTGCCGCTGCTGCTCATGCACGACGCGCAGTTCCTGCTGATGTCGGCCACGCTCGGCGACGTCACGGAGCTCGCCGCGGACCTCAGCGACGCGACCGGCCGGGATACCGCGCTCGTCACGGGTGTCGAGCGCCCCGTGCCACTCAGCTTCAGCTACGAGGTCGCCCCCGCGCACGAGGTGGTCGAGCAGCTGATCGCCGACCGCGAGGTGCCCGCGTATCTCGTGCACTTCAACCAGTCGCACGCGGTGGAGCAGGCACAGGCCCTCGCCTCGATCAAGATCGTCGACCGGGCCGGTCGCGACGAGATCGCTGCCGCCATCGGCGACTTCCGCTTCTCCACCGGCTTCGGCGGGACGCTGTCCCGGCTCGTCCGATCCGGGATCGGGGTGCACCACGCGGGCATGCTGCCGCGCTACCGCCGGCTCGTGGAGCAGCTCGCGCAGCGCGGCCTCCTGCGGGTCATCTGCGGCACGGATACGCTCGGCGTCGGCATCAACGTGCCGATCCGCACCGTGGTCATCACGGCGCTCACGAAGTTCGACGGCGAGAAGATGCGCCGCCTCTCCGCGCGCGAGTTCCACCAGATCGCCGGCCGCGCCGGCCGCGCCGGCTACGACACCGAGGGCGACGTGATCGCGCTCGCCCCCGAGCACGAGATCGAGAACGCGAAGGCCGCCGCCAAAGCGGCCGCGAAAGCGGCGGACGGCAAGGGCGGCAAGAAGGCGAAACCCGCCAAGAAGAAGTCCCCGCCCCAGGGCTTCGTCGCCTGGAGCGAGCAGACGCTCGACAAGCTCGTGGCCTCCGAGCCCGAGCCGCTCGTGAGCCGCATGCGCGTCACGCACTCCATGGTGCTCGGCGTGATCGGCCGTGGGGAGGAGTGGGAGGGCGAGGCTCTCAACACGATGCAGATGCTGATCTTCGACAGCCACGAGCCGCGAGCGCGCCAGTTCGCGCACGCGCGCACCGCGCTCGAGATCTTCCGCACGCTGCGCAACGGCGGCATCGTCGAAGTCCACGAGGACGCCTCCGGGCAGCGCCTCCTGCGCCTCACCGTCGAACTGCAGGCCAACTTCGCGCTCAACCAGCCGCTCTCGCCGTTCGCCCTCGCCGCGATCGAGCTGCTCGATCCCGAATCGGAGAGCTACCCGCTCGACGTGATCTCGATCATCGAGTCGACGCTCGAAGACCCGCGAGCGATCGTCCGCGCCCAGGAGCACCGCGCTCGCGGCGAGGCGGTCGCCGCGATGAAGGCCGAGGGGATCGAATACGAGGAGCGCATGGAGCTGCTCGAGGAGATCACCCACCCGCAGCCCCTCAAGGAGCTGCTGGACGAGGCCTACGAGGCCTACGTCCGCGACGTGCCGTGGGCGCGCGATTACCAGCTCCGCCCGAAGTCGATCGTGCGCGACATGGTCGAGCGGGCATTCGGCTTCCGCGACCTCGTCTCGTTCTACCAGCTCGGACGCGCGGAGGGCGGCGTGCTCCGCTACCTGAGCGACGCGTACCGGGCGATCGAGCGCACGGTTCCCGAGCAGGCGAAGAGCCCCGAACTGGAGGAGCTGATCGACTGGCTCGGCGAGCTCGTGCGACAGGTGGACTCGAGCCTCGTCGACGAGTGGGAAGAGCTCGCGAACCCCGACCCCGAGGCTCACCGCGCGGCTCACGACGGAGCCGTCGACCTCGCCCCGCCCGCCCGCTCGGTGCTCGCGAACGAGCGCGCTTTCGGCGTGATGCTCCGCAACGCGCTCTTCCGCCGCGTCCAGGCCGCAGCCTTCGAGCGCTACGCCGAGCTCGCCGAGCTCGATGGCGGCCATGGCTTCGGCGAGCAGCGCTGGCGCGACGCCCTCGCGGGCTACTACACCGAGTACGACGAGATCCGCACCGACGCCGACGCACGATCCACGGCGCTGCTCGAGATCGACCGCGGCGCCGAGGCCGTCGCGGACGGCCTCTGGCGCTTCCGCCAGGTGCTGCTCGATCCCGCGGGAGACCGCGACTGGGCGATCGAGGGCGTCATCGACCTGGCCGAGTCCGAGGCCGACGGCGAGCCCGCAGTGCGCGTGCAGCGGGTCGGCCCCTTCGCCGGCTGAGCGCGAGCGCGCGGCGGGCGTCGTGTATCGTGCAGCACGGATGACCCGCCGCGCCCCTCGCGCGGCGAACGCCAGAACACGGCGCGGCGACCAGGGCCGCGCCGGGGCCTGCCGACGGCCCCGCAACCCCGGGACGGAGACCGCATGACCCCCGCAGCCGAACTCACGAGCGCCGACTTCCTCGCGAACGCCGATCACACGCTCCTCGCGCCGGGCACCACGCCCGCCGAGCTCGAGGCCTTCCTGCTCGACGCGCTCGCGCTCGGCGTCGGGCGCGTGTGCATCAGCCCGACGCTCGTGGATGCCGCGCAGGGGCCGCTCCGCAGCAGTGCCGTCGAAGTGGTGACCGTCGTCGGTTTCCCGAGCGGCGCGCACACCGCGGCGGTGAAGGCCGCCGAGGCCATCGAGGCCGCGCGCGACGGAGCCGCCGAGGTCGACATGGTGATGAACCGGGGCCTCGCGCGGGCGGGGGACTGGGCCGGCGTCGAAGCGGAGATCCGCGCCGTGCGCGAGGCGGTGCCCGGCCGGGTGCTGAAGGTGATCCTCGAGACGGCTGCTCTTCGCGACGACGAGATCGTTGCCGCGTGCCGGGCTGCCGAGGCCGCGGGCGCCGACTTCGTGAAGACCTCGACGGGTTTCGACCCCGCCGGGGGCGCCTCCGTGCACGCGGTGCGGCTCATGGCCGAGACCGTGGGCGGACGCCTCGGGGTCAAGGCCTCGGGCGGGATCCGCACCGCCGCGGCGGTGCGCGAACTCGCGGCGGCCGGGGCGACGCGCTTCGGCGTCTCCGGGACCGCCGCGATCATCGGCTCCTGGGCGGAGCCCTCGGGCGAGGCGGCGGGGCCTGCGGGCTCCGATTCCGCGTACTGAGTGCGCGGCCCGGGGCGCCCGGCCGGTTCGGGCGCCGCAGGCCGGGCGCTCTAGACTGAGTACATGCGCCTCGGAGTGATCGACGTCGGATCCAACACCGTCCACCTGCTGGTGGTCGATGCGCACCCCGGCGCCAGCCCCAACCCGTACCACTCGCAGCGCTCGGTGCTGCGGCTCATGCGATACCTCGACGCGGACGGTGCGATCGTCGAGGAGGGCGTGCAGCTCATCATCGCGGCGATCGCCGAGTCGGTGCGCACGGCCCACGAGATCGGCGTCGACGACCTGATCTGCACGGCGACGAGCGCGATCCGCGAGGCGCCGAACGGCGAGGACGTGCTCGCGCGCGTCACCCGGGAGACGGGCGTCGTGCTCGACGTGCTCTCCGGTGAGGACGAGGCGCGGATCACCATGCTGGCCGTGCGGCGCTGGCTCGGCTGGTCGGCGGGGGAGATCCTCCTCTTCGACATCGGCGGCGGCTCCTTCGAGATCGCCCAGGGCGTTGACGAGTACCCCGACGTGCAGGTGTCGCTCCCGCTCGGCGCCGGGCGCAGCACGATCAACTACCTCCCGGAGGACCCGCCCACCCGCGAGGCGGTCTCCGCGCTCCGCGCGCACGCGCGCGCCGAGTTCACCCGCGTGCGCGAGGAGCTCTTCCTCGACCGGCCACGCCCCAAGCGCGTCGTCGGCACCTCGAAGACGATCCGCTCGCTCGCGCGCCTCATCGGCGGCCCGCCGGACCCCGAGACGGGGGATCTCGCGCCGCTCCACTACACGGGCCTCCGCGAGTGGGAGCCCACGCTCCGCGACATGCCCTCGAACGTGCGCGAGTACCTCCCCGGCATCACCCCGGAGCGCGGATACCAGATCATGGCGGGCGCCGTCGTGCTGCGCACCGCGATGAAGGTGTTCGAGGTGTCGACGCTGACGATCTCGCCGTGGGCGCTGCGCGAGGGCATCGTGCTCCGCTACATCGACGCGCTCGACGGCCGCGGCGCGGAGCCCGTCGAGGCCGAGCGCGATCCCGAGGCCGACCCCGGGGCGGGTGCGGCCTCGGCGTAGCACGTCTCGGCGTCGCGCGGCGGCGCGGCTATTCCGCCTCGGCGACCGCCCGCTTGATCGCGAGCGCGAGCTGGCGCACCGCGGCCGAGGGCTGACCGGTGCTCGGATCGGTCGGCGCCGCGAGCAGCACCGAGCGGGCGAAGGCCGGATCCTCGATCGGCTTGAGCACGACGCCCGGGTGGCTGTGGCCCGCGGCGAGCTGCGCCACGAGCCCGATCACCATGCGGGCCGCGATCATGCCGAGCATGACCTGGAAGTCGTCGGAGCGGATGGCGACCTCCAGGGAGTAGCCCGCATCGGCGAACGCGTCGACGACGACGGCGTCCATCGGGTCGTCCTCAGTCGCTCCGAGCAGCCAGCGCTCGCGGTGCAGGGTGAGCAGCGTGTCCATGCTGATGGACGCGTGCTCCGCGAGCGGGTGCCCCACCGGCAGCGCGAGCATCAGCGGGTCGCGCAGCACCTCCACCGTCGCGATATCCGCGCGGAACGGGAGATCGTGCCCGGGGACCGAGTAGAGAAGCGCCGCGTCGAGCTCGCGCCGGTTCACGTCGCGCACGAGCGGCGAGACCTCTTCGAGGACGGCGTCGAGCTCGATGCTGAGCGTGCTGAGCTGCGCCGCGACCGAGGGGAGGAGCCGAGCCGCCGCGGTCGGGAACGTGCCGAAGCGGAGCCGGGTCTGCCCCATCTGGGTGAACTCGCGGGCATCGTGCAGGGCGCGGTCGCTCAGGGTGAGGATCTCACGGGCCCGATCGAGCACGAGGTGCCCCACCGGCGTGAGCGTGCTCCCGCGCGAGCTGCGCTCGAGGAGGGGTGCGCCGACGAGGCCGTCGAGGTTGCGCAGGTGGTAGTCGACGGTGGGCTGGCTCCAGGCGAGGCTCCGTGCGGCTTGCGTCACTGAGCCGGTCGCGTGCACCGCGCGCAGCGCTTGCAGCTGGCGAAGGTCGATCACCGTGTCACCTACTCCATATAGTGTGCGGATGCGAAGAGGTCAATTCTGCCACATACGGAATATGTGAGCTCCGAGGAATCTGAGGATTCAGCTGCGGCGCCGGGCCGGACAGGATGGAACTCATGTTCCACGCAGACCCCACGTCCGACGCGCGCGTCGAGACGAGCGAGACCCCTGATCTCGACCCCGCGAGCCGCGCTCGCGCGGACCGCCTCCGCCGGCACGAGCGCACCCCCTTCGCCGACGCGCTCGAGCGCTACATCGAGCGGGATCCGACGCAGCTCATGGTGCCCGGGCACGGCGGCAGCGACCGCGGGATCAGCGGGCGCCTCGCGGACTTCCTCGGGGAGCGCGCGCTGCGGCTCGACGTGCCCATGCTGCTCGAGGGCCTCGACCTTGAGAGCGATTCCCCGCTCGACGAGGCGCTCGCGCTCGCGGCGGACGCCTGGGGCGCGAAGCGCACCTGGTTCCTCACGAACGGCGCCTCCCAGGCCAACCGGACGGCGGCGCTCGCCGCCCGCGGGCTGGGGGAGCACCTGCTCGCCCAGCGCAGCGCGCACTCGAGCTTCAGCGACGGCGTCCTGCTGGCCGGCATCACGCCGTCGTATGTCTTCCCCGCGGTCGATGACGCGAACGGTATGGCGCACGGCGTGTCGCCCGCCGCGCTCGACCGGGCGCTCTCGGAGGCCGCCGCTGAGGGGCGCCCTGCCGCCGCGGTGTACGTGATCTCGCCGAGCTACTTCGGCTCCGTCTCCGACGTGCGCGGGCTCGCGGACGTCGCGCATGCGCACGGCGCTCCGCTCATCGTCGACGGCGCGTGGGGCCCGCACTTCGGCTTCCACCCGGGGCTGCCCGAGTCGCCCGCCCGCCTCGGCGCCGACCTCGTGATCTCGAGCACGCACAAGCTCGCGGGCTCGCTCACGCAGTCCGCGATGCTGCACCTCGGCCACGGCCCGTTCGCCGAGCGGCTGGAGCCGCTCGTGGAGCGCGCGCTCTCGATGACGGCCTCCACATCGACGAGCGCCATCATGCGCGCCTCGCTCGACATCGCGCGCGCCGCCCTCGTCGGTGGCGAGGACGCGATCGGCCGCTCCGTCGCGACGGCCGAGCGTTTCCGTGACCTGCTCCGCGCCGATCCGCGTTTCGAAGTGGTGAGCGATCACTTCGGCGACTCCCCCGACATCGTGGACACCGACCTGCTCCGTGTGCCGATCGACGTTTCGGCCGCCGGGCTCTCGGGGCACTGGGTGCGCGACCGCCTGATCGCGGACCACGCCCTCTACTTCGAGATGTCGACGGCCACCTCCATCGTCGCCGTAATCGGCGCGGGCAAGACGCCCGACGTCGACGCGGTGTACGCCGCGATGGTCGCCGTCGTCGAGTCGCCCGAGGCCGCCGTCGCCCGAGCCGAGCAGTCCGGCGCCACGGCCTTCCCGGCGCTCCCCGCGCCGGGCGAGCGGCGGATGTCGCCCCGTGACGGCTTCTTCGGCGACACCGAGCTCGTGCCCGCGGCCGAGGCGGTGGGCCGCATCTCGGCAGACACGCTCGCCGCGTACCCGCCCGGGATCCCGAACGTGATGCCCGGGGAGGAGATCACGGCCGCCGCGGTCGAGTTCCTGCACGCGGTCGCCGCCTCGCCCACGGGCTACGTCCGAGGGGCGGTGGACGCCGAAGTGTCCCGGTTCCGCGTGATCCGCACCCCCTGACCCTCTGCCTGCGCCCCGGAACGGAGCGGCTCGAACCCCGCATCGAGCAGCACCGCGCCGGGGCGCTGCGGGGTGCGGCGCGCTCACGCCGCCCCCGCTCGATCCCACAGCTGGATCACCGGCGCACAGCACCCTGGCGCCGGGACCGACCGATCGCGGCCCCCCGCGTGAGACAACGAAGTCTGGAGAAATACCGACATGGCGAGCACCCTGCGACAGCAGCTCTTCCGAGTGAAGCCCGTTCCCCGAGACGGGGGTGAGGACGGCAGCCAGCTGAAGCGCAGCATCGGCCTGTTCCAGCTCACCCTCATCGGGGTGGGCGGCACGATCGGCACCGGCATCTTCTTCATCCTGTCCGAGGCGGTGCCGATCGCCGGCCCCGCGGTGCTCTGGTCCTTCGTGATCGCGGGGCTCGTCGCCGGACTCTCGGTGCTCTGCTACGCCGAGCTCGCGAGCAGCGTCCCCGTCTCGGGATCCTCGTACTCCTATGCGTACAGCACCCTCGGCGAGCTGCCCGCGATGGGGGTCGCGGCGTGCCTGCTGCTCGAGTACGGGGTCTCCACCGCCGCGGTCGCGGTGGGGTGGTCGCAGTACGTGAACCAGCTCTTCGTGAACCTGCTCGGCTGGGAGCTGCCGCACGCGCTCCTCTACGCTCCCGAGGAGGGCGGCATCATCAACCTGCCCGCCGTGATCCTCATCGGGCTGTGCTGCCTCCTCCTCATCCGCGGCACGTCCGAGTCGGTGATCGCGAACACCCTGATGGTGCTCACGAAGATCGCGGTCCTGCTGTTCTTCGTCGCCGTGGGAATCACGGGCTGGAACGCCGACCACTTCGCGAACTTCGCCCCGTTCGGATTCACCGGGATCATGACGGGTGCCGGCATCATCTTCTTCTCCTTCGTCGGGCTCGACGCCGTGGCGACCGCCGGCGACGAGGCGAAGAACCCGCGCCGCAACCTCCCCATCGCGCTCATCACCGCGCTGATCGTCGTCACCGCCGTGTACGTGCTCGTCGCGGTGACCGCGCTCGGCGCGCAGGCGGCCGGCGACTTCGCGGGTCAGAGCGCCGGCCTCTCCGCGATCCTCGAGAACATCGTCGGCGCGACGTGGCCGGGAACCGTCGTCGCGGCGGGCGCAGTGATCTCGATCTTCAGCGTGACGCTCGTCGTGCTGTACGGGCAGACGCGCATCCTCTTCGCGATGAGCCGGGACGGCATGGCGCCGAAGATCTTCCAGAAGGTCAACCCCCGCACGATGACCCCCATCGCGAACACCATCATCGTCTCCATCATCGTCGCGATCCTCGCGGGCGTCCTGCCCATCAACTTCCTTGCCGAGATGACCTCTATCGGAACGCTCGCGGCCTTCCTCGTCGTGTCGATCGCCGTGATGGTCCTCCGTCGCCGCGAGCCCGATCTGGAGCGCAAGTTCCGCGTGCCGCTCTACCCGGTGATCCCGATCCTCTCGATCATCGGCTGCCTCTGGATCATCAAGGATCTCCGGCCGATCACTATCATCGTGTTCGCCGCCTGGACGGTCCTCGTGCTCGTCTGGTACTTCTTCACCGGCCGCAAGAACTCGGTGCTCGGGCACCGCATCGACACGGGCATGATCGTGCTTACCGGGCCCGGCCGGTACCGGTACGCCGATTCGGCCGAGGGCGATCGCGATGAGGATCTCGGCACCGACGATCTCGAGCGGGCCGCGCTCGATCAGGAGCGGGGCGGGCGATGACCGTCGTCGTCGGTGTCGCGCCGGGGCATCCGTCCGCCGCGGCAGTGCACCTCGGGGCGCTCCTCGCGCGATCGATGGACCGGGCACTCGTGCTCGCCGCGATCACCCCGGCGGGCTGGACCCCGGGCGGCGGCGGCGTGGACGGGGAGTACCAGCGCTTCCTCGCGGGAGCGGCGGAGGATGCGGTCGGGCGGCTCCGCGCGGACTGCGCCGCGGTGCTCGGCGACCTCGACGTGCGCGTCGTGCTCCGTGCCGCGTCGAGCGCGCGTCGCGGTCTCCTCGACGTCTGCGCAGAGGAGCGCGCGGTGCGCCTGGTGATCGGCGCCGCGGGCGAGGAGCCGCAGGCGGGGCCGGGAGCGGACCCCGCCACGGGCCCCGGCGCGGAATCGAACGCGGATGCGGGCGAGGGCGGCGGCATCGCCCTCGGCTCGGTCGGCATCGGTCTGTTGCAGAGCGCCGAGCTCCCCGTGGGGATCGCGCCGCACGGCTTCGCGGCCGCCCCGGGGGCGCGGCTCGGGCGGATCACCGCGGCGTACAACGGCTCCGAGACCTCGGGCGAACTGGTGCTCGGCGCCGCCGCGGTTGCTGCCGAGGCGGGGGCGGGGCTGCGCATCGCATCGTTCCACCCGCGCCCGCGGGGCCTCCTCGGCGCGGCCATCGGCTTCGCCGCGGAGGATGCCGTGCTCGCCGAGTGGGAGGCCCTCATCCGCGACCGCGCGGGGCGCCTCGAGGGCGAGATCGAGCGGCGGCACCCCGCCGCGCCTGCGGTGGAACTCGCCGTCGGCGCGGGAGCGGACTGGCGGGCCGCGCTGCGCGCGATCGCCTGGGAGGGCTCCGAGGTGCTCCTCGTCGGATCGAGCAGCGTGGGCCCGCTCGCGCGGATCTCGCTGGGCTCGCACGCGGCGAAGATCGTCCGCTGCGCCCCCGTCCCCGTCGTGCTCGTGCCGCGCCGGGCGGTCGACGAATACGCCGCGCAGGGGAGCGAGCGCAACTGAGCGGGATCCCGGGCCGCGTGGCGCGCCCGGGATCCCGATCACGCGGGCCGGTTTGGTGTTCCGGGGGAGAAGCGGGTAAAGTTAACTCTCGGTGCGGCGCTCCCGCGGAGCGCAGTTTCCACCATTGGGATATGGTGTAATTGGCAACACAACGGTTTCTGGTACCGTCATTCTAGGTTCGAGTCCTGGTATCCCAGCCAAGAAAGCCCCGCTTCTTCTTCGGAAGAGCGGGGCTTTGTCGTGCGCTCGGCGGCTCCGTGGCGTCGCGGATGCTCCGTCGCTCACGTGCGGCGCGGACGCGAGCGATCCTCGGCAGGCTCGCCGTCCGCGGGCGAGCCCAGAAGCTGCCGGATCGCGCCCCGCTCGTGCTCGTGGGGGCAGAGCTCGATGGCTTGCCGAAGGAGGGCATCGGATCCGGCGCGGTCGCCCTCCTGGCGGAGGAGGTGCGCGCCGATGACGAGGACGCGATGGTGGTCCGGGAGCTCGCGGTGAAGCCGGTCGACGTCCGGCCGAGCGAGCGGGCGTCCGGATGCCGCGCGGCCCGCGACCCGCGACAGCCGGTCGAGCGGGGAATCCCCGAGCTGTGCGAGCCGCTCGAAGACGGCGTCGATGAGTCCCCAGTCGGTGCGCTCGAGGTCGGGCGCGATCGCGTGGGCCGCCTCGATGGTGGCGTAGCCGCGCAGCTCTTCCGCGTAGCCCCCGCCCGGCGCGAGGGCGGTGTACTGGCGCAGCGCCTCCGCCAGCTCGTCGGCGTGCCACAGGGAGCGATCCTGCTCGGCCAGGGTCAGCAGCCGCCCATCGGCCGAGATCCGTGCGTCCCGGCGCGCGTGGACGAATGAGACGAGTACCTGGAGCGCGGTCAGCGCCGGGTGCGGGTGGCTCGCCGCGGTCTGCCGGATCAGGGTGACGAGGTCCGTGGCGGACGCATCGTTCGCGAAGTACGCCGCGGTGTAGGCCACGGAGAGTGCGCGAGCGACGTCGGCGGAGCGCTCGGGTGTGTGCTGAGCGGACGGCAGGGCGAAGCCGGCGCGTGCAGCGCGCTGCTTCGCCCGGGTGATCCGCGCCGCCAGGGTCGGGGTCGGCACGAGGAACATGCGCGCGAGCCGCTCGGTCGGGACGCCGAGCACGAAGCGCAGTGCGAGCAGCGGGCGGGATTCCGCGCGGAGCGCCGGGTGACAGGCCAGCCACAGCATGTCGATGCGATCGTCCACGGGATCCTGTGCGCACTCCTCGGCCTCGACGGCGTGCGGTGCTGCGAGGAGGTGGTGCCTGCGCGCAAGCGCCTGCTCGCGGCGCAGGGCGTCGATGAGGATGCGCTGGGCCGTGCGCCGCACCCAGGCGACCGGGCTCTGGGGCGGCGCGTCCTCCCACGCCGCGAGCGCCCGCTCGCATGCGGTGGACAGTGCGTCCTCGGCGAGATCCACCCGCCCGGAGAACGCCGTGAGGGAGCGCAGCAGCGGCGCCCAGTGCTCGCGCACCAGGGCCGCCACTGCCTGGCCGGAATCCGCCTCGGTCACGCGAGCGGGTCGACCGGACGGAACTCCATGTCGTACGGAGGGAGCGCGTCCGAGGCCCGCAGGAGCGCGTCCAAGCTGGGGGTCTCCACGAGGAAGAATCCGCCCAGGCCCTCGTATGCCGCGGCGTACGGCCCCTCGTGCACGAGCCGAGCGCCCCCGGCGCGCCGGATGGTGGTCGCCGCGGCGCCGCTCTCCAGCGCAGCCTCGGCCAGCACCTCGATCCCGCGCGCCGAGCACTCCGCCTGGAACTGCTCGAACCGTTCGAAGAGCGCGGCCTGCTCCGATTCGCTCAGTTGGTCCCACGCGGGAACATCGCCGTCTCCGGTGAGCATCAGCAGGTACTTCATGATTCTTCTCCTCTCGCTGGCGCGTGTGCGCCATCACTCAGGTGACGGATGAGCCGAGCTGAAATCGACACTGCGCTCGAACGAGCTGCGGTGCGGCCCCGAGCCGGCGATCCGGCTGCGCGACGTGTGCGGTGTCCCGAGTCTATGCGCGCCCGCATCGGGTACGGGGGAGCTGCCGGGCGCTGCGGGCGATACTGGGCGCTGCGGGCGATACTGGGCGCTCCGGGCGATGCCGGGGGCTCCGGGCTACGCTGGGCGCATGGCAGAGCAGCGAGCAACCGTGTCCGGCGGGCCCGGGGCCGTGATCCCCGGCTCCATCGTCCTCATCACGGGCGCCGCCCGCGGGATGGGCGAACTTTACGCGCGACGGGCGGCCCGCGAGGGCGCCGCGGCGATCGCGCTCTGGGACGTCGACGGCGCCCGGGCCGAGGTGCTCGCGGAGGAGCTCGCGCACGGCGGGGGAGCGGGCGCGCGCCCGGGGCCCGCGCCCGTGGTGCGGGCGTACCCGGTCGATATCGCGGATCGCGCCGCGGTCGAGCGCGGGATCCTGCGGGTGCGGTCCGAGCTCGGCGATCCCGATGTCCTCGTGAACAATGCGGGGATCGTGCGGGGTGCACTGTTCTGGGAGCACGACCCGGAGGCCGACATCGAGCTGACCATGCAGGTGAACGCGCTCGCTCCCATGTGGCTCGCGCGGGCGGTGCTCCCCGGGATGATCGCGGATCGCTCGCGCCCGAAGCGGGTGCTGAACGTCGCCTCAGCGGCGGGCACGCTGCCGAACCCCCGGATGAGCGTCTACGCGGCGTCGAAGTGGGCCATGATCGGCTGGAGCGAGTCGCTCCGGCTGGAGCTGGAACGGGCCGGCCATACGCACGTCGCGGTGACCACGTTCTGCCCGAGCTACATCTCCACGGGCATGTTCGCCGGGGCGCGGGGCCCACTTCTCACGCCGATCATGACGCCGGAGCGCGCGGTCCGGGCGGCGTGGTCGGGCATGCTCGCGGCGAAGCCGATCGTGAGTAAGCCGTGGACGGTGAAGCTCGCGATGGCGCTGCGCGGCGTGCTGCCCACGCGCGCCTGGGACGTCGTGGCCGGGCGGGTGTTCGGCGTGTACTCGTCGATGGACCGCTTCACCGGGAGGCCGGAGACGCGCGAGTCCGCCTAGCTTCCCGAGTCGACCGCGGCGATGATGGCCGTGAGCTCGTCGCGCAGCGCTTCGAGGCGGTCGAGCGGCAGGCCGAGCCGAGCGATCACGGCCGGGGGAACGTCGAGCGCGCGCTCCCGGAGCGCCTGCCCCGCCGCGGTGGGGACGAGGGCGAAGGTGCGCTCGTCGTCGGCCACGGGCTGGCGGGCGATGAGGTCGAGGCTCTCCAAGCGCTTCACGAGCGGCGAGAGCGTCGCGGGATCGAGCCGCAGCGAGTCAGCGAGGTCGCGGAAACGCAGGGGGGACTGCTCCCAGAGGGCGAGCATCACGAGGTACTGCGGGTGGGTGAGTCCGAGCGGCTCGAGGATGGGGCGGTACACGCCGATCACGCTGCGGCTCGCCACCGCGAGCGCGAAGCAGACCTGCCGGTCGAGTTGCAGCAGGTCTTCGGGAGTCGCCTCAGAGGTCATGCTCACAGGGTAGCTCATTCGTGCACAAACGATCCGTGCTAGTATTTCGTTTGTGCGCAAACAAAAACGGGAAAAGTACCACCTCTGGCACAAGACCCCCTACGACGGGGTTCCTGGCCTCTACGCCGCGGTGCAGCGTCTCTTCTACCAGTTCGAGGGGCCCGCGCAGATCGGCGAGCGGGGCGAGCCCGCCTATGTGCAGCCGGCGGACCCGAAGTGCCCGGTGTGCACCCAGTCGATGTCGCTGCACCGCATCGACCGAGGCGGTCCGGGAAAGCCCACGCACCTGCGCTGCCCGAAGCCCGCGGAGGTCGCTGCGGCCGAGGCGGCTGAGGCGGCCGAGGCAGCTGAGGCGGCAGGGGTGGCAGAGTCGACGCAGGCGGAGCCCGCAGGAACGGCCGACTGAGCCGTGCCCCGCACAGCCGATCCCGGGGATTGACACGGTTCGCCCAGCCACGGGGCACCGCGGTCGCCCTAGGCTGAACGGTGAGCCGGGAGCCATCGCAGCGACGTCTCGCGCGGTGGGCCCGCCACAACCGAAGGGATGGGCCTATGAGCGCAGTGCGCGCGGGGATCGTGTGGAATCCGTCGAAGACCCAGCGGGAGGATCTCGAGGCCGCCGTGCCCGAGGGCTTCAGCGGTGAGCTGAGCTGGCACGAGACCAGCCCCGATGATCCCGGCCGCGCCGCGACACGCGCCGCCCTCGAAGCCGGCGCGACCGTCGTGCTCGCCGCGGGCGGCGACGGGACCGTGCGCGCCGTCGCCGAGGAGCTCGCGGAACGCGGCGCGGCGGCGGAGCTCGGGATCATCCCGCTCGGCACCGGGAACCTGCTCGCGCGCAACCTCGGCGTGCCCCTCAACGACGTCGGTGGTGCGATGACCCGCGCACTCGCGGACGAGGCCGCGGCGATCGACATCGGTTGGGCCGAGATCGAGCGCTCCGACAGCGCACGGGAACGGCACGCCTTCGCCGTGATGGCCGGCTTCGGCATCGACGCCCACATGATCACCGAGACCGACGACGACCTCAAGGCGCGCGCCGGTTGGCTCGCCTACGTGGAGTCGCTGGGGCGCGCGGTCTCCGCGAGCGAGGTGATCGACCTCACGCTCGCGCGCGATGGCGCCGATGCGCAGCCCGAGCACGCGCACACCCTCATCGTGGGCAACTGCGGCACGCTCCAGGGCGGGATCACGCTGCTCCCCGACGCTGATCCGAGCGACGGCGAGCTCGATCTCCTCCTGCTCCGCGCGGACGGTGTTGCGGGCTGGGCCGACACCCTGCGGAACATGGTGTGGGACAACGGGCTGAAGCGGGTGCTCACCGGCGGCGAGAGCGCCGAGAGCAGCGCAAGCGCGGCGCACGAGCGCTTCGCGGAGCTGCGGGTGGAGCTCGACGAGCCCCGGGTGTTCGAGGTCGACGGCGACGAACTCGGCGAGGTGGTGCGCATCGGGGTGACGGTGCAGCCGGGCGCCGTGCGCGTGCGTTAGGCGCGGGCGCGCGGGGGCCGCCTAGCCCGGGGAGAACTCGCTGCGCGTGAGCGTGTTGCTCACGCTCGACGCCTGCACCTGGAAAGTGACGGTGTCGGGGAGGTAGCGGTCCTCGCCGTACTCGATGGGCCGGCCCCCGCTCGTGAAGCTCGTGCGCCGCACCCGGAGCAGCGGGCTCGAGCGCCGCACCCCGAGGAGCGCGGAGTCGGCGCTCGACGCCGGCACCGCGTCGATCGCGTGGTCCGCGTGGGCCGTCGTCACCCCGAACTCGGTCTGCATCACGTCGACGACCGATGACTCGTCCGGGGGAATCGCGGCGATGCGCTCGGCCAGCCACTCCGGGTAGGCCGTGCGCTCGAGCATCACCACCCGGCCGTCGAGCGTGCGGGTGCGCGTGACCCGGAGCACCGGGCTGCGCGGCGCCACCCGCAGCTTTCGCGCCTCGGTCCCGCTCGCCGTGCCGTGCTCGGCGGCGTGGACGAGCCCGCCCGGGGTCATCCCCTTGCTCCGCGCCCACTGGGCGAACGAGCGCAGCTCGACGAAGCTCTGCGTGTGGAGCGTGGACTGCACGATCCAGCCCGCGCCCTGGACGGGGGAGACCATTCCGCGATCCGCGAGGCCGGCGAGCGCGTTGCGCACGGTGCCGCGGGCCACCCCGTAGTGCTCCGCGAGCCGGGTCTCGGAGGGGAGCGCGGTGCCCGCGCCGAACTCGCCGTCGACGATGCGTGCGAGGAGATCGCGCAGGACCTCGCGGTGCGAGGACGCGGGGCGGGGAGGGCTGGTCACCCGGCCAGGTTAGCCCCTGTCCAGGCGCGCGGCGGCGAGCTTCTGAACAGCCGTGCGCAGTTGTCCGCGCCACGAGCGGGGACGCCGCGGAACGTTCAGCCCCCGTTCACCGATCGGTTCGCCGCTGCTCATCCGCCCGCGCCGTAATGAACGGGTGAACAGCACTCCCGCCCCCGCCGCCCCGGCCCGTTCGGCCGCCGCGGCGCACGCCCCCGTCGCGGTGCTCTGCGACCTGGACGGCACGCTCCTCGATACCGAACGCACCTGGCTCGCTACCGTCCGCACGGTGATCACCGAGCTCGGCATGCGCCCGAGCGAGGCGCTCGTGGCCGAGCTGGAGGGTGCGACCGTCGAGCAGGCGAGCACGACGATCCTCGCGGCGCTCGCGGCCGCCGCCGTGCTCCCCGCGCTCCCCGGGGCGGGCGCGATCGCCGAGCGGCTCGAAGCCGCGTCGCTCGAGGCGCTCGACGGCACGATCCGCTGGTGCCCGGGGGCCGAGGAGTTGCTCGGCGAGCTGCGCGCCGCGGGGATCCCGCTCGCGCTCGTCACCAGCTCCTCCCGCCGCTGGCTCGAAGCCGCCGCCCGGCAGGTCGACCTCTCCGCCTTCGCGCACTTCGTCACCGCGGACGACGTGGCCGCGACGAAACCCCACCCCGAGCCCTACCTGCTCGCGGCCGCGCTGCTCGGACGGGAGCCCGACACCTGCGTCGTGTTCGAGGACTCGGAGGTGGGGCTTCGCGCCGCGCTCGCCGCCGGCTGCACCGCCGTGCTCGTGCGCGATACCGGCGCCTCCTGGGCAGACCACGCCGACGCCGTGCTCCACGACCTGCGCGGCACCGACGCCGCCTGGGTGCGCGCCCTCGCCGGCCACTGACTTCACCGCACGATCGACCCCATCACGCAGTACTCACTCACAACCGAAAGGTCACACCCCGTGAACGCATCACTCCGCCGCGGACTCGCTCTCGTCGCCGGGCTCTCCCTCGTCGGCACGCTCGCCGCCTGCGCGCCCGCATCCGAGCCGGCCGCCGACGGCGCCGAGACCACGAGCTCCGCCGAGGGCTTCGCGAAGGACGAGAACACCCTGGTCATGGGCATGGTGCCCGATCAGCAGTCGGTCGAGAGCAACTTCCAGCCGCTCGTCGACTACATCGCGGCGAAGACCGGGAAGCAGGTCGAGCTGGTGCAGTCGACCGACTACGCCGCGCTGGTTGAGGCATCGATCGCCGGTCGCATCGACATCGGCAACTTCTCCGGCTTCACCTACGTGGCCGCGACGAACGGCGGGGCGAAGCTCACGCCCATCGGCGTCACCGTCACGAGCGAGGGTGAGGAGCCGGGCTACGAGTCGCTCACGGTCGTGCCGAAGGGATCCGACATCACGAAGCTCGAGGACCTGAAGGGCAAGAAGGTCTGCTTCGTCGACCCGGGATCCACCTCCGGGTACCTCTACCCGAGCGCCGAGCTGCTCGCGGTCGGGATCGATCCGGAGCAGGACGTCACCCCCGTGTTCGCGGGCGGGCACGACGCCTCCGCGCAGAAGACCGCGCAGGGCGTCGAGTGCGACGCCGGCTTCGCGGAGGACGCCGTCGTCGAGACCACCGGCATCGCCGACGGGCTCTTTGCCGAGGGCGATCTCACGGTGATCAACCGGGTGACGGTCCCCGGCGCACCGCTCGTCATGTCGACGAACCTGCCCGCGGATGTGCAGGCGTCGCTGCGTGACGCGCTCCAGAGCATTACGCGCGAGGAGATCGAGGCCGAGGGGATCGAGATCACCGACGCGTTCGCGGCGTTCTTCACCGAGCTCGTCCCCGTCGAGGACGACTACTACGACAGCGTGCGGAAGGTCTGCGAGGAGACCGGCGCCGCGCAGTGCCAGCCGTAGCGGACGCGCCGCCTCCGGCCGCGGGTTCCGGCGCCGTGCGCACCGGGGCCCGCGCCCCGGCCCCGCACGGCGCCGGAAGCCGCTCGGTGCCCTGACCCCGCTCCGCGCGCACCTCACCCCACCACCCACTCCCACCCACCCCGCGTCCCAGCCCGCACCCGCCCGAAGGAGCACCGCTCATGGCACACACCCCGGCGATCCACCTCACGGACGTGAGCAAGCAGTTCGGCAGCACGACCGCGCTCGACTCTGTCTCGCTCACCGTCGACACGGGGGAGGTCGTCGTGCTGCTCGGCCTCTCCGGCTCCGGCAAGTCCACCCTGCTGCGCCACCTGAACGGGCTCGAAGCGCCCTCGTCCGGCGAGGTGCGCGTTCTCGGCTCCGACGTATCGGCCCTCCGCGGCCGAGCCCTGCGCGAACTGCGCGGCCGAGTCGGCTTCATCTTCCAGCAGTTCGAGCTCGTCGGCCCCGTCACCGTGCTCGAGAACGTGCTCACCGGTGCGCTCGCGACCCTCCGCGGCCCGCGCCTCGGCCTGCTGAGCTACCCGCGTGCGCTCCGGGTCCGCGCGCTCGACCTCCTCGCGGAGGTCGGCCTCGACGCCCACGCCTTCCAACGGGCGGACACGCTCTCGGGCGGCCAGCAGCAGCGGGTCGCGATCGCCCGCGCGCTCATGCAGGATCCCGAGATCCTGCTCGCCGACGAACCCGTCGCATCGCTCGATCCCGAGTCCTCCCAGCAGGTCATGCGACTCATCCGTGAAATCGCGGCCCGCCGCGGCCTCACCGTGCTCTGCACGCTCCACCAGGTCGAGCTCGCCCTCTCATGGGCCGATCGCATCGTCGGCCTGCGGCACGGCGCCGTCGTGCTCGATACGCCCGCCGCCGCGCTCGACCGCGACACCGTGATGCGGGTGTACCGGCAGGTCGCGCCCGAGGCCATGGACCCGGCGGCAACCGCGCTGGCGACCGCGCAGACGGCCGCGTTCGCGCCGGAACCCGCCGGTGCTTCCGCCCCGACGCACGCTCCCGCGCCTGCCCTCACCGGGGCATCCGCGTGACCGCCGCAGCGACCCTCGACCGCGCACCCGGCCGGCGCGCCACGCTCCCCGCGCCGAGCCGCTCGGGACTCATCGCGACAACCCTCCTCCTCGCGCTCCTCGCCGCGGCGCTCTGGTCGTTCCGCGGCGTCGGCCTCTCCGTCGAGCAGATGCTGCGCGGCACCGAATACGCTGGCTCCTTCCTCGCCCGCACCGTCCCGTTCGTGTGGCCCACGGTGGGGGAGACGCTCTGGCTGTGCGCGCTCACGCTCGCGATCGTGTTCTGCGGCACGGCGCTCGCCGCCGCGATCTCGATCCCCGTCGCCGTCCTCGCCGCCCGCAACACCGCACCGAACCGCGCGGGGAGCGTGCTCGGGCGCTTCCTCGGGGTGACGACCCGCGCTGCGCCCGACGCGATCATGGCGATGATCTTCGCGCTCATCATCGGCCAGGGCGCGCTCGCCGGCGTGCTCGCGCTCGGCATCCACTCGATCGGCATGATCAGCAAGCTGACCGCGGACGCCATCGAGCAGATCGACGAGGGCCCCGTCCGCGCGCTGCGGGCCGCGGGGGCCGGGAAGGTCCAGCAGTTCTGGGGCGGCGTGTGGCCGCAGATCCTGCCCGCGTACATCGCGATCGTGCTGCACCGCGCCGACATCAACCTCCGCGTCTCCGTGATTCTCGGCTTCGTGGGCGTTGCGGGGCTCGGGCAGGAGCTCAGCATCGCAATGCAGACGCTCAACTACCGCGCGGCGATGCCCTTCGCGATCATCATCTTCGTGCTCTGCGTCGCCTTCGAGATCGTCTCGGCGCTCATCCGCCGCTCGCTGCTCGGGGCCCAGCCCACCGGCCGGAGCCTCGCCGAGCGCTTCGTGCGACGCATCACCCGCGAGCCGCAGGCCGCCTCCGGGCGCACCAGCCGAGTCGAGGCGCAGCTGCGTCTGGGGCGCGCCGGGCGCGTGCCCTGGACGCCGGATCGCGTGCGGCAGTCGGCGCTCGTCTGGGGCACCGCTGCGGTCCTCGTCGCCTCTGTCGCGATCGCCGCGACCCAGGGCAGCAGCTTCGCGAACTTCTGGCAGAACCTCGGGATCGCGGTGGGGCGGCTGTGGCCCCCGGCCCTCGCGCAGGAGAAGTGGGGCGACGTGGCGCTCGCACTCCTCGAGACCGTGCAGATCGCGCTCGCGGCCACGCTCTTCGCGGTCGTGTTCTCGCTGCTCATCGGTACCTTCGCCGCCCGCAACGTGGCGCCGAACGGGGCGGTCCGCGGCGCTTCGCGCTTCGCGCTCGTGGTGATCCGCGGCTTGCCCGAGCTCCTCCTCGCGCTGTTCTTCATCATCCTCACGGGGCTCGGCCCGGGCGCCGCCGTCCTGGCGCTCGGCATCGGCGGCGTCGGTCTCCTCGGGAAGCTCGTGGCCGACTCGCTGGAGGAGGTGAACCCCGGTCCGGAGCGCGCGCTCACGGCGGTCGGCGCGAGCCGTGCTCAGGTCTTCGCGGGCGCCACGTTCCCGCAGGCGGTGCCCGCGTTCATCGGGCACACGCTCTACTTGCTCGACACGAACATCCGCTCGGCCACGGTGCTCGGCATCGTGGGCGGAGGCGGGATCGGGTACATGCTCTCGAGCGCGGCGCGGATCAACCAGCATGAGCTGCTCTTCCTCCTGCTCTGCGTGCTCGTGATCGTGTTCGCCGTGGAGGGCCTGTCGGCCTGGCTGCGGCGCCTGCTCTCCTGAGCGCGGCGCACGAAAACCCGTGCGCGGTCGGCCCTGCCGTGCGATGATCAGGGCATGGGCTACCTGATGCACGGAACGCATGAGTACGAGTTCGAGGATCGCCTGCTCGCGCACCTGAAGGTCGTGATCGGCCAGAAGCTGCGCGGGCAGGAGTGCTTCTACCTGAGCTGGAGCAAGACGCCCGAGCAGGGGAGCGGGCGGGTCTCGCTCTGGCTCTCCCCGCACCTGGCGCTCGGCTTCCGCTTCTCGGGGAGTCGCCCGCCCGAGCTGAACCCGGTGTGGCTGCGGGTGCTCACCGCGCGCTCCCACACGCCGCGCGGCCTCGTGATCGTGAGCGAGGACGAGGCGGAGGCGTTCGCACGTCAGGTCCCCGAGCTGCTCTAGCGCGCGTGCGCCAGGCCGCCCCGATCCGGAGGCGGACCGGGGCGGCCTCGCGGGAGTCCGCGGTGTGCGCGCTGGGCGCCCGGCCTAGCGCGCGCCCTGCTTCCTGCCGGCGAAGAGCCCGTAGATGAGCAGCACCACGACCGAGCCGCCGATCGCGAGCAGCCAGGACTGCAGCGACCAGAACGCGCCCATGTCGGCGCCGAAGATCATCCCACCCAGCCAGCCGCCGAGCATGGCGCCCACTACGCCGAGGATGAGTGTTGCGAACCAACCTCCGCCGTGCTCACCGGGGATGATCGCTTTCGCGATGGCTCCGGCGATCAAGCCGAGGATCAGAAAAGCGAGAAAACTCATGATGTCAGCTCCTTTCGGCCAAGCGGGTGCCGCTCGGTGATTCCGACGCTATGCCCCGCGATCGCGGACGGAACAGGGGCTTGCGCGTTGAGCGCGAGTGAGCTAATCGGCGGCCGTGCCGTCCGCGAAGTCCGTGAGTCCCGGCCAGTAGTGGCTGTCCGGGACGTGACGCGCTCCGAAGATCGCCTGACCCACCCGAACGCAGGTGGCGCCCTCCTCGATCGCGAGCTCGTAGTCGCCCGACATCCCCATCGAGAGCCCGCCGTCGCCGATGAGCTCGGGGTTTTCGGCGCGCAGCCGATCCCGCAGGGTGCGCAGGCGCACGAAGCACTCGCGCACTCGGACCTCGTCGGAAGTGAAGATCGCGAGGGTCATGAGGCCGCGGACCCGCAGCGAGCTGTACTGGGGGAGCTCGCGGAGGAACGCTCCCACCTCGTCGGGCTGCAGCCCGTACTTCTGCGGTTCGGCTGAGGTGTTCACCTGCACGAAGACGTCGAGCGAACGGCCCGCTGCCTGGAGGCGCCGGTCGAGCGCGGCGGCGGCCCGGTGCGAGTCGAGCGCCTGGAACTCGCTCGCGAAGGCCGCCACCTCGCGGGCCTTGTTCGTCTGGAGGTGCCCGATCACCGACCAGCGGACACCGAGATCGGCGAGCGCTGCCGACTTCCGTGCCGCCTCCTGCACCTTGTTCTCGCCGAGCTCGCGGCAGCCCGCCTGGACGGCGAGCCGGATCCGCTCCTCCGGGACGGTCTTGCTCACGGGGAGCAGCCGCACCTCCCGCGCGTCGCGCCCGGCGCGCTCGGCCGCCGCCGCGATTCGGGTGCGCACGGCGGCGATGTTCCGCACGAAATCCGCCACGCCGGACGCGATGGGGAAGTCGTGGATGGGGAGCTGGTCATCCGTTTGACTTGTCATAGGTCAAACCGTAGCATGGCTCGTGTCAGACAGAAACGGCGGGGAATCGGCGCGAGGTGGACGCCGATCCCCGCCTGGAGGAGCACACATGCAGCAGACGAGCGCGGAGGAGATCGCGGGGCGCACGGCGGAGGAGATCGCCGCGAGCGTCCGCGGCCTGCTCGACCGTGGGATCCTCGCCCCCGGTGCGAGCCTGCCTCCCGTCCGCGCGCTCGCCGAGTCGCTCGGGGTGAACCGGAACACGGCGCTCGCCGGCTATCGGCTGCTCGTGCGCGCGGGCCTCGCCGAGACCCGGCGCGGCGGCGGTACCGTGCTCGCGGCCCCGGCTGCCGCGCTCCCGGAGGAGGGCTTCGCCCCCGTCGGCGCGGTGGCGGAGCTCGCTGCCCGCGAGCCCGGACGGACGCGCGCGCTGCGCGACGTGGGGGATGGCAACCCCGATCCCGCGCTGCTGCCCGATCCGCTTGCGCTCCGGCTCGAGCTGGCCCCGCCGAGGCTCTACGGCGAGGCAACGATCGATCTTGGCCTGGCCGCGTGGGCCACTGAGTGGATCGCCGAGGACCAGTCGCGCCCATTCGCGCTCACGGTTACCGCCGGGGCTGTCGATGCGGTCGAGCGGCTGCTCGCCGTGGCGCTCGCCCCAGGGGACGCCGTGGCCCTCGAGGATCCGTGCTTCCTCACGAGCATCAGCACCGTGCGGCAGGGCGGGTACCGCCCGATCGGAGTCGGACTCGATGGCGCGGGGATGCGCCCCGATGAGCTCCGGGCGGCGCTCGAGGCAGGGGCGCGTGCGGTGGTGTGCACGCCGCGCGCGCACAACCCGACCGGGGTGAGTCTCACCCCGGAGCGTGCGGCGGAACTGCGCGCCGTGCTCGCCGACTTCCCGCACGTGCTGGTGATCGAGGACGACCACTTCGCGCTCCTCGCGCGCGCGTCGTACGCGACGATTATCGGAGCGGACCACCCGCGCTGGGCGCTCGTGCGCTCGGTTTCGAAGGTGCTCGGGCCGGATCTCCGGCTCGCGCTGGTGGCGAGCGATGCGGGCACCGCGGCGCAGCTCGGCCTGCGGATCAGCGGGGGGATCACGTGGGTGAGCCACCTGCTGCAGCGCATGAGCCACGGGCTGCTCGCGGCTCCCGGGGCGGACGCGCAGCGCGCGGCGGCCTCCGCGCACTACGCCGAGCGCGCCGCTTCCTTCGCCGAGCGTCTCCGGCGGCACGGCTGCGCGGCCGTGGCGGGGGACGGGCTCAACGTCTGGGTGGCGACGGGAGCGCCCGCCGCCCAGGTGCTCGGGCGGCTGGGCGAGCGCGGGTGGTTGGCGCGTCCGGGGGCCGAGTTCGCGCTGGCCGGCGGCTTCGCGGACTTCGTCCGGGTGACGGCGCACGCGCTCGATGATCCCGAGCAGGAGCAGCTGGCCGCCGACCTTGCATGGGCGGCGGGCCGGAGCGCGCCGGGCTGAGCGTGCCGGGCTGAGCGCGCCGGGCCGAGCGCGCCGATGAGGGGCCGAGCGGCCCCGCATGGTGGGGTGACCGAGTGGCCAGGTCGCGATCCGCAAGATCGCGCACGCAGGTTCGAATCCTGCCCCCACCTCGACCGGGTCCGTGTGGATTCACAGGGGACTGCCGGGCGGCTTTGCCAAACTTGTCAGACAAGTTGAACCCGGAAGATTGGCGCACCGCAGATCGTGAAGAAGCCCCTCAAGATCACCCTCATCAGCCTCGGAACCGTCGCCGCGGTGCTCGCGGCGACGCTCACCACGACCGCGGTCGTGAACCTCGTGCGCACGGAACAGGAGGTGGCGGCGCTCGAGCCCTACGGAACGCTCGTCGAGGTCGAGGGGAAGCGGATGAACGTCGCCGAGTTCGGCAGCGGGGACCGCACGATCGTGCTGACGCCCGGAGCCGGCACCGCCTCGCCCGTCGCGGACTTCGCCCCGGTGATCCGCGGGCTCGCCGATGAGGCCAGAATCCTCGTCGTCGAACCGTTCGGCTACGGCCTGAGCGATCAGGCCGACTCGCCGCGCACCACCGAGAACATCGTGCGCGAGATCCACACCGCGATCTCCTCGTTCGGGGTCGACGAATACGTGCTCATGGGGCACTCGATCACGGGCCTGTACGCGCTCGAGTACGTGGCGCAGTATCCCGACGAGGTCACCGCATTCGTGGGGATCGACACCTCAGTGCCCGAGCAGCCTGGCATGGACCAGGTGCCGGCCATCATCGAGGCGGCTCCCGTGATCCGCGGGCTCGGCCTGCTCCGGGTGATGACCTCGCTCGGAGGGGACCCGCTCGCGGACAATCCCGCGTACACGGACACCGACCGTGAGCGGATCAGCGTGCTCACCGCCCGGAACACGATGGCGCCGAGCTATCTTGACGAGGTCCACATGCTCGGCAGGAACTTCGCGGCAGCGGCGGGGCAGACTTTCCCGCGCGAGCTCCCCGTACTGCTCATGTACCAGCGGGAGAATCCGGCGTTCCCCACCTGGACCGAGATGCACGAGGCGCAGGCGGCGACCGTCGATCACGCCCTCACTCTGGAGATCGACGCAGACCACTACCTCCACCACACCCGCAGCGACGAGGTGGTCGCGGCGACGCGCGCATTCCTCGCTGATACGCTGCAGACATGACTGAGGTTTCTGGAACCCGTGCCGTGACGAGCCCAGGCGCGCACGGGGAGGAGCCCGGCCGGCGCGAGGCGCTCGCCCACGAGCGCGCGCAGGTGCGACTGAACGCCGCGCTCGCGGCGGGCACGGCGCCCAGCGCGGACGAACTGCCCCTGCTCGTGGCCCGCTGCGCCGTCGAGGACGACTTCCAGGTGCGCGAGATGCTCACCTGGGCCATCGTGCGGCATCCCGCGGAGTCCGCGCTGCCGCTCGTCCTCGCCGAGCTCGAATCCTCGGCGCCGCAGGCGCGCAGCCAAGCGCTCCACACCCTGTCGAAGATCGGCGACCGCGCCACCTGGACGGCCGTCACCCCGGCGCACCTCCACGACCCCGACGACGAGGTGGCTCGCACCGCCTGGCGCACGGCCGTCGCCCTCGCCCCCGTCGAGGCGGCGGACGAGCTCGCCGCGGCGTTCGCCCAGGAGCTCGGCCGCGGCAGTTTCGAGGTGCAGCGCAGCCTCGCCCGCGCATTCGTCGCCCTCGGCGAGGCCGCGGATCCCGTGCTCGACGCTGCGACCCGAAGCGGAGTCGCCGCGGTCCGCGTCCACGCCGCCGCCACGCAGCGCATCGTGGCCGACCCGGACAGCACCTTCTCGCTCGACGCCTAGTCGGCCGTCCGCGCAGCCGCGGTGCACGGAACGCCCGCCCCGATCCCGGGGCGGGCGTTCGCTTTACCGACTGTTCACGGAGCGTTCCATTCGCGGTCCGCCGGTCTCGTAATTCGCGGACACCTTCCGGAGATTGACTACTGGTGTTCTCGAAACCTCGAGAGCAGCCACGCTCCGAAAGGTCACCATGCGCCGCTTCTCCGTTCCCGCCGCCGCCGCGCTCGGCATCGCCGCCCTCGCCCTCACCGGCTGCCAAACCGCAACCACGGAGCCTGCCGCGAGCGCCGCCGCCGACGCCCCGATCACGATCGCCACGATCCCGATCTCCGAGGACCCGACGCAGGGCAACCCGATCGAGGCGCTCGCCGAGCTGCTCGAAGCGGAGACCGGGCGCACCGTCGAGGTGACCGACGTGCCCGACTACCTGAGCGTCGTCGAGGCAATCCGTGCCGACCACGTCGACATCGGCATCATGAGCGGCTTCCCGTCCGCGCTCGCCGTGAACACCGGCGAGGTCGACGCGCTTCTCGCGTGGAAGGGCAGCGACGACCCCGTCTCCACCTGCGTCGTGCTCGACGGTTCGCCCGTGCAACAGCTCACGGACCTGCGGGGCAAGACCGTCGCGTTCGCCGACCAGGCGTCGAGCTCGGGGTACTTCATGCCCGTCTACATGCTCCACGAGGCGGGCCTCGAGCAGGGGACCGACTACGAGGCGATCTTCGCCGGCGGGCACGAGGGCAGCTTCGCCGCACTCGAGCAGGGTCAGGTCGACGCCGCGTGCACCTCGATCATGCTCACGGAGATGGGGGCGCCGATGTTCCCGTTCGCCGAGGGGGAGTGGCGGGGCATCGGGGAGAGCCCGGCCATGGAGGTCATGGGGACGGTCCTCGCGCGCCAGTCGCTCGATGACGCGACGCGCGCCCAGCTCGAGGAGGCGCTGCCCCGCGTCTTCGCTGCGGAGAACGCGGAGGCGCTCGGTGGCTACGGCACCTTCGCGGGGCTCGAGGTGGAGATCGCGCCGAAGCCCGCGGCGTTCGCCTCGTTCGCGGACATTGCAGCCGTCGCGGGCGTCGAGCTCAAGGACCTGTCGTGAGCGCGGCCCTCGTCCCCGCCGCGCGCACGGAGGCACCCATGACCCCGAGCGCCCCCGCGGACCCCCGCGGCGCGATGCCCCTCGTCACGGTGCGCGGCCTCCGAGTCGCCTACGATGAGCGCCCCGTCCTCGACGGCGTCGACCTCGACCTGTTCCCCGGCGAGACCGTCGCGCTCCTCGGCGCCTCGGGCTCGGGGAAGTCGACGCTCATGAGGAGCCTCACGGGCTTCGCTCCCGTCGCGAGTGGCTCGGTGCGCGTCGCCGGGCACGATGTCACGAACCTCCGCCGCGGCGAACTCCGGGAGCTTCGCTCGGAGACCGGCCAGGTGTTCCAGCAGTTCAACCTGATCCCGCGCCTCAGTGTGCTCACGAACGTGCTCACGGGGGCGCTGCGCAGCGCCGGCCCGCTGAACCTCATCGGCGGCTTCTCGAGCGCCCATCGGCGCCGTGCGCTCGCGCTCCTCGACCGCGTGGGAATCGCGCACAAGGCACAGGACCCCGCCCGCTCACTGAGCGGTGGCCAGCAGCAGCGCGTGGCGATCGCGCGGGCGCTCATGCAGCAGCCCCGCCTCATCCTCGCCGACGAACCCGTCGCCTCGCTCGACCCGAAGCTCGCGGGCTCCGTCCTCGAACTGCTGCGCGACATCGCGCGCGAGGACGGGATCCCCGTGCTCGTGAGCCTGCACGTGCTCCCGCTCGCGCTCGAGTACAGCGACCGCATCGTGGGGCTCCGGAACGGCGAGATGATCATCTCCGGCCGCACGAGCGCGCTCGACGCGGCAGCGCTCGCCGGACTCTACGAGACGGCGGCTCCCGATGGCGAGGCGCACGCATGACCGCGCCGGCCCCCGAGCGCACCGGCGCCCGGGACGGACGCGCCGCTTCGCACGCGCCCGCGCTCGACCCCGCCGACCGCGCACGGCTGGAGCGCGCGTTCAGCGTGCCCCGCGCCCGATTCCTGCTCGGGATCCCGATCGCGCTGCTCCTCCTGCTCTGGTCGTTCGGGGGCGCCCAGTTCAACTTCGCGAAGCTCGGCGACGGCGCGATCAACATGGGCGACTTCCTCTCCCGACTGTTCCCGCCCGACTTCTCCAAGTTCGGCACGATCGTCGAACTGCTCATCGAGACGTTCCAGATGGCGGTCGTCGGCACCGTGCTCGGTGCGGTGCTCTCCCTGCTCGTGGCGTTCGCGGCCTCGGCGAACATCGCCCCGCGCTGGCTGTACTACCCCGCGCGCTGGGTGATGAACATCATCCGCTCGGTACCGGATCTCGTCTTCGCCCTCATGTTCGTCTCCGCCGTGGGGCTCGGTCCGTTCGCGGGCATCCTCGCGATGACCCTCGGCTCGATCGGTTCGATCGGAAAGGTCTTCGCCGAGGCGATGGAGTCCGTCGATGCGGGGCCGATCACCGCGATGCAGGCCGTCGGCGCCTCGAAGCGCCAGGTCATCCAGTACGGCGTGCTGCCGCAGGCCGCACCCCTCCTCGTCTCGTACACGCTGCTCCTCTTCGAGGGCAACGTGCGCGGGGCCACGATCCTCGGCCTCGTCGGCGCGGGCGGGATCGGGCTCGAGCTCACCACCGCCATGCGCATGTACGACTACGGCCACCTCAGCGCCATCATCATCTGCATCGTCGTGCTCGTCACGGCGATCGACCAGGGCAGCGCCCTCATCCGAAGGAGAATCTCATGACGTCCACCCAGCTCAAGGCCCCGGCCCGCCCCACCGCGCAGTTCGGGCTGAGCGCCCCCGTGAACCTCCGCGATCTGGGCGGCACGGCGATCGCGGGCGGCCGACTCCGCGCGGGCCTCGCGGTGCGCGCGGACGACCTCGCCACGATCACCGAGGAGGACGCCGCGCGGCTCGTCCGCGACGGGCTCACCTCGGTCATCGACCTCCGCTCGCCGCTCGAGGTGGGGATCACGGGCCGCGGCCCGCTCGGCGGCTACCCCGTCGCGTACCACCACCTCCCGCTCATCCCCAACGTCGGCTCCACGATGCCGAAGGACGCTCCCGCGCTCGACCACGCGCACATGGGGGAGATGTACTCGGGCATGGTGGCCGCGGCGGCGCCCCAGCTGGTCACGGCCCTGCATGTGATCGCCACGGCGCCCGGCACCACGGCGTTCCACTGCTCGGCGGGGCGCGATCGCACGGGAGTGCTCGCGGCCATGCTCCTGCTCGTCCTGGGCGCGAGCGACGAGGCCATCATCGCCGACTACGCGCGCACCGGGGCGAACATGCGCGCGATCATCGCCCGCACCCGCCCCGTCATGGCCGAGATGTTCGCAGCGCTCGACATCGCGGTCGACCCGCTCGACGCGGGCGACGGCGCAATGGGCGGGCTCCTCGAGACGGGCATGGAGGTGTCGATGCGGATCATGCTCGACGGGCTGCGCCGCGACTCGGCGGACCCCCTCGCACCGCTGCGCGCCGCCGGACTCGGCGACGACACGATCGCGCGCCTGCGGCAGCGCGCGCTCGGCGCGTGACCGGGCAGCGGGGGCCGGGGCGGCCGCGCGACGAGGAGCTCGACGTCCGCCTCATCTCGGCGGTGCTCGAACTCATCGACTCCGAGCAGGAAGTGACGGTGTCGCGCGTCGTCTCCGTGAGCGGGGTCAGCCGGGCCGGGCTCTACCGGCGCTGGCCTGCGCTCACCGACCTCATCGCGGCGGCGCTCGACCGCGGCCGGGTGGTGCCGACCGAGATCCCGGACGGTGCGGATCTCCGCGAGGCCGTCTTCGGGGCGATGGTGGGCGACCCGGCGCTCGCCGCGGGCGGCGCCGACGCCTCGCTCGCCGCGATCGAGGCGCGGTTCCGGCGGCGGATCCGACTCGTTATGGCCGACCGCGAGTTGCAGCGCACCTACTGGGACTCGCACGTGCGGCTGCGGCGCGCCCCCGTGGAGCGCGCGCTCGCGGCCGCCGTGGCGCGGGGGGAGTTCCGCGCCGACCTCGATCCCGAGGCCGCGTTCGACGCGTTCGCCGGTGTGGCGTACTACCAGCTAGTGGTGCGGGGCGACTCGCTCGCGGAGCCCGCCACGCAGGATCGCGCCCGCGCGGCGCTCGACCTGCTCTGGCGCGGCATGCAGCCGGAGGGGGAGGCGGCCCGAACCGCGCGCGCAGGCTGAGCGCCGGGCGCGGCTCGAGCCGCCGCGCCGCCTGAGGGGCGCGGGCGGCCGCGCCCCTCAGGCGGCGGCGCAGAACTCGTTGCCCTCCGGGTCGCGCATGACCCACCAGCGGCCGGCAGGCCCCTCGTCGACGAACTCCACGCGGCTCGCACCGAACGCCTCGAGACGCGCGACGAGCTCGTCGAGGCTGCCCGTGGCGGCCTGCACGTCGACGTGGAGCCGGTTCTTGCCCTGCTTCGGTTCCGGAACGCCCTGGAAGAGGATGCGCCGCCCCCGACCAACGCCCGTGAACGGATCGTACGGATCGTCGGGATGCCGGATCGCGGCGAGCGCTGCGAAGCGCTCGCTGCCGAGATGGGTCACGGCGGCGCTCGCGGGGAGCTGCCCCGAGGCCAGCAACTCGCGCACGAGCGTGCTGGGATCCTCGACCGTGTACTCGAGCGCCGCCGCCCAGAAATCTGCGAGCGCGTGCGGCGCGGAACAGTCGATCACGAGTTTCCACTGGAGGGCCATGTCCCCAGGGTACGCACGACCACCGACAAGCGGAAGAGGCGGGGGCTCGCCGCTGTCGGGGGCACTCACTACACTGCTGAGAGACGCCACGAATCGCTCCATCGAGCCGCACCGAGAGAAGAGTCCGCCCATGCGCCGAGCCCTGCTGACCGCCGCCGCCCTGTCCGCCACCGCGCTGCTCGCGCTGAGCGGCTGCGCCGCCGCGCCGTCGTTCACCGGCTCGTGGGCGGGGGAGGGGGACAACGCCCCCGAGCTCGAGATCACGGAGGACTGGGCTTTCACCGGCTCGGACGGCTGCAACACCATGGTCGGCTCCGGGACGGTCGACGGCGACACCTTCGACTTCGGCCGCTTCGCGACCACGCGGAAGTACTGCGAGGGTGTCGACACCTGGCTGTCGCTCGCCGGCAGCGCGACGGTGCAGGGCGACACCCTCACGGTCCTCGATCTCGACGGGGCCGAGCTCGGCACGCTCACGCGCGCGAAGGGCTAGCGGGCGCGCCCGGCTGCGCCCGGCTCAGGGTTCGCTGCGCCCGGCTCAGGGTTCGCCGCGCCCGCCACGGCGTTCGCTGCGTTGACCATCGCGGCGAGGCTCGCCTCGAGCACCGAGGAGGAGGTCCCGGCCGCCCATGCCGAGCCCGCGTCTCCGCTCCGGTACTCGAGCAGGGTGAGCGCTGCGCTCGCGGCCCCCGCGCCGACGCTCGTCTGGTGCAGGCCGAGCACCTCGATCCCCGCGCCGTGGCAGGCGAGCGCCGCGCCGAGCGCCTCCACGGGCCCGGCGCCATCCGCCGCCCCGCACTCGTGCGCGTGCTCCTGCCCGTCCACGCGGAGCACGATCCGCTGCTGCGACCCGGCCGCTCCTCCCGCGCTCTCGTGGGCCACGAGCGCGAAGCGCGCGCCGCCGCTCGTGAGGAACTCCTGGGAGAAGAGCTGCCAGAGCTCGTCCGCGGTGATCTCGGCCCCGCTCGCATCGGTGTGCCGCTGCACGCGGCGCGCGAGCTCGATCTGGAACCGGCGGGGCAGCTCGATCCCGTACTCCGCCTCGAGCAGGTAGGCGATCCCGCCCTTGCCCGACTGCGAGTTCACGCGGATCACGGCGTCGTAGCTGCGGCCGAGGTCGGCCGGGTCGATCGGCAGGTACGGCACCCGCCACTCGAGCTCGTGCTCGGGCACACCCGTCGCGGCGGCGCGGGCGCGGTGCTCGGCGAATCCCTTCTTGATCGCATCCTGGTGCGTGCCGCTGAACGCGGTGTGCACCAGGTCGCCGACGTAGGGGTGCCGGGGGTGCAGCTCCAGCCGGTTGGCGTGCTCGACCGTGCGCCGGATCTCGTCGATGTCCGAGAAGTCGATCATGGGGTCGATGCCCTGCGCGTGCAGATTGAGCGCGAGCGTCGCGATATCGACATTGCCGGTGCGCTCGCCGTTGCCGAAGATGCACCCCTCGACGCGCTCCGCCCCGGCGAGCACCGCCAGTTCCGCGCAGGCGATCCCGGTGCCGCGATCGTTGTGCGGGTGGACCGAGAGGATGACGCTCTCCCGGCGCGCGAGGTTCCGGTGCATGTACTCGATCTGATCGGCGTAGACGTTGGGCGACGCGATCTCGACGGTTGCGGGCAGGTTGAGGATCACGGGCCGATCCGGGCTCGCCTCCCAGAGCGCGGTCATCGCGTCGCAGACCTCGAGCGCGAAGTCGGGCTCGGTGAGGTTGAAGACCTCGGGGGAGAACTCGAAGCGCACGTTCGGGGCGTCGCCTGCGCCCGCGAGCACGTCCCGGCCGCCCGCGAGGATGAGCTCGCGCAGCGCGTCCCTCCCCGTGCGCAGCACGGTCTCCCGCCAGATGGGCGCCGTCGCCGTGTACATGTGGATGACCACCGGGTTCCGGATCCCGCGGATCGACTCGACCGTTCGCGCGATGAGTTCGCTTCGCGCGGGGGTGAAGACCACGATCGTGACGTGCTCGGGCGCGAGGTCCGATTCCGCGAGGAGCCGCACGAAGTCGAAGTCCGTTTGCGAGGCGGAGGGGTAGCCCACCTCGATCTCGGTGTAGCCCATCGCCACCATGAGCTCGAAGAATCGTCGCTTCCTGGCGGGATCCATGGGCTCCGCGAGTGCCTGGTTGCCGTCTCGGAGATCGACGGGAACCCACAGCGGAGCGCGCTCCAGCTGTCGGCTGGGCCAGCTGCGCTCTGTGAGCGGCAGGGCGACGCGGTCGGCCGCGTCGCGGTACCGGTGCGAGGGCATCTGCGAGCCGCGCTGGCGGTTCCAGTGGGGCGCATCGGCCGGGCGCGGACCCTGTGGCGTGCGGATCGTGGGGAAGGGGGATGCTGCGGTCATGCTGGGCTCCTTCGAGAGCGGTCGGGTGATCGACCGGCACGGCTCGACTCCACGACGGGGAGCCGGTCGATCAGGCCCCGTCGTGGCGACGAAGGAGGAGAGTGCGCATCCGCATGTCGATCACCGTAGCACAACTCCTCAGACAAGTTGAGGAGTGATACGGTGGGCGCATGTCAGCCACCGCACCCCAGCCTCGCGAGCTGCGCCGCGCGCCCCTCGCCGACCAGGCCGCCGAACTGCTCCTCGCACGCATCCGCGCCGGCGAGTGGGAGCTCGGCGCGAAGCTCCCGGGGGAGACGACCCTGGCGCCCCAGCTCGGCGTCGGCCGTTCCACCGTGCGCGAGGCGATTCGCCAGCTCGCGGGACGCGGCGTGCTCGCCTCGCGCCAGGGGGCCGGGGTGTTCGTCACCGCACTCGACGCCCGAGAGGACTGGGACGCCGTGCTGGCGCGCGCGGGCATCGTCGCGGTGATCGAGGCCCGCGCCGCGATCGAGGCCGAGTCCGCGGCGCTCGCCGCGCAGCGCCGCACCCCGGCGGACCTCCGTGCGATGCGGCGCGCGCTCGAGCACCGGGCCGAGCGGCGCTCCGCCATCCCCGAGCACGTCGACGCGGACACGGCGTTCCACCGAGCCATCGTCGCGGCTGCGCACAACCCGATCCTGCTCGAGCTCTTCGACGGCTTCACCCCGCGCGTGCGCCAGGCGATGATCGACATGCTCCGGATCCGCACCGCGTTCGGGAGCGACGCCGACCATGCGGTGCACGCCGAACTGTCCGAGGCGATCGCGGAGCGCGACGCCGAGCGCGCGGCCGCGCTGAGCCGCGACCACCTGAGCTCCCTGAAGGAGGGCCTCGCATGACCGAAGCGGTTCTTGAACTCGACGACGTGGTGTTCCGCCGCCGCGGCACCGATATCCTGCGCGGGATCAGCCTCACCGTGCGTGCGGGGGAGCGGTGGGCGCTGCTCGGGCCGAACGGTGCGGGGAAGAGCACGATCCTCGGCTTCTGCGGCGCGCAGACGCACCCGAGCTCCGGCACCGCTCGCGTGCTCGGGCACACCCTCGGCAGGGTCGACCTCCAGGCGCTTCGTCACGAGATCGGGCACGTCAACCCGCGGCACCCGCTCGGCTCCCCGCTCACTCTGCGCGAGGTGGTGATCACGGGGCTCACCGCCACGATCGAGCTGCCGATGCGGTGGGCGCCGAGCGCGGACGATCTGCGCCGTGCCGACGCCGCGATCGACCGGGTCGGGCTCGGGCACCGCAGGGAATCGCGCTGGCCCACGCTCTCGCAGGGGGAGCGGGGACGCGCGCTCATCGCGCGAGCGCTCGTCTCCGAGCCGCGGCTGCTCCTCCTCGACGAGCCCACCACGGGCCTCGACGTCGCGGCCCGCGAGGAGTTCCTCGAGACGGTCGACGGACTCGCGCACGCGGAGCCCGGGCTCACTACCGTGCTCGTGACGCACCACCTGGAGGAGCTGCCCGAGACGACCACCCACGCCGTCGTGATCGCGCACGGGGAGATCGTCGCGGCCGGCGCCGTCGACGAGGTGGTGACCACCGAGGTGATCTCCCGCGCCTTCGAGTACCCGATCCGCGTCACGAAGGCCGACGGGCGCTGGTCGGCGCGGGCCGGCCGCGCGGCGCGCGAGCTCGCGACTGCGGGAGCCTAGGCGCCCGCCCCGTCCGCGAGCGCCGCGAGGACAGCCGCGATCCGCTTCTCGCGGGTCTCCGGCCGCTTCGCCGAGGCCACGCCGCTGGCGAGTTCCTTCCGCCGCGTGAAGGAGAGCGCAGCGAAGGCGTCACGCGCTCCCGCGGCGCCGTCGAGAGCCGCCGCGAGATCCGCGGGCACATCGACCGTGCGCTCCTCGGTGTCGAGGGCGATCGTCGCCGTGACCGTCTCGCCGAGCTCGACCCCGAGCTCGGCCCGCGCCGCCTTCGACAGGCCGATCAGGTTCTCCCCGCCCATGCGCGCGAGGCGCAGCCGCGCCGACCGCTCGCCGATCGTCACCCGCACCGCGGCGCGGCCGCCACCTCCGAGCTCGGCCACCTCCGCATCGCTCAGCACGAGCGCGGTCGCTGGCCCGTGCGGTTCGAGCGTCATCGTCATCGTGAGCGTCATGCCCGTATCGTAGTCCGGGGTCGGCGCTAGAGTAATCGCCATGTGCGCGAGTTACGGTCTCGGCGGGGGTCCGCACGACCTCCAGCTCACCTTCGATCTGCCGCCCATGCACGAGCCGGAGAGCCGCGCCCGCATCGCCGCGTGGGCCCGCGAGCAGCGCTTCACCGCGCGCATCACCGGCCGCATCGCACGGAACCTCAACCCCCTGATCCACGAGGGCTTCGGCGACCGTCGCGTCGACCTCGGCTGGTGGTGGCTGCACGTCGACGGCGCGCCCGCGCGGTTCTCCGCGTTCAACGCCCGCTCGGACGCGCTCGCCACGAAGTGGCGGGGTCCGCTGCAGCGCCGCGCGATCCTCCCCGCGCACTGGTACATCGAGCGCGGGCGCACCTTCGCGCTCCCGGAGGACCAGCTGTTCGGGATCGCAGCCATCGTGACCCCCGTGCCGCAGCCCGCGGCTCCGCCGCTCCTGAGCTACGCGCTCGTGACGCGAGCGGCGATCGGCCCGGCTGCCGAGACGCACCCGCGCATGCCGCTCATCCTCGCCCGCGAGACGCACGACGCGTGGCTCGATCCCGGGCGCCGCGCCGACGCCGCCTTCGTCGCGGACGTCGTCGCGGCATCGGACGCGATCGCTGCGAGCGCTGCGGCGATCGACCGCCCGGCGATAGTCTGAAACCGGAGACCGTGACAGGGGCGCCGGGCACGCTCACCGAGCCGTCGGCCCGGCCGCCCAGGAGAAGGAGCACTCAGATGACTCAGGATCAGGCCGCGCTGGAAGCCGGCATTCGCTCGGCTGCGGAGACGCAGTTCCCGCAGACAATGGAGGATCTCGCCGCGCTCGTGCGGATCCCGTCCGTCTCGTGGCCCGCGTTCGACGCCGCCCACGTCGCGCACAGCGCCGAGGCGATCGCCGCTCTGCTGCGGGAGACCGGGGTGTTCGACGTCGTCGACATCCGCCGCGCCCCCGTCGAGGGTGGCACCGAGCTCGGCCAGCCCGCCGTCGTCGCGCGCCGCGAGCCGCGGGGCGGCAAGCCGACCGTGCTGCTCTACGCCCACCACGACGTGCAGCCTCCGGGCAAGGACGAGGACTGGGAGACCCCGCCGTTCGAGCCCACCGAGCGGAACGGCCGCCTGTACGGGCGCGGCGCGGCCGACGACAAGGCCGGCGTCATGGCCCATCTCGGCGCGATCCGCGCGTTCGCCGCCGCGGCGGAGGCCGAGGGGCGCGAACTCGAGCTCGGGATCGCGCTCTTCATTGAGGGCGAGGAGGAGTGGGCCTCGCAGTCGTTCGGCAACTTCCTCCGCGAAAACAAGGACCTCCTCGCGGCCGACGCGATCATCGTCGCCGACTCGAGCAACTGGGACATCGAGACCCCCGCGCTCACGGTCGCGCTCCGCGGCGCGGTCGCCTTCAACCTGCGGATCGACACGCTCGATCACGCCTCGCACTCCGGCATGTTCGGCGGCGCGGTTCCGGACGGGATGCTCGCCGCGGTGCGCGTGCTGAACGCGCTGTGGGACGCCGATGGCGCCGTCGCGGTGCCCGGGCTCGTCACGGCGGATCTCACCCTGCCCGAGTACGGGGAGGACCGCCTGCGCGAGGAGGCGGGCCTGCTCGACGGCGTCACGCCGATCGGCCGCGGCGACATCCTCTCCCGGCTGTGGGCGCAGCCCGCGATCACGATCACGGGAATCGACGCCCCCGATGTGGCGAACGCCTCGAACACCCTGATCCCCGGCGTCCGCGTCCGGGTAAGCGCCCGCATCGCGCCGGGCCAGGACCCCGCGGCCGCCTACGCGGCGATCCAGGAGCATCTCCGCGCGAACGCCCCGTTCGGCGCCCGGCTCGACTTCGAGGATCCCGACTTCGGCCAGGCCTTCCTCGTCGACACGAGCGGCTGGGCGGTCAGCGAGGTGCGCGGCGCGATGGCGGACGCGTGGGACCGGGAGCCCGTCGACATCGGCGTGGGCGGCTCGATCCCGTTCATCGCCGAGCTCGTGGAAGAGTTCCCGGGCGCGCAGATCCTCGTCACGGGCGTGGAGGATCCCGACGGCCGCGCGCACAGTCCGAACGAGTCACTGCACATCGAGTCGTTCCGGAAGTCGCTCCTCACGGAGGCGCTCTTCCTCGCGCGGCTCAACGCGCGCACGGTCTAGGCCACACGGCTCGGCCACACGGGGCCGCAACACACAGAACCACACGGAGAAATCGCGAATCTCGGACCGGATCACTGGGAAGTGATCCGAGAGAAGGGATTTCTCCGTGTGGTTCTGTGCTGTGGGTGGCTGCGCCTCGTGTCGCGCGCGACTACTCGCGGTGCGCGCCCGCCGCACCCGCTGCCGGGCCGGGGGTGCCCGCCTGCGGCGCGGTCGCCTGCGCGCGGAGCAGATCGCGGATCTCGACGAGCAGCTCCTGCTCGGTCTCGGCCGCGGCCGCGGTCTCGTCCTCGCTCTTCTTCGACATGTCGCGCAGCTTGTTCATCGGCATGACGAACACGAAGTAGACGACCGCCGCGACGATGAGGAAGTTGATGATCGCGCCGATGAGCGCGCCGAAGGCGATCGCGCCGCCACCGGGAAGCGCGACGACGAGCGCGTCGTCGAGCGAGTCCGCCTTGAAGACCATCCCGATGATCGGGTTGATCAGCGCGTCGACGACCTTCTGCACGACCGCGTTGAACGCCGCACCGATGACGACCGCGACGGCCAGATCGACGACGTTCCCGCGCAGCAGAAACTCTTTAAATCCCTTGAACATTCGTTCTCCCTCCTGAAAAGTGCCTGTCGTCAACGTTAGCGGTGCAGGGGCCCAGACGCCGAGAGCCCCGCACGGAAAAACCGTGCGGGGCTCTCATGCCGGGCGTGGCATCGCTTACATGCAGGCGATGTTGTCCTCGGTCCACGCGGAGATGAACCGCTCGTAGAGGTCGTTCGCGTTCGGATCCGTGAGGATCTTCTCGGGGGTCTCGATGACGCCCGCGAAGTCCTTGTAGACATCCATGTTCGGGCTCTCGACCTTCGCGAGCTCGCGGTAGGCAGCGACCTCCTCGGGGGAG
>NZ_AYMV01000002.1 GCF_000633415.1 Leucobacter sp. PH1c | reverse complement strand
GGACGGGCCGCCGCCGTGCGCGATCGCCCCGGGGGCGAGGCGCGCCGCTACTTCGTCAGCTCGGTGCTGAACGCGTCGGGGAACTTCGCGAGCCAGGCGGTGATCGCCTCGGGCTCCTTGCCCTCGCCGTACTCGTTGACCACGAGGTCCTCGAGCGCGCCGTACTCGGCATCGTCGAGCTCGATGCTCGCGATGAGCTCCGCAGCGTCGGGGTACTTCTCGGAGAACCCCTTCGTCGCGAGGAAGTGCAGCGCCTCGGGGGCGCCCATCGCCTCCTTCGGATCCTTCAGGTCCTTCACCGGGAAGGCGTCGTTCGCCCAGAAGGGACGCCACAGCGTCACGACGACGTCCTCCTGGTTGTCGATCTTGTCCTTGAGCGTCGCGAGCATGGTCGCCGTTGAGGAGGTGACGAGCTCGTACTCGGAGTCGAGGCCGTACTCGGGCATCACCGAGGTCTCCGTCTGCTCAGTGAGCCCGGCGCTCGGCTCGATGCCGATGATCTTGCCGTCGAAGCGGTCGGCGTTGCCGCGCAGATCCTCGATCGAGTCGATGTCGACGTACTCGGGAACCGCGAGCGTCAGCACCGCGTTGTCGTAGTAGGCGCCGAGATCCTCGATGTCGTCGCCGTACTTCTTCATGTACGACGCATGCGTCTTCTCGGACCAGGCGGAGGGGTAGATATCGATGTCGCCGGAGGCGAGCCCCGTGTAGAGCACGGCGGCCTCGGTGAGCTCCTCCATCTTGACCTCGTAGCCGAGCTGCTCGAGCTGGTTCTCGAGGAGGTAGGCCGTGCTCAGGCCGTCGGTCCAGGAGGGGAGGTAGCCGAGCGTGATCGTCTTCGCGTCGCCGCCTCCGGCATCCGAGCTGCAACCCGTGAGCGCGAGCGCTGCGGCCGCGCCGAGCGCGACGAGGCTGGTGATTCCTCGGGTGGTCTTCTTCATCGTGCGTCTTCCTTTCTGCCCGCGCACTGCGCGGATCGTCTGGAGACCGGGGACGGTGCCCCGGGGTCGTGCGGGTCTGTGCGGTGGGTGGCCCCGCCGTTGGGTCAGGCCGCGGCGCGTGCGGCGCTCCGGGCGGCGTCGCGCTTCGTGCGGAGCGCTGCGCGCAGCGAACCGGGGTACTCGCTCGGGCGGCCGAGCGACGCGGTCACGCGGTCGAGGAACACGGCGAGGAGTACGACGCTCAGGCCGGCCTCGACGCCCTTGCTCACGTTGAGCGTGGAGATCGAGGAGATGACCTCCTTGCCGAGTCCGTTCGCGCCGGCCATGCCGGCGACGACGGCCATCGAGAGCGCGAGCATGATCACCTGGTTGATCCCGGCCATGATGGTCGGCATCGCGAGCGGGAGCTGGATCCCGCGCAGGATCTCGCCCGGCGTCGCACCGAAGGCGTAGCCGGCCTCGACGGTCTCGCCGTCGACGCCGCGGATGCCGAGCTCCGTGAACCGGACTCCCGGCGGCAGTGCGAAGATGATCGTCGCGAACACGCCGGGGGCGAACCCGACCGTGAAGAAGATCACGGCGGGGATCAGGTAGACGAAGGCCGGCATGGTCTGCATAAAGTCGAGCACGGGCTTGATCGCCGCGCTCACGCGGTCGTTCCGCGCCGCCCAGATGCCGAGCGGCACGGCGATGGCGATCGCGACGAGCGTCGCGATGAGCACGAGCGAGAGCGTGTACATCGCGTTCTCCCACTGGTTCATCGCGACGATGAGCAGGAAGGTCACGATGCTGCCGAGCGCGAAGCGCCAGGAGCGGACTGCCCAGCCGATCAGCGCGAAGATCGCGATGAGCAGGAGGAAGGGGATCGCGATGAGGCCGTCGCCGAGCGACTCGACGAGCCAGTTCATCACGAAGCCGACGACGTCGAGGAAGCCCTTGCAGGCGACCTTGAACCAGTCGAGCGCCGCCGAGGCCCAGTCACCGACGGGGATGCGGAACCAGTCGGGTGCGGTGGTGCCGGGGATCACAGTGCCTCCTCCGTTCGGGGCGCCGCCGGTGCTCCGGCTGCGAGGGTCTCGGTGATCGTCGCCGAGGGGACGGTGAGCGTGGGCTCGATGATCGGGATCTCCGTGGTGACGGGCGGGAGATCGGTCAGAGCGGCGAGCAGCGTCACGCGCGGAACGACGCCGATCAGGCGATCCTCCGCATCGGTGACCGCGACGGGGAGCGGGCTCTCGACGGCGAGCTCGAAGAGCTCGGAGATGACCTGGTCCGGCCGCACCACCGAGGGCGTGGGCCGGAGCAGCGCGGTGAGATCGGTGCCGCCCTCGCGGACCTGGCGGAGCACGTCCTTGTCGCGCACGACGCCGAGCAGCGTGCGCGCGCCCGTCGTCACGAAGCAGGCCGAGGTCTGCAGGTCGCGCATGGTGCGCAGCGCGGTGCGCGGGCCGGCCGACGCGGGGACGACGGCGAGCGGCGGCTCCATCACATCACCGGCGGTGAGCACGCGGGCGCGGTCGACGTCCTGCACGAACTGCGCGACGTAGTCGTTCGCGGGGTCGGTGAGGATGTCGTTCGGGGTGCCGACCTGCACGATCCGGCCGTCGCGCATGACGGCGATCCGGTCGCCGAGGAACATGGCCTCGTTGAGATCGTGGGTGATGAACACGATCGTCTTCTTGAGCTCCTGCTGCAGCTCGACGAGCTGCTCCTGCATCTCGCGGCGGATCAGCGGATCCAGGGCGGAGAACGCCTCGTCCATGAGCAGGATGTCAGTGTCGGAGGCGAACGCGCGGGCGATGCCGACGCGCTGCTGCATGCCGCCGGAGAGCTCGCCGGGGAGGCGCTCCTCCCAGCCTCCGAGACCCACGCGCTCGAGCCAGTGGCGCGCTCGCTCGCGCCGCTCGGCGAGCGACACGTCCTGGAGCTCGAGCCCGTACGCGACGTTGTCGAGCACGCTGCGGTGGGGGAGCAGTGCGAAGTGCTGGAACACCATCGACATGCGGTCGCGGCGGAGTTCGCGCAACTCGGCGGGCGCGAGCCCGACGACCTCGGTGCCGAACACTCGGATCGAGCCGTCGGTGGTGTCGTTCAGACCGTTGAGCATCCGGATGAGCGTCGACTTGCCGGAGCCGGACAGGCCCATGACGACGAAGATCTCGCCGGGCTGCACGTCGAAGGACGCGTCGATGACGGCCGCGGTGCCGAGGCTCCGGAGCTCGTCACGGCTCGCGCCGCCGCGGAGGCGCTTCACCACCTCGCGGGGGCGGCGGCCGAAGACCTTGTACGCATGCGACACCTCGATCGCGGGCGGCACGGCCGTTTCCGCATCGGGGGTGCCCGCGGCAGCGGGCGATTCAGTTGTTCGGGTCACTCAGTACTCCTCATAATCTCTTGGCACGAGGGATCGAGGGTCGCCGACGGAAACGCTGCCGAAGCGCTCGGTCGAACGCGCTGCGAAGCGGGCGGCCACTCGATGGCCAGATCTCTATTGCGGGGCGAACAATCGGAGGGCGCCGCATCGCTCGTGCAGTTCGTCGACTCTCGACGATGCTCCTGACGGCAGGGCGGCGCGCCGGTGCCGAATCGCACTCAACGCTGCCTTCGACGCTAACAACCGATCGGGGCCGAGTGCAAGGGATGCCCCCGCGAAATCGCGGGCGTGAGCGCCGTCATTGCCGGGCTGACCGGGGGTTTTTCGGAAGTCGCTTCGTTACGCCTTCGTTACCTCGGCGGGTGGGGACGTGGCCGGCTTCCTCGTCGATCCGCCGATCCGAGCGCGTCCAGGAGCCGGGGGAGCGGCTGCGCTACACTGGGACCATCGACTGCGATCCGGCCATCACCGGGGAGTCTTCGGAAGAACCGCGCGGCCCCGGCCGCGCGCAGTAGAACCGAACGGGGACGGCCCGTCATCGCCGAACGAAGGGGCTGCCCGTACGGGCGGCAAGCAGGGTGGTACCGCGGGCCGCGAGGTTCGTCCCAGCGCAGAGCTGATCGATGACCGGACCACGAAGGAAACCCATGCCGTACCCCCAGCAGCCCACCGGTCCCGCCGCGGACCGCTCGGACGCCCACGCGGGCGCCGCGTTCGGCGTCGACCCCTCGCCGAGCTTCCCGGAGCTCGAGGAGCGCGTTCTCGCGTTCTGGAAGGCGGACGACACCTTCCAGGAGTCGATCCGTCAGCGCGAGGGCGCCGAGGAGTGGGTCTTCAACGACGGCCCGCCCTTCGCGAACGGTCTGCCGCACTACGGCCATCTCCTCACGGGCTACGCGAAGGACGTCTTCCCCCGCTTCCAGACGATGCGGGGCAAGAAGGTGGAGCGCCGCTTCGGGTGGGACACGCACGGTCTGCCCGCCGAGCTCGAAGCGATGAAGCAGCTCGGGATCACGGAGAAGGCTGAGATCGAGGAGATGGGGGTCGCGGCGTTCAACGAGGAGGCCCGCAGCTCCGTGCTCCGCTACGTCGACGAGTGGGAGGACTACGTCACCCGCCAGGCGCGCTGGGTCGACTTCGAGCACGGCTACAAGACCCTGAATCTCGGGTACATGGAGAGCGTGATCTGGGCGTTCAAGCAGCTCTACGACAAGGGGCTCGCTTACGAGGGTTCCCGGATCCTGCCGTACTGCTGGCGCGACGAGACGCCGCTCTCGAACCACGAGCTGCGCATGGACGACGACGTCTACCAGATGCGCCAGGACCCGTCCGTCACGGTGACGTTCCCGCTCGAGGGTGCGCGTGCCGAGGCGCTCGGGCTCGTCGGCGTGCGCGCACTCGCCTGGACCACGACGCCCTGGACCCTGCCGACGAACCTCGCGCTCGCGGTCGGCCCGCTGATCGACTACGCCGTGGTGCCCGCCGGTCCCGCGGGCGCCGCCGACGGCGGCGCTGCAGCGGAGGCGGAGTACCTCCTCGCGATTGACCTCGTCGCGGCGCACGCGAAGGACCTCGGCTACGCGTCGCCCGAGGAGGCGCGCGAGGCCGTGCGGCGGACCGTGCCCGGCGCGGAGCTCGCCGGGGTGCGCTACGCGCGGCTCTTCGACTTTTACGCCGACGCCGAGGTGTGGGGCACTGCCGAGGCCTGGCAGATCCTCGTGGACGATTACGTCTCCACGAGCGACGGCACCGGCATCGTGCACCAGGCCCCCGCGTACGGTGAGGACGATCAGCGCATCGCCACCGCGGCCGGGATCCCCACCATCGTGAGCGTCGATGACGGCGGCCGCTTCCTGAACTCGGTGCCCGACGTGGCGGGCGAGCTCTGGATGGACGCGAACCGTCCGCTCATCCGCCAGATCCGCGAGCGCGGGCGCCTGCTCCGCGAGGCGAGCTACGAGCACTCCTACCCGCACTGCTGGCGCTGCCGGAACCCGCTCATCTACAAGGCCGTGTCGAGCTGGTTCGTGCGCGTGACCGAGCTGAAGCCCCGCATGCTCGAGACGAACGAGGACATCACCTGGGTGCCCGCGAACGTGAAGCACGGGCAGTTCGGCAAGTGGCTCGAGGGTGCGCGCGACTGGTCGATCAGCCGGAACCGCTTCTGGGGCAGCCCGATCCCCGTGTGGAAGAGCGACAACCCGGACTTCCCGCGCGTCGACGTCTACGGCTCGGTCGCCGAGCTCGAAGCGGACTTCGGCGAGCTGCCGCGGAACGCGGCCGGCGAGATCGATCTCCACCGCCCGTACATCGACGAGCTCACCCGCCCGAACCCGGACGACCCGAGCGGCCAGTCGACGATGCGGCGCATCGAGGACGTCCTCGACGTCTGGTTCGACTCGGCGTCGATGCCCTTCGCGCAGGCGCACTACCCCTTCGAGAACCAGGAGTGGTTCGACACGCACCAGCCCGCCGACTTCATCGTCGAGTACATCGGGCAGACGCGCGGCTGGTTCTACGTGCAGCACGTGCTCGCGACCGCCCTGTTCGACCGGCCTGCGTTCACGAACGTGATCAGCCACGGCATCGTGCTCGGCTCCGACGGCAACAAGATGTCGAAGTCGCTGCAGAACTACCCCGACGTCAACGAGGTGTTCAACCGCGACGGCTCCGACGCCATGCGCTGGTTCCTCATGGCCTCGCCCGTCGTGCGCGGCGGCAACCTGATCGTCACCGAGGAGGGCATCCGCGAGGGCGTGCGGCAGTTCATCCTCCCGCTCTGGAACAGCTGGTACTTCTTCAGCCTCTACGCGAACGCCGACGGCTTCACCGCCGAGCGCCGCACGGACTCGAACGACCCTCTCGACCGCTACATCCTCGCGAAGACGGGCGACCTCGTCCGTGAGGTCGGGGCGCACCTCGACGGGCTCGACACGACGTCCGCCGCGGACGCCCTCCGCGCCTTCGCCGAGGTCCTCACGAACTGGTACGTGCGCCGCTCGCGCGACCGCTTCTGGGAGGGGGTCAACGGAGAGAACGGCGCGCCCGAGAACGCGCAGGCGTTCCACACGCTCTTCACGGTGCTCGAGACCGTGGCCCGCGTGGCGGCCCCGCTCGCCCCGCTCGTCACGGAGGAGCTGTGGCGCGGCCTCACCGGCGGGCGCTCCGTGCACCTCACCGAGTGGCCGGACGCCGCGGAGTTCCCCGAGGATCCCGAGCTCGTCGCCGCGATGGACGAGGTGCGTCAGATCACCTCGCAGGCGCTCGCGCTCCGCAAGGCGCGCCGCCTGCGCGTGCGCCTCCCGCTCGCCGAGCTCACGGTCGTCACCGCTCGGCCCGCATCGCTCACCCCCTTCACCGAGATCCTCCGCGAGGAGCTCAACGTGAAGCAGGTGACGCTCATCGAGCAGACGGAGACGAGTGCGGCGGATCACGGCGTCGTGCAGACGCTCGCGGTGAACGCCCGCGCGGCCGGTCCGCGTCTCGGCAAGCAGGTGCAGCAGGCGATCAAGGCCGCGAAGTCGGGCGACTGGGCCGAGGAGGACGGCGTCGTCGTCGCCGGTGGCATCGCGCTCGAGCCGCACGAGTACGAGCTGACGCTCCGCGTCGGCGACGGCAGCGACGCGGGCCCCGCGCTCGGACTCATCCCGGGCGGCGGCTTCGTGCTGCTCGAGACGGAGACCACGCCGGAGCTCGAGGCCGAGGGCATCGCGCGCGACGCGATCCGCGCGGTCCAGGAGGCGCGCAAGAACGCCGGCCTCGAGGTCTCCGACCGGATCGTGCTCGCGCTGAACGCCGAGCCCGCGCACGCCGCGGCGCTCGAGACCCACGCGGCGCTGATCGCGGCGGAGACGCTCGCCGTCGGCATCGCGGTCCAGGAGGCCATCGGGATCGATGCGATCGTCGACGACCTCCAGTCCCCGGGCGGTGGCGTGTTCGTCACGGGCGCCCGCGCGATCGGGGTCGACAAGGCCCCGCTCGTGATCACCATCGACACGACCGGGCTCGACGCGCCGGACGCGGGGAGCGCACGATGAACGACGCCGCAGGGCAGGTGTACGAGCAGTTGCTCGAGCGCGTGGGCGAGGCCAATCCGCGTCCCCGCATCGAGCCGGTGCGCCGTCTTGCCGAGCTCGCTGGATCGCCGCAGCTCTCGTTCCCCGTGATCCAGGTCGCCGGCACGAACGGGAAGACCTCAACGAGCCGGGCCATCGAGTCGCTGCTGCGCGCGCACGGGCTGCGCACGGGGCTCTTCACGAGCCCGCACCTCGTCGACTTCGCCGAGCGCTTCCAGCTCGACGGCGCACCGATCGCCGGGGAGGTGCTCGCCGCCGCCTGGGCGGAGCTGCAGGCTCCGCTCGCGCTCGTCGACGCCGAGCTCGAGGCCGCCGGCCACGGCCGGATCACGTTCTTCGAGGCGCTCGCGGTGCTCGCGTTCACCGCGTTCGCCGACGCGCCCGTCGACGTCGCGGTGATCGAGGTCGGCATGGGCGGGGAATGGGATGCGACGAACATCGTCGCCGCCCAGGTCGCCGTCTTCACGCCGATCGACCTCGACCACACCGCGATGCTCGGACCCGATATCGAGACGATCGCGCGCACGAAGGCCGGGATCATCAAGCCCGGCAGCGTCGTCGTCTCCGCCGAGCAGGATCCGGCCGCGGCGGAGGAACTCCGCGCGGCTGCTGAGCGGCTCGACGTACCGCTCGCGCTCGCCGGGCGAGACTTCGCGCTCCTCGACGACCGGCTCGCCGTCGGCGGCCGCCTGATCACCGTCGCCGGCCCGAGCGGAACGGCCTACGCGCCGACGTTCGTGCCGCTCTTCGGGCACCATCAGGCGCAGAACGCGACGCTCGCGATCGCGGCCGTCGAGGCGTTCTTCGGTGCCGAGCGCGGCATCTCGGAGGAGGTGCTCGAGGAGGGCTTCGGTCAGCTCACCTCGCCCGGCCGCCTGCAGCTCATCGGTACCGAGCCCGTCGTGTACGTCGATGCGGCGCACAACCCGCACGGCGCCGAAGCGCTCGCACGCGCGGTCGCCGAGTCGTTCAGTTTCGACGAGCTCGCCCTCGTGGTGGGGGTCCTCGAGGAGAAGGACGCGGCCGGCTTGCTTACGGCGCTCGCGCCGATCGCGCACCGAGTGACGCTCACGCCCGTGGACTCGCCGCGCAGCACGGGCGTCTCGGAGCTCGCGAGTATCGCCGCGGACGAGGTCCCCGACACACCGATCGAGGTGGCGGATTCGCTGCCCGAGGCGCTCGACGAGGCCCGCAGCTGGGCTGGGCGATCGCCCGGCCGCGGCGTGCTCGTCGTCGGCTCGGTCGTACTCGCGGGTGAGGCCATCGCCTTTGCCCGCGCCGAGGGATGGGGGACCGCGTGAACCGCATGACGCAGCCCGCCGGCGCGGCCGGCGAACCGAACGACGAGCCGGAGCTGCGGCTGTCGCCCTCCGAGACCGTCGCCCACAACTCCGCGATGCGGATCTCGGGTGCGCGCCGCGGCCCGCAGTCGACGCAGAAGGCCCTCGCGTCGATCGTGCTCGGCTTCGAGCTCATCGTGGTGGTGCTCATCGGGCTCACCCTGTTCGGCCTCGGCACGCTCGAGCCGCGCGAGCTCGGCCTGTACTTGGGCGGCGGCCTCGCCGTCGTGATCATCGCCGGGCTCATCGGCATGCGCTTCGGCCGGGTCGGCATCACGCTCGGCTGGGTGGTCCACGGACTCATGCTGCTGACCGCCGTGCTGCTGCCGATGGCGCTCATCGTCGGGATCCTCTTCACCGCCCTGTGGGTCTACTGCATGGTCAAGGGGAGCCAGATGGATCGCGACCGCGCCGCCTGGATCGCGTCGCAGCAGTAGCGCGCCACGATCCACCACTAGACTGGTGCGCCGGGCGCACTAGACCCACTGAATCACCCCGATACGAGGAGCGTGCATGTCCGCAGAAGAAACTCTCATCCTGGTCAAGCCCGACGGCGTGGCCCGCGGCCTGACGGGGGAGATCCTCCGCCGCATCGAGGCGAAGGGCTACCAGATCGCGGATCTGCGCATGCTCACGGCCAGCCGTGAGCTGCTCGCGGAGCACTACGCTGAGCACGAGGGCAAGCCCTTCTTCGAGCCGCTGCTCGAGTTCATGGGCTCGGGCCCCGTGGTCGCCGTGCGCGCCACGGGCAACCGCGTGATCGAGGGCTTCCGCTCGCTCGCCGGCGCGACTGACCCGACGGCCGCCGCTCCGGGCACGATCCGCGGCGACCTCGGCCGCGACTGGGGCGTCGCCGTGCAGCAGAACCTCGTGCACGGTTCGGACTCGACGCTCTCGGCCGAGCGCGAGCTCGGCCTCTGGTTCGCGTAACCCGCAGCAGCGCGCAGCGGCCCGTCCCCGTCCCGGGGGCGGGCCGCTGTCGTCTGCGCAGCGCTACGCTGAGGTGATGCCCGATCTTCGCCGCGCGCACGAGCGCCTCCACGCCGCGCTCGGACGGCAGGACTGGTGGCCGGCCGACGGCCCGTTCGAGATGATGCTGGGCGCGGTGCTCGTGCAGAACACCCGGTGGCACAACGTCACGCTCGCAATGGACCGGCTCCGCGGGGCGGGACTGCTGGATCCGGAGGCGTGGCGCGAGGCCTCGGACGCGGCGATCCGCGAGGCGATCCACCCCTGCGGTTTCCACGGGGCGAAGCTCCGCGCCACGCGCGGGCTCGCCGACTGGATGCGCGGCGCCGGCGGAGCCGAGCTGCGCCGGCCGAGGCTCGCGGACGCCGCGCTGCGTGCCGAACTGCGCGCGCTCCCCGGCGTCGGGGAGGAGACCGCCGATGCGATCCTGCTCTACGCTTTCGACCGGCCCGCGTTCATCTACGACGCGTACGCGCGGCGCATGCTCGGCGCGCTGTCGGGCAGCGAGCCCGCCACGTACGCCTCGGCCCGGCGCGCACACGCTGAGGATGTGGCCCGGGCCGAGTTCACGCTCGATGAGCTCCAGCAGCTCCACGCGCTCATCGACGAGTTCGGGAAACTCGTCGGCAGCGGCGCGCGGAGCTGGGCGGCGCTCGATTAGAACGTATCGGGGATGACGCGCACCGCGCCCTTGTCCGCCGACTGCGCGAACGCCGCGTACGCGCGGAGCGCATCGGTCACGGGGCGCACGCGGTCCTTCGGGCGGTAGCCGCCCGCGGCCTCGAGCGCCGCCCGGCGGCGGTCGAGCTCGTCCTGCGGCACGTCGAGCGTGAGCGCGCGGGTCGGGATGTCGATCGAGATGATGTCCCCGTCCTCGACGAGGGCGATCACGCCGCCGCTCGCGGCCTCGGGGGAGATGTGTCCGATCGACAGGCCCGAGGTGCCCCCGGAGAAGCGGCCGTCGGTGATGAGGGCGCAGGCCTTGCCGAGCCCGCGGCCCTTGAGGAACGAGGTGGGGTAGAGCATCTCCTGCATGCCGGGGCCGCCCTTCGGGCCCTCGTAGCGGATCACCACGACGTCGCCCTCGCCGACCTGCTTGTTGAGGATCTTCTCCACGGCCTCGTCCTGCGACTCGCAGACGACGGCGGGGCCCGAGAACGTCCAGATCGACTCGTCGACGCCCGCGGTCTTCACCACGGCGCCGTCGACGGCGATGTTGCCGCGCAGCACGGCGAGGCCGCCGTCCTTCGAGTAGGCGTGCTCCACGGAGTGGATGCAGCCGTTCTCCTGATCGAGGTCGAGCTCGCGCCAGCGCTCCGACTGCGAGAACGCGGTCGAGGAGCGCACACCACCGGGGGCCGCGTGCCAGAGCTCGAAGGCCTCGTCGCTCGCCATGCCGCCGCGCACGTCCCACTCGTCGAGCCACTCGCCGAGCGTCTGCGCGTGCACCGTGTGGACGGTCTCGTCGAGGAGTCCGCCGCGGCGCAGCTCGCCGAGGAGCGCGGGGATGCCGCCCGCGCGGTGCACGTCCTCCATGTAGTAGGTCTTGCCGTTCGCGACGTTCGGGGCGACCTTCGCGAGGCAGGGCACGCGGCGCGACACCGCGTCGATCTCGGTGAGGCCGAAGTCGACTCCGGCCTCGTGCGCCGCGGCGAGCAGGTGCAGGATCGTGTTGGTCGATCCGCCCATAGCGATGTCGAGCGCCATGGCGTTCTCGAAGGCCGCGGGGGTCGCGATGTTGCGGGGCAGGACGCTCGCGTCATCGTCGTCGTAGTACCGGCGGGTGATGTCGACGACCGTCTTTCCGGCGTTCTCGTAGAGCGCCTTGCGCGCCGTGTGCGTTGCGAGCGTGGAGCCGTTGCCGGGCAGCGAGAGGCCGATCGCCTCCGTGAGGCAGTTCATCGAGTTCGCCGTGAACATGCCGGAGCAGGAGCCGCACGTGGGGCAGGCCGACTCTTCGATCTTCTGGATGTCCTCGTCCGAGACGTTCTCGTTCACGGCCTCGGAGATCGCGTCGACGAGATCCAGCGTGCGCACCATGCCGTTCGCGAGCACCGCGCGTCCGGACTCCATCGGCCCGCCCGAGACGAAGACGGTGGGGATGTTCAGGCGCAGCGCAGCGAGGAGCATGCCCGGCGTGATCTTGTCGCAGTTGGAGATGCAGATGAGCGCGTCGGCGCAGTGCGCGTTGACCATGTACTCGACGGAGTCGGCGATGAGATCGCGCGAGGGGAGCGAGTAGAGCATGCCGCCGTGGCCCATCGCGATCCCGTCGTCGACCGCGATCGTGTTGAACTCGCGGGGGATCCCGCCCGCCTCGGTGATCGCGTCGGAGACGATCCGGCCCACGGGGGCGAGGTGGGTGTGGCCGGGGACGAACTCGGTGAAGGAGTTGGCGACCGCGATGATCGGCTTGCGTCCGAGATCGGCGCCGTTGACGCCGGCGGCGCGGAAGAGGGCGCGGGCGCCGGCCATGTTGCGACCGTGGGTGACTGTGAACGAGCGATAGGTGGGCATACGACCATTCAGGCAGATCGCTCCCGCCCGCGGAAGTGAGTGCTTGTACTAGTACCGGTGCTACTATGATCTGATGATTCGGCCCCGGACCGCGCGCGGTGTGCAGCTCGGCGAGTTCCTCACCTCGCGGCGGCGCACGCGTCCCCGCGCCGAGCACGGGCTGCCGCCCGGGAGCCGGCGCAGCGAGGTGGGGCTCAGCCGCGAGGAGGTGGCCACGCTCTCCGGCATCAGCGTCAGCTGGTACACCTGGCTCGAACAGGGCCGCGAGATCAACGCCTCCCGACAGGTGCTCTCCGCGGTGGCACGCGTGCTGCGGCTCACGGACTCCGAAACCGACTACGTCTTCGCGCTCGCGGGCCCCGGCAGGGAGCCCGTATCGGTTCCCGTCGACCGCGCCCCCGCCCACCTCCTGCACCTCATCGGGGCGCTCGACTTCCCGGCGTTCATCCTCGCGAGCGATTGGTCGATCGTGGGCTGGAACGCCGGCTACGAGTGGCTCTACGGCTCGATCGCCACCACTGCACCGGGGGAGCGCAACCTGCTCCGCCTCGTCTACACCGATCCGCGCCTCCGCGAGATCCTGCCGAACTGGGATCTCGACAGCCGCAGCTTTCTCGCCGAGTTCCGAGCCGAATCCGGGGTTCGGCTCGGCTCCGCGCGGCACGGAGCCGTCGTGCAGACGCTGCTCGAGGAGAGCGCGGACTTCCGGGCGCACTGGGCCGAGCAGTCGGTGGTGCGCTTCCGCTCTCGCCTGCGCACCTTCGCGCATCCCGAGGCCGGCGAGCTCGTCTTCGAGCACCATCGGCTCGTTCCCTCGGACGCACCCGATCTCCACATCGTGATGTACGCGCCCGCGGGTTCCGCGCCGGGCGCGTGAGCTTCCGCGTGTCGCAGGTGCCCGCTACCGTTCTCCCATGACCGAAACACTCAGCGGAGCCGAGGCGCGCCGCGTCGCGCTCGCCGCCCAGGGGTTCTCCAGCACGCAGCGCCTCCGGCAACGCCGCCCGTTCGACCCCGCGCTCGGCGCGCTCCACGTGCTCCAGATCGACTCGGTGAACGTCTTCTCGCGCAGCCACTACCTGCCGGTGTTTTCGCGGCACGGCGCCTACGCGCACGACGCGCTCGATCGGCAGCTCTGGGCGAGCGGCGAGTTCACGGAGTACTGGGCGCACGAGGCGGCGTTCATCCCCGTCGGGGATCGTCCGCTCTTCGGCTGGCGGATGGACGACTTCCGTGCGCGCTTCGCGGGGAACGGTCGCGCCGCCCGGCTCGCGCCCGAGATCGGGCGGCTGCGCGCGCTCCTCGCAGACGGGCAGCCGCGCTTCGTGCGGGAACTCGAAGCGGGTCCGCGCGAGAAACGCGGCCCCTGGTGGGACTGGAGCGACACGAAGCAGGCGATCGAGCTCATGTTCGCGGAGGGGGAGGTGGTCTCGGCCGGGCGCACGGGGTTCCAGCGCCGCTACGCGCTCGCCGAGCAGGCGCTCCCCGCGGCCGCGCTCGTCGAGGTGCCGCGGGAGGAGGCGCAGCGCCGCCTCGTCGCGCAGGCCGCGCGTTCCCTCGGCGTAGGCACGCTCGCCGACCTCGCCGACTACCACCGGCTCAAGGCGGGCCCGGCGCGGGCCGCCGTGCGCGCGCTGGAGGAGGACGGCGAGCTCGTCCCGGTGCGCGTCGCCGGGTGGAACCGGGCCACCGGCGCCCCCGAGGCCGCCTGGATGCACCGGGATGCGCGCACCCCCGCGCGCCTCGCGCCCGATGCGCTGCTCACGCCATTCGACCCTGTGGTGTGGTTCCGTCCGCGTGCGGAGCGGATGTTCGACTTCCACTACCGCATCGAGATCTACACACCGAAGGAGCAGCGGCAGTTCGGCTACTACTGCCTTCCGCTCATGGTGGGCGGGCGGCTGGCGGGCCGCATCGACCTGAAGGCGGATCGTGAGGGTCGCGTGCTGCTCGTGCAGGCGGCCTGGCAGGAGGATCGCGCGCCCGCCCGCACGGCGGAGGCCGCGGTGGATCTGCTCGCCCGCGCGGCGGCGTGGCAGGGTCACGGCGAGGTGCGCGTCTCGGGCGTGGGGAACCTCACGCTCCCCGCCCGCTTCGACGCGGCCTGAGCGGGCTGCTGCGGCCTGAGCGGGCTGCAGATACCTGACTCGGCTTGAGCGGCTGCTGCCGCGTGAAGCCGCCCAGCGCACGCGCGCGGAGAGTCCCCGATCCCACCCTCCCGATTCGACCCCGACACGCGGTTGTGCGGTGTGCGCGATGCGCAATCACAGGTGCGCGGTGCTGGGCTGCTCCGTACTTCGGTGTGGGCTGCCCGCCACCCTGCAAGAGCCAGAATTGCCCGTCTGGCGCGGGGTGTGCCCGCTGGTCGAGCCGGTACCGACTCCGCCGTGTTCAGTTGTCTTCTGTCTGAGAGCCGCGCTCCCGATCCGCTCGCGCGGCGGGCGGCGCATCCCGCGGGCACGGAGCCCATGATTGCTGGGCCCGTGAGCTGCGCCCGTGGGCTGTGCCCTCGTGAGCTCCGTGCTCGGGGTTATTCGCCCGTGAGCTCCTCGCTCCAGTTCGCCTGCTGGATCTTGGCGTCGAGTTCTCGGAGCTCGCGCGCTACGGCATCCGCCTGCGTGTGCAGTTCGGGGACCGAGAGCGCGCTCACCTCGCGGAGCTCGGACCGCAGCTGCCGGTGCGCACCCGTCGGCTGCGCGGCCTCGGCGGCGCCGACGAGGATCGAGTGCCGCAGCCGGAGGCTGTCGCGTCGCGCGAGCGCATCCGTCATGGTGATCGTCGCGGACTGGCTCGCGCCCGTCTCTCGGCGGCGGCCGCCCGACGGGCGGGCCGGCGCTGCGGGGAGCTCGAGCGTGACGGCCGAGTTCGTGGTGTTGATGCTCCGCACGAGCTGCTCGAGCTCGCCGACCGCGAGCGCGGCCTCGGAGAGGAGCGCGGCCGCGTCCTCCGCGGGTTCCTCGCCCTCCTGGAAGCGCGCGTTCGCCGCAATGCGTGCGCGGAGCTGCGCGATGCGCTTCTGCGTGTCGGCGCGGAGCGCCAGCGCCTCTGCGAGTTTCACCGAATGCCTCGTTTCTCGTGCCCTGCCCGGTCGAAACGCCAGGCTAGCACGCGCCCCCGACACCGCCGCACGGGGACCCCTGGGCCCGCTTCGCGCTCCGCCCTGGGCGGATCCCGAACCGAATGTCGGAGGGTGCGGCTAGTCTTTTTTCCATGGAACCCACGCGCAGCGTCCGCCCCTTCGAGGTGATCAGCGAGTACGAGCCGAACGGCGATCAGCCGAAGGCCATCGCCGAGCTCGCCGACCGCATCAACGCCGGTGAAACCGATGTGGTGCTCCTCGGTGCGACGGGTACGGGCAAGTCGGCCACGACGGCGTGGCTCATCGAGGCCGTCCAGCGCCCCACGCTTGTGCTCGCGCACAACAAGACGCTGGCCGCGCAGCTCGCGAGCGAGTTCCGGCAGCTTCTCCCGAACAACGCGGTCGAGTACTTCGTCAGCTACTACGACTACTACCAGCCCGAGGCCTACGTGCCGCAGACGGACACCTTCATCGAGAAGGACTCGTCGGTGAACGCCGAGGTCGAGCGGCTGCGCCACTCGACGACGAACGCGCTGCTCAGCCGCCGCGACACGGTGGTGGTGTCGACGGTCTCGTGCATCTACGGCCTCGGCAAGCCGGAGGAGTACTACGAGGCGATGGTGCCGCTCGTCGTGGGCGACGTGCTCAACCGCGACGTGCTGCTCCGCCGCTTCGTCGACATGCAGTACCAGCGCAACGACATCGAGTTCGTGCGCGGCAACTTCCGCGTGCGGGGCGACACGGTCGAGATTATCCCGATGTACGAGGAGCTCGCGATCCGCATCGAGTTCTTCGGCGACGAGATCGAGGCGCTGTACTACCTGCACCCGGTGACGGGCGACGTGATCAAGCAGGTCGAGACGGTCTCGGTGTTCCCCGGTTCGCACTACGTGGCCAGTCGCGAGGTGATGAATCGGGCGATGGGCTCGATCTCGGACGAGCTCGACGCGCGACTCGCGGAGTTGAAGCGGCAGAACAAGCTCGTCGAGGAGCAGCGGCTGCGCATGCGCACCACCTTCGATCTGGAGATGATGGAGCAGATCGGCTTCTGCTCGGGCATCGAGAACTACTCCAGGCACATCGACGGGCGCGAGCCGGGGGAGGCCCCGCACTGCCTCCTCGACTACTTCCCGGACGACTTCCTCGTCGTGATCGACGAGTCCCATGTCACGGTGCCGCAGATCGGTGCGATGTACGAGGGCGATGCGTCGCGCAAGCGCACGCTCGTCGACCACGGGTTCCGCCTCCCGAGCGCGCTCGACAACCGGCCGCTCACCTTCGGCGAGTTCAACGACCGCGTCGGGCAGATCGTGTACCTCTCGGCGACCCCCGGCAAGTACGAGCTTGAGCGCGCCGACGGCATCGTCGAGCAGATCATCCGGCCCACGGGCCTCATCGATCCCGAGATCATCATCAAGCCGAGCGAGGGGCAGATCGACGACCTGCTCGAGGAGGTCCGCGCCCGGGCCGAGCGGGACGAGCGAGTGCTCGTCACGACGCTCACGAAGAAAATGGCTGAGCAGCTCACCACCTTCATGGAGGAGGCGGGCGTTCGCGTGCGCTATCTCCACTCCGATGTGGACACGCTGCGGCGCGTCGAGCTGCTGACCGAGCTCCGCGCCGGCGTGTACGACGTGCTCGTCGGCATCAACCTGCTCCGTGAGGGCCTCGACCTCCCCGAGGTCTCCCTCGTCGCGATTCTCGACGCGGACAAGGAGGGCTTCCTCCGGTCGAGCACCTCGCTGATCCAGACGATCGGCCGTGCCGCGCGAAACGTCTCCGGCCAGGTACACATGTACGCGGACAAGATCACCCGATCGATGCGCGAGGCGATCGACGAGACGAACCGCCGTCGCGAGATCCAGATCGCCTACAACACGGAGCACGGGATCGACCCGCAGCCGCTTCGCAAGAAGATCGGCGACATCACGGAGATGCTCGCCCGGGAGGCTGCAGACACCGAGGACGTGCTCTCGCGCACGGGTGCGCACGCGCAGCGGAAAGGCGGATCCCCGCAGCGGGCGAAGGGCAAGGCCGCGGCACGAGCGGGAGCGATCGCGGAGGAGGGCTCGGCGAAGCTCGAGGAGCTGATCGCCGATCTGACCGAGCAGATGCTCGCGGCCGCGGAGGAGCTCAAGTTCGAGCTCGCCGCGCGGCTCCGTGACGAGGTGTCCGAGCTGAAGCGCGAGCTGCGCAGCATGGACGCCGCCGGGCACCGCTAGGCGGGGAGCACGCCGTGTACCGCGAGCTCGAGGTTCCGGGGGTCGGCACCCTCTGGTGGAGTGGCCCTACCGCGGCGCGCGTCACCGATGGCGCCCCCGCGCCGGCCGCGGAGCGCGTGATCCCGGCGGACGGCAGCGCGGACCTCATCCTCCGGGACGACGCCCTGCTGATCGCCGGGCCCTCGACACGAGCAATTCCCGTCCGCGACGGTCTCGGCGGGATCACGGTGGGGCTCCGCTTCGCCCCGGGCTTCGCGGGGGCCGCCCTCGCTCAGCCCGCGGGCGCGCTTCGCGACGCCCAGCTGGAGGGCCCCGCGGTCCTCGACCCCGCGGCGCATCGCGCGGCCCGCGATCTGCTCCGCCGCGCGCGCGACGCAGGACCCGTCGCCGAGCACATGGACCGGCCGGGGCGGCGCGACGCGCAGCGCGCACTCGTCCTCCGCGTCGAACGCAGCTACGCGCCCGGCCTCGCGGGGGAGGCGGCCTGGCTCGCCGCGGTGCGCGCCGCAGCGACCCGCGGAGCTCGAGCCGCGCTCCTCGCGGCAGAGCTCGGTGCCTCCGAGCGCCAGCTCCGGCGCCGCATGGTCGACCGCTTCGGCTACGGCTACACGAGCCTCCGGCGCGTCGTGCGCGCGGAGCACGCGCTGCGGCTGCTCCGAGCCGGCGGGGAGCCCGTCGCCGTCGCCGGCGCAGCCGGGTACGCCGACCAGGCGCACCTCACCCGCGAACTCCGCGCGCTCGCGGGAACCACTCCCGGCGCGCTCGCGCGTCAGGCAGTGGGCAGCGCCGCGTAGAGATCGACCGCGTTCCCGTCCGGATCCTGCACGGTCGCGTAGCGCTGCCCCCAGGGGGCGTCCCAGGGCTCCGTCGCCGCCGCGTCGGGGAACGCAGCGACGATCGCCGCGTACGCCCGGTCGACCTCCTCGGGAGACGCGGCCTCGCAGGCGAAGCCGATGCGCCCGGCCCCGCTCGGCAGCTCGAACGAGGGATCGAAGCTGTGGATCGTGCTCAGCGGATCCCACGCGAGCTTCGTGCCGCCGGGCAGCATCACCTCGACGTGCGGGGCATCGTCGAGCCCCTCGGGGATGTCGAGCCCGAGTCCGCGGTAGAAGCGGAGGGACGCAGCGAGATCGTTCGTGACGATTCCAATGAAGTTGAGTGCGAGAGTCATGCGGCCAGCGTACGCCCGCCGGGAACTGTCCGTCTTGAAGAAAACGGACACCCCGCACGCGCGGCCCTAGACCTGACCGATGGGCTCCCGCTTCTCCGCCTGGAACGCGTCCTCGCGGCGGCCGTACGCCCAGTAGGGGGAGAGCGAGAGCTGCGCGCGATCGAGTCCGCGCTCGTCGGTGAAGTACGGGCGGAGCGCCTTCATCGCACCGCGCTCGCCGTGAACGAAGACCTGCACGCGGCCGGGGCGCCACTCCGCAGCGCGGACCGCGTCGACGAGCACCGGGGAGGTTCCCGCTGCGGCGTCGCCGCGGTGCACCCAGGTGACGGCGATGCCGTCCGGCGCGTCGAGCGGGAGTTCGTCCTCAGGCCCGGCGACCTCGATGAACGCCGCGCCGACGGCGTCGGCCGGCATGGCCTCGAGCGCCGCGGCGAGCGCCGGAATCGCGGCGTCGTCACCCGCGAGCAGGTGCCAGTCGGCGCTCGGATCGGGCGCGTAGCCGCCACCGATCCCGCGGAGAACGACGGGATCCCCGGGCTGTGCGCGATCCGCCCACGGCCCCGCGACGCCCTCGTCGCCGTGGGTCACGAAGTCGATCCAGATCTGCCCGCCCGGGATGTCGAAGCGCCGGATCGAGTAAGTGCGCGTCGCGGGGAGGAGCTCGGGGGCGAGCTCCGCGCGGAGCGCATCGAGATCGTACGGCGGCGTCAGGGACGTCTCCGGATGCGCGAAGAGCATCTTGCTGTAGGCATCGGTCTTGCCGTTCGGCTCGATCTCGGCAATGCCCGGGCCGCCCGCGACGATCCGCACGAGATGGCGCGACAGCTGGATCCGTTCGAGCACCTCGAGCACGATCTGCGGCCGGGCGGGACGTGCGGCGCGCGCAGCGGGAGCGGGGGCGGCGGACTCGGGGGAGCTCATGGAAACCTCAATCGTCTGATGTTTGTACGCCCTCCACCCTGGCACACCGCGCGACTTCCTGCCAGGCCCGGCTCGTGCGCCGCGCGCCCGACCGCGACGTTCGCTCCCGGCGTTGCGGGCGGCGGCGCGTCTCTCGCACATATGTTCGAATTTCCAGCCCGCGACCCGTAAGATGGGAGGGTGAGCTCGAAGAACCCCGCACCGATCCGTTCCTCCGCCGCCCACGCGCAGATCAGCGTGCAGGGCGCCCGCGTGCACAACCTGCAGAACGTGGACCTGGCCATCCCGCGCGACTCGATGGTCGTGTTCACCGGGCTGTCGGGGAGCGGCAAGTCGAGCCTCGCGTTCGACACGATCTTCGCTGAGGGGCAGCGGCGCTACGTCGAGTCGCTGAGCGCGTACGCGCGCCAGTTCCTCGGGCAGGTGGACCGCCCGGACGTCGACTTCATCGAGGGACTCAGCCCGGCGGTGTCGATCGATCAGAAGTCGACCAACCGAAACCCGCGCTCGACCGTCGGCACGATCACGGAGATCTACGACTACATGCGTCTCCTCTGGGCGCGCATCGGCGTGCCCCACTGCGCCGTATGCGGCGAGCGGATCGCCTCGCAGACGGTGCAGCAGATCGCCGATCAGCTGATGGAACTGGAGGAGCGTACGCGCTTCCAGGTGCTCGCACCAGTGGTGAGCAAGAAGAAGGGCGAGTTCGTCGACCTGTTCCAGGAGCTCGCCGCGAGCGGCTACTCGCGCGCGCACGTCGACGGAGAGCTGATCCAGCTCTCGGACCCGCCGAAGCTCAAAAAGCAGGTGAAGCACGACATCTCGGTCGTGATCGACCGCCTCGTCGCCGGCCCCGACGTGCTCGGGCGCCTCACCGATTCGCTCGAGACGGGGCTGCGGCTCTCCGGCGGGCTCGTGATGATCGACTTCGTGGATCGCGACGCGGATGCTGCGGACCGCATGCAGCTGTTCTCCGAGCACCTCTCATGCCCGAACCAGCACCCCGTGCAGCTCACCGAGATCGAGCCGCGCACTTTCTCCTTCAACGCCCCCTTCGGCGCCTGCGCCACGTGCTCGGGCCTCGGTACGAGCATGTCGGTCGACGACGACCTCGTGCTCGGCGATCCGGAGCTCTCGATCAGCGAGGGGGTGATCATCCCGTGGACGAGCCAGGGCAAGAGCCTGTACCAGTACTACGAGAAGCTCCTCGCCGGGCTCGCGAACGACCTCGAGTTCTCCCTCGATACCCCGTGGGGCGAGCTGAGCGAGGATGTGCAGGAAGCCGTGCTGCACGGCAACAACTTCAAGGTGAACGTGCGGTGGAAGAACCGCTTCGGCCGCGAGGTGAAGTACTCCTCGGGCTTCGAAGGCGTGATCCCGTTCATCGAGCGGCAGTACGCCGAGGCGGAGAGCGACACCAAGCGCGACCGCTGGTCCGAGTTCCTCCGCGAGGTCCCGTGCCACGCCTGCAACGGTCAGCGGCTGAAGCCCGAGGTGCTCGCCGTGACGGTCAACGAGCAGTCGATCGCGGGCGTCGGCGAGTTCAGCCTGAGTGATGCGAAGCGCTTCTTCGACGAGGTGACGCTCTCCGAGCGCGAGGCGAAGATCGCGGCACAGGTGCTGCGCGAGATCCGACTCCGCTTCGACTTCCTCATCGAGGTGGGCCTCGGCTACCTCACGCTCGCGCGCGGCGCGGGCACGCTCTCCGGCGGCGAGGCGCAGCGCATCCGGCTCGCCACGCAGATCGGCTCCGGCCTCACGGGCGTGCTCTACGTGCTCGACGAGCCCTCGATCGGGCTCCACCAGCGCGACAACCGCCGGCTCATCGAGACCCTCATCAAACTGCGCGACCTCGGAAACACCCTGATCGTCGTCGAGCACGACGAGGAGACGATCGAGGCCGCGGACTGGATCGTCGACATCGGCCCGGGGGCGGGCGTCGAGGGCGGCACCGTGGTCCACTCGGGCGAGTACGCCGAGCTGATCGCGAACACCCGCTCGATCACGGGTGACTACCTCGCCGGCCGCCGCAGCATCGAGACGCCGAAGCGGCGCAGGAAGCGGGATCGCAAGCGCGAGCTCACCGTGAAGGGCGCGCGCTCCAACAACCTGCAGAACGTGGATGCCACCTTCCCGCTCGGGATCATGACCGCGGTGACGGGCGTCTCGGGCTCGGGGAAGTCGACGCTCGTCAACGACATCCTCTACCGGGTGCTCGCCAATCAGCTGAACGGCGCGCGCCTCGTGCCCGGCAAGCACACGCGGGTCACCGGCCTCGAGCACCTCGACAAGGTCGTGCACGTCGACCAGGCGCCGATCGGCCGCACCCCGCGCTCGAACCCCGCCACCTACACGGGCGTGTTCGACAAGATCCGCACGCTCTTCTCCGAGACCCCCGAGGCGAAGACGCGGGGCTACCTGCCCGGCCGCTTCAGCTTCAATGTGAAGGGCGGTCGCTGCGAGGCCTGCTCGGGCGACGGCACACTGAAGATCGAGATGAACTTCCTCCCCGACGTCTACGTGGCGTGCGAGGTCTGCGGCGGCTCGCGCTACAACCGCGAGACCCTCCAGGTCCGGTACAAGGGGAAGAACATCTCGGAGGTGCTCGAGATGCCGATCGCGGAGGCCGAGGAGTTCTTCCGGCCCATCTCGTCGATCCACCGCTTCATGAAGACGCTCGTCGACGTGGGCCTTGGCTACGTGCGCCTCGGGCAGAGCGCGACCACGCTCTCAGGGGGTGAGGCGCAGCGCGTCAAGCTCGCCACGGAGCTGCAGAAGCGCTCGAACGGCCGCAGCATCTACGTGCTCGACGAGCCCACCACGGGCCTCCACTTCGAGGACGTGCGGAAGCTGCTCCTCGTGCTGAACGGCCTCGTCGACAAGGGCAACACCGTGATCACGATCGAGCACAACCTCGACGTGATCCGCAGCGCCGACTGGGTGATCGACCTCGGGCCCGAAGGCGGCTCCGGCGGCGGCACGATTCTCGCGGAGGGCACGCCCGAGCAGCTCGCCAAGCACCCGGAGAGCCACACGGGCCGCTTCCTCGCGGAGGTGCTCGACGGCTGGGCCGCGAAGTCCGCGCGTGCGGTGGAGGCGAGCGCGAAGGAGAGCGCGTGATCGCGATCTCGGGCGGGATCGAGGGCCCGGACGCCGCGGCGCCGCCCGACGGCGATGCCGTCGGTGACGGCGGGAGCGGCGGCGGGGTCCCCGGCGACGCGCGCGCGGCGTTCCGCCCGGCGCAGGGGGAGATCCCCACCTCGCCGGGGGTGTACCGCTTCAGCGACAAGTACGGGCGCGTACTCTACATCGGCAAGGCGAAGAACCTGCGCGCCAGGCTCGCGAACTACTTCCAGCCGCTCCACTCGCTCATGCCGCGGACGCGGCGCATGCTCGCCCTCGCGGCGAAGCTCGATTGGACGGTCGTCGCGACCGACACCGAGTCGCTCGTGCTCGAGCACACCTGGATCACGGAGTTCAAGCCGCCCTTCAACGTTCAGTTCAAGGACGACAAGACGTACCCGTACCTCGCGGTCACGCTCCGCGAGGAGTCGCCGCGCCTCATCATCACCCGGAACGAGAAGATCCGCGGCGCCCGCTACTTCGGGCCGTACCCCAAGGTGTGGGCGCTCCGGGAGACGACGGCGCTCCTGCAGCAGGCCTTCCCGATCCGCACCTGCAACGACGCCGACTACAAGCGCGCCATGTCGAGCGGGCGGCCCTGCCTCGCGGGGCAGATCGGCCGGTGCCACGGGCCCTGTTCTCGCCTCATCTCGATCGAGGCGCATCGCACCCGCGTCGAGGAGCTCGTCGCGTTCCTCGCGGGCGGCGATACGAGCCATCTCCGCGCGCTCCAGTCCGGGATGCGCGAGGCCGCGCTCGAACAGCGCTACGAGGACGCTGCCCGCCTGCGCGACCAGGTGCAGGCGGTGCAGCACGTGCTCGAGAAGAACGCCGTCGTGCTCGGCCACGACGTCAACCTCGACGTGTTCGGGCTCCGCGCCGACGAGCTCGCGGCCGCGGCGCACCAGTTCATCATTCGCGGCGGCCGGATCCGGGGCGAGCGGAGCTGGATCGTCGACGTCGAGCTCGACGACTCGCCGGGCACCCTGCTCGAGCAGGTCGTGCAGTCGGCGTACGAGGGCGATCGCGAGCCTCCGCCCGAGATCCTCGTGCCGCTGCTCCCGGAGGGCGAGGCGGCGCTCGAGAACGCGCTCAGTGCTCAGCGTCCGCGACGCGGGCGTGTGCGCCTCCGGGTGCCCGAGCGCGGGGAGAAAGTGCAGCTCATGGAGCGCGCCGTGCTGAACGCCGGCGAGCACCTGATCCGGCACAAGCTGAAGCGCGCCGCCGACCTCACCGCGCGCACCGACGCGCTCGCGGAACTGCAGCGCGCGCTCGGGATGAGCGAGGCGCCGCTGCGGATCGAGTGCATCGACGTGTCCCACCTCCAGGGCACGGGCGTCGTGGCCTCGCTCGTCGTCTTCGAGGACGGCCTCCCCGCGAAGGGCGCGTACCGGAAGTATCGGATCGAGGAGACTCGCGACGACACCGACTCGATCAATCAGGTCGTCGCCCGGCGCGCCGCCCAGTTGAACCAGGCGCGCGAGGCGGGGGAGCAGCCGAGCGGCATCTACCGCGACCGCCCGCAGCTCCTCATCGTCGACGGCGGCGAGCCTCAGGTGAAGGCCGCGGCGCGCGCCCTCGCCGACGCCGGGATCACGGACATCGCCCTGTGCGGGGTGGCGAAGCGGCTGGAAGAGCTCTGGCTCCCGGGCGATCCGTTCCCCGTGATCCTCCCGCGCACGAGCGAGGCGCTGTTCCTCGTGCAGCGCGTCCGTGACGAGGCGCATCGCTTCGCGATCACCTTCCAGCGGCAGCGCCGCAGCACGGCGATCGCGAGTCAGCTCTCGGAGATCCCCGGGCTCGGGCCGAAGCGCGTGCAGGGGCTGCTCAAGCACTTCGGCTCGGTCGCGAGGCTCCGCGCGGCGAGCCAGGAGGAGCTCGCGGCCGCACCGGGGCTCGGGCCGAAGCTCGCGGAGCAGGTGCGCGCGCACCTGAACGCGGGCCCCGAGGATCCCGGCCCCGAGGAGTGCGCTGACGCTAAGCTGGAGGCGGCATCCACGGCGGAGCCGGGCGAGGAGGGAAGCGCATGAACGAGGTGGAATCCACGCAGGAGATCCTGATCGTCACAGGAATGTCCGGGGCGGGTCGGAGCACGGTCGCGAACACGCTTGAGGACCTCGGCTGGTACGTGGTCGATAATCTTCCGCTCTCCATGCTGAAGACGCTCGCCGACATGGCGGATCGCTCGGGGGGAGCTCTTCCGAAGATCGCCGCGGTCGTTGATGTGCGCGGGCGCGATCTGTTCGCAGACATTCAGCACACCGTCACCGAGCTGCGCGAGAACGCCACGGTCCGTGTGGTGTTCCTTGATGCAACCGATGAGATCCTCGTGCGTCGCTACGAGTCCGTGCGCCGCCCGCACCCCTTCCAGGCCGAGGCGGGGAGCCTCCTCGAGGGGATCCGCCTTGAGCGCGACCGGTTGCAGGAACTCCGGGCCTCGAGCGACGTGGTGATCGACACCTCGCGCTACAACGTGCACGACCTGTCGACCGCGACCCGCGAACTCTTCTCCGATGACAACACGCCCGGCCTGCAGCTGTCCGTCGTGAGCTTCGGATTCAAGTACGGCGCGCCCACCGACGTCGACCTCATGGTCGATATGCGCTTCCTGCCGAACCCGTTCTGGGAGCCCGAGCTGCGCGCTCTCACCGGAGTTGACGCGGAAGTGAAGGAGTACGTGCTGAGCCGGGACGGCGCCGCCGAGTTCCTCGAGCACTACGTCGCAGCCCTGACGCCCGTGCTGGCAGGTTTCCAGCGGGAGAACAAACGACACGCCTCGCTCGCGGTAGGATGCACGGGCGGCAAACACCGTTCTGTCGCCACCGCACGCGAGCTCGCTGATCGACTCGCGGGCCTTCCGGGCGTCAGTGTCAGTCTGCGCCACCGCGACCTCGGTCGTGAGTAGCTTCTGCAGTGCTGCGCCGACGCCCCGCCGTTCCCATCCTGATTTTTGAGAGGACTCATTCGTGCTGTCGACCCTTGAGGTGAAGAGTGAGCTGGTGCGGTACCCCGTGCAGCGCACTGGAGAGCGTGTCGCCGAGGTCGCAACGATCCTCCGACTGGCCGGCGGGCTCCACACCATTTCCGGGCGGATCGCGCTCGAGGCGGAACTGCACACCCCGCAGATCGTCCAGCGCGTCCGCAAGGACCTCGCTGAGCTCTACGGCGTGCGCTCCGAGGCCAAGCAGCTGCCGCCGTCGAGCACCCGTCCCGGTGCCCCGCAGTTCCTCGTCCGCGTCCTGGACGGCGAGACCCTCGCCCGCCAGCTGGGGCTCCTGGACCCCCGCCGCCGCCAGATCCGCGGCCTGCCGAACCGTCTGACCACGGGCGCGCAGCCCGAGCTCGCAGCCGTGTGGCGCGGCGCCTTCATGGCCCGCGGCGGGCTCACCGCCCCCGGCCGCTCCGCGAGCCTCGAGGTCGTCTGCCCGAGCAACGAGGTCGCCATGGCGCTCGTCGGGGCTGCGAGCCGTCTCGGGATCGACGCCAAGAGCCGCGAGATCCGAGGCCAGAACAAGGTCCTCATCCGCGACGCCGAAGCGATCGGCGGCATGCTGGGCGCGATGGGTGCCGAGCAGGCCCGCAACAGCTGGGACGAACTCCGTCGTGCCCGCGAGACTCGCGCGACCGCCAACCGCCTCGTGAACTTCGACGACGCGAACCTCCGCCGCTCCGCGCAGGCCTCGGTCGCCGCCTGCGCCCGCGTCGAGCGCGCGCTCGAGATCCTGGGCGACGACATCCCCGAGCACCTGAAGTACGCGGGCGAGCTGCGCCTCACCCACCGCGAGGCGAGCCTCGACGACCTCGGTGCACGCGCAGAGCCCGTGCTCACGAAGGACGCGATCGCCGGCCGGATCCGGCGCCTCCTCGCAATGGCCGACAAGGAGGCCTCGGCGCGCGGGATCCCCGGCACCGAGGCGAGCCTCCCCGAGGAGCTCGACCGCATCTGAGTTACTGAGCCGGGCCGTTCGCGGCCCGGCTCTCGTGCACCACGCGGGGGAGATTCCCCGCCCCGCCGACGCACCGCGTCGATAGACTGTGAGGGACCACTGCCCGTCGCAGAGATTGGAGCGCCTGATGGCTGCCTATTCACTTCCTGAACTTCCGTACGATTACGCTGCCCTCGAGCCGCACATCAGCGGCAAGATCATGCAGCTGCACCATGACAAGCACCACCAGGCCTACGTGACGGGCGCCAACACGGCGCTCGAGCAGCTCGCCGAGGCGCGCGACTCCGGCAACCTCGCCGCGGTCAACAAGCTCGAGAAGGACCTCGCGTTCAACGTGGGCGGCCACGTTAACCACACGATCTTCTGGAACAACATGTCGCCCGAGGGCGGCGACCGTCCCGAGGGCGAGCTCGCCGCGGCGATCGACGAGTACTTCGGCGACTTCGAGAAGTTCCAGGCGCACTTCGCGGCCACTGCGATGGGCGTCCAGGGCTCCGGCTGGGCCGTCCTTGCTTGGGACTCGCTCGGCCAGCGCCCGAACATCGTGCAGCTCTTCGACCAGCAGGGCAACCTCCCCGCAGGCACCGTTCCGCTGCTCATGCTCGACGTCTGGGAGCACGCGTACTACCTCGACTACCTGAACGTCCGCGCCGACTACGTCAAGGCGTTCTGGAACATCGCGAACTGGCAGGACGTCGCGAAGCGCTTCGAGGCCGCGCGCACGCAGACGCCCGGCCTGATCTAACCGCCTACCCAAGGAGCCCGCCGCACCCATGCGCACTATCGAGTCCCTGGGGTCGCTCAGCGCCAAGACGGTCATCGTCCGCTGCGACCTGAACGTTCCACTCGCCGACGGCGTGATCACCGACGACGGGCGCATCCGCGCCTCGCTCGCCACGGTCACCGAGCTGCGCGAGGCCGGAGCGAAGATCGTTCTCATCAGCCACCTCGGACGCCCGAAGGGCGAGCCCGAGGCGCGCTTCTCGCTCCGCCCCGTCGCGGAGCGCATGTCGGAGCTGCTCGGCGCCCCCGTGCAGTTCGTCGGCGAGACGGTCGGGGAGGCCGCGACTGCGGCCGCGGCGGCGCTCCAGGGCGGCGAGGTGCTCCTGCTCGAGAACCTCCGCTTCAACCCGGGGGAGACGAGCAAGGACGACGCCGAGCGCGCCGCGTTCGCACAGCAGCTCGCCGCGCTCGGCGACGTCTTCGTCTCTGACGGCTTCGGGGTCGTGCACCGCCGCCAGGCGAGCGTGTACGAGCTCGCGAAGCTGCTCCCGAGCGCCGCGGGCCGCCTCGTCGCCGCGGAGCTCGAGGTGCTCGAGCGCCTGACGGAGCGCGCGGAGCGCCCCTACGCGGTGGTGCTCGGCGGCTCGAAGGTCTCGGACAAGCTGGGCGTCATCTCCCACCTGATCGAGCGCGTGGACACACTGCTCATCGGCGGCGGCATGCTCTTCACGTTCCTCGCGGCGCAGGGCCACCGCGTCGGTGCGAGCCTCCTCGAAGCCGACCAGCTCGACACCGTGCGCGGATACCTCGCCACGGCCGCCGAGCGCGGCGTGGAGATCGTGCTCCCGAGCGACGTCGTCGTGGCCGAGGCCTTCGCGGCCGACGCCGCGCACGAGGTCGTCGCCGCCGACGCGATCGAGTCGTCCGCGTTCGGCGCGGCAGGGATCGGGCTCGACATCGGCCCGGCCTCGGCGCAGCGCTTCGCCGAGGTGATCGCCGAGTCCCGCACCGTGTTCTGGAACGGCCCCATGGGCGTCTTCGAGATGCCCGCGTTCGCGAACGGCACCCGCACGGTCGCCGATGCGCTCACGAAGACCGCCGGCTTCACGGTGGTAGGCGGCGGCGACTCCGCCGCGGCCGTGCGCGCGCTCGGCTTCACCGACGACCAGTTCGGCCACATCTCCACGGGCGGGGGCGCGAGCCTCGAGTTCCTCGAGGGGAAGCAGCTGCCCGGGCTCGAGGTGCTCGCGTGAGCGCCGGGGTCGAGCCGGGCGCAGGCGCCACCGAGCTCGCGCGCGAGCCGCTCCCGTTCACCGAGCGCACCCCGCTCATCGCGGGCAACTGGAAGATGAACCTCGATCACCTCCAGGCGATCGCGCTCGTCCAGAAGCTCTCGTGGGCGCTGAAGGATGCGCGGCACGACTACGCGGATGGCGAGGTGGCGGTCTTCCCGCCGTTCACCGACCTCCGCTCGGTGCAGACCCTCCTCACCGCCGACAAGCTCCCGCTCGCCCTCGGTGCGCAGGACCTCTCCCCGCACGACGCCGGCGCCTACACGGGCGACATCTCGGCGGCGATGCTCGCGAAGCTCGACGTGCGCTACGCGCTCGTGGGGCACTCCGAGCGCCGCCACGGCCATGGAGAGTCCGACGAGACGGTCGGCGCGAAGGCGCTCGCCGCGCACCGCGGGGGCATGATCCCCATGATCTGCGTCGGCGAGACGGCCGAGGACCTCGAGCAGCACGGCGCGGCAGCGGTTCCGCTCGCGCAGCTCGCCGCAGCGCTCGCTCCGCTTCCGAAGGGCGCCGAGTTCGTCATCGCCTACGAGCCCGTCTGGGCGATCGGGAGCGGCCAGGCCGCGACGGCCGCGCAGGCGGAGGACGTCGCCCGCGCACTCCGCGAGGCGCTCCGCGACCTCCGCGGCGACGACGAGGCCGCAGCCACCCGGATCCTCTACGGCGGATCGGTGACGAGCCAGAACGTGGCGAGCTTCCTCGCGCAGCCGAACGTCGACGGCGCGCTTGTCGGGGGCGCGAGCCTCAAGGCCGACGAGTTTAGCCGGATTGTCCAGTTCCGGAAGCACGTGACGGCCGCCTAGCCTGTCGCTCCCCGCTCCGCGGCCCGCGCCGGTATACTGGCAGCTGGCGCTTCACGCCCTCAACTCCGAAAGGTGATCTGCGTGCTCATCCTCAAGATCGCACTCATCGTGGTCCTCGTGATCACGAGCCTCCTGCTCACCCTGTTCATCCTGCTCCACAAGGGGCGCGGTGGCGGGCTGTCCGACATGTTCGGCGGCGGGGTCACCTCGAGCCTCGGCTCCTCGGGAGTCGCGGAGCGCAACCTCAATCGCATCACCGTGGTCGTGTCCATCGTGTGGGCGGCGTCGATCGTCGGGCTCGGGCTCATCGCCCGGTTCTCCGTCGTCTGATCCACCCGCACCGCACACCACTCAGAAAGGGATTCCGTGGCAGGCAGTAACGCCATCCGCGGCGCCCGCGTCGGTTCCGGCCCCATGGGGGAGAAGGACCACGGCGCGCGCGCTGACCGCACTCAGGTTTCGTACTGGGACGCTCTCGGCAACGAGACGGTCCGCTACTTCGCAGCAGATGTCTCCGATGAGGAGATCCCCGAGCAGATCGACTCGCCGACCTCGGGGCTTCCCGCCGGTCGCGACAAGGCGAACCCGCCGCAGCTGCTGAAGAACGAGCCCTACAAGACGCACCTCGCGTATGTGAAGGAGCGGCGCACCCCTGAGGAGGCCGAAGAGCTCCTCGAAGCGGCACTGCAGAAGCTGCGCCAGCGCCGCGGCACCGCACGCGCCTCCGCCTAGCGCGGCTCGCGTTGAGCGGGCGGGAATGCTCGCCCGGCTCAGTCGACACCGATCCCCGCACCGCCTCCTCAGGGAGGGGTGCGGGGATTTGTGCTGTCCGGGCGCGCGGGAGGCCCGGAGCGGGGTTTCCGTGTGAGCTCGCGGCTCAGTTGCGAGCGAGTGGCTCAGGCGAGCGCGCGGCTCAGCTGCGCGATGAGCGCGGCGGGGTCCGTCGTGCGCAGCGCGAAGACGGGCCGGCCGCGCGAGGCGAGCACCTCGCGGTCACCACGCGCCTGCGCCGCGATCAGCGTGCCGAAGCCGGAGTCGGAGCCCGGGATCGCCACGTCACCGTCGACGAGCTCGGTCAGCTGCAGGAACGCGCCGAGCGCCGGGCCGCCCTTGTGGAGCTGTCCCACGGAGTGGAGGTAGCGCGGGCCCCAGCCGAGCGCCACGGGCACCTCGAGCTCCTGCGCGAGCGCGTCGCGGAGCCGCTCGAGTCCGGCGGCCTCCGGTGCGGTCGGATCGAGGTACGCCTGGATCGCGAGGTAGCCGTTCGCCGGAACGGCCGAGCGGATCGCGGCGAGCAGCTCGGCGCAGTCCGCCGGGCGGTTACCCTGCGGCGCGGCGAGAAGCCGGGCCGGGAGATCCGCGAGGCGGCTCGCGGGAACGGCCGCGTCGGACTGGGCGCCGCGCGAGAGCACCGCGCGCGCGGCGACCTTCGCCGACTCCACGTCGGGCTGGTCGAAGGGATCGATCCCGAGCAGGTGACCGAGCAGCGCCGTGGCCGTCTCCCAGAGGAGCAGCTGCGCGCCGAGTCCGCCCGTGAGCTCGATCTCCGCGGTTTCGGCCGGGGCTGGGGCGGCGGCGGCCTCGGGCGCGGCGGAGAGCCGAACCCGAGTGAGGTTCGCGGGGTGTGGGCCGGCCTCGGGCGCATCGGCGTGCAGGGCGATCGGGAGCACGCCATTCCCGGCCTTCCCGGTTGACTCGGCAACGAGCTGCTCGATCCAGGTGCCGAGGCCCCAGGCCGCGGACGGCGCCTCGATGATCCCGAGCACGTAGCGCTCGGGGAGCCCCGCCGCGATCGCCGCGGCGAGCTGCAGTGCGGGGTTCTCGGGCGAGTCCGCGAGCAGCGCCGGGCGCAGCGCGCAGGCGTCCGCGAGCAGCGCGCGCACGTCGATCCCGGCGAGCGCGGTCGGCACGAGGCCGAATGCCGTCAGCGCGGAGAAGCGGCCGCCCACGTCCGGATCGGCGAAGCAGACGCGCTGACCGGCCGCGCGGGCGGCGGCCTCGAGCGGGGAATCCGGGTCGGTCACGACGACGATGCGGTCGGCGGGGTCGATCCCCGCGGCGCGGAACGCGGCGGTGAACGCGGCGCGGTGGCTCTGCGTCTCGATCGTGCTGCCGGACTTCGAACTGATCACCACGACGGTGCGGCTGAGGTCGCCCTCGATCGCCGCCCGGATGAACTCCGGATGGGTGGAGTCGATCACGGTGAGCGGCTGCCCCGCCCAGCGCGCGATGACCTCGGGGGCGAGGCTCGAGCCGCCCATGCCGCACAGTACGACGCGATCCAGCCCGGCGCTCTCGAGCTCCGCGCGGATGCGCTCGGCTGCCTCGATCGCGACGAGCGCGTTCGCCTCGAAGTCGGTCCAGCCGAGGCGATACGCGGCCGAGGAGGTCTGCGGCCAGAGCGTGGTGTCCCGCGCGAAGAGGCGGCTCGCGGCGCGATCCGAGACGAGCCGGTCGAGGGTCGCCGCATACGCCGAATCGGGCTGCGCCACGGACACGGCGAGCGGAGCGGGGACGGGCATCAGGCGGCCGCCTCCTCGAGGGCCCGCGCAACCGTCGCGCAGAGCTCGTCCCACGACGCGGTGAACTTCTCCAGACCCTCGCGCTCCAGCTGCTCGGTGACCTCGACGTAGTCGATCCCGAGCCCGTCCAGCGCGTTCAGCAGCTGGTTCGACTCGAGCATCTCGGACGAGATCGTGTCACCGCGCACCTCGCCGTGGTCCCCGAACGCGCGGAGCGTCGCCTCCGGCATGGTGTTCACGGTGCCCGGAGCGATGAGTTCCGCCACGTAGAGCGTGTCGGGGAGTTCGGGGTTCTTCACGCCCGTGGAAGCCCAGAGCGGCCGCTGGGCGTTCGCACCGAGGGAGCGCAGCAGCTCGGCGCGCTCGCTCTCGTGGCTCTCCGCGGCGACCTCGTAGGCGAGGCGTGCGTTCGCGATGCCCGCCTGCGACATGAGCGCGGCCGCCTCCGGCGTGCCGATCGAGGCGAGCCGGGCGTCGACCTCGGTGTCGACGCGGGAGACGAAGAAGGAGGCGACCGAGTGGATGCGGGCCAGATCGTGCCCGGCCGCGCGGGCCAGTTCGAGGCCCGTCAGGTACGCATTGATCACCTGCCGGTAGCGCTGCAGGCTGAAGATGAGGGTGACGTTCACGCTGATGCCCTCGGCGATGAGCGCCGTGATCGCGGGGAGCCCCTCGGGAGTGGCGGGCACCTTGATCATCGCGTTCTCGCGGTCTACCCGCGCCCAGAGCTCACGGCCCTGCGCGATGGTCCCCGCGGTGTCGTGGGCGAGGCCGGGCTCGACCTCGATCGAGACGCGGCCGTCGCGTCCGCCGCTCCGTGCGGCGTCGTCGGCGAAGAGGTCGCAGGCCGCCGCGACGTCGGCGGTGGTGAGCTCGATGATCGTCTCGGCGACGCCGAGCCCGCGGCGCGCGCAGTCGGCGATGCTCTCGCCGTAGCCGACGCCGCCGGAGAGCGCCGAGGCGAAGATCGTCGGGTTCGTGGTGACGCCGACCACGTTGTGGCTGGCGCGGAGCGCGGTGAGCTCCCCGCTGTCGATCCGGCTGCGCGAGAGGTCGTCGAGCCAGATGCTCACGCCGGCCGTGCTCAGGGCTGCGGTGGGGGAGTTCGTCATGGGTGCTGCTCCTCGAAGAGATGTGGGGCGGGGCGGCGGGTCAGGGATGACCGCGCGCGCCCCGCCGGGGTGCGCGCGGCGCTAGGCCGCGAGCGACTCGCGCGCGGCTGCGACCACGGCATCGGAGGTGATGCCGAACTCGCGGAAAAGGGTCTCGAAGTCGGCGGAGGCGCCGAAGTGCTCGATCGAAACGGAGCGACCGCGATCGCCCACGAAGCGCTCCCAGCCCAGGCTGAGCCCGGCCTCGACGCTCACGCGCGCAGTCACTGCAGCCGGGAGCACGCTCTCGCGGTACTCGGGCGTCTGCTCGGCGAACCACTCGAGGCACGGCGCGCTCACGACGCGCGCGCCCACGCCCTCGGCCGCGAGCCGCTCGCGCGCCTCGACGGCGAGCTGCACCTCGGAGCCGGTGGCGATGAGGAGCACGTCGATTGCGTCCGTGGGGGAGTCGGCGAGGACGTATGCGCCGCGGCGCACACCCTCGGCGGCCTGCTCGGGCGTGGCGAAGTCACCGCCGCGCGGGAGCACGGGAACGTTCTGGCGCGTCAGCGCGAGTCCGGCGGGGCCGGCGTGGCGCGTGAGGATCTCGTGCCACGCGATCGACACCTCGTTCGCGTCGGCGGGGCGCACGACCGCGAGATTCGGGATCGCGCGGAGCGTGGCGAGCTGCTCGATCGGCTGGTGCGTGGGGCCGTCCTCGCCGAGCGCGATCGAGTCGTGGGTCCACACGAACACGCTCGGCACGTTCATGAGCGCCGCGAGGCGCACGGCGGGCCGCATGTAGTCGCTGAAGATCAGGAAGGTGCCGCCGTAGCTGCGCGTCTTGCCGTGCAGCTGGATGCCGTTCAGGATCGCGCCCATGGCGTGCTCTCGGATGCCGAAGTGCAGCACCCGGCCGTAGGGCTCGCCCGACCACGTGCTCGTGGAGTGGCTCGCGGGTACGAAGGAGGGCACGCCCGGGATGGTCGTGTTGTTCGACCCCGCGAGGTCGGCGGATCCGCCCCAGAGCTCGGGCATGATCGGGCCGAGCGCGGCGAGCACCTTGCCGCTCGCCGAGCGGGTCGCGACGCTCGCGCCGGGCTCGAAGGTGGGGAGCGCCTCGAGCGCGCCCTCGGGGAGCTCGCGCGCCTCGACGCGGTCGAAGAGCGCCTTGCGCTCGGGGTTCGCAGCGGCCCAGGCGTCGAAGCCCGCCTGCCACGCTGCGCGGTTCTCGGCACCGCGATCCGCGGCCTTCCGCGTGTGCGCGATGACCTCGGGTGCGACCGCGAAGTGCGCGGCCGGATCGAAGCCGAGGGCCTCCTTCAGGCCCGCGAGCTCCTCGGCGCCGAGCTTGGCGCCGTGGATGCCGCCCGTGTTCTGCTTGCCGGGGGAGGGCCAGCCGATGATCGTCTTCAGGATGATGAGCGAGGGCTTCGTGGTCTCGGCCTTCGCCTCCTCGATCGCGCGGTGCAGCTCGGCGAGATCCTCGACGTAGGCGCCCGTCTTCTTCCAGTCGACCTCGATGACCTGCCAGCCGTACGACTCGTAGCGCAGCGCCACGTCCTCGGAGAAGGAGATGTCGGTGTCGTCCTCGATCGAGATCTGGTTCGAGTCGTAGATCGCGATCAGGTTCCCGAGCTCCTGGTGGCCCGCGAGCGAGGACGCCTCGCTGGTGACGCCCTCCTGCAGATCGCCGTCGCCGGCGACGACGTAGATGAAGTGGTCGAAGGGGCTCGTCCCGGGAGCGGCCTCGGGGTCGAAGAGGCCACGCTCGTACCGCGCGGCGTAGGCGAAGCCGACGGCGGAGGCGAGGCCCTGGCCGAGCGGACCCGTCGTGATCTCGACGCCATCGGTGTGACCGTACTCGGGGTGGCCGGGCGTCTTCGAGCCCCAGGTGCGCAGCGCCTGGAGATCCTCGAGCTCGAGCCCGTAGCCGCCCATGTAGAGCTGCACGTACTGCGTGAGCGAGGAGTGGCCCACCGACAGGATGAAGCGGTCGCGGCCGATCCAGCCGCTGTCGCTCGGGTCGTGGCGCATCACCTTCTGATGCAGCAGATAGGACACCGGCGCCAGACTGATCGCCGTTCCGGGGTGACCGTTACCGACCTTCTCGACGGCATCCGCCGCCAGCACGCGCGCGGTGTTGACCGCGAGATCGTCGATTTCGTCCCACTGCAATTCGTTTCCCAAGACTGACCTTTCATCGGGGAAGAGGTTTCGGAAGGCGCCGCCCGGCGGTCCCCGACCAATCCTAGCCGGAAGGGGGTACGATGGGAGGTGTGATGTCCACGCAGATCCCCACGCAGGAAGCGAAGCCCCGTCGTTCATTCGGGCGCACCGTGAAGAACTACGTCGCACTGACGAAGCCCCGAGTGATGGAGCTGCTGCTCGTCGTCACCGTCCCCGCCATGATCCTCGCCCAGGGCGGTCTCCCGAACCTGTGGCTCGTGCTCGCGACCCTCATCGGCGGCGCCATGAGCGCCGGATCCGCCGGGGCGTTCAACTGCTACATCGACCGGGACATGGACCGCAAGATGAAGCGGACCGAGAACCGGCCGCTCGTCACGGGAGAGATCTCGGATCGCAACGCGCTCGTGTTCGCGTGGGTGCTCGGCGCACTGTCCGTCGTCTGGCTGCTGCTCACCACGAACTGGCTCGCCGCCGCGCTCTCCGCCGCCGCGATCTTCTTCTACGTGGTCATCTACACGCTGCTGCTCAAGCGCCACAGCGAGCAGAACATCATCTGGGGCGGGATCGCGGGCTGCTTCCCCGTGCTCATCGGCTGGGCCGCCGTGACGGGCTCGCTCGACTGGCCGGCCTGGGTGTTCTTCCTCATCATCTTCCTCTGGACGCCGGCGCACTACTGGCCGTTGTCGATGCGCTACCGCGACGATTACGCGGCGGCCGGCGTGCCCATGCTCGGCGTGGTGCGCGGGCGCGCGACGGTCGGCCTGCAGGTGATCCTGTACGCGTGGGCCACGGTCGTCTCGAGCCTGCTGCTCATCCCCGCACCGGGGATCGGCTGGCTGTACACGGCGGTCGCGCTGCTCGCGGGCGGCTACTTCATCCTCCAGTCGCACCGCCTCTACGGGAGCGCGATCCGCGGCCAGGAGGGCAAGCCGATGCAGGTCTTCCACGGCTCGATCACGTACCTGTCGGTGCTGTCGATCGCGATCGCGGTGGATCCGCTGCTCCCCTTCTAGGGGGTGCGCGGGGGCTGGCTTCGGCCGTCCCTGCGGGCTGGTTCGCCGGCCCTGCGGATCGACTGCGATCTCGAGGGCGGCTGCTGCAGTCTCGAAGTGGGCCGCAGCCTCTGCGCAGGCGATGGTCTCGACGCCGGGAGCAGGTTCTGTACGGGGAAGATGTTCTGCACTGGGAACGGGTTCTGCATCGGCAAGAGGTTCTGCATCGGCAACAATCTCCGACTTTGATCCGGTATCCGCGATGGATACGGACCAAAGTCGGAGATTGTTTGCGTTTGCGGTCGGTTTCCTCGGCGCCGGGCGTGGCGTCAGCCGCAAGTCCCGCTCCGGAGACACGCGGTTCGCTCCGGGCAGGGTCGCGGGCTGATGTGCGTGACGCGCCGCGTTGATCCGGCCCCATCGTGAGATCGCATCGAGTTTGATCCGCAATGGCCGGCGAATAGTGGATCAAAGTCGACGGGATTTGCTGCAACCGGTTGACGTGCCTGGCGCGCGGCGCGGATCCGTTCCTCCGTGAGAAAAGTTCGACTGTGAGCCGGTATCCCGTCGAGTAGTGGATCAGGGTCGAACTTTTTGCCGGGGGAGCCGGGACGCCAGCCAGGCGAAGAGCGCGCGGCGCCGCCCGCCCCCCCCAACGCAAGATCGCATCGACTGTGCTCCGGTATGGGGGCCGGATAGTGGATCAGAGTCGATGCGATCTTGGGGGAAGGGGAATGGGAAAGCGGAAAAGGGGGAACAGGAAGGGGGCGGGGAACCGGGGAGGAAGCGCAGCGACGCTAGCGGGCTGCGGGGGCCACGCGCTGGCGCGTCTCCACCAGCGTGAGGAACAGCCCGGCCGCGAGCAAGCAGGCGAGCACCATGTGGATGCCCACGAGCAGCGGCGGCAGCGCCAGGCGCGCCTGCAGCACACCCACGATGATCTGCGCGATCATCACGACGATCGACCAGCCGGCCCAGCGGGCCACCCGGTAGGCGCGCTCGCTGCGCGCGAGGAACGCCGCGACCGCCGTGAAGAGCAGCGTGCCGTAGGCGGCGACCGCGTGGACGGTCTGGAGCGCCTCCGACTCGAGCCCGTTGCGCGCCGCGCCGCCGTCTCCCGCGTGCGGGCCCGAGCCCGTGGTGAGGATCCCGAGCACGACCGCGACGAAGCCGAAGATCACGGCGAGCCAGACGGTCTGCAGCAGGGGAGCGGAGACCACGCGGTGCCGCGGGCCGGGTCCGCTATAGACGCGGAGCACGAGGAGCGCCGCGAGCATCACGAGCACGACGCTCGAGAGGAAGTGCAGGCCGACCACGTACGGGTTCAGTCCGCTGAGCACCGTGATGCCGCCGATGATCGCCTGGATGAACACGCTGAGCGCGGGCACGACGGTGAGCCAGAACAGGTCGCGCCGCTCCTTGCGGAAGCGCCACACGGCGATGACCGCGAGGATCGCGACGACCTCGAGCAGGAAGAAGAGGGTGCGGTTGCCGAACTCGATGTACGAGTGGATGCCCATGGCGGGGTTGTTGACGAAGGAATCGTCGGTGCACTTTGGCCACGTGTTGCAGCCGAGACCCGAGCCCGTGAGGCGCACGGCGCCGCCCGTCGCGACGATCAGCACCTGGGTCGCGAACACCCACCAGGCGAGCGCCCGGACGCGGGAGGTCACCCCGTCAGGCATCCAGCCGGAGAACCGGCGTGCTGGGGTCGCTTCGGTCGTGGTGGCGCTGGACACCGGGGCTCCTCTCGGGTGCCTCTCAGAGGTTGCTGAGGCGCTGCGCGCGCCCCTCCCCGAAACGGGTGAGAACCTGTAGAATGAGAAGCTGTGGTTGCGTACGGCGAACCCGGATCTGGTGCGGTGCATCGGATCGGTTCCGTCCGAAGCCCAGACTACTGCACCGCTGCAGGGAACCCGATGCGTGCACTCCGCACCTCGCGAGCCGGACCTCCGGTTCAGCGCTGGGTTGCCCGGCGAGACGAATAATGAGGGAGGGATCATGCCAGAGGTATTGATCGACCGGCCCGAGCTTGAAGGCTTGGGCCAGTACGAATTCGGCTGGCACGACAGCGACAAGGCCGGCGCGGAAGCGAAACGCGGGCTGAGCGAGCAGGTCGTGCGTGAGATCTCGGCGCTCAAGAACGAGCCCGAGTGGATGCTGCAGCGACGCCTGAAGGCGCTGCAGATCTTCGATCGGAAGCCGATGCCCTCCTGGGGCGCCGACCTGAGCGACATCGACTTCGACAACATCAAGTACTTCGTGCGCTCCACGGAGAAGCAGGCCACCTCCTGGGAGGAGCTGCCCGAGGAGATCAAGGAGACGTACGAGCGGCTCGGGATCCCCGAGGCCGAGCGCCAGCGCCTCGTTGCCGGCGTCGCCGCGCAGTACGAGTCCGAGGTCGTGTACCACCAGATCCGTGAGGATCTGGAGGAGCAGGGCGTGCTCTTCCTCGACACGGACACCGCGCTCAAGGAGCACCCCGAGATCTTCGAGGAGTACTTCGGCACGGTCATCCCGTCCGGCGACAACAAGTTCGCTGCGCTCAACACGGCCGTCTGGTCGGGCGGCTCGTTCGTGTACGTCCCGAAGGGCGTGCACGTGGAGATCCCGCTCCAGGCCTACTTCCGGATCAACACCGAGAACATGGGCCAGTTCGAGCGCACGCTCATCATCGCCGACGAGGGCAGCTACGTGCACTACATCGAGGGCTGCACGGCTCCCATCTACAAGTCGGACTCGCTGCACTCGGCCGTCGTTGAGATCATCGTGAAGAAGAACGCCCGCGTGCGGTACACGACGATCCAGAACTGGTCGAGCAACGTGTACAACCTCGTCACGAAGCGCGCGATCGCCGAAGAGGGCGCCACCATGGAGTGGGTCGATGGCAACATCGGCTCGAAGGTCACCATGAAGTACCCCTCGATCTACCTCACGGGCGAGCACGCGAAGGGCGAGACGCTCTCCGTGGCGTTCGCGGGCCCGGGTCAGCACCAGGACACCGGTGCGAAGATGATCCACCTCGCGCCGCACACGAAGTCGTCGATCCTCGCGAAGTCGATCGCCCGCGGCGGTGGCCGCAGCGGCTACCGCGGCGAGGTCCGCGTCGAGGCGAACGCGCATCACGCCGCCAACTCGGTGGTCTGCGACGCGCTCCTCGTCGACACGATCTCGCGCTCGGACACGTACCCCGCGATCGATATCCGCACGGACGATGCGACCCTCGCGCACGAGGCCACCGTCACGCGCGTCAGCGAAGAGCAGCTCTTCTACCTCATGAGCCGCGGCCTGTCGGAGGAGGAGTCGATGGCGATGATCGTCCGCGGCTTCATCGAGCCGATCGCTCGCGAACTCCCGATGGAGTACGCCCTCGAACTGAACAAGCTCATCGAGATGAGCATGGAAGGATCCGTCGGTTAACGATGACAACGCTTCAGACTGAACAGCACGGCGCGAAGGCGCACAGCGACGGCGACTGGGAGAACCGCGCTCCGGTGCAGACCCGCTCGGATCGCCTGAAGTCCGCGAACATCGCAGACTTCGCCGAGGTCACGGGCCGCGAGGTGAACTGGAAGTACACGCCGGTCGCCGAGCTCGCCTCGCTCCTCACGGGCGACCTCGCCGACGGCGCTTCGGCGCTCGAGATCTCCGAGGCTGAGGGCGTCGAGGTCTCCTCGATCGCCATGGACTCGGAGCTCGTCGGCCGCGGCGGCCTCCCCGAGGACCGCGCGGCGGCGAACGCGTGGGGCCAGGCGGCCTCCGCGCAGCGCATCCTCCTCACGAGCGAGGAGCGCCAGACGGTCACCGTGAAGCGCACCGCGCTCACGAGCGAGCCGACCGCTGCGCACACCATCATCGAGGCGGCCGCACAGGCGAACGCCCTCGTGATCCTCGAGAACACGGGTGCCGCGAACCTCAGCGAGACGGTCGAGATCGTCGTCGGCGAGGGCGCGAACCTCACCGTCGTCTCGCTCCAGGAGTGGGATGAGGACGCGATCCACCTCGCGAGCCACAACGCGGTTGTCGCGCGCGACGGCAACCTGCAGCACATCGTGGTCTCGCTCGGCGGCAAGATTGTCCGCGTGAACCCGTCGATCCACCTCGACGGCCAGGGAGCGAACGGCGAGGCCTACGGCGCGTACTTCGCTGACGCCGGCCAGCACCTCGAGCACCAGGTCTACATCGACCACAACGCGCCGCACACCCGCAGCCGCGTCGCCTACAAGGGCGCGCTGCAGGGCGAGGGCGCGCACGCCGTGTGGATCGGCGACGTGCTGATCCGCCGCGTGGCGACGGGCACGGACAGCTACGAGGAGAACCGCAACCTCACCCTCACCGAGAGCACGCGCGCGGACTCGATCCCGAACCTCGAGATCGAGACCGGCGATATCGAGGGGGCCGGCCACGCGTCGACTACGGGCCGCTTCGACGAGGAGCACATCTTCTACCTCCAGAGCCGCGGAATCTCCGAGGACGAGGCTCGCAAGCTCGTGGTGCGCGGATTCCTCTTCGAGGTCATCCAGCGGATCGGCAACGAGCAGATCGAGGAGCGTCTCCAGTCCGCGATCGAGGCCGAGCTGCAGCAGAGCGTGCTGGCGTAATGTCCCGGATGAAGGCGCTCGATCTGAGCGATCTTGTGCAGGATCAGGCGACTCGCGTCGTCTTGGACGGGGTCCCCATGGCGGTCGTGCTCGACAACCAGGGCACGGTCCACGCCATCGGCGACACCTGCACGCACGGTGACATCAGCCTCTCCGAGGGCTTCGTCGAGGGTGACACGCTGGAGTGCTGGGCCCACGGCTCGGCGTTCTCGCTGTGCACCGGCAAGCCGCTCAACCTCCCGGCCTACGAGCCGGTACCCGTTTACGTCGTCGAAATCGAAGACGGCGTCGTATACATTGATCCCCACGTTACGAAAGAGATTGCCGTATGACTTCTGTGCTTGAAATCAAGGACCTGCACGTCAGCGTTGAGACCGAGCAGGGCCCCAAGCCCATTCTCAAGGGTGTGGACCTCACGATCCGCAAGGGCGAGACGCACGCGATCATGGGCCCCAACGGCTCGGGCAAGTCGACGCTCGCGTACGCCGTCGCCGGCCACCCCCGCTACGAGATCACCAGCGGGCAGATCCTGCTCGACGGTGAGGACATCACCGAGATGGGCCCCGACGAGCGTGCGCAGGCGGGGATGTTCCTCGCGATGCAGTACCCCGTCGAGATCCCCGGTGTGACGAACGCGAACTTCCTCCGCACCGCCAAGACGGCGATCGACGGCGAGGCGCCGGCGATCCGCTCGTGGATGGGCGAGGTCAAGGAGGCCATGGCGAACCTCCGCATGGACGAGTCCTTCGCGTCGCGCAACGTGAACGAGGGCTTTTCCGGCGGCGAGAAGAAGCGCAACGAGATCCTCCAGCTCGAGCTGCTCAAGCCGAAGTTCGCCGTGCTCGACGAGACCGACTCGGGTCTCGACGTCGACGCGCTGAAGATCGTGTCGGAGGGCGTCAACCGCGCCAAGGAGAACACCGGCCTCGGCGTCCTCCTCATCACGCACTACACGCGTATCCTCCGCTACATCAAGCCCGACTTCGTGCACGTCTTCGTGAACGGCCGCGTCGCCGAGCAGGGCGGCCCGGAGCTCGCGAACCGTCTTGAGGAAGAGGGCTACGACCGTTTCCTCGAGACTGCGTAAGGCGTAGGCTGATCGCATGAGCGAGGAAGCAGCGGTCGTCCCGCAGTCCATCGACCCCGAGTTCCGGGAGCAGGCACTCGACGCGCTGAAGAACGTGTCGGATCCGGAGCTCGGCGTGAACATCGTCGATCTCGGCCTGATCTACGATCTGGCCTTCGACGAGGAGCACGACGCGCTGGTCATCAGCATGACGCTCACGAGCGCCGGGTGCCCGCTCACCGACGTGATCGAGAACGACATCGCCGAGGCCCTCGACGGGCTCGTGACGGCGTTCCGCATCAACTGGGTGTGGATGCCGCCGTGGACGCCCGAGCGGATCACCGATGACGGTCGCGATATGATGAGAGCTTTGGGGTTCTCGATCTAGATCCGATCGCACCATGATGGTTCGGCCCGGGGCGGGTTTCTCCTGCCCCGGGCCGAACCGCGTGCTGGCCCCGGCACGCACCAACCGAAGAAGAAGGACCCATGATTATCGTCGAGGATCTCGCCATCGACGTTGGCGCGCGCCGACTCATGTCGGGCGTGAACTTCCGGGTGAATCCCGGCGACAAGATCGGCCTCGTCGGACGCAACGGCGCCGGCAAGACCACGCTCACCCGCACCCTGTCAGGCGAGCTGCAGCCCGCTGAAGGCAAGATCACGATCTCGGGGGAGCTGGGCTTCCTGCCCCAGGACCCGCGCACGGGGGATCCCGAGCAGATCGCCCGCCACCGGATCCTCGACGCACGAGGGCTCGGCACGCTGCAGCAGAACCTCGCGAAGGCGTCGGCGGACATGGCGTCAGACGATCCCGCCGTCGCCGAGAAGGCGATGAAGCGCTTCGGCAACCTCACCGATCGGTTCCAGGCGCTCGGCGGCTACGCGGCCGAGTCGGAGGCGGCCTCGATCTCGAACAACCTCGGGCTGCCCGATCGGATCCTCGATCAGCCGCTCAAGACGCTCTCGGGCGGTCAGCGCCGCCGCATCGAGCTCGCGCGGATCCTGTTCTCGGACGCCGACACGATGATCCTCGACGAGCCGACGAACCACCTCGACGCCGACTCGATCGTGTGGCTCCGCGAGTTCCTGAAGACCTACAAGGGCGGCGTGATCGTGATCAGTCACGACATCGACCTCGTGGGGGAGACGGTGAACCGCGTCTTCTACCTCGACGCCAACCGCCAGGTGATCGACGTCTACAACATGGGCTGGAAGCTCTACCAGCGCCAGCGCGCCGCCGACGAGGAGCGCCGCCGGAAGGAGCGCGCCAACGTCGAGAAGAAGGCGTCCGCGCTGAAGGATCAGGCGGCGAAGTTCGGCGCCAAGGCGTCGAAGGCCGCTGCCGCGCACCAGATGGTGGCGCGCGCCGACAAGATGCTCTCGGGCCTTGAAGAAGTGCGCCAGGTCGAGCGGGTCGCGAAGCTGCGCTTCCCGGATCCCGCGCCCTGCGGCAAGACCCCGCTCATGGCGGAGGGGCTCTCGAAGTCCTACGGCTCGCTGGAGATCTTCGCTGGCGTCGACCTCGCGATCGACCGGGGCTCGAAGGTGGTCGTGCTCGGCCTAAACGGCGCCGGCAAGACGACGCTGCTCCGGCTGCTCGCCGGGGTGGATCAGCCCGACACGGGCGAGCTCGTCGCCGGGCACGGACTGAAGGTCGGCTACTACGCGCAGGAGCACGAGACTCTCCAGGTCACCGCGAGCGTGCTGCAGAACATGATCTCCGTGTCGCAGCACCTCACGGAGACGGAGGCGCGGAAGGTGCTCGGCTCGTTCCTCTTCACGGGCGACGACGTGCACAAGCCCGCAGGCGTGCTCTCGGGCGGTGAGAAGACCCGACTCGCGCTCGCGATGCTCGTGGTCTCGAGCGCCAACGTGCTGCTCCTCGACGAGCCCACGAACAACCTCGACCCGGCGAGCCGTGCCGAGATCCTCGACGCGCTCGCGCACTTCACGGGCGCCGTCGTGCTCGTCTCGCACGACGCGGGCGCCGTCGAGGCGCTGAACCCGGAGCGCGTGCTGATCATGCCCGACGCGACCGAGGATCACTGGTCGAAGGAGTACCTGGAGCTCATCGAGCTCGCCTAGCGGCGACGCGACCAGTTCCAGCGCGGGGGCCCGCACGG
>NZ_AYMV01000001.1 GCF_000633415.1 Leucobacter sp. PH1c | reverse complement strand
CCGCGGCCCGGGCCTCGGGTTATGCGGAGCTACCCGTTCACTACCTTCTTCAGTCCAACTGCACGTTCAATGACCAGGACGATGACCACAGATAGGGCAATGAGGATCACCGACAGTGCCGCGAGACCAGGGTCCGAGCGGTACTGCAAGTAACGGAACATCTCTACGGGGAGGGTCGTATGTCCAGAGCCAGCGACAAAGAGGGAGATCACGGCTTCGTCGAACGAGATGATGAAGGCCATAACGCCTCCCGCGAGGATCCCCGGCGCGATGATCGGGAGAGTGACTCTCCGGAACGTCGTGAACGCATTCGCACCGTGCACTCGTGCCGCTTCCTCGCACCGCATATCGCTGGTCAGCAGGCTTGAGAGAGTCGTCCGGATCACGTAGGGGACGGTCACCCCGAAGTGGGCGAGAACGATTCCTGGATATGTCCCGACGAGACCGATCGGCTGGAAAACGAGCAGCAGGCCGAGTCCGAGCACCACACCTGGGACCAGGAGCGGCGAAAGGAAGAATCCAGAAACCGCCCCCTTTCCAGGGAATTCAAACCGCGCAATGGCGAGAGCGACCGGTACACCGAGGAGCAGCACCACGACCGCGGTAATCACGGCAGTGATCAGACTCACTCGCGCGCCTTCCATGAGCGAGCCATTGGAGATCACGCTTTCGTACCACTGAAGCGAGGGAGCGCCGAACTCAATCGCCAGACTCTTCGAACCATTGAACGAGATCAGCACCACCGCAATGATCGGAGCGAGAAGGAAGAGATAGGCGACGATCACCACCGCCCTGTTGAGAATCTTCGTCATCTTTCAATTACCCTTCGAATCTCTTGATCAGTCGTTGGTACACCGCAACGATCGCCCCAAACACCACCAGGAGAATCACCGAGAGAGCCGAGGCTAGCGGCCAGTTGAGTGTTTGCGTGGCTTCGCTGTAGACCTCCGTCGCAAGGATGAAAACCCGGCCGCCCCCCAAGAGTTTGGGGGTCACGAAGGAACTCACGGCAAGCACGAACACCAGGAGAAAACCAGTGAAGACACCAGGCAGAGAAAGCGGCAGTGTGACTCGGAAGAACACTTGTGCTCGTGATGCCCCCAGTGAGCCTGCTGCCTCCTCCAGTGAAGCGTTGATGCGACCGAAGCCAGAGATCATGGCGAGAATGGCGTAGGGCATCAGGATCTCGACGAGGGCAATCGCTGTACCGAGAAAGTTGTTGCTCAGCCTGAGCGGGGCGCTGATCATGCCAGCGCCCAACAGCGCTTCGTTGACAACGCCCTGATCGCCAAGAAGCGCCATCCAACCGAATGTTCGCGCAACCGCAGACGTCAACAGCGGAGCGATCGCGAGTGCCATAAGCGCACCCTTCCAGCGTGAACTGGTGCGCGTGAGGAACAAGGCAATCGGGTACGCGAGCACAACAGCAGCCGTTCCACAGACAAAGCCCAGGAGCAGCGTGTTCCCGATGACCTTCCAGTAAAACGAGTCACTCAGCGCTGCCCCATATGAGTCGAATGTGAATGTCTCAATGAGTTGTCCACCCGAGCCATTTGCGTTCAGAGACATCCGCACCATGACGAAGAGCGGAAGGATGAAACTCACGAACAGCCCGACCAAACCGGGAAGGACAAGGCCGTAGGCGGACCGCCGTGCGCGCGCTCTCCCACGATTCGATTTGAGACCGACGCTGATGAGCTCGGTATTGGTGTGCGTCACCGTCATCGCAGCGCTCCTAACATTCCGAGACCAGATATGCGTCGTCCGGCTCGAACGACACGTAGGCCTCATCGCCGATTCGGAATTGCTCATCGGGTGCGCTGAGCTGATCGGCTCGCATGAGTTCCCCGCTCTCCAGCATCAGGTCATAGCTCCTGACATTTCCGGTGTAGCTCGTTGCCCTGACCCGCGCCCGTGCGCTCGGCAGGCTACCGGCGCGCTCATCCTTCGCAGCAACAGAGACTCGATGTGGCCTCACGACCAGCGCAGCAGATGCGTCGATGCCTGGAGCCCCGCGAACCGTGAGCTTCCCAAAGAGCGCCGATTCCACCGAGTACTTCCCCCCTGAGGGAGAGCTTCGCGTCTCCACATCAATGAAGTTCGCCTTCCCTACGAAGTTCGCCACAAACCGCGTGGCCGGGTTCTCGTAGATCGCCGATGGAGAATCGTACTGCTCGATCACACCGTTGTTCAGGATCGCAATTCGATCAGCCATGTCCAGGGCCTCGTCCTGATCATGGGTGACAAACAGGGTCGTCGTGCCCGACTCCTGCTGAATAGCTCTAATCTCCTTTCGCATGGCTTCACGGAGCTTGGCATCAAGGTTCGAAAGCGGCTCGTCAAGGAGCAGAAGCGTCGGCTGAATCACCAAGGCGCGAGCGAGCGCAACGCGCTGCTGCTGTCCGCCTGAGAGTGCGGCGGGCTTCCGCTTCGCGAGATGCCCCAGCTGCACATTGTCGAGCGCCTGGGACACCCGGGCGCTGATCTCTCCTCGCGGGACGCGGTGCATCTGCAGCCCGAATGCAACATTCTCTTCAACGGTGAGGTGAGGGAAGAGCGCGTAGGACTGGAATACCATCCCCATCCCACGTTTGTGCACCGGAGTGGAAACAACGTCACTCCCATCGACGAAGATCTCGCCCGAAGAGGGCTCCAACAGGCCTGCCACCATGCGCAGTGTGGTGGTCTTGCCACACCCGGAGGGACCCAGAAGCGCCACCAGATCGCCGCGTCGCACATCAAGGTTGACATCGTTCACAGCAGGAGCGCTTGTCTTGGGGTAGATCTTTCTCAAGCTTCGAATCGACAGATAATCAAGGCCAGCATGCTCACCCACGGCTATCCCCCGATCACCTGGCGACGCCACTGCTCAGTCCAGGCGTCGCGCTCGTCCGCGAGCCAGATCCAATCAATGTCAACAATGTTCGGGTCGGCGGCATCAGCGACACGTTCCGCTACATCGGCGGGAAGTTCGGTGCCACTCACCACGGGGGCGTAATACAGCGCCTCGGCAAACGCTTCCTGAGCCTCTCGCGAGAGGGCATAGTCGATGAACGCCAGCGCCGCGTCACCCTTCTCCGTTCCCGCAACGAGATTGATCGTATTGATCTGGAAACCGATGCCATCGTCAGGCTGCACCACGCTCATCGCTCCGCCAGAGTCTTCGGCGAAGTACTGCGCCCGGGCATTCCATCCGACGCCGTACTGGGACGTCCCCGAGATCACGGGCTGATAGACGTCGGGCACGGGCTCCCAGGTATTCACGAGCGGTGCGAGATCCGAGAGCTTCTCGATCGCCGGCGAAATGTCACTGCGGTAGTCGACACCCATACCGTTTGCCGTGAGAATGGTCAGCGTGTGCCCCTGGATATCTGGGGGAGCCGGGATCGAAACCGAGTTCTCTGGTGCGCCCCACAGATCAGCGATTCCCTTCGGCGGCGTCTGAACCTTCTCTGCGTTGTACAGAACCACAAGGTTGTCGAAGGTCACCGCGGGACCAAAGCCTTCAGCGTTCTGACCGAGCTCTACGACATTCGCCAAGTTCGGCACATCCGACTCGGTGATCTTGTCGAACAGGCCTTCCTGGTTTCCCGTGTGAGCAACCGAAGCATCGAGAATCGCAACGTCCACCGTCGGGGACTTCGACTCACTGCGGAGCTTCCCGAGCATCTCCGCACTGTTCTGCGATGGGACGAAGTTGACGACGACTTCGTCCTGCGAAGCGTTGAACCGGTCGACGACGGCTGCGGTGTATTGGTCCTCGAACAACGCAGCGTATCCAAGCACGTTGATCTCGATGGCATCGCTGGATGACGCGTCCGAACCGCCGCCTGCACCGCTACACGCGGACAACGCGAGAGCAGAGACAAGTACGGCGGAGACGCCAATTGGAGTCTTCATTGACATGGTGCTTCTCCTTTGAAGTCGAGGCGAAAACCGCCTCTCGGATCCATGTCAACAGGCCCGGTCCCGAGTGACACTACGCGTGAGGCTGCAAACGCGCAAGACCCTCAACTCAGGTCGAAGCAAATTGCGGAGACAGCGGATCAAACTCCATGGGTTGCGCAATTTGACCGCCCTGAGCAGGTACTTTGATTGACCCGAGCACTTTCCCCTTCCCTCACGCGAACCCGCCTGATACTGTGCATGGCACGTGTATACAACACGTACACAATCCGTGCGACAGGCCTGGTCACCTCCCGCACGACCACACAATGAGGTGTGCGAGCCCTTATGACCCGCCACCGGAAAGCCAGCCCAACATGTTTGAATTCCATCCCATGCCCACGCAGATCCCAGAGGGGCGCCGCCGCGCACTGCTGACTGTGCAAACCTCAACACTGGGCCACCTGCGCGATTTCGGCTTCATTCGAGGCCTCACCCCGAACCGTCGGCCGCTCCAATTCGCCGGCACCGCCGTCACAGTCCGCCTGCCGCACATGGATTCGACGGCACTACACGTCGCGGCCGACCACCTCCGACCTGGCGATGTTCTTGTCGTCGAGCAATCGGGAGACGACCGGTCGAGCTTCGGTGGAATGGTTGCTTTCACAGCCCGAACCCGCGGCGCCGAAGGCGTGATCCTCGCTGGCGCCATGAACGATTTCGACGAGGTACTCGAGCTTGGGCTTCCTGTCTACTCTCGTGGAGTTTCCGCCCGCACCACGCGCATCTTGGGTGTCGAGGGAGCCATCAACGTCCCGATCACCGTCGGGGGTGTCGTCATCACCCCAGGCGACGCCGTGTTTGCGGATTCCGACGGGATCGCCGTACTCTCAGAGTCCGAGATTGACGGGGTCGTCGCGGACCTCCGGGAGAAGGAGGGCGCGGAGCCCGCGAAGAAGGAAGAAATCCGAGCGGGCCAGATGCTCTCCGAGTGGAGCGGCGCCGCACAGTTCTTTGAGCCGAGCGGAGCACAGCGATGACCGAGTTCACCCTTTCCGTCGCACAGTTTGCAGCAACCCGGGACACGGTGGAAAACCTCAAGGCCGCGCAGACTCTCATCGCTCGGGCTGGGGCTACATCGGACCTCGTGGTACTCCCCGAGAACGCCATGTACTCAGACCCCGCCCACGAGAGCGCCGGGCCAAGCTACTCCGAATCACTGGAGGGCGAGTTCGTCAGCGCCCTCCGCGCCTCCGCCTCAACCCAGAAGATCCATGTTGTCGCCGGCTTCACCGAGACGAACAATGATGACCGGCCGTTCAACACACTCGTGCACATCGACCGAGACGGCAACCTTGCAGGGGTGTACCGGAAGATCCACCTCTACGACGCGTTCGGATATCGCGAATCGGACACCATAAGCCCAGCGCCAGCCGAGTCACCGCTCCTCTTCGACATCAACGGGATTTCGGTCGGCGCAGCCACCTGCTACGACTTGAGATTCCCCGAGATGGCGCGCTGGCTGGTCGATCACTCTGCCGACGTCATCCTCTATCCGGCAGCCTGGGCTGTGGGGCCCATGAAGGAGTCCCACTGGGAATCCCTGATTCGCGCCCGTGCCATCGAAAACACTGTCTACGTCGCGGCTGCCGGCCAGACCGCTCCGTTCTGCACGGGCCAAAGCCAGATCGTTGACCCCATGGGCACCACCATTGCATCGGCAGGCACCGAGCAACACGGAATCGCCACTGCCCTGATCCGCGCTGAGCGAATCCATTCGGCGCGGGAATCGAACCCGTGCCTCCTCAACAGAAGGTTCGCGGTGGCCCCTCGGGCCTGAGCATAGACTCTACGCATGCAGATCAATCCGGATGCGGCGAACGCCCGTTTCGGCGGCTGGTCGGTGAAGACCCCGCTGCCGATTAGCGAGCGCCCATCCGAACTTAAGGCCGCAGAGTTCGCCTACGGGTACCTGAAGGATCTCATCGTCACGATGAGAGTTGCACCGCAGTCAATCATTACCGAAAGCGAAGTTGCAGCCGCGATTGGGGCCTCGCGCACTCCGGTGCGCGAGGCCTTCTCTCGACTGCAGTCGGAGCAACTCCTCACGTTGATTCCTCATCGCGGCGCAGTTGTCCCCGAGATCACCCTGCGAGCGATCCAGGAGCAGGCACAGACTCGAGTAGTCCTCGAGAGCTACAGCGTCGAATGGATCTGCTCTCATCGGATTCCCATCGCCGACCGTTTGTTTGAGTTGGTCGAGGCCCAGCGAGCTATTTTCGCCAAGGACCCCGAGCAGATCGTGGACATGGTTGTTGCAGACAAGGAGTTCCATTGGACTCTCGTCAAGGCAATCGGAAACACCGAATTTGCGCAGCTGTACCATTCGATCCACGACCGACAGCTACGTATCGGCATCGCGATGTTCCAGGCAGTGAAGTCGCGTCGTTGCTCGGCGATTCACCAGCATGAGGAGATCGCAGAAGCAATTCGAAATTTCGACGAGGACGCGGCGAAATCTCTGCTCGAGTCCCATCTCCTCGGAAGCCTCGATGAAGTATCTGGAGTCTTCCCCAACTAGTTTTCCTCTCCCCAGATAGTTCTACTTCCGGTAGGGTTATTTCTGGATGGCGCGGTGTTCGCGCTGCCCGCATACGCAGCACCGCGAGAGAGGACGGCGCATGGGACTGCCAGTCAGAGTGGACGGACTGACCAAGAGCTTCGGGGCGGTGCGCGCAGTGAACGCGCTCAGCTTCACCGCCGAGCCCGGCCGCGTCACGGGCTTCCTCGGCCCGAACGGCTCCGGGAAGACCACCACGCTCGCGATGACCCTGGGGCTCATCCGCCCGGATAGCGGCGGGGCGACGATCGGCGGCCGACCCTACGCCACGCTCGAGCGCCCGGCGCTCACCGTGGGGGCCGCACTCTCCGCAGACTTCCATCCGGCCCACACCGGACGGGCCCACCTCGACATCGCCCGCCGGGCGATCGGCCTCCCCGAGGCGCGGGTCGATGAGATCCTGGGGCTCGTCGGCCTGGCCGACGCCGCCGACCGGAAGACGGGCGGTTACTCGCTCGGCATGCGGCAGCGGCTCGCGCTGGGAGCCGCGCTCCTCGGAGACCCGGATGTGCTGCTCCTCGACGAGCCGATCAACGGGCTCGACCCCGAGGGCATCCGGTGGATCCGGGTGTTCCTCCGCCACCTCGCGAGCCAGGGAAAGACCGTCGTGCTCTCCTCGCACCTCCTGAGCGAGGTGCAGCAGACCGTCGACGACGTGATCGTGATCCGGCGCGGCGAGCTCGCCTTCGCGGGCACGCTCGCCGAGTTGCAGCAGGGCGCCGGCGAGGCGACCGTGCGCGTGGCCGCGCCCGAGCAGGGCGCGCTCGCGCAGGCCCTCGAGGCCGCCGGGGCGCGCGTGCACAGCCAGCACGGCGCCGCGCTCAGCCTCACGGGCCTCGATCCCGAGGCCGTGGGCCGGGTCGCCCTCGCCGCGGGGATCCCGCTCTCGCACCTGAGCGTCGAGGCGGGCGAGCTCGAGCAGCGCTTCCTCGACCTCATCAACGGCGGCGCCGAGCCCGGCGCCGCCGTCACCGACCCCCGCGCCCCGCAGCAGGCCGCGCACCAGCCCGAGGGAGGGCTCGCATGAACCGCATCATCCGCAGCGTCTCCGCCGAGTGGCGCAAGGTTCGCGCCACGAAGCTCTGGTGGGTCCTCGCCATCGTGCTGGCCGGTTACTCCGCGCTCATGGCGGGCGCGTTCGCGTTCATGTTCAGCGCGGTCGGAGATGCGATGAGCTCCGCGGGCGGCGACCAGGCGGCTGGCTTCGCCCCGCCCGCCCAGGAGATCGCCGAGCTCGTCTACTCCGGGGTCTCCACGTTCGGCTACGTGATCCCGCTCATCTTCGGCGCGCTGATGGCCACGGGCGAGCTGCGCCACCGCACGCTCGGCCTCGCGTTCACGCTCGAACCGCGCCGCGGCATCGTGCTGCTCGGCAAGGTGAAAGTGCTCCTGGGCGTCGGACTCCTGCTCGGTATCGCGGGCGTCATCGGCGCGGTCGCCGCGGGCGGCGGGCTGCTCGCCGCGACGGGCGGGGATCCGATGCTCGGATCGGGCGACACCTGGGCGCTCCTCGCTCGCGTCATCGTGGCGATCGGCATCTGGGCCGTGATCGGCTTCGGCGTCGGCCTCCTCGTCGGCAACCAGGCCTTCGCCATCGTGATCGTGCTCGTGTTCACCCAGTTCCTGGAGCCCGTGCTCCGCATGGCGGCGGGGTTCTGGGACTGGAGCGCGCAGATCGCGAAGTTCCTGCCCGGGGCCGCGAGCGACGCGTTCGTCGGCGCGAGCGTGATGACGAGCATGTCGGCGATCGACCCGAGCGCCCCCGCGGGCGCGCAGCCCCTCGGCATCTGGGGCGGGCTCGCCGTGCTCCTCGCCTACGGGATCGTGGCCGTGCTGCTCGGCTGGCTCACCCGCTGGCGCAAGGACGTCGTCTAGCCCGCGAGCTGCCCGGGACCACCGGCCCCGGGCAGCTCCGCCGCGCGCGGCACGAGCGGCGAGTGCTGCTGCACCCAGCTGAACATCGCAACCGCTGCGGCGGCGGACGCATTGATCGAGCGCGTCGAACCGTACTGGGTGATCTCCACGACGGCCTCCGACGCGGCGATCGCCTCCTCCGTGAGCCCCGGCCCCTCCTGGCCGAAGAGCATCACGCAGCGCTCCGGCCAATCGAACGTCTCCATGGGAACGCAGCCGGGAACGTTGTCGATCGCGATGATCGGCACCCCGGCCTCCCGTGCCCACGCGACGAGCGCCGCGACGTCCTCCCGGTGCTCCACGTGCTGGTAACGGTCGGTCACCATGGCGCCGCGCTTGTTCCAGCGGCGACGGCCCACGATGTGCACCGTGTCGGCGGCGAACGCGTTCGCGCTGCGCACGATCGAGCCGATGTTCATGTCGTGCTGCCAGTTCTCGATCGCCACGTGGAAGGGGTGCCGATGCTCGTCGAGATCCGCGACGATCGCGGCCATCCGCCAGTACCGGTAGCGATCGATCACGTTGCGGGTATCGCCGTGCTCGAGCAGCTCGGGATCGTAGCGCTCGTCCTCCGGCCACTCCGCGCGCCCGCCCGGCCACGGCCCCACCCCGGCAGTGGTGCGCTCCGGGTGCGGGGCGGCCACGGAAGCTCCGGCCGCGGAAGCTCCGGCCACGGAAGCTCCGGCCGCGGGCGCCTCGGCTGAGGGCGTCCCGGCTGCTGCGGACGCGGGTGCGGGATCAGAATTGGCGACGTGATTCACCCGCCCATTCTCCCAGCACGGTGGCGTGCCCGCAGCGCACCGTAGGCTGGGGCCATGAGCGCCTCCCCCATCCGCGCAGTGATCGCCCCCGACGCGTTCAAGGGCAGCTGCTCCGCCGTCGAAGCCGCCCACGCGATCGCGGAGGGCGCGCGCGCCGCGCTCGGACCCTCCGCGCAGATCCGCACGATCCCGCTCGCCGACGGCGGGGAGGGCACGCTCGACGCGCTCACCGCGGCCTGGGGCGGTCGGATCCGCCTCGTCACCGCTCGGGACGCGCTCGGGCGGGATCGCGAGGCCCGGATCGGGCTGAGCGCCGACGGCACGACCGCGATCATCGAGGCGGCCGAGGCCAACGGCCTCCCTCACGTGGCGGATCAGCCCCTCCGTGCGCTCGACGCCGACTCCGCCGGCGTCGGCGCGCTCGTCCATGCCGCAGTCGATGCCGGCGCGCGGGAGCTCCTCCTCTGCCTGGGCGGCTCGGCGACGAGCGACGGCGGCGCGGGGATGCTCCGCGCGCTCGGTGTCGCCCTCCTCGACGCCGACGGCGCGCCCATCGCGCCGGGCGCACGCGGACTCGCCGCCCTCGCGCGCGTGGACACGAGCGGCGTGCTCCCGGCGGTGCGCGAGGTGCGGTGGCGCATCGCCGTCGACGTGGACCACCCGCTCACCGGGCCCGCGGGTGCCGCCGCCGTGTTCGGCCCGCAGAAGGGCGCGTCTCCGGACGAGGTCGCCCGGATCGACGCGGGCCTCACGCGCCTCGCGGAGCTCCTCGCGCACGCGGAACCGGCGGCGGGGTCAGGATCCGGGTCCGGTGCCGGTGCCGGATCCGCCGGGTTCGCCGCCGCCCTGGCCACGCAAGCGGGGCTCGGCGCGGCGGGCGGGCTCGCGCTCGGCCCGTTCGCCCTCTGGGGTGCGGAGCTTCTGCCGGGCGCCGAGCTCGTCGCGGAGGCCGCGGGACTCGACGCGGCGCTCCAGGACGCGGACCTTGTCGTCACGGGCGAGGGGCGCGTCGACGCCTCGTCGCTGTCCGGGAAAGTGCTGTCGCGCGTGCTGTCCGGGGTCGCGCGCGGGGCGGAGGATCGTGCGCCGGACGGTGCGACCGAACCGGCCCGGCCGCGGGTCGCGGTGATCGCCGGCGAGGTGGCGCTTCCCGCCGAGGACTGCCGGGCGGCGGGGTTCAGCGCGTTCTCGCTGGCCCCGGGCCCGGCGACCCTCCCGGAGCTCCGCGCAGCTGCGCCGCGGCTCCTCGCGGAGACCGCGGCGCAGCTCTGCGGGTTGCTCGCGCCTCCCGCGGGCTCCGCTCCCCGCGCCTAGCCGGGGAGCACGGAGAGGGCGAGGCCGTCCCCGTCCGGGGCCACGTCGACGCGCACGGTCGAGCCGTCGCGCACCTCGCCCGAGAGGATCGCGCGGGCGAGCCGGTCGTCGATCTCCTTCTGCATGAGGCGGCGCAGGGGACGCGCACCGTAGCTCGGGTCGTAGCCGCGCGAGGCGAGGAGGCCGCGCGCCTCCGGCGTCACGGCGAGCGTGAGCCTGCGGTCGGCGAGCCGGGTCTGCATCCGGTCGATCGCGAGCTCTACGATCTGCGCCAGATCCGCCTCGGAGAGCGGGTGGAAGATCACCATCTCGTCGAGCCGGTTGATGAACTCGGGCTTGAAGGCGCGCCGCACGGTCTCCCGCACCGCGGCCTCCTTCTCGGGCCACGCGAGATCCTGATCCACCAGGTACTGGCTGCCGAGGTTCGACGTGAGGATGAGGATCACGTTGCGGAAGTCGACGGTGCGCCCCTGGCCGTCGGTGAGGCGGCCGTCGTCGAGCACCTGGAGCAGCACGTCGAACACCTCGGGGTGCGCCTTCTCGACCTCGTCGAGCAGCACCACCGAGTAGGGGCGACGGCGCACGGCCTCCGTGAGCTGCCCGCCCTGCTCGTAGCCGACGTACCCCGGAGGGGCGCCGACGAGCCGCGAGACGGAGTGCTTCTCGCCGTACTCGCTCATGTCGATGCGGACCATGGCGTGCTCGTCGTCGAAGAGGAACTCGGCGAGCGCCTTGGCGAGCTCCGTCTTCCCGACGCCAGTCGGCCCGAGGAAGAGGAAGGAACCGGTGGGCCGGTTCGGATCCGCGATCCCGGCGCGTGTACGACGCACGGCGTCCGCCACGGCGGACACGGCGTCGCTCTGCCCGATGAGGCGCTTGCCCAGCTCGTGCTCAAGCGCGAGCAGCTTCTCGGTCTCGCCCTGCATGAGCCGGCCGACGGGGATCCCCGTCCACGCGGCGACGACGCCCGCGATGTCCTCGTCAGTGACCTGGTCGTTCACCATCCGGGGCTCGCCCCCGATCTCGTCGGCGGCCTCGGCGTTCTCCGCCTCGGTGAGCTGCTTCTGGATCACCGGGATCTCGCCGTAGAGCAGCTTCGAGGCGCGCTCAAGCTGGCCCTCGCGCTGGGCGACCTCAGCCGCCATGCGGAGCTGGTCGAGCTTCTCGCGCAGCTCGCCGACGCGGTTCAGGCTCGCCCGCTCGCGCTCCCACCGCGCCTCGAGCACGTCGAGCTCGGCCTGGCGCGCCTCCAGGTCCTCGCGCAGCTTGGCGAGGCGCTCCTTCGAGGCGGCGTCCTTCTCCTTCTTCAGCGCGAGCTCCTCGAGCTTCAGCCGGTCCACGGCGCGTCGGAGCTCGTCGATCTCCATCGGCGCGGAGTCAATCTCCATGCGCAGGCGGCTCGCGGCCTCATCGATCAGGTCGATGGCCTTGTCCGGGAGCTGCCGTGCGGTGATGTAGCGGTCCGACAGCGCCGCCGCGGCGACGAGCGCCGAGTCGGCGATCGTGACCTTGTGGTGCGCCTCGTAGCGCTCCTTCAGGCCGCGCAGGATCGCCACCGTGTCCTCGACGCTCGGCTCGCCCACGTAGACCTGCTGGAAGCGGCGCTCGAGCGCCGCGTCCTTCTCGATGTACTCGCGGTACTCGTCGAGCGTGGTCGCGCCAATGAGCCGCAGCTCGCCGCGGGCGAGCATTGGCTTCAGCATCTGCGACGCCGCGACGGAGCTCTCCCCGCCGCCGGCGCCCATGAGCGTGTGGAGCTCGTCGATGAAGGTGATGAACTTGCCGTCCGATTCCTTGATCTCGGCGAGCACCGCCTTCATGCGCTCCTCGAACTCGCCCCGGTACTTCGCACCGGCGATGAGCGCGGAGATGTCGAGGGAGATGAGCTCCTTGTCCTTCAGCGACTCGGCCACGTCACCCGCGACGATGCGCTGGGCGAGGCCCTCGACGACGGCGGTCTTGCCGACCCCGGGTTCGCCGATGAGGACGGGGTTGTTCTTCGTGCGTCGGGTGAGCACCTGGCTCACCCGGCGGATCTCGGAGTCGCGCCCGATCACGGGGTCGAGCTTGCCCGAGCGGGCGACCTCGGTGAGGTTGACGCCGAACTGCTCGAGGGCGGACTGCTCGCCCTCGCCCTGGGCGGGCTGCCAGTTTGCCTGCATGTGGGTCCCTTCCGTTCGCAGTGCCGCGCGGCGGGTGCCGGGCGGATGCGCCGGACCCTCGCCGCAAACTTGAGTGTTGTTGACTCAAGTTTAACTGAAGTGGCCGGATCCCGCCAGAGGGTCCGCTGAACTCGCGATGAACTCTTCTGCGTCAGTCCTCGCGCGGGTGCCGCTCGACCGCGCCGCCGCCCCGGATCCCGGGCGCCGGGTACTGCACCCCCGTGAGCCGGTGGTAGAGCAGCGCCACCACGACGATGAGCACGGGCGCGGCGAGCGCGGGAAGCAGGAGGAACATCCACCCGGCGCCCGACGCGAGCGCGACGACGGCCGTGGCGACGGCGGGCGGGTGGATGATGCGCAGGAGCGCCATGGCACCCGTCGCGACGCCTGCGGCGAGCGCGGCACTCCACCAGGACAGCGGGAGGAACGCCGCCGCGCCGACCCCGACGAGCGCCGACACGACGTGGCCGCCGACCACGGCGCTCGGCTGCGACACGGGCGCCTCGGGCAGCAGGAACACGAGGAGGCAGCTGGGCGCGAAGCCGAGGAACAGGAGCGTGAGATCGACCGCGTCCCCGAAGAGGCCGAGCAGCGCGACGAGCAGCGCCACGCCGAACGCGGCGAAGACCAGTCGACGCCACGGCAGCCGCGGCTGTCCCGAATGCCAGAGAGCCCGCACCGAACCACTTCCTCTCGCGCGCGCCCGCCGCGCGACGATCGCTCGCGCGGGCACCCGCGTATCCTACCGAGCCGCCCATTCACCATCGTGTCGGCGGCACCTCGTAGGGTGGGGAGCACCCGATGCGAAGGAGCCTTCTATGTCTGCACTCGCCCCACTCATCCAGCTGCGCGGCGGCGCGGCGATGCCCGCGATCGCGCTCGGCACGTGGCCGATGAACGATGCGGAGACCGCGGACGCGGTCGCCGCGGCCCTCGCCTCCGGCTACCGCCACATCGATACCGCGGAGAACTACGGCAACGAGCGCGGCGTGGCCGAGGGGATCCGGCGCTCCGGCCTGCCCCGCGAGGACGTGTTCATCACGACGAAGTTCAACCGCGCCTGGCACAGCGCCGACGGCGTGCGCGCGGCGGCCGAGGCGAGCTGCGCGCGGCTTGGCGTCGACACGATCGACCTCTTCCTCGTGCACTGGCCCAACCCGGATCAGGATCGCTACGTCGAGGCCGTCCGCGGGCTCGCGGCGCTCCGCGAGGAGGGCCGCATCCGGGCGCTCGGCGTCTCGAACTTCAAGCCCGCGCACCTCGCACGCGTGTTCGACGCCGGCATCGTGCCCGAGGTGAACCAGATCCAGCTCGACCCGCAGCACACGCAGCCCGAGCTGCAGGCCGTGAACCGCGCGCACGGGATCGTCACGACCGCGTACACGCCGCTCGGGCGCGGGGGCGCGTTCCTCGCGGACCCGGCGATCACCGCTGCCGCGGCGGCCCACGGGAAGACCCCGGCGCAGGTGGTGCTCCGCTGGCACGTGCAGCAGGGCAACGCCGCGGCCCCCAAGTCTGCCTCTCCCGAGCGGCAGCGCGAGAATCTCGACATCTTCGATTTCGCGCTCACGGCCGCGGAGATGGCGGCGATCACCGCGCTCGACACCGGCGCGCCCCTGCACCACGACGCCGACGACTTCGGGCACTGAGCCGACCGCGCTGAACCGGCGGCGGTTCCGCCCCCGCGCCCGAACTCCGATAGGGTCCATTCGTGACCGACGCCGCCGCCCGGCCCCGCAACTGGGGCCTCCTCTTCATCGCGGTGTGCCTCCTCGCCGCGAACATGCGGATGACGATCACGGGGGTCGGCCCGCTGCTCGAGCAGATCGCCGCTGACCGCGGGGTGGCGCCCGCGGCGCTCGGCGGACTCGCGTCCGTTCCGCTCATCGCGTGGGCGCTCGTGTCCCCGCTCGCCCACGGGCTCAGCGTGCGCTTCGGCCTTGCGCGCACCGTGACCTGGTCGCTCGTCGCGCTCGCAGCGGGCACCGTCTGGCGCTCGCTCCCCGGCAGCGACGTCAACCTGTGGCTCGGCACCGCGCTCATCGGCGCGGCGCTCGCGATCGGCAATGTGCTGCTCCCCGTGGTGATCCGGCGCGACTTCTCGGCCCGCGTGCCCACCGTCATGGGCATCTACACGGCGCTGCTCGGCGGAATCGGCGCCCTCGCCGCCGGTCTCGTCGTACCGATCTCGCACGCCGAGCTCGGCGGGGGCGAGCTCGGCTGGCGCGTCGCGCTCCTCACGAGCGGCGCGCTCATCCCCGTCGCGCTCGTGGCCTGGCTCGCGGCGACGCGGGGCGAGCCCGCGCCCGCCCCGCACGAGGCGATCCCCCGCGCGGCGCTCCCCGCCGTCGGCGGCTCCCGGGAGGGGAACCGGGCCGGCCGCGCGGGCGGCCGGATCTGGCGCGACCCCGTCGCTTGGACGGTCGCGCTTTACCAGGGCTCGCAGGCGATGCTCTTCTACATGCTCGCCACCTGGCTCGCGCCCATCCAGGTCTCGCAGGGCAGCACGGCGGTCGCCGCCGGCCTCGACGTGATGCTCTACCAGCTGGTCAGCATCCTCGGGTCGCTCTCCCTCCCCCTCGTGTTCCGGGGGCGCAGTCGGCGCTGGATCCCGGCCGTGCTGCCCATCATCATCGCGGGCACCTTCGCCACCGTCGTGCTCCACCCGGGAGCCGATCTCGCGTGGGTGCTCCTCGGCGGCTTCGGCTCGGGCGCCTCCCTCAGCCTCTCGATGCTGTTCATGGCGATCCGCGCACCCAGCTCCGAGGTGGCGAGCGCACTGTCCGGCATGGCGCAGTCGATCGGCTACCTCATCGCCGCGACGGGGCCGGCGCTGTTCGGCTGGCTGGCGGCGACGAGCGGCGGTTGGATCGTGCCGCTCTGGCTCGTGCTCGCCGTCGGCGCGGTGCAGCTCGTCGCGGGCATCCTGCTCGGGCGCGAGCGGATGGTCTTCGGCGGGCGGGCCTAGCGCTCCGCCGCGGCGCGCGGCGGGCGGTGGACGAGCGCGGAGAGGACCGCGAGCGCGGATCCGACGGCCGTGTCGAGCACGCGCTCCCCGGCCGTCGCGAAGCGGTCGCCCCCGCCCGTGGCCGCCGCCGTGATGAGGAGCACCAGCGGCGTGATGAACACGAGCGCAAACGCGTAGTTGCGCACGACGACGAGCTCGATGAGGAACTGCAGCGCGGCGAGGAGGAGCACGAACACCCACGTGTGCTCGCCGAGCGGGGCGATGAGGAGGTACAGGCCGGCGCCGAGCAGGGTGCCGGCGGTGCGGTGCACGCCGCGAGCGAGCGAGTGGCTGCGCACTGCGCTGAGGCCCACGACCGCGACGCCCGCCGTGACCGTCCAGTACGCGCGTAGCGGGTCGAGCCAGATCACGCTGATGAGCGTTCCGAGCGCGGCGACGAGCGCCACCCGCAGCACCAGTTGCTGCTCGCCGACCCCGAGCCAGAGGCGCGGGAGCAGCTCCCGGAACGGCCGCACGGGCTTCGCCCGCTCGGCGCGGCGGAGGAGCGGCAGCAGCGCGAGCACGTAGGAGAAGAGCAGCCCCGCCCCGAGCGCGGAGAGGAACACCGCCGGATCCGTGGCGCGCACGCCGTCGCGAAGCCCGGTGATCGTGCCGGACAGCCCGAACATCAGCACGAAGAACACCGGCCCGGGCGGCCCCAGCCGGGAGCCGAACGCGAACGCGCTCACCCCGATCGCGACGACCACGAGCCCGACCGCCGTGAGGAGGTGCCAGGGCGCGAGCGCCGTGCCGAGCATGGCGCAGCCGAAGAGCACGGCGCCGACGACGGGGAGCACCCGCGCGCGCTCCGCGGCGCCGAGGCCCGCGCAGAAGAGGGCGAGGAACGCGCCCGTGCTCGCCTGCAGGCCGAGATCCGGCCGCCCGAGGGCCGTCATCACCGCGAGCGGGATCCCCATCGAGGCTGCGGCGCGCAGCGCAATCCAGTGCCTCGGTCCGGGCCCCGGCGGCAGCGCGAAGAGGCTCCGCACCGCGGCCGCCACCGCTCGGAGTGCTCTCCGTACCGTGTGCACCAGCCGCCCTCACTTCCGTGGGACGCGGAATCGCCCCGCTTCGAGGGTATCGGGAGCCGGCGGCGGCGCCGGCCCCGGTCGCCGCTTAGAGCGCGCGGAGCACGACGGCGGAGCCCTGGCCGCCGCCGCCGCAGATGCCGATCGCGCCGAGCGTGCCCGAGCCCGCGGCCGCGAGCTGCCGCGCGAGCGTGCCCACGATGCGCGCGCCCGAGGCGCCGATCGGATGGCCGAGCGCGATCGCGCCACCGTGCGGGTTCACGATCGCGGGATCGATGCCGAGCTCGCGCGTGGACTGGAGGCCCACCGCGGCGAACGCCTCGTTGATCTCGACGGCCGCGAGATCGCCCGCGGAGACCCCGTCGAGCTTCGCGAGCGCCGCCGCGATCGCGCGCGCGGGCTGCGAGTGGAGGTGCGTGTCCGGGCCAGCCACGAACGCGGTGGCCTCGACGCGCGCGATCGGCGCGAGCCCGAGCTGCTCGGCCGCGGCCTCGCTCACGAGCACGAGCGCCGCCGCACCGTCCGTGATCTGGGAGGCGTTGCCCGCGGTGATGGTGCCGTCCTTCGCGAACGCGGGGCGCAGCGCGGCAAGGCCCTCCGCGGTCGTGTCCGCGCGCACCCCGTCGTCCGCCGACACCACCGTGTCGCCCCGGCGCGAGGAGAGGGTGATGGGCGCGATCTCCTCGGCGAGGAACGCGGCCGATGCCGCGGCGCGCTGGTGCGAGGCGGCGGCGAACGCGTCCTGCTCCTCGCGCGTGAGGCCGAGCGGCGCGTTGCCCTGCTCGGTGAGCGCACCCATGGCGACCTGATCGAAGGCGTCGGAGAGGCCGTCGCGCTCGACCGTGTCGATCAGCTGCGCCGTGCCGTACTTGGTACCGGCGCGGAGCGGCATCACGTGGGGGGCGAGCGACATGGACTCCTGGCCGACGGCCACGACGACCTCGGCCTCGCCCGCGGCGATGAGGCGCACGGCCTGCGACACGGCCTCGGCGCCGGAGAGGCACACGGCGTTGAGCGTGATGGCGGGGACGTCGAGGGGAATGCCCGCGGCGACCGCGGTCTGGCGCGCGGGGTTCTGCCCCGCACCGGCCTGGAGCACCTGGCCGGCGACGAGCGCGTCCACCTGCTCGGCGGCGACGCCGGCGCGCTCGAGCGCGGCACGGGCTGCGTGCGCGCCGAGGGCCGTTGCGGGCTGGGACGCGAGCTGCCCCGTGAAGCGGGTGAAGGGGGTGCGCGCGTATCCCGCGATCAGTGCAGACATGGGGGCCTCCTCGGGCGACGGTGGATCCGGCGGAGCGCGCCGGCGCCCCGCGAGTACGGCCATCCTGCCAGGACGGCGCCGCGCACTCCCCCGCATCCTCGCACAGCGCAGGCCATCGCGGCTGTGCAGCGCGCCCCCAGTAGGCTGGGCGAATGCGATCCGACGCCACCCGCACCCGCCGCGCGGGCCGCGCCTGGGGCATCAGCGCGCTCACCGCGGTCGCCCTGCTCGGCGGCTACACGGCGGCCTGCGCGCTCACTCCGCTTCCGCAGCCCGAGGTGCGCGCCGCGGTCACCACCGCGACCGACCCCGTGAACATCGACGCGACGGCGACGGCCGCCGAGCTCACCGAGCGCACGCAGGCCGCGGTCGATGCGCAGGGCGGCCCCGCGGCGATCGGCTGGCTCGACGACGAGGAGGTGTGGAGCAACGACGATCGCGCCCACCCCATCGCGAGCATCTCGAAGCTCGTCACGGTGCTCGTGGGGCTCGAGCGCGCGCCGCTCGCCCCGGGTGCCGACGGGCCCGTGCACGTCTGGACCGAGGCCGACGCGTCGCGGAGCCGCGGCTACCAGGCCCTCGGGGGCATCGCCTACCCGATTCCCGTCGGCACGGAGGTGACGACGCGGCAGCTGCTCACCCTCTCGCTGCTCCCCTCCGCGAACGATTTCATGGCCGCGTACGCCGCCGAGACGATCGGCGAGGGCGAGGCGTTCACGTCGGCGGTCGCCGATTGGGCGGCGCGCAACGGGCTCGATTCCGTCTCCCTCGCGGAGCCGACCGGCATGGACGAGGAGAACGTCGCGTCGGCCGCGGATGTCGTGCGGATCGCGCGCCTGGCGCTCGCCGAGCCCGTCGTCGCCGAGATCGTGCGCACGCCGAGCGCCGAGCTGCCGTGGGACATCGGCACCGTGCAGAACACGAACCCCCTCCTCACGAAGCTGCCCGGGGTGATCGGCGTGAAGACCGGCACTTCCGGGGCGGCGGGGGCCAACCTCGTCGCGGCGCAGGAGGCCGACGCGCACGGCCGCCCGGTGGTGCGGATCGCGGCGGTGCTGGGCCGCGACTCCGCCTCGCAGCGCGCGCAGGACGCCGGGACGCTCCTCACCGGGATGGGCGACGCGAGCCGCCAGGTGCAGCTCGTGCTCCCCGAGGAGCGGGTGGGCACCGCCACGACGATCGACGGCGCGGAGATCCCCCTCGTCGCCGATGGCAGCGCGGCGGCCGTGCTGCTGCCGAGCGAGGAGGCCGGCCGCGAGATCGCGCTCGCGCCCGTGGCCGCGGGCCCGGCCCGCCAGTCGGCGGGCCGGATCACGGTGACGGCGCCGGAGGGCGACACGGAGGTGGCGGTCGTCGCCGCGGAGCGGATCGAGGAGCCCGATCTCTGGTGGCGGGTGACGCACCCCGCCCGCGTCTTCGGCTGGGAGTAGCGCGGCCGCGGACCGGCGAGGCCGCGGCCTGGCGAGGCCGCGGCCCGGCTAGGCCGCGGGCGCCACGAGCGCGCCTGCGGCGAGCCGGCCGACGACGCCCGTGAGGTGCGCGATCCCGGCGAGCAGGTCCTCGTCCCGGGTGTACTCCGCGAGGTTGTGGGAGATCCCGTCCACACTCGGCACGAAGAGCATGACGGTCGGCACCTCGTCCTTCATGTTGGTCGAGTCGTGGCCGGCCACCGTCATCACGCGGTCGTGGGTGAGCCCCAGCTCCTCCGCGACCTCGCGTGCGAGCTCGACCCCGTGCTCGGGGTACGGGTTCTGATCCCATGCGTGCTCGGCGATCACCTCGATCCCCACCCGGTCCTCGCGCTGCACGCGCTCGACGGTCGCCATGAGTGAGGCGTGCGCGGCGCGGATCACCTCAGCATCGGGTGAGCGGAGGTCGAGCAGCAGCTCCACCTCGCTCGCCACGACGACCGGCGAATTCGGGTACACGTTGAGCTCGCCGCACGCCGTGTGGAGCGAGCCCGGCGCAAACTCGTCGACGAGCTCGCGGGCCGCGACGACGAGGCGGGCCGCGCCGAGCAGCGCGTCGCGCCGCTCGGGCATGAGGGTGGAGCCGCTGTGCGCCTGCTCGCCCGTCACCCGGAACTCGAACTTGTGCGCGGCCCAGGTCGCGTTCACGAGCCCGATCGTCACACCGTCCTGCTCCATGCTGCGCCCCTGCTGCACGTGGATCTCCGCGTACGAGGCGACGCTGCGCCCCGAGTCGCCGCCGAAGACGGGGCCGGATCCCAGCTCGCCGAGCCCGCCCATGGCCTCCGCGACGGTCGTGCCGCGGGGATCCGGGGTGGCGAGCGCCTCCGGGAGATCGAGCTTGCCCGTGAACACGGAGCTGCCCATCATGGAGGGCTTGAAGCGCGAACCCTCCTCGTTGAACCAGTTCACCACGGCGAGGTTGAAGCGCGCGCCCTCCGGCCGGGCGCGCAGCTCGTCGGCCACGCGGAAGCAGGCGTACGCCGAGGCCATCACCCCGTAGGCGCCGTCGAAGCGGCCCGCCGTCGGCTGCGAGTCCATGTGCGAACCCGTGAGCACGTAGGGCGCGCCGGGGACGAGCTCGAGCAGCCCGAACTGATTGCCGATCTCGTCCCGCAGTACCGTGAAGCCGCGCGATTCGAGCAGCTCCGCGAACCAGGCGCGCTGCGCGCCGTCGGCCGCGCTCCCGGCCTGGCGGTCGACGCCGTTCGTGCCAGGAACCGCGCCGAACGCCGAGTGCGTCGCCCAATCGGTAAGGAATGCGGAGTCGTGATTCTGATGCGTCATCGAGGGGTCCTTTCGCCTGATCTCGCGGGCCTAGGCGCGGCCAGTGCCGCTCGCGGGCACGTCGCCGCTCGCGGGCACGTCGCTGCTCGCGGGCGGCATGATGGTGTCCGGGATGAGGACGTGGAGCAGGGCCGGGCCGTCGGCCGCGAGCGCGCGCTCGAGCGCGGGCCCGAACTCCTCGGTCCGCTCGACCCGCTCGCCGTGGCCGCCGAAGGAGCGCATCCAGGCGGCGAAATCGGGGTTCGCCATCCGGGTGCCCGAGGGGCGCCCCGGGTAGTGGTTCTCCTGGTGCTGCACGATGGTGCCGTAGATCCCGTTGTCGATCACGATGGTGAGCGGGGCGGCGCCGTGCGCCACCGCCGTGGCGAGCTCCTGCCCGTTCATCATGAAGTCGCCGTCGCCGCACACCGCGACCGCCGTGCGCTCCGGGAAGATGAGCGAGGCGGCAACGGCCGCGGGAACCGCGAGGCCCATGGCGCCGTTCCGGGCGCCGACGAGGCTTGCCGAGCGGAGGTGCCGCACGAAGCGGTGCGCCCAGATCGTCGCGTTGCCCGCCCCGAACGTGAGCACGGCCTCGCCGCGCAGCTGATCGTCGAGCTCGCCGAACGCGATCCCGAGATCCATCGCCTGTGCTTCGCCCGCGATCACGGCGTCCGGACGGTGCGCGGCCGTGCGGCGCTGCGCCTCGGCTCGACCCGTGAGCCAGGCGTCGCCGCGCGCACCGCGGGCCGCAGCGGGGTCGACCGCGGCGAGCGCAGCGACGAACGTCGCGGGGGTCGCGAGAATGTGCTGATCCGTGCGTCCCGAGTGCATAGCCGCGTCGGGGTCGGCCGTGACGAGCACCGTCTCCGCGTCGAAGCCCTGGGTGTAGCCGTCGCTCAGCACGTCGGCGCGGCCGCAGCCCACGAAGACGAGCAGGTCGGCCGTGCGGTAGCCCTCGGCCACGGCGTCGGTGCGGCCGTAGCCGAGCCAGCCGGCCCACGCAGCGCCGTCGTGGGGCACCGTGTCGTACGCGCGCCAGTCGGCGAAGACGGGGATGCCCGCGGCCTCGGCGAACGCGAGCAGCGCGCGCCCCTCGCCGCCGTGCCAGCCGTCGCCGCCCGTCACGATCGCGGGGCGTTCGGCCGCGGCGCACCGCGCGACGAGCTCCGCAACGGCGTCCGGGTGCGGCGCCGGGGCGGGCGGCAGCACGGGCTGCGCGACCCGCGGCGCGGCGGGGAGCACGAGCACATCTTCGGGCAGGCCGATCACGACCGGTCCGGGGCGGCCCGCCGCGGCGATGCGCATCGCCTCGGCGACGAGCGCGCCCGCGCGATCGGGATCGTCGATCGTCATGACCCGCTTCGCGGTGGAGCCGAACCAGCCCGTGAGGCTGAACTCCTGGAACGCCTCGCGCTCGCGGTCGTTCACGGGGACGAGCCCCACGAAGAGCACGAGCGGCGTCGCATCCTGGTACGCCGTGTGCACCGCGATCATCGCGTTCGCGGCGCCGGGTCCCCGCGTCACCATCGCGATGCCGGGGCGGCCGGTGAGCCGGCCCTCCGCGAGCGCCATGAACCCTGCGCCGCCCTCCTGGCGGCACACCACCGTCTCGATCCCCGAGTCGTGGAGCCCGTCGAGCACGTCGAGGTAGCTCTCGCCCGGCACGGCGTAGACGCGCTCGACGCCGTGCGCCTCGAGGGTCCGGACGATCAGGTGGCCCGCCGAGTGCGTCTCGGCGACGGGCTGCTGCGAAGTCATGTTGCTCTCCTTGTGAAGCGGTGAACGCTGGGTCGTGAGGGTCTAGAGGGCCGGATCGGCCGTGGCGAGGAGCGTGTCGAGCGGCTCGCCCGCGGCGATCCGGGCGAGCAGCTCGGGTTCGGCCGCGTCGGATGCGAGGGCGGCGCTCAGCACGGCGGGATCCGGGCCGGCCGGCGGGAGCACGAGCACGCCCTGCGCGTCGCCGAGCACGAGGTCGCCCGGGCGCACCGTGACCCCGGCGACCTCGATCGCGCGGTCGAGTCCGCCGTCGGCGTCGCCGGCCATCGCGCCGGAGCGCTTCGTCGTGCGCGCGGTGAGCCCGGTCGCGAAGACCGGGAGCCGATCCTGCACCTCGCGCAGCGCGGACGCATCGGTCACCGGGCCGTCGACGACGATCCCCGCCGCGCCCCGCGCGATCGCGGCGTGCGCCGTGACCGCGCCGACCGGGGCGTGCCCGCGACCCGCCACGCGGATCACGAGCACCTCCCCGGCCTCGAGTGCGAGCAGCGCGCGGTTCACGGCGTAGGCGTCGGGCGAGGTGAGGTCGAGCGTGCGGGCGCGGCCCACGAGCTGCGGCCCGTGGTTCACCGGGCGGAGCTCCTGGCCGCAGAAGCCGTCCTCGAGGAAGTGGCCGAGCGTGGGGAGCTCGACCGCGCGCAGTGCGGCGAGGAGCTCCGCGTCTGCGGCACTCATCGCTCGAGCTCCGCGCGGACGGCCGCGACGCACTCGATCTCGAAGGGGATGTCCCAGATGTCGACGCACACCGTGGTGCGCGCCGGCTTCGCCTCGCCGAAGTACTCCGCGTAGACGCGGTTGAACTCCTCGCGCTGCGCGGGATCGGTGAGGAACGCGGTGACCTTCACGACGTGCGCGAGATCGGACCCTGCAGCTTCGAGCACCGAGCGCAGGTTCTCGATGCAGACGCGCACCTGATCCTCGAAGCGCTCGGGCAGCGTGCCATCGGCCCGGAAGGGCACCTGCCCCGTCGTGAAGACGAAGCCGTTCGCCACCACGGCCTGCGAGTAGGGCCCGATCGCCGGGGCGAGCCCCGGCGCCGAGTCGATCCGGCGGATCATCGGTCCACCGAGATGGCGGTCGTCGCGCCGACCCGGTCGATGTTGCGCGAGCGGTTGTCCGCGAGCATGAAGAGCGCGACGAACGAGAGCGCGGCGGACGCGGCGATGTACCAGGCGATCGAGTCGCTCTGACCGGTGAGGTTCAGCAGCCAGACGGTCACGGCGGGGGTGATCGCCGAGCCCAGCAGGCCCGAGAGCATGTAGGAGATCGAGAGGCCCGAGTACCGCACCTTCGAGCCGAAGAGCTCGGCGAGGAACGTGGCAATGGGGCCGTAGTTCGCGGAGAAGGCGACCATCATGAGCGCGTAGGCGAGGAACAGGCCTCCCACGGTGCCCGTGTTGATGAGCCAGAAGAAGGGGAACGCGAGGAGCGCCTCGGCCGCGATGCCGGCTGCGATGATCGGCTTGCGCCCGTAGCGGTCGGAGAGCCGGCCGAAGAACGGGATGAGGAAGAGGCCGATGATGCAGGCGACGAGCACCACCCAGAGCATGAGGTTCGCCGAGAAGCCCTGCTCGCTGGTGCCGTAGTTCATGCCGGACGCGACCATGAGGGTGAAGGTGGACCCCGTCGAGAGCGTCGCGACGCCGCCGAGGATGACCTGCTTCCAGTAGTGCTTCATGAGGTACGCGAACGGCAGCTTCGCCTTCGCACCCTGCTCGCGGACCTGCTGGAAGCTCGGGGTCTCCTCGATGTTCAGGCGGATGTAGATGCCCACGGCGACGAGCAGCACCGAGGCGATGAAGGGCACGCGCCAGCCCCAGGAGAGGAGGGCCTCCTCGGAGACCGCGGCCGTGACGATCAGGAAGGCGACGTTCGCGAGGAGGGTGCCGAAGGGCACGCCGACCTGCACGAGCGAGCCGTACCAGCCGCGCTTGTCCTCGGGCGCGTGCTCGACGGTCATGAGCACGGCGCCGCCCCACTCGCCACCGAGCGCGAGGCCCTGGATGATGCGCAGCGTGAGGAGGATGAACGGCGCGGCGAGGCCGATCGTGTTGAAGTCGGGCACGAGACCGATCGCGAGGGTCGCGCCGCCCATCGTGAGGAGCGAGACGAGCAGCATCGACTTGCGGCCGAGGCGGTCACCGAAGTGGCCGAACAGGATCGCGCCGAGGGTGCGGGCCACGTACGCGGCCGCGAAGGTGAGGAAGGAGAGGATCGTGCCGACGGCGGGCGGCAGATCGGGGAAGAACACCTGGTTGAACACGAGCGCCGATGCCGTGCCGAACAGGAACAGGTCGTACCACTCGACGGTCGTCCCGATCACGCTCGCCGTGGCGATCTTCCGCATCTTCGACTGGTCGAGTCGCGCGTTGGGGACAGCCTCGTCCAGAGCTGGCTGTGCAGTCATTGTTTCCTCCATGGAATACGTGGTGGGCACGTCGCTGGCCCATCACTCTACGGTCTCGCTTCTCGCGGGCCGCAGCAATCGACATTCGCACACGGATCCCCCGTGAGAGTATGCAGATGCACAGCCAGGGATCGCAATTCGAGCCTTTTCTCGCCGCTGAGTGTGTGAATACTCAATACACTGGGAGCACTCGCTCGAAGGAGGCCCCATGCCCACGCGCACCGCCCCGCAGGACGCCTGGTGGCTCGCGACGCTCGCCGACCTCCGGGCCGACATGGACGCGCTCGTGGCCGACTTCATTTCGCGCCTCCGCGCGGCGGGCAGCGGCTACGAGAGCATCACGGCTGAGGACCTCCACCTCACCGCCCACGAGACCCTCACCCTGCTCATCTCCGAGCTGCGCGGCGAGCCGACGCCCCAGGCGCTGCGCGACCTCCCGCAGCGCCTGGGCGTGCGGCGCGCGCGGCAGGGGGTCGACCGGGATCGCCTGCTCGAGGCCGTGCGCCTCGACTACCGGGTGCTCTGGGCCGGCCTCACCCGCGTGGTGGATCCCGCGGACTCGCACCTGCTCGTCGAGCACGCGGAGGTGGTGCTCTCCACCGTCGAGGAGTACATCCGGGAGGTGCAGGTCGCGTTCCTGAACGAGCGGGACGTGCTCGCACGCGACTCGCGCGCGACCGAGACTCGCGCGCTCGCGCGCCTGCTCTCCGCGGAGGATCCGGCAGCCGCGGCCGAGGACGTCGCCGCCGACCTCGGGCTCCCCGTCGGCGCAGCCTACGAGGCGATCTTCGTCCCCGATTCCGCGGCGGCGCAGGCCCGCCAGCGCGTCGCCGATCTGCAATACACCCGGCAGCGCTTCCTCATCTGGGACTTCGACGACGGCGTGCTGTTCGTGCGCCCCCAGTTGGCGGTGCTGGGCAGCCATCCGCTCGCCGCCGTGCGCGGCGTCGTGGTCGCCGAGATCGACGGGCTCGCCGGCGTCGCCGCGGCCGCTCGCCTCGCCCACCGGCTCGCCCCGCACGCCCCCGAGGGGCGGCTGAGCGACGAGCAGGAGCTCTGGGTGCCCGTCGCCGCGCACGCGCTTGCGCCGATCCTGCCCGGCCTGAGCCCCGCAGCCCTCGCCGCGCTGCGCGCCGCGGCCCCGGCCGAGCGGGAGCGCCTCGTCTCCACCTTCCTGAGCTACTGCGAGACGGGATCCGTGAAGCTCACCGCCGAGGCCGGCTTCGTGCACCGCAACACCGTGGTGAACCGGCTCCGCAGCTTCCACGACCTCACGGGCATGGATCCCACCGTGCCGCGCGACGCGGCGCGCGCGCTGATCGCGCTGGCCGGGCTGCAGCGCGAGGGCGGGGATCCCGCCGCGGGGTGAGCGGCGGTGCTTTGAATCCACCGAGAAGGAGCGGTCCTCCCGGCTCCCGCTGATCCCGCCCCCATACGCTGACGGGTATGAACTGCCCCACTGATGGAACGACCCTGCTCATGAGCGAGCGCCAGGGCATCGAGATCGACTACTGCCCCGAGTGCCGAGGCATCTGGCTCGATCGGGGTGAGCTCGACAAGATTCTCGACCGCGCCCAGGCCGAGGCCGCCGCGTTCACCGCCCCGGGCGGCGCGCCCGCGACCCCGGGCGTCGCCCCGGCCGCGCAGGCTCCAGCACCGCAGGCACCCGCGGCTCCTCCCGCCCCGACCTCCGGCGCGAACGAACGGCGGTACGACGAACAGCGGTACGACGAGCAGCGGTACGACGAGCGCCGCTCCGGCGACCACCGTGGGTACGATGACCGCCGCTCCGATGAGCGCGGGTATGGCGAGCGCGGATATGGAGACCGCGGGTACGGTGACCGCCGCGGGTACGGCGATCCCCGCTCCCGCAAGAAGAAGAGCCCGTTCGACTTCCTCGGCGACATCTTCGAGTAGGCCGGAGCGCCGGCGCCGGGCGCCCGCCCGGCGCTCGCTGCGCGCGGGCGCTACCCGTTCGCGGCGGCCGAGCGCGCGATCGAGTCGAGGATCGCGGTGATCCCGGCGCGGTACACCGTGATCCCGTCGATCGCGAGCAGCGCCTCGCGGTGCGCGCTGACGTGCGGGAACTCGGCGAGATCCACCGAGCCGAACGTGCTGATCCAGGGGATCGTCCCGTCCCGGCTACTCTCCGAGCGCTCGAGCGCCTCCTGCGCGAGGGCCGCGCTCTGCGCGAGCGTGAAGCCCGAGATCGCGGCGTAGGCGGTGATGAGCTCCGTCCCGGCAAGCCCAGCGTCGGCGAGCATCTCGAGGATGAACTCGTCGGAGGCGACGTCGCCGGGACCCACGGGATCGACCATCGCCCACTCCGCACCGATAGCAGGGTGCTCCAGGCTCAGCTCGGCCATCCGGGTGACGAACGCTTCGAGACGGGCCCGCCAGTCCCCCGGCGTCGCGCGCGCATCGGCGGTCGCGGTGGCGGCGAGCCGGTCGAGCGCGGCGCGGATCAGCTCGTCCTTGTTGCGGAAGTGCCGGTACATCGCGGTCGCGTCGACGCCGAGCGCCTCGCCAAGCCGCTTGAACGTGATGCGCGCCTGCGGTTCACCGCTCGCAAGACCGAGCACCGCATCGACGATCGTGCGCTGGTCCAGGCGGCCTCGCTTCATCCGCGCCACCTCCGTCAGTCTGCACGTGCGCCTCGGAACCGGACCGGCGCACCTCCGGGTCAGTCTAGCGCTTCACGACGCCGCGCCGAGTGCGCGTCGCTCGCGCGATTCGCCCGCCCCGTGGTGAGATAGTGCCGTGGACACCATCGCCGCTCCCCAGACCGCCGCCGAAGGGCGCGCATCCGCCGTCGGAGCGCTGCGCTCCCGCCCGCTCGCGCTCGCCTTCCGCGCCGTCGCGCTCCTCGTCGTGCTGACGGGACTTCTGCGGATCACGGGCGCGCTCACCCCGGACCCCAGCTGGGGCGCGCTGCGCTACTACACCGTGCTCAGCAACCTGCTCTGCCTCCTCTGGCTCGTGGTGCTCATCGCGCGGACGATCCACGAGCTGCGCACGCTGGGCCCGCGCGGCACCTCGACGCCCTCGGCCCGGGCGAGCGGCGCCGTCATGATGGCGATCACCGTGACCATGCTCGTCTACCTCGTGGTGCTCGTGCCCACGGCGTTCCAGCAGGAGGGCGACTACGTGCCCTTCTCGCTCACGGACAACCTGATCCACATCATCACGCCCGCACTGCTGATCCTTGACTGGCTGCTGTTCGTGCCCAAGGGCCGGCTGCGCTGGATCGACCCCGTGCTCTGGGCGCTCATTCCGTACGCGTACCTCGCCTACGCGCTCGTGTACGGCGGGCTCGGCGGGGAGTTCGCGGCCGGGCAGAGCTACCCGTACCCGTTCCTCGACGTGGCCAGGCTCGGCTGGGGCGGCGTGGCGCTCTGGATCGCGGCGCTCTCGGTCGCGCTGATCGGGGTCGGCTACGTCTACGTCGCGCTCGACCGCCTGCTCGCGCGTCTCCTCACTCGCGGCTGATCAGGGGCCGGCGAGCCCGCCGCGCCCTGCCCCGATCCGGCCGGGACCCGTCGCGCCGGATTCCGCTCCGGGAACCCCGCTACTCGGCGGCGTCCTCGGGCGCCGCGCGCACCGCGCCCCGGTCCGCAACGAGCGTGTCGCGCACCTTTCGGCGCAGCACCTTGCCGATGAGCGACTTCGGCAGTTCCTCCCACACGAGGTAGGTGCTCGGCCGCTTGTACTCCGCGAGGTGCTCGCGCGCGGCGGCGCGGGCCGCCTCCTCGTCGAACTCGGCACCCGGCTCGAGCACCACCGCGACCGTCACGACCTCCGCGCCGCTGCCGCGGGGGATGCCGACGACCGCCGACTCCGCGACGCCGGGGAGCGCGTTCACCACCCGCTCGACCTCGCTCGGAGAGACGTTGAAGCCGCCCGTGATGATGAGCTCCTTCTTCCGGTCGACGACGGTCACGAAGCCGTCCTCGTCCTGCACCACGAGATCGCCCGTGCGGAGCCAGCCGCCGTCGAGCAGCGTCGCCGCCGTCTCCTCGGGCCGGTTCCAGTATCCGAGGAACACCTGCGGGCCCGCGATGAGCAGCTCGCCCACCTCGCCCTGCGCCACCTGACGGCCCGGCTCCTCGGGATCCACGACGCGGATGTCCGTGGAGGGGAACGGGATCCCGATCGCACCGATCCGGCGCTCCGCGGTGAAGGGGTTCGCGAGCGCGATGGGGCTCGTCTCGGTGAGGCCGTACCCCTCGTTGAGCATGCTGCCCGCGAGATCCTCCCACCGCTTCACGATCGCGGGGGTGAGGGTCATCGCGCCGGAGATCGAGTAGACCACCTGGCTGAGGTCGAGCTTCCCGTCGCGCGCGACGCGCGCCAGCCGGTCGAACATGGGCGGCACCGCGGGGATGAAGGTGGGCGGGAAGCGCTTCGCCGCCTGGGCCACGAGCTCGGGGTCGAAGGTGGGGAAGAGCACGGCCCGGGATCCCGTCTCGACCGAGTAGATCACCGAGAGGAGCAGCCCGAAGGAGTGGAACATCGGCAGGAGGCCGTAGATCGACCCCTCACCGCGGGTGAACTCCGGCATCCAGGCGGCGCCCATGCGGGCGTTGGCCCACAGGTTGCCGTGCGTGATCATGGCGCCCTTCGGCGCCCCCGTGGTGCCCGAGGTGTACTGCAGGCAGGCAACGTCGTCGCGGCCGGGCCGGGGGTGCGCCGCGGGCAGCGGGGTGGCGCGCTCGAGCTCCGCGAACGACACCGTGCCGCTCGTGGGCGCGGTGAGCGCCGCGCGAGACGAGCGGGCCTTCGCGATGGGCAGGCGCAGGGCCGCGCGAGTGGCGAACGGCATCGCCCGGGTGATGTCGACCGCGACGACGGTGCGGATCCCGAGCTCCGCGGGCAGCGACTGCACGGTGCCGACGACCTTGTCCCAGGCGATGACGACGGCGGCGCCGTGATCGCGGAACTGCGTGTCGAGCTCGTCGCGGGTGTAGAGCGGGTTGTGCTCGACGACCACGCCGCCGAGCCGCAGCACCGCGTAGAAGGCGATGACGTGCTGCGGCGCGTTCGGCATGATGAGCGCGACACGGTCCCCCGCGCGCACGCCGAGATCCGCGAGCCCCTGCGCCGCGCGCGCGACGCGCTCGCCGAGTTCCCGGTAGGTGACGGTGCGCCCGAAGAAGCTGATCGCGTCGCGGTCGGCCCACTGGGCGCAGCGCTCGTCGAGGAGATCCACGAGGGATCCCGTGACGGGCTCAATGTCGACCGGGGTGCCCGGGGCGTAGAAGCGGTTCCAGGCGCGCGTGTCATTCAACTGCATGCGTCAAGGGTAACCCCCTCGGGGGTATGCTCCGCCCCCGCGGCCGCGCTCGAACGCGTGTGCGAGCGCCGTGCCCCTGAGCGAAGAAGGCCCCGGTGGCGGGCAGGTTTTCCCCACACCCTGTGCAGGGACATGTGGATAACTCGCAGATATGTGCGGAACATTCTGCACAGCCATGTGGATAAGTCGAAGCGAACTTCGAAATGACATTGATGTCATTCGATTGCCCGCGCACGGGGGGTGCCTCGGGATCCGCGCCTCGCGGTCCCCCACCTCGGGACCCCGCGCCTCGGGGTCCGCGTTCGCGAACAAGCAACGCGGCCGGGGCGGGGCCGCTGCCCCACCCCGGCCGCGCACGCCGGAATCGCTGCAGCCGTTCGGCTACAGCCCCTTGCCCGTCGGCGAGACGAGGATCTTCACCGCGGTCTCGTTGCGGTTGATGAGCGTGTCGAAGCCCTCGTCGACGAGCCCCTCCAGGCCGATCCGGCCCGTGATGAAGGGCTTGAGGTCGATCTTCCCGGACTCGACGAGCGCGATCGTGGCGGGGTGGGAGTTCACGTAGCCGATCGTGCCGCGGACATCGATCTCCTTCATGACGAGCTTGTGCATGTCGAAGGTGGCGGGCTTGCCCCAGATCGAGATGACCACGATGACGCCCGTGGGGCGCACCGCGTCCATCAGGGTGTCGAAGACGACCTGCACCGAGGTCGCCTCGAAGGCGACGTGCGCGCCCTTGCCGTCGGTGAGCTTCTTCACCTCGGCGACGACGTCGACCTCGGCCGGGTTCAGCGCGACATCGGCGACACCCGAGTCGAGCGCCTTCTGGCGACGCAGCGGCGAGAGCTCGGAGACGATCACCGTGACGCCGAGCGCGCGCAGCACCGCTGCCGTGAGGAGGCCGATCGGCCCGGCGCCGCCGACGAGCGCGGTCTGACCCGCGACCACGCCGGAGCGCTGCACCGCGTGGTAGGCCACGGAGAGCGGCTCGATGAGCGCGGCCTCGTCGAGCGCGACGGACGCGTCGATCTTGTGCACCCAGCGGCGCTGCACCACGATGTTCTCGGCGAGTCCACCGCCGCGGCCGCCCAGGCCGATGAAGTTCATGTCTGGCGACAGGTGGTAGTCGTTCGAGTCGGGGCCCGTGTTGACGTCGTCGCGGATGATGTAGGGCTCGACCACCACGTGATCGCCCACCGCGAGATCAGTGACGCCCTCGCCAACCTCGGAGATGACGCCCGAGAACTCGTGTCCGAGCGTCACGGGAGCGTCCTCGCCCGAGATGGGGTGCGGATGCCCGTGCTCGGGCACGAAGATGGGGCCCTCGAGGTACTCGTGCAGGTCCGTGCCGCAGATGCCGGTCCAGGCCACGTCGATGCGCACGGTCCCGGCCTCGAGCGGCTGCGGCTCGATGTCCTCGATGCGGATGTCCTTGCGGCCGTAGTAGCGCGCTGCCTTCATGGTGTTCAACCTCTCAGTGCAAGGTCGCAACCGACACGAAGCCGCCGTCCCTTGTGGGGTCGGCACCGACCGGTCAGTTGCCGGATGGGTTTTCGCTCAACCGGAGGCGAGCTGCTCGCCTCCGAGTTGATACATCAATCATAGCCGCTGCTAGTGTTGACACGTCAACCATGCGAGGAGGCACGCCATGACCGAGTTCCCGGGACGCCACTCGCCGGACGCCCAGCAGCTGCTCGTCTGGCGAGACTTCATCGAGTCTGCTGAGATCCTGCGCAGCCGCATGGACCGCCGGCTCGCGGCGGAATCCGCGCTCTCCCTCGGTGACTACCGCGTGCTGCTCGCGCTGAGCGAGGCCGAGGGCCACACGCTGCGCTCCTCCGAGCTCGCCGACCTCGTCGAGTGGGAGCGCAGCCGCCTCTCGCACCACGTGGGGCGCATGGAGCGGCGGGGCCTGGTGCACCGCGGACCCGGCGGCGCGGCCTCGACGAGCAGTGGACGCGGCGGGGTGTACGTGACGATCACCGAGACCGGGCTCAGCGCCTTCCGCGCGGCCTCGGCCCGGCACCTCCACGCGGTTAAGGAGCTCTTCGTCGACGCGCTCACCCCCGAGCAGTCTCGGCACGCGGGCGAGATCGCGGCCGCGCTCCGCGCCCATCTCCGGGCGGATGCCGGGGGCTCGACACCCCACTGACCGTGCAGCACGCCCGGGTGAGCGAGCGCCGGGACATGAGGGGAGCCCGCTTCCGCAGCCATCGTGACGGGCCGCGTGTGCTACCTATCAATAAGCAATGTAATTCCTGCATACTTGAGGGATGATCGATCGGCTGGAATACCTCTCACGAACGCTGTCACGCACGCGACGCAAGGACTACGAGAACTACGTCATCAATGCGATCTGGCACCGGCTCAGCCCCGAGGTACGCGGACAGCTCAAACCGGTGAGCCAGCAGTCCGTTCGAACCGAAGACGGTCGCCAGTTCTACATCGACCTCTACTTCCCACAGCTGAATCTCGCGATCGAGTGCGACGAACGTTTTCACGAGCACAACCAGCTCGCCGACGCCCAGCGGCAGGCCAGCATCATCACCGAGCTGCGCCCGGTCGAACACCCGGATCTCTTCACCACTCTGACCGCCATTCAGGCCAATGAGTGCGAGTTCCTCCGCGTCCCGGTGCCCGCTCCCGCGGACGCGGAGACTTCGAACGCGGGCCGCTCGCCCGAGGCGGTCACCGTCGCGCAGATCGATGCCACCATCGACGCGCACGTGGCCGAAATCACACGCAGGACAGCAACGGCAGACTTCGTCATGTGGGACGATCTCGATATCGCGAACGACCCGAACGCCTTCTACGCCGGACGGGATGAGTTCACCGTCGGGGACGGGGTGAGCTTCGCCACGATTGCCGAGATCTGCAACGTGCTGCTGGGCTGCAGCTATCGCGGGATCCAGCGCTCCTGGTTTACGCCCGCTGGCCTCGCCGGGACGCGAGGCACGGACCGCGACTACTCCACGTACCGGATCTGGTGCCCGAAGCTCGTCGGAACGGTGAGCGATTCGTTCCACTGGCAGAACTCGCTCGCGAGCGACGGCCGGACGATTTACACCCACAGGGGCGACGGCGGCGCCGTCGAAGAGATCTCGCCGGATCGCGTCACCAAGAGCCTCACATTCGCACAGGTCAGGAACCCCGTCACGCGGGAAATCGGATACCGATTCGTAGGGGTCTTCGAGCGCGCAGCCGGCCCCGCCGGAGTGATCAACGGGGGCACCACGGAGGTGCATCGTCGTGTCGGAGAGCGCTTCCCGAAGATGCCCGCAGCCGACGGCACCGGAGAGCACTAGCGTCGTGCACAGCACGAGGCCCGGAATCGCTCGCGCGGTTCCGGGCCTCGTGCGCCCGCGAGTGCGGGCCGGAGCAGCTCCGGGCTAGAAGTCCCAGTCCTCGTCCTCGGTGGCCTCCGCCTTGCCGATGACGTAGGAGGATCCCGATCCCGAGAAGAAGTCGTGGTTCTCGTCCGCGTTCGGCGAGAGCGACGACAGGATCGCCGGGTTGACGTCGGTCATCTCCTTGGGGAACATCGGCTCGTAGCCGAGGTTCATGAGCGCCTTGTTGGCGTTGTAGTGGAGGAACTTCTTCACGTCCTCGGTGAGGCCGACGGGATCGTAGAGATCCTGCGTGTACTTCACCTCGTTCTCGTAGAGCTCGTACATGAGCGAGAAGGTGTAGTCCTTCAGCTCCTGGCGGCGCTCCTCGGTCTCGTTCTCGAGGCCCTTCTGGAACTTGTAGCCGATGTAGTAGCCGTGCACGGCCTCGTCACGGATGATGAGGCGGATGAGGTCCGCCGTGTTCGTGAGCTTGGCGTGCGCCGACCAGTACATGGGCAGGTAGAAGCCGGAGTAGAAGAGGAACGACTCGAGCAGCGTCGAGGCGATCTTCCGCTTCAGCGGGTCGTCGCCCTCGTAGTAGTCGACGATGATCTGGGCCTTCTTCTGCAGGTTCACGTTCTCCGTGGACCAGCGGAAGGCGTCGTCGATCTCCTGCGTGGAGCACAGCGTCGAGAAGATCGACGAGTAGCTCTTCGCGTGCACCGACTCCATGAACGCGATGTTCGTGTAGACGGCCTCCTCGTGCGGGGTGATCGCATCGGGGATCAGCGAAACCGCGCCCACGGTGCCCTGGATGGTGTCGAGCAGCGTGAGGCCCGTGAACACCCGCATCGTGAGGAGCTTCTCGTCCTCCGTGAGGGTCGCCCACGACTGCACGTCGTTCGACAGCGGCACCTTCTCGGGCAGCCAGAAGTTGTTGACGAGGCGGTTCCAGACCTCGAGGTCCTTGTCGTCCTCGATCCGGTTCCAGTTGATCGCCTGCACGGCGTGCCCCAACTTGAAGTTCATCGCGTCCCTTGCGTCTTTCTCCGTCAGTGGTAGTCGTCTCAGTGGCAGGTTAGAGCATGCAGCTCACGCACTCGGTCATGTCGGTGCCCTCGAGTGCGAGCTGGCGCAGGCGGATGTAGTAGATCGTCTTGATCCCCTTGCGCCATGCGTAGATCTGCGCCTTGTTGATGTCGCGCGTGGTGGCGGTGTCCTTGAAGAACAGCGTGAGCGACAGCCCCTGGTCGACGTGCTGCGTGGCCGCGGCGTAGGTGTCGATGATCTTCTCAGCGCCGATCTCGTACGCGTCGGTGTAGTACTCGAGGTTCTCGTTCGTCATGAACGGGGCCGGGTAGTACACGCGCCCGAGCTTGCCCTCCTTGCGGATCTCCACCTTCGACGCGATCGGGTGGATCGAGCTCGTCGAGTTGTTGATGTAGGAGATCGAGCCGGTGGGCGGCACGGCCTGCAGGTTCTGGTTGTAGATCCCGTGCTCCATGACGGACGCCTTGAGCGTGCGCCAGTCCTCCTGCGTGGGGATCGCGATGCCGGCGTTCTCGAACAGCTCGCGCACGCGGGCCGTCTCCGGCTCCCATGCGGCGTCCGTGTACTTGTCGAAGAACTCGCCCGAGGCGTACTTCGAGTCGGCGAAGCCGCCGAACACCTCGCCGCGCTCGATCGCGATCTTGTTCGACGCGGAGAGCGCGTGGAACAGCACCGTGTAGAAGTAGATGTTCGTGAAGTCGATGCCCTCTTCGGAGCCGTAGTGCACGTGCTCGCGCGCCAGGTAGCCGTGGAGGTTCATCTGACCCAGGCCGATCGCGTGCGACTGCGCGTTGCCGTCCTCGATCGAGCGCACCGACGTGATCGAGCTCATGTCGCTCACCGCGGTGAGCGAGCGGATCGCGAGGTCGACGGTGCCGGCGAGGTCGCCGCCGTCCATCGCCATGGCGATGTTCATCGACCCGAGGTTGCAGGAGATGTCCTTGCCGATCTGGTCGTAGCTGAGGTCCTCGTTGTAGGTGGTCGGGGTGTTGACCTGGAGGATCTCGGAGCACAGGTTCGACATGTTGATGCGGCCCTTGATCGGGTTCGCCGCGTTCACCGTGTCCTCGAACACGATGTAGGGGTAGCCCGACTCGAACTGCAGCTCGGCGACCGTCTGGAAGAACTGGCGGGCGCTGATCTTCGTCTTCTTGATGCGCGCATCCGCGACCATCTCGGCGTACTTCTCGGTGACCGAGATGTCGCCGAAGGGCACACCGTAGACGCGCTCGACGTCGTAGGGCGAGAAGAGGTACATGTCCTCGTTCTTCTTCGCCAGCTCGAAGGTGATGTCGGGCACGACAACGCCGAGCGAGAGCGTCTTGATGCGGATCTTCTCGTCCGCGTTCTCGCGCTTCGTGTCGAGGAACTTCATGATGTCGGGGTGGTGCGCGTTGAGGTACACCGCGCCCGCGCCCTGACGCGCGCCGAGCTGGTTCGCGTAGCTGAAGCTGTCTTCGAGCAGCTTCATCACGGGGATGATGCCGGAGGACTGGTTCTCGATCTTCTTGATCGGGGCGCCGGCCTCGCGGATGTTCGAGAGCGAGAGCGCCACGCCGCCGCCGCGCTTCGAGAGCTGCAGCGAGGAGTTGATGCCGCGCGAGATCGACTCCATGTTGTCCTCGACGCGGAGGAGGAAGCAGGAGACGAGCTCGCCGCGCTGCGCCTTGCCGAGGTTCAGGAAGGTGGGGGTGGCCGGCTGGAAGCGGCCCGAGATCATCTCGCGCATGAAGCCGCGTGCGAGCTCCTCGTCGCCGCGGGCGAGGCCGAGGGCGACCATGACGACGCGGTCCTCGAAGCGCTCGAGGTAGCGCTTGCCATCGAACGTCTTGAGCGCGTAGGAGGTGAAGAACTTGAAGGCGCCGAGGAACGCGGGGAAGCGGAACTTCATCGCGTACGCCTCGTCGGTCAGCCGCTCGACGAACTTCGCGTCGTACTGATCGAGCAGTTCCTTCTCGTAGTAGTCGTTGTCGATGAGGTAGCGCAGGCGCTCCTCGAAGTTGTGGAAGAACACCGTGTTCTGGTTGACGTGCTGCAGGAAGTACTGGCGCGCGGCCTCGCGATCCTTGTCGAACTGGATCTTGCCGTCGGCGTCGTACAGGTTCAGCATCGCGTTCAGCGAGTGGTAATCCATGTCGCTGATCTTCGACGACGCGAGCCCGGGCTCCATCACTGTTGCTTCCAAAACTGTTCCAATCCATCGTGGACGACGCGCACGTCGTCCGGGGTGCCAAAGAGTTCGAATCGGTAGAGGACCGGTACGTGGCACTTCCGCGCCACGATGTCCCCTGCGAGGCCGTACGCCTCGCCGAAATTGGTGTTGCCCGAGGCGATCACGCCTCGGATCAACGTCCGGTTGCGCTCATCGTTGAGAAACCGGATGACCTGCTTCGGGACGGCCCGAGTCTCGGGGCCCCCGCCGTAGGTGGGCAGGAGGAGCACGAACGGCTCCGTGACGACGAGCGGCTCATCGTGCGCGTAGAGCGGGATGCGATGCGCCGGCCGTCCAAGTTTCTCGACGAATCGGTGGGTGTACCCCGAGACGCTCGAGAAGTAGACCAGATCAGCCACGGCCTTCACCTCTCATCCCCGACTGAGTTCACGCTACCGAAGCGCCCCGACCAGCGAAGCACGGGACTCCGCTCGCACGGGGCGCTGCGTGGGGCTCGGGATCAGTCGGCGAGGCGGCTGGCGAGCTCCGAAATCTTGTCGGGACGGAAGCCGGACCAGTGCTCCTCATCGGTCACCACAACGGGCGCCTGCAGGTACCCGAGCTCCTTCACCGTCTCGAGTGCCGCTTCGTCCTGCGAGAGGTCGAGCACGTTGTACTCGATCCCCTTGCTGTCGAGCGCCCGGTACGTCGCGGTGCACTGCACGCACGACGGCTTGGTGTATACCGTAATGGCCATTTCACGCCCTTCTCGAACAACCTCGCGCCTCACCCCGAGGCACTACATCTAGTGAACCACACCTCGGCCAACCACAACATGATGTAGTTACATCAATGTAGTTATTCACGGTCTATCCACCAGAAACGCCACTTGCTTGGGGAGAACTTTCGGCGCAGTTCCGCCCCTTTCGGGGGGTTATCCACAGGGTGAGCGGGCCCGGAAGAATTTGCCGCACACCCCTCCCTCGGCGTGTCGCGCGAGCGCCCCCAGAGGAGCCCCGTGGGCGCGCCCAGCGCACCGCGCTCCGGAGCTCGGAGCTTCCTCTGCGGGGCCTCTGCGGCGCCCCCTCACAGCGCGATCGGCCACAGCAGCTCCGTTCCGTCCGCCTGGAACCAGCGCAGCACCAGCATCCCGTCGGGGGCCTGCGCGGCCGCCTCGGCGTGGACGCCCCGCAGCACCACGCGCACGCGCTCCCCCGGGTGGACCGTCTGCGGGAGGGAGAGCCCCAGCATCCCGCGGCCCGCGAGCGCGAAGCGGACGGAGGTGAGCGGCGCGTGGCCGACGTGGGCCACCTCGATCACCCCCGAGGGCGAGCGCTCCGTGACCCGCCAGGGCACAACCACGCCGGGCGGCGGCACCGGGGCCGCGGCGCGCGGCGCAGCGCCGGCACCGGGCCGAGCTGAGCGCGCCCGCGCGGCCGGGGGCCGCCGCCGAGTCGAGAGCCGGAAGGGGTTCATGCGGGGAGGATACCGGCGGCCTCCGACACTGTGGCCGAGGCTCAGACGTGGTGGTAGGACCGCCCCGCGGAGATCTCCTGGGCGCGGTAGAGCTGCTCCACGAGGATGAGCCGCACGAGCTGATGCGGGAAGACGAGAGCGGACAGGCTCCACACGAAGTTCGCGCGCTGCCGCACGGCGTCGGACACCCCGTAGGCGCCGCCGATCACCACGACGATCTGCCGTCCCGCGTCGAGCTCCGCGCGCACCCGCCGCGCGAGCTCGGGCGAATCGACGTTGCGCCCGCGCTCATCGAGGAGCACCACGAAGGCGTCGCGGTCGAGCTTCGCGAGGATCCGCTCCGATTCCTCCGCCCGCGCGGCCTCGCCGTCGCGCGCGGAGTGCGGCAGCAGCTGCCACGCCGTGTCGAAGGGCTTGCGCAGGCGCTGCTCGTAGCGCCCGATCCCCTCGGTCACCCAGGCCTCGTGCTTCTTCCCGACCGCCAGAATCCTGATGCTCACGCGCGCTCCGTCCGCTCCACGCTCAGTCCCGCCGGATCTCGGCGAGGTGCTCCGCGATCCGCCCGATCGCCTCCGTCAGCACGGGGACGCTCGGCAGCGTGACGAAGCGCAGGTGATCGGGCGTCGGGAGGTTGAAGCCCCGCCCGTTCGTCACGAGCACGCGCGTGGCGCGCAGCAGCTCGATCACGAAGGCCTGATCGTCCTCGATCGGGAAGCGCTCGGGGTCGAGCCGCGGGAAGAGGTACATCGCGCCGCCCGGCAGCACGCAGCTCACGCCCGGGATCTCGGTGAGCAGCCCGTGCGCGGTGTCGCGCTGCTCGCGCAGCCGTCCGCCCGGCGCGCAGAGCTCCGCGATCCCCGAGCCGTCGCCCCCGGGCGCGAGCGCCACCGGGATCGCGTGCTGAGCCGGCGCATTCGCGCACATCCGCATGTTGGCGAGGAGGGTGAGCCCCTCCAGGAAGTCGCGCGCCCGCGCCCGGTTCCCGGAGGCGACGAGCCAGCCCGCGCGGTATCCCGCCACGCGCTGCACCTTCGACAGGCCGCCGAAGGTGAGGCACAGGGTGTCCGCCACGTGCCGCGCCGCGTGCTCGTGCCGCGCGCCGTCGTACAGGATGCGGTCGTAGATCTCGTCCGCCATGAGCACGACGCCGTGCCGCTCGGCGAGCGCCGCGAAGCCGCGCACGAGTTCGGGCGGGTACACCGCGCCCGTCGGGTTGTTCGGGTTGATCAGCACGATGCCCCGGGTCGCGGGAGTGATCAGGGCCTCGACAGCGGCGAGATCCGGCAGCCAGCCCTGCTCCTCGGCGCACGGGTAGTGCACCGCGCGGCCGCCCGCGAGCGTCACCTGCGCCGTCCACAGGGGGTAGTCGGGTGCCGGGACGAGGATCTCGTCGCCCGTGTCGACGAGTGCCTGCAGCACGAGCGAGATGAGCTCGCTCACGCCGTTGCCGATCAGCACGTCGTCCGGCCCGACCCCGGGCACCCCCGCGGCCGTGTAGGCGGCGGCGACGGCCTCGCGCGCGGGGAGGATCCCCCGCGAGTCGGTGTACCCCTGCGCGATCGGCAGCGCGCGCTCGACCGCCTCGACGATCTCGGGCGGCGCCGCGAAGCCGAACGGCGCCGGGTTGCCGATGTTGAGCTTCAGGATCTGCTGCCCCGCGCGCTCGAGGCGCTCGGCCTCCTGCAGGATCGGGCCCCGCACGTCGTAGCGCACACCGGCGAGCTTGCGGGACTGGGTGATCGGACGCACGGGAAGATCCTACTCCGCGGCGGCCGCGCCCTACTGCTGCTGCGAGTAGAGCTCCGCGTACGCGCCGGCGCTTGCGAGCAGTTCCTCGTGCGTGCCCGCCTCGAGGATCCGCCCGGCCCCGACGACGTAGATCCGGTCCGCGTCGACCACGGTCGAAAGCCGGTGCGCGATCGCGATCGTCGTGCGCCCGCTCCGCGCGTCCTCGAGCGCGTGCTGCACAACCCGCTCGTTCACGGTGTCGAGCGCGCTCGTCGCCTCGTCGAGCACGAGCACGCGGGGGTTCTTGAGCAGCACGCGCGCGATCGCGATCCGCTGCTTCTCGCCGCCCGAGAGGCGGTAGCCGCGCTCGCCGACGATCGTGTCGTAGCCCTCGGCGAAGCCCGCGATCGTGTCGTGGATGTTCGCGAGCCGCGCCGCCCGCTCGAGCTCCTCCTGGCTCGCGTCCGGCTTCGCGTAGCGCAGGTTCGCCGCGATCGACGCGTGGAACAGGTACGGCTCCTGGGTGACCACGCCGATCCGGTCCATGAGGGCCTCCTGCGCGAGACTGCGCACGTCGTCGCCCCCGTAGCTCACGGTGCCCGAGGAGGCGTCGTACAGGCGCGGGATCAGGTTCCCGATCGTCGTCTTGCCCGAGCCCGATGCGCCGACGAACGCCACGAACTCGCCCGGCGCCACGGTGAACGAGATGCCGTCGAGCGTGGGGCGGTCCTCCGGCCCCGCGTCCGGGTAGCGGAACGTCACGTCGGCGAACTCGATCCGGCCCGCCCGCCCCGCAGCGTCCGAGGGCTGCGCCGCATCGGGGGCGTCGACGATCGCCGGGGCGAGATCCAGGTACTCGAAGATGCGCGCGAACAGCGCGCTCGAGGTCTGCAGGTCGAGCGCGATCCGCATGAGCGCCATGAGCGGGAAGAGCAGCCGCGACTGCACCGTCGTGAACGCGACGATCGTGCCCGCCGTGATGCCCGGGTCGAAGCCCGTGCCCTGCGCCTCCGCGAGCAGCCAGCCCGAAACCAGGTACACGATCGCCGGCACCGCCGACAGGAACACCTGCACGAGCGCGAAGAACACCTGCCCGCTCATCGTCTGCTGCACCTGCAGCGCGATCTGGTTGCGGTTCTCGTCGGCGTAGCGCTCGGTCTCCGCCTGCTGCCGCGAGTAGGTCTTCGCGAGGAGCACGCCCGAGACCGAGAGCGCCTCCTGCGTGATCGCCGTCATCTCGGACAGCGATTCCTGGGTGCGGCCCGCGATCCGCGCCCGCACCTGCCCCACCCGACGCTGTGCGAAGACCAGGACGGGCATCAGCACGAGCGCGACGATCGTGAGCTGCCAGCTGAGCAGGATCATCGCGACCGCCGCGGCGATCACCGTGACCGTGTTGCCGATAATGTTCGACACCGTGTTCGTGAGAACGTTCGCGACGCCGCCGACGTCGTTCTGCAGGCGGGACTGGATGACGCCCGTCTTCGTGCGGGTGAAGAAGCCGAGCTCCATGCGCTGCAGATGGGAGAACAGCCGGACGCGCAGGTCGCCCATGACGCGGTTGCCCACGCGCGCGGTGAAGTAGGTCTGGATGATGCCGAGCCCCGACGAGACCACGAACACGACGATCATCGCCACGACGAGCCAGGTGAGGATCGGGAGGTTCGGCCCGGAGCCGTCGACCGGGAACAAGCCGTCGTCGAACACCCGCTGCGTGATGAGCGGCGGCAGGATCGCGAGCGCGGCCGAGACGATCACGAGCGCGATGATCACCGCGAGCGGGCCGCGGTACGGGCGGAAGAGCTCCGCGATCCGCTTGCCGAGGCCCGCCACCTTCGGCGCCTGGCTGTTCAGCTCGCGCTGCCGCGCGGCGTCGCCGCCCGAGACGCGCGAGCCCCGGCCACCGCCCATTCCGCCACCCATGCTCATGCTCGGAGCATAGCGGCGATGGGGCGCGGGGTGGGGGCGGTTCCGGGGTGCGGCCGATTCACCGCGCGCGCGACGAGGAACCGGGCGGCGTGCCGGGCGGCGTGCCCGGCGGCGTGCCCGGCGCCGCATCGGGCGCCGCTCCGGCCGGGGCCTCCGGCTCCGCGCGGGGCGGGAAGCAGAGCTTGTCCACCACGATCCCGCAGCCGATCCCGACGAGCAGCGGCACGATCACCGGGCCGTCGACCACGAGTACGAGCAGCAGGAAGGCGGCGAGCGGGCGGCGCCAACCCACGGTAACCGTCGCGGCCATCGCGATCATCACGGCCGAGGCCGGATCGAGCCCGGGGAGGAGCGCCGCGCACGCCGCGCCCGCGGCCGCCCCGATGAAGATGAGCGGGAAGATCTCGCCGCCGCGCCAGCCGGAGGCGAGGCAGAGCACGAGCGCGACGAGCTTCGCCACGGCGACGAGCGCGAGCGGCATCCAGGCATCGTCCGCAGCGAGCGCGTTCACGGTGCCGAGGTCGTGGTGCCCGGAGAAGCGCACGAGCGGCACGGCGGCGGCGAGGAGCGCGAACAGCACGGTGCCGGCCACGGTCGCGAGCCAGGGGCGGCGCAGCCGGGCTGCGAGCCGCTGAGCGGCGGGGAGCAGGATCCGGAACAGCACGCCGAGCGCGAGGCCGGCGAGCACGGGGATGACGAGCAGCCAGTCGGCGCCCGGGCTCGGCGCGGGCAGCGGGACGGCGGTGACGCCCTCGCCGCCGAACACGTTGCGCGCGACCCAGAGGAACACCACGAAGCCGGACACCGCCGCCACGAGCGAGGCGAAGCGGCTCGGCGTGAGGCGATCCCCGTCGAGCGCCGCCGCCGCGGGCGGCGAGGCGTAGAGCCCGCCGAGCGTGCCGGCCGCCCCGGCCTCGGAGATCGCGCGGGCTCCGGCCTCGTCGCGGGCGATGAGCCGGGACACGATCGCCGAACACTGGGCGACGACCGCGAGCAGCCCCGCCTCCGGCCCGATCGCTCCGCCGAACGCGACGGCGACGATCGCGCTGAGCGCCGTCACGATGATCGTGCGGCGGGAGCGCTGCCAGGGCCGCTCGGTGTCGCGGAGGAGCTCGTCCATAGTCTCGGTGGGCGCGATGCGCGCGAGCAGGATCAGCAGGGCCCCGCCGAGCAGGATCGTGAGGGCGATCCGCGCCGGGCCCGCCGCCTCGTCGCCCCAGACGAGGTGTTGGAGCGCCATCATCCCCTGGAACGTGAGGATCGCGATGAGCCCGGCGAAGCCGCCCATCAGGATCGCGGTGATGAGCGGCTTCGCGGTGGCGCGGAGGCGCGCGGCGCGCGAGGGCGGTCCGGGAAGTTCGCCGGGGGTCACTCGGCCTCCGGCCGCTCGGGTGCTGCGGGCCGGGGCTCCGCTGGCTCGGCACGCCGCTCAGCGCGCCGCTCGGGTGCCGCGCCCGCCGCGCCCGACGCGCCCGCGGGCCAGTGATCGGCGCCCCCGCCCCGCACCCGCACGAGCGTGCGCTGCGCGATCCGCGAGAGCTCCGCGCCGAACAGGCCGAGGAAGACGAGATCAAAGACGAGGATGAGCGACACGAGGGCGCGCGCGAACTGGCCGACCGCGTGGATGTCGCCGTAGCCGGTCGTGGTCATCGTGGTGAGCGTGAAGTAGAGCGCGTCGATGCGGGTCTCGATGCCCGAGAACTGCCCGGGCATCTCCCGCGCCACCGTGAAGATGCCGAGCGCGCACGCGACCGCCACCACGAGGAGGAGCGCGAGGAGCCGGAACAGATTCGACCCGCGCATGAACATGCGCACGAGCACTGCCGCGAGGAGCAGCGAGGAGCCGATCGCCAGGGTGATGAGCCACCACGCGGTGCCGTCCTGCGCGGAGAGCGGCACGGTCGCGAAGAAGATGAGCAGGGCGACGACGATGCCGATGGTCGCGACGGTATCGCGCCCCACGCGGCTCGCGGGAACTCTGGGGCGCGCGGGAGTTCCGGGGCTCTCGGGGTGCGCGGGGTCCCGCGGATCGGCGCTCGGTCTGCTCACCCGTTCAGTGTCCCACGGCCGGCGGCCAGGGCCCGGGAGCCCGCGCTCAGGCGGCGGGCAGCACCGCGGGGCGCAGGCGCTGCGTCTGCTCGCCGAGCCCCTCGATCCACATCGTCATCTCGTCGCCGTCCCCGAGGTAGGGGAAGTTCCCGGAGAGCGCGACGCCCTTCGGGGTGCCCGTGTTGATCACGTCGCCCGGCTCAAGCACGAGGTACTGGCTCAGGTGGTACACGAGCCCGTCGACCGGGAAGATCATGTCGGCGGTCGTGGAGTCCTGCCGAGTCTCGCCGTTCACGCGCGAGCCGAGGCGGAGGTTCTGGTAGTCCACCTCCGCGGTGGGCACGAGCGCCGGGCCGAGCGGGTTGAACGTCTCCGAGCACTTGCCCTTCGACCACTGGCCGCCCGACTGCTCGAGCTGGAAGTCGCGCTCGGAGACGTCGTTCGAGATCGTGAAGCCGGCGATGTGGGCGCGCGCCTCGGCGGGGCTCGCGAGGTAGCGTGCGCGCTGCCCGATCACGACGGCGAGCTCGACCTCCCAGTCGACCGTCTGGGCGGTGGGCGGCAGGAACACGTCGTCGAACGGACCGACGACGGTGTTCGGGGTCTTCAGGAAGACGACGGGCTGCTCGGGCGGCAGCGACCCGGACTCGGCGGCGTGTGCCGCGTAGTTCATGCCGATGCAGATCACCGCGGAGGGCCGCGCGATCGGGGCGCCCACGCGGAACGAGCGCCAGTCGGCGAGCTCGGGCAGCGCGCCCTCGGCGAGGGCGGCGCGGACCCGCGCGATGCCGTCCGCGGCGAGGAAGGCGCCGTCGATATCGGCGGTCAGGGAGCTCAGCTCGTAGACGCGCTCGCCGTCGCGGACGACGGGGCGCTCCTGGCCGGGCTGGCCGAGTCGCATGAGTTCCATCAGGCACCTACCTCCTCGCGGCGCGTCAGCGCCTCCGGGTTGAGAATCGCGGGCACCGGGCGGCCCGCGACGAAGTCGACGACGTTGCGCGCAGCGTGCACCGGGAGGTCGGCGAGCGCCTCCGGCGAGTACCAGGCGGCGTGAGGGGTGAGCAGCACGCGGTCGCTCGCGCGCAGGCGGCTGTCCGCGGGGAGCGGCTCGGCGGCGAACACGTCGAGCGCGGCTCCGCCGAGGTGACCGGACTCGATCGCGTCGGCGAGCGCCTCCTCGTCGATGAGGGGGCCGCGGCACGTGTTCACCACGACCGCGCCGGGGCGCATGCCCGCGATGCTGCGCGCGTTGAGGAGGTGGCGGGTCTCCTCGGTGAGCGGCGCGTGGAGCGTCACGATGTCGGCGCCCGCGAGCGCCTCGTCGAGCGTGGCGGGGACGACGCCCGCCGCGGTCGCTGCGGCGGCGTCGAGGAACGGATCCGAGACGAGCACGCGGAAGCCGATCGCGGTGAGCGAGGCGGCGACCATGCGGCCGATGCGGCCGTAGCCGATCACGGCGACGGTGCTCGCGGAGGGGCGGATCGACATGGGCTGCGCGTCGACCGCGGCCCAGCGCCCGGCGCGGACGGCGGCGTCGTAGCCGGCGAGACCGCGGGCCTGCGCGAGCACCATGGCGATCGTGTGCGTGGCCACCTCCTCGACGCAGTAGGTGGGGGTGTTCGCGACGGCGATGCCGCGCTCCGTCGCCGCGGCGAGATCCACCATGTCGACGCCGATCCCGAGCCGGCTGATGAGGCGCAGCCGCGGCATGCCGTCCATCACCTCGGCGGTGATGGGGGCCCACTGCACGACGAGCGCCGTCGCGTCGCGCCCGGCGGCGATGAGCTGCGCGGGATCGCGGGTCTGGGCGGCCTCGACGCGGAGGCCGGCCGCGGCCAGCGTGTCCCGGGCGGCGGTGCCGGGGAGATCGCTGTCCGTGAGGAGTACGAGATCAGAGTTCATGCATCGAATGCTATAGCATCTAGCAAACACGCGCCACTCCGGTGCGCCGGGCCCGAAAATGCTATAGCGTTCTGAGTATGACTCTCCGATACGCACTCATCACCGGGGCGAGCTCGGGCATCGGCACCGCCGCCGCGCTCGCACTCGCCGCCGACGGGAACGCCGTCTGGCTCACGTACACGGGCGGCGAGGCCGCCGCCCGCGAAGCCGCGGACGCCTGCATCGCCGCGGGCGCCCCCGAGGCCCGCGTCTCCCGCCTCGACCTGCGCGATCCCGCCTCGATCGACGCCCTCGTCGCGGAGGTGGAGGCCACGTGGGGCCGGCTCCACGTGCTCGTGAACAACGGCGGCGTGTGCCCCTACCGCGCCTTCGACGACATCACGATCGACGAGTGGGACGCCGTCATGGAGACGAACGGGCGCGGCACCTTCCTGCTCACGCGCGCCGCACTCCCCCTGCTGCGCGCCGCCGCGGGCACCCCCGAGGCGCCCGTCGACCGCGCGGTCGTGAACCTCTCGTCCATCGCCGGCCAGCAGGGCGCGCTCAAGACCGGCATGCACTACGCCGCGAGCAAGGGCGCGATCCTCGCCCTCACGCGCTCCTTCGCCCGCCACCTCGCTGGCGAGGGGATCCGCGTCAACGCCGTCACCCCCGGCCCCGTGGTCTCCGCGATCACGAACCACCTCCAGGGCCCCGCGCGCGACGCGCTCACGGCGTCGATCCCGCTCGGCGACTTCGGCCAGCCCGAGGACGTCGCCTGGATCATCGCGGCGCTCGCCTCCCCCAAGGCGGCCTTCACCACGGGGGCCACCTACGACGTCAACGGCGGCGTCCGGATCGACTAGTTGCGGCGCGGGGCCCGATCCCGCCCCCGCCTCCCCCACTTTCCCCGACTGCGAAGGAGCATGCCATGCCCGTCCCCAGCCAGACCGCGCTCGCCACGGTGACCGCCCAGGTCGACGCGTTCAACGACCACGACCTCGACACCTTCGTCGGCACCTACGCGAAGGACGCCGTGATCACCGGCGTCGGCCCCGAGCCGATCGTCGGCCGCGAGGCCATCCGCGCCTTCTACGCGCCGCGGCTCGAGAACCCCGAGCTCCGCTGCGAGATCGACACGACCGTGCTGTTCGGCGAGCGCTGGGTCGTCGCGCAGGAGCGCGTCATCAACGCGGGCGTCGCGACCGAGACGATCGCCACGTTCGACGTCGTCGACGGGCTCATCGCGCGCGCCTCGATGCTGAAGGCGTAGGGCGCGAAGCGCAGTGCCCCCGGCGTCCGCGGACACCGGGGGCACGGCGCTGCCGGGCACTGCGCTGCCGGGCGCTGCGCTGCCGGGCGCTCACGCGTCGCGGCGCTCCCGCACCAGTCCGTAGGCCTCGAGCAGCGCGGGATCGACCTGCGGGCGCCCGAACGACGCCGTCCACGCCCCATCGACCGCGATCGACTGGCCGCTGATGTACGGCGCCTCGTCGCCGAGCAGGAACGCGGTCACCGCCGCGACCTCCTCCGCGCGCGCGATCCGGCGCATCGGCGGCCCCTCGGCGAGCCCGCGCTCCTCCGCCTCGGGATCGGCCGCGCGCGCGATCTGCGCCTCGAGGTGCGGGGTGCGCACGCCGCCCGGGGCGACCGTGTTCGCCCGGATGCCGAGCGGCCCGTAGGTGACGGCGATGCTGCGGCTCAGCGCGTCGATCCCGGCCTTCGTGAACTCGTAGGCGGCGTGATCCGCGAACGCCGCCCGCCCGTGGACCGAGCCGATGTTGACGATCGAGCCGCCCGAGCGCTGCGCCGTGAAGGCCTCGACGGCGGCCGTCGCGCCCCAGAGGGTGCCGAGGCCGTTGATGTCGATCACCTCGCGCACCGTGGCCTCGTCGAGGCGGTGCAGGGGCGTCGTCTTCGTGATCCCCGCGTTGTTCACCCAGCCGCCGAGCGGCGCGAGCTCACGGGCGCGGGCCGCAGCCTCGGCGTGCGCGGAGCGTTCCCGGGAGTCGCCGAGCACCACTGCGGCGCAGATCCCCGCTTCGAGGGTGCCGGATCCGGGGCTCCGCTCGAGGCCGACGACGAGCCAGCCGTCGGCGGTGAGCCGCTCGGCGACCGCCCGGCCGATGCCCTTGCCGCTGCCGGTGACGACGGCGCTGCGCGCCGGAGTGGTGGGGGTCATCGGGGGCTCCTCAAGGGTGGCTGGTGACTGGGTGGAGGGGTGGCGGGTGGGGCAGAACTGCGGAATCGGGGTGAGGGATCGGGGCGCGTGCCGCCGAGCCTACGCCCCGAAGGCGAAGTGCTCGGGGCGGAGGGCAAAGCCGAGCCCGGGGGCCGACGGCGGCGTGGCGCGGCCGCCCGCGAACGTCGGGCCGCCCGTCGTGAGCAGCGGCGAGGGGTCGTAGGGGTTCCCCTCGGGGCGCCGGTTGAAGGTCTCGACGCCCGCGCCCAGGTGCACGCTGATCTCCGGGTACACGTGGCAGGAGACGGGCACGCCGCGCTCGGCGCACCAGTCGCGCAGCTCGCGCGCGGGGGTGAGCCCGCCCACGGCGACGACGTCGATCCTGAGCACGTCGACGGCGCCGCCCGTGACGAGCGCGCGGAGCACGGCCGGATCGGTCACCTCGTCGCCGACCGACACGGTGAGCCCCGTCTCCCGGCGGATGCGCGCGCAGCCCGCGACGTCCTCGGGCAGCAGCGGGTCCTCGAGCCAGGCGAGCTCGATGTCGCCCCAGGCGCGGATCTCGGCGAGGGCCGCGTCGGCGTCGCGCCAGCCGAAGCCGACGTCGACGACGAGCCCGCAGGTGGCGGGCAGCGCGCGGTTCAGCGCGCGGATCAGCTCACCCATGTAGGCGGGATCGGCCGCCCGCGAGATCTTGACGAGCGGCCAGCCCTCGGCGGCCTGCTCCACGACCTCGGCGACCACCTCGGCGACGGGCCGCTCGGGGGTCGGGTAGGCGGCGACGAGCATGGTCTCCCGCGGGCGCGCGTCGGCGCCGAGCAGCTCGCGCACGGGGCGGCCGGCGCGCTGCGCCGCGACGTCCCAGAGCGCGATGTCGACGAGCCCGATCGCGCGGCGCACGAGGCCCACCCGCCCGACGATGGCCGATCCGCGGAGCATGCGCTCCCACACCGCTTCGGGCTCCGAGCTGTCGGAGCCGAGCGCGTGCGGCGCGACGAGGCGGTCGACGATCTCGGTCATGGGCGCCTCGCGGCTCAGGCAGTACGCCGAGCCGACGAGGCCATCGGCCGTTTCGAGCCGCACGCCCGCGTACTCGCGCCGGGTGACCGTCATCGCACCGAGGTGCAGCGGGGCAGGCAGCGGCAGCACGGCGTTGGCCGTGCGCACCGCGGTCACGCGGCGTGCAGGCGTCTCGCTCACGGCGTCGGCTTCTTCGCGAGCGGCACCCCGTAGTCGATCATGAATCCGCCGTCGACGTAGAGGGTCTGGCCGTTCATATAGGAGGCCTGGTCGGAGACGAGGAAGCTGACCGCGTTCGCGATCTCGCTCGCCTGAGCGAGGCGCTTCGCGGGGATGCGGCTGAGGATCGTGTCGAGGCTGAGCGTGCCCGCCTCGACGCCCTGCCGGAACACGCCCGTGTCGACGTAGCCCGGGGCGACCGCGTTGACGCGCACGCCGCGCGCGGCCCACTCGGCTCCCGCCGTGGAGGTGAGTCCGATCACCGCGGCCTTCGTGGTCGAGTAGGGGGCCCGGCCCGCCGAGCCGCGTGCCGACACCGAGGAGATGTTGACGATCCGGCCGCCCGCCTCCTGCCCGAGCATCTGCCGTCCCGCGGCCTGGAGCGCGTTGAAGACGCCGTGCAGGTTGACGTTGACCACGGCCTCCCACTCGCCCCAGCTGAGATCCTCGATGCCGCGATGGCGCTGGATCCCCGCGTTGTTCACGAGCACGTCGATCCCGCCGAACTCGGCCGCGATATCGCCGAAAACGCGCGCGACGGCGGCGTGGTCGGTGACGTTCAGCTCGCGCCAGAGCGTGGGGCGGCCCGCGGCCGGGGTCCCTGCGGCGGCGTCCTCCGCGGGCAGCGGCTCGGCGGTGAGCCCGGGCACCATGTCGCAGGCGATCACCGTGTAGCCGTCGGCGACGAGGCGGCGGCCGATCTCCCAGCCGATCCCGCCGGAGCCGCCGGTGACGATCGCCACGGGCGCGCGGCCCGCCGGGGCGGTGTGGGGTGCGGGAGAAGCGGACGGCTGCGTCATGATGCCCTTTCGAGGTGGTGGTGCGGTGATGCGGTGATGCGGTGGTGCGGTGGTGCGGTGATGCGAGAACCCGTGGTGCGAGAAGCGCGCGGCGGCTAGCCCGCTGGCCGGTCGAGCAGCTCGGCCACGAGCGCTGCGGCGTGCTCCTCGAGCCGGTCGAGGGATCCCGCGCGGAGCGGCGTCTGCCAGGCCTGGTACGCCCCGCGATCGTACGCGTCCTGCGTGGGCAGGTACACGAAGCCGGGTCCGTTCGTGAGGTTCGCGACGAGGATCGGGGTGCCCGGGAAGCGGGCGCGGAGCGTGGTCTGCAGGCGCGAGTAGGCCTCGCCGGGGTGCGCGACGAGCACGGCATCGCCGAGCCGCCAGGCCCACACGGGGTGCTGCACGGTGGGGCCGTCGATGTAGCCGTCGCGAAGGTTGCGTGCCCGGCCGAGCCGTTCCTCGCGGCTGCGGGGGTCGATGTCGGCCCAGCTCGCGGCGAGCTCGTCGAGGCTCGGGAGATCGACGAGCTCAAGCTCGGCCGAGGCCGTCACGCCGGCGATCTCCGCGCCGCCCGTCGCGGGCGCGGGCGCCCACACGGCGAGCGGGGCGCCCGATTCGACGATGCCGCCGAGTGCGAGCTCCGCGCCGGGAACGGGCAGCGAGTCGAGCGCGGCGAGCACGGCATGCCCCAGCGAGCGCCCGTGCCGGTCGGCCACGTCGAGGTCGCCCGTGTACTGCTCACGGGGCGCGAGCTCGCCCGAGGCCCCCTGCAGGAAGAGCACGGGGGCGCCCGTCGCCTCCGCGACGAGGGCGCGCATGCCGCCCACGTAGTCGGGCGAGACGAGCCGGTTCTGCCACGACAGCGTCGTGGGGTGGCAGGCGTAGTTGACGATCGTGCCGAGCACGTCCCCGTCCTCCGCGGTGATCCGGCCCACGAGCACGGTGTCGTCCGCGGTCTCCTCGGGGTTGTACCCGACGAGGGCGCGGCCGTCGACGTCGAGCTCGCGGTTCGCGGCGAGCCCGCAGCGTCCCGTCGCCCACTCGATCCGGCCGGGTGCGGCGTTCGCGATCGCCTCGCGCGCGGCCGCGATCGCGGCATCGGCGAGCGCGTCGAGGTAGCCGGGGATCAGCTCGCCGCCGTCGAGGTGCGCGTCGGCCGCGCACAGCACGGGCCCGGCGTGGGTGTGCGAGAGCGAGAGCGTCAGCGCGTCGGCGGGAAGCCCGAGCTCGGCCAGCACCCGGCCGCGCACGCCCCACTCGTCGGCCACGCGACGCCACCAGGTGCCATCGGCGGTGATGAGCACGCGCGGCGCGGTGGCGCCGTCACGCGCGACGATCGCGAGCGCCGTCAGCGTCATCTCGCGGTGCGCGCCCTCGGCGCGCTCCCAATCGGCCGGGCCCCAGTTCTTCGCACGGATCCCCACGGGCGGGGTGATGTCGCGCGTCGCGATGCCGAGGCTCGCGCTCGTGCGGGGCACGCGCAGGCGATCCCCCAGCCGCGTCGACCCGGGCTGCACCCCGGCGCTCACCTCGGCGCTCACGCCAGCGCCCACCTCGGCGCTCACGCCGCCGCCTCCGCCTGGAGCTCGGCCGCGAGTCGCGCAGCCTCCCTGCGGCGCTCGCGCTCGATCGTCGGATCGGCGACGGGGATCGCCGCCATGAGCGAGCGCGTGTAGGCGTGCTGCGGGTTCGCGAACAGCTCGTCGCGGCTCGCCTGCTCGACGATCGTGCCGCGGCGCATCACCGCCACCGTGCTCGACATGTAGCGGATCACCGCCAGATCATGGCTGATGAACAGGTACGTGAGGCCGAGGCGAGCCTGCAGATCCCGGAGCAGGTTGAGCACCTGCGCCTGGATCGACACGTCGAGCGCCGAGACCGACTCGTCGAGCACCATGAACTCGGGGTCGAGCACGAGCGAGCGCGCGATCGCCACGCGCTGGCACTGCCCGCCGGACATCGTGCCGGGCAGCCGGTCGTTGAAGCCCTGACCGAGCCCCACGAGCTCGAGCGTCTCGGCGACCTTCTCGCGGCGCTCCTGCGGGGATCCGATGCCGTGGGCCTCGAGCGGCGACGCCACGATCTGCGCGACCGTCTGGCGCCGGTTGAGCGCCGAGAAGGGGTCCTGGAAGACCATCTGCATGTCGCGCCGCGCGCTGCGCAGCTCCTTCCCGCGGAGCGCGTGCACGTCGCGGCCCCCGATCGTCACGGTGCCCGCGTCGACGTCCTGGAGCGCCAGCACGGCCCGCGACACGGTCGACTTCCCGCTGCCCGACTCGCCCACGAGGCCGAAGGTCTCGCCGCGGCGGATGTCGAAGGAGACGTCGTTGATCGCCGTGACCGACTGGCCGCCGCCCAGGTGGAACGTCTTCTGCAGCTTGCGCACGCTCACGAGCACCTCGCCACGACCGGCCACCTCGGCCTGCGCGGCGAGCCGGCGCGGCGCCACGCCCTCCGCGGCGAGGATGTCGGCGCTCGTGGGGATGGGCGTGTTCACGTCGACGGTGAGATCGACGACCGCGCCGAGCAGCGAGCGCGAGTAGTCGTGCTGCGGGTTCGCGTACAGCTCGGGGGCGGGCGCGGACTCGATGATGCGGCCGTGCCGCATCACGTGGATCTCCTCGCAGAAGCCCGCGGCGACGCCGAGGTCGTGCGTGATGAGGATCACGGCCGTGCCGTGCTCCTCGGCGAGGCGGTCGAGGAGGTCGATGATGCGCGCCTGCGTGGTGACGTCGAGCGCGGTCGTCGGCTCGTCGGCGATGAGCACCTCGGGGTTGCCGGACATCGCCATCGCGATCATCACCCGCTGGCGCATGCCGCCCGAGAACTCGTGCGGGTACTGGCTCATGCGCTGCTCGGGGAGCGGCACGCCGACCTCGGTAAGCAGTTCGACCCCGCGCGCGTGCGCCGCGCGCTTGCTCACGGCGCTGTGGAGGCGGATCGCCTCGATGAGCTGCGCGCCGATCGTCATGACCGGGTTCAGCGAGCTCATCGGGTCCTGGTAGACCATCGCGACGCGGCCGCCGCGCAGCTTCTCCATCTGGCGCTGGCTGAGCTCGGTGAGCTCGGTCTCGCCGAGGCGGATGCTGCCGCCGAGCGTGGCGCCGTCGGTGAGGCGCATGATCGACAGCGCCGTGAGCGACTTGCCGGATCCGGACTCGCCCACGATGCCGATCTTCGCGCCGCGGCGCAGTTCGAAGCTGATGCCCTGCACGGGCTGCGCCTCCCCGTAGCCCACGGTGAGGTCGGTCACGGTCAGCACGGGTGCGTCGGGGGCTGCTGCGCGGCTCATCGCTTCCGTCCCTTCGATTGCGCGGTCTCGCCCAGCTGGTCGGCCAGCAGGTTGAGCATCCAGATGGTGATGAAGATGAAGATGGCCGGGAACAGCACGTAGCCCGTCGACTGGTACATCTTCTGGTAGCCCTGCTGCACGAGCGTGCCCCAGGTCGCCTCGGGCGGCTGGATCCCGAGCCCCACGAAGCTCATCGAGGCCTCGAGCAGCAGCGCGTTGGCCGCATTGATCGCGGCCTGCACCGTGATGGGGCCGGCGACGTTCGGGAGCACCTCGCGGGTGAGGAGGCGGCCCTTCGAGGCGCCGTACGAGACGGCGGCCGTGAAGTAGTCGGCCTGGATCTCGCCCAGCACGGAGGAGCGCACGAGGCGCGCCGTCGTCGGGGTGAGGAGCACGCCGATGATCACCGCGAGCTTCACGGGGGTCGCCCCGAACGCGGAGATGAACACGAGCGCGAAGAGCATCTGCGGGATCGCCATGACCGTGTCGGCGAGGCGCATGAGTACCTCGTCGAGCCAGCCGCGCAGGAACGCGGCGGCCATACCCCAGATCGTGCCGATGACCATCGCGACGGCGGTCGCGCCGAGCACGATGAAGAGAGTGAGCTGTCCACCGTGGAGCACGCGGCTCAGCAGGTCGCGGCCGAGCTCGTCGGTGCCGAACCAGTGGGCGGCGCTCATCCCGGCGAAGCGGTCGGAGGACTGCGCGGTCGGGTCGTAGGGGGCCACGAGCGGGGCGGCGATGCAGGCGATCGCAATGACGCCGAGCACGCCGACGGCGACCCAGGTCTGCCACGGCGTGCGGCGGAGGGCGCCCCCGCGGCGCATGATGGGCAGGAGCAGTTTCTGGGTGGTGAGATTAGCCACGGTTCTTCCCCACTCGCAGACGCGGGTCCAGGACCCCGTACAGCAGGTCGACGATCAGCGACGTCAGGATGAACATCGCACTGATGAGGAGCACGACGGACTGCAGCACGGCGTAGTCGCGCTTGAACACTGAGTCGATCGCGAGCGAGCCGAGCCCGGGGATGCCGAACACGTACTCGATGATGACGACGCCGCCGAGCGTGTACCCGACGATCAGGCCGAGCATCGTGAGGCCCGGGATCAACGCGTTGCGCAGGGCGTGCCCCACGACCACACCGGCCCGGTCGACGCCCTTGCCGCGCGCCGTGCGGATGAACGGCGCGGCGAGCGTCTCGATCATCGAGGCCCGCAGGAAGCGGATGAGGAGCGGCGCGGAGGCGAGCGCGAGCGTGATCGACGGGAGGATCATGCCCACGATATTGAGCGCGGGATCCTCCGAGAAGGGCACGTAACCGCGGGCGGGGAGCCAGCGCAGCGTCACCGCGAAGACCACGATCAGCACGATGCCGATGAGGAACTGCGGGAGCGCCATGCCGGCGGTGGAGATCGCGGTGAGCACCCGGTCGAGCCAGCCGAGCGGCTTGAGCGACGCGAACACCGCGGTGGGGACGGCGATCACGAGCGCGAGCAGCACCGCGATCAGCGTGAGCTCGAGCGTGGCGGGCAGGCGCTGCGCGATGAGCTCGTTCACGGAGAACTGGTTGAAGTACGACTGGCCGAAGTCGCCGCGGAACATGCCGCCCACCCAGTTCAGGTACTGCTGCCAGATCGGGGCGTCGAGCCCCGCTTCGGCGCGAAGCCGCTCGATCATCTCCGCGTCGACGCCGGGGGTGGAGCCGAGACGAGTGATCACCGGGTCGCCCGGCAGGAGCCGGAGGACGATGAAGACGAGGAGCGAGGTGGCGATCAGCATGAGGATGCTGATCGCCACCCGCCGAAGGATGAATCTGGTCACGTTATCCCTTGAAGCTGGCGTTCTCGAGGTGGAGCTGGCCGCCGCCCTCGACCCAGACCCCGCCGAGCGCGCTGTCGGTCGCGGTCACCACGGTGGCCTGGATCGGAACGATGAGCGGCACCTCGCGGTTGATGATGGTCTGCACCTCACCCCACTTGGTCTTGCGCGCCGCCTCGTCGGGCTCGCCGACGGCCGCGTCGAAGGCGCTCTCGAAGTCGGGGTTCGCCCAGTTGCACTCGCAGCGGCCCTCGCGGTAGAAGTTCAGCGAGTACGCCGGCTCCGGCGGCGTCGACTGGAAGTTCGGCACGATCGTCGCCGGGTAGCTCTTCCCCGCGGGGTAGAACTTCTCGACCCAGGTGCCGATGTCGTTGTTCTCGATCTTCAGCGTGATCCCGATCTCCTTCAGGCTGGCCTGGAGGATCTCGGCGCTCGTGTTCCACTCGGGGTACTGCCCGGCGACGCCCCACCAGGTGAGCGTGGTGCCCTCCGTGACGCCCGCGGCCGCGAAGAGCTCCTTGGCCTTGTCGAGGTCGTAGCTGTAGTCGGTGAGGTCGCCGCCGTACCAGGGGTTGTTCTCGCCGAGCGCGTTGTTTGTCGGGGCGAGGTGCCCCTGCTCCGCGTAGGCGGCCTCGAGGATCGCGTCGCGGTCGATCGCGTAGGCGAGCGCCTGGCGGGCGCGCACGTCGTTGAACGGGGCGGAGGTGGTGTCCATCTCCCAGCTCGGCCACTGGCTCGGGTTCTCGGGGCGCACGAGCGAGACGGCCGAGTCGCCCTCGAACTGGGCGACGTCGCCCTGGGGCACCGACCAGAGCACGTCGATGTCGCCCGAGCGCAGCCCGGTGACCGCGGCGGTCGACTCGGCGGCCTTCTCGATCGTGATCGTCTCGAGCGCGGGCGCATCGCCGAAGTAGTCGTCGTTGCGCACGAGGGTGACGGAGTTGTCCGGGGTGAACGACTTCACGGTGTACGGGCCGGTGCCGATCGGGTTCTTGTCGATCTGGTCGAGCGCGTCCATGTCCATCACCTTGACCCACACGATTCCGGCCGGGAAGGTGGCGGTGGGGGCGTCGAGCTGGAACTCGACCGTGCGCTCGTCGACGGCGGTCACGCTCGTGATCGCCTCGATCTTCGTCTTCTCCTGCGTGGAGGTCTCGGGCGCGAGGTAGTACTCGAACGAGGCGACGACGTCGTCGGCCGTGAGTGCCTTGCCGTTGGAGAACGTGACGCCGTCGCGGAGCGAGAAGGTCCAGGTCTTCTGGTCGTCGCTGACGGTCCACTTCTCGGCCAGATCGCCCTCGATCTCGCCGCTTTCGCTCGTCTCCGTGAGGCCGTTCCAGAGCAGGGGGAAGAGCACTTCCTCCCACGCGAAGGTGCGGATCGCGGGGTTGAGCTGGGGGATCCCCTGCGCAGCCGCGACGGTGATCTCCGCGGGGGCGTCCCCGCCTGAGCCCGACCCGAGCGTGCCGCCGCCAGTGCCGGCACAGGAGGTCAGGGTGAACAGGGTGGCGAGGGCCAGGGCGCCCGTCGCAAGCTTCTTTCGCAACAACATTGTTCCTCCAAGATGATGGCCGGCACTCAACTGCATGCCGTCGCTATAGTATCTAGCATAAGCCCTCCGGTGTCCATCCGCGGACCGGAACAGCGGGTGAAATCTTCCCGCGCGCGGCGGGATCGGGCCGGATCAGGCGGGGCCTGGCGGGATCGCGCGGGGCCTGGGGGGATCGCGCGGGGTGAGCGTCGGCCGGCCCGACCGGATCCTCGGGGGCGGATCCGGAGCGCGCAGCGTCCCGCCGCTGCCGCGCGAGGCTCTGGACCGCTGCCGCGCGAGGCTCCGGGCCGCTGCCGGCCGCTGCGGCTGCTGCTGCTGCTGCTGCTGCCCGAGCCTTCCGCTACTCCTCCGCTTCGCGCAGGCGGGCAACGGCGGCCGCGGGAACGTGCGCGAGCGCCCCGCTCCCCGCCGCGTCGGCGGCCCGGGTGATCACGAGCCCGCCGTCGGGCAGTTCGGCGAGCGCCGTCGGCCGGGCGCCCGCGACCCGGATCGCCCCGACGCACCGCACCGCGTGCGCCGATTCCGGGCGGAGCCGCAGCACGACGCTCCCGCCCCAGATCGCGCTCCACAGCGCGCCGCTGCGATCGACGAGCAGGCCGTCGGGCAGGGCCTCGGCGCCCGCCCCGGGCACCGGGATCCGCCCGAGGGGCTCCCCCTGAGCCGTGTAGCTGCGGATCTCGCCGCCGAGCGTGTCCGTGGCGTACGCCACCGCGCCGTCGGGGCTCCAGCCGATCCCGTTCCAGCAGGCGGCAGGACCGTCGAGGGCCTGCGCCACGGCCTCGGCACCGGCTCCGGTGGCAGCCTCGGCACTGGCGGCACCACCCCCCGCCGCGACCCGGAAGAGGGTGCCCGCCGGCGCGTCCTCCGCGCCGAGGTTCATCGTGCCGAACCACACGGACCCGTCGGGCGCGACGGCGCCGTCGTTGATGCGCACGGGGGCTTCGGCCGGGGGCACGGCGCACACGAGCTCGCGCTCCCCGGTCGCCCAGTCGACGCGGAAGAGCCCGTCCGGGAAGCCGACGAGCGGCGACTCGGGGGCGGCGGGATCCGGCGCGACGAAACCAGGCTCGGCGGGGAGCTCGCGCGACACGTAGGCGGCGCGATCATGCAGCCGCGCGATCGGTGCGCGCCAGAGCCGCCGATCCGAGATGTCGACGAACCAGAGCGTGCGCCCGTCCACGGAGACGCGCGGAGACTCCGCGAGCCGCAGCCCGGCGGGTCCCGGGAGGTCCTCCGCGACGGCCTCGGCCGCGGTGGGCCACTCGGTGCGCACGCTAGCTCGCGTCGTCGCGGCCGGTCGCCGAGACGCGGGTCACGGCGTCCTCGATGTGCTGCGTCATCGAGTCCTGTGCGCGAGCCAGATCGCCGCTCGCGATCGCCGCGATGAGGTCCTCGTGCGCCTGCACGTGGCGTTCGAGCTCGTCGCGCGCGAGAGCGGAGTTCGCGGCCTTCAGGAAGCTGTTGATGCGCCCGCGGAGCTGCGACGCGATGTCGGCGAGGACCGAGTGCTCGGCGAGCGTCCAGAGCGCCTCGTGGAAGCGCCGGTCCTGCGTGAAGAGCAGATCGACGTCGCCCGCCGCGGCCGCCTCGGCCATGCGGTCGACGATGGCGCGGAGCTCGGCCTCGTGCTCGGGCTGCCAGCGCGCCTGCACCCGCTCGACGACGAAGCGCTCGAGCACCGAACGGAGGCTGGAGACCTCCTCGAGCTCGGTCTCGCCGAGCTCGGCGACGCGTGCGCCCCGACGCGGCTCGCGCTCCACGAGCCCTTCCTCCGTGAGCCGGGCGAGGGCCTCGCGCACGGGGATGTGACTCACCCCCAGCTGCTCGGCCAGGTGGCGCTCGACGAGCCGGGCCCCCGGCTCGAAATCGCCGGCGAGGATCGCCTCGCGCAGCTCGGTGGTCACCGTGTCCGAGATGCTCGAACTCTTCAGATTGCTCAGCGACATGTAGGTCCAATCGTGGGTCAACGGTGACCATCCCAGGGGTGGCGGGTCACAGGACGCGCAGCCCGAGCGCCCAGTTTACCCCATCGCTATAGCACGCGCGCTGACCGGGGATCACGAGTCCCAGCGCAGCCCGAAGCGGAGCTCGGCGGGCGCGCCCGGGCCCACGATGCGCGTCCGCTCCGGCCGGAGGCCGTCGGGGGCCGCCGTGAGCGGCTCGACGCAGAACGCCGGCTCCTGCGCGTCGAACACGTGCCACACGTCGCTCGACGACACGAGGGTCACCCGCAGGGCGCCCCACGCGATCTCGGGATCCCCCGTATGGAGGAACGAGTCGTCGCGAGACCCCGGGGCGGGATCGGGGGACGCGGCGCGGCCGGAGGCGTCCGCGGCGGTTCGGCGGGAGGCGTCTGCGGAGGTTCGGCCGGGCACCGGCTCGCCGAAGAGCCCGGGCGCGAGCGGGGCAAAGCGGGCCTCCGGGGCGAAGCGCAGCCGCGCCCGCTCCCCCGCCGCCTCGCGCGCGAACCACGGGTGATAGCCGAGCGACACGGGCATCTCGCGCTCCTCGTTGCCGCAGCGCAGAACGAGCTCGATCCCCGTCTCGCGCAGCTCGATCTCCTGCTCGGCCCAGCCCCCGAAAGGCCACGGCCGGGCCAGCTCGGCGCGCAGCCGCACGCGCCGCGGCGAGGCCTCGCGCACCTCCCAGGGGACACGGTCGACGACGCCGTGGGCCGCCTCGACCCCGGCCGACGGGCGCGGCAGCGCGTGCGACACCCCGCCGTACGTCACGCGATCGCCCGTCAGGCGGCCAGCGAACGGAGCCATCGGGAAGCATCCGTCGAACCAGGCCTCGGGCGCACCGCCGCCCGGCACGCCGCGGCCAAGGATCTCGACCCCGCCGATACGGAGCGAGGCGAGGCGCCCACCGCGCTCGGGGTCCACCACCGCGCGAGACGCCCCCGCGCGGAGTTCGAGCCCCGGTCGATCCCGCGCCGCGTCCGGCGCTCCCCGCGCATCACCCTCTGCGCCAGCACCCCGCTTGTCCGCACTCCGCTTGTCCGTACTCCGCTTGCCCGTACCCCGGTTGTCCGTACCCCGCGCGTCAGTCACGGTGCCAGTGTGGCACGGGGGCGCCGGGCGCGCTGGGCGCGCCCGCGGGATTCGGGGTAGTGGCTGCCGAGTCGCTGCCCTCCAAGTCGCTGCCCGCCGAGTCGCTGCCCGCCGGCTCGGTGTCGATCGCGTGCAGCGCCGCGTCGAGGCTCGCCACGGCCGCCGCCGGGTCCACGCGCACGAGCGCGAACGCGGAGACCACAAGCCCCGCGATCACGGTGGCCAGCTGTTCGGCAGAATCGGCGGAATCGGTGTGCGCTGCGTGAGCTGCGTGCGCTGATCGTGCCGCGTGCGCGGGATCGCGAGAGACCGCCGTCCGCGCGTCGACGCCCCGGCGGATCGCCGCGTGCAGCTCCGCGCGGTACTCGGCGATGACCCGCGCCACCTCGGGATCGGCGCCCACGGGGCCGGCCGCGGTGTTGATCAGCAGGCAGCCGGGAGTGGGCGCACTCGCGTCGACGCCCACGAACGCCGCGCGCAGCCCGGAGAGGTAGTCGCGCAGCGCATCGCGCGCGACCTCGGGCGCCTCGAGCGGGGCGAGCCGCGGACGCACCACCTCGTCGAGGTAGCTCTGCACCGCGGCGTCGAAGAGGCCCCGCTTCGAGCCGAACGCGCCGTACAGGCTCGAACGGCTGAGGCCCGTCGCCTCCTCCAACCGGGGCACGGCCGCCGACTCGTAGCCGTCGCGCCAGAACACCGCCCGCGCAGCGCGCACGACGGCCGCGCGATCGAAGCTCGGAGTCCTCGCCATCACCGCCCCTTTCCAGAATGGTCGTTCCAGTATATATTGGAACGATCGTTACGGAATAGCGCGGAGGAACGCTCGGCGCTCGACCCCGAGAGGACTCGCACATGCTCATCGCCGGACTGGTACTCGCGGGAGCAGCCGCGCTCCTGCACGTCTTCATCTTCTATCTCGAGTCCATCGCGTGGACCTCGGCCCGCGCTCGCGCCGTGTTCGGCACCACCGAGGAGGGGGCGCACGCCACCCGCGAGCTCGCCTTCAACCAGGGCTTCTACAACCTGTTCCTCGCCATCGCCGCGCTCCTCGGCGTGCTGCTCGCCGCGCTCGACCACACCGCGGTCGGCCTCACGCTCGTCTTCACGGGGGTCGGATCCATGCTCGCCGCCGCGCTCGTGCTCGCGCTCTCCAGCCCCGACAAGCGCTCCGCCGCCACCAAGCAGGGCGCGCTCCCGCTGCTCAGCGTCCTCGCGCTCGCGCTCAGCCTCGCGTTCTGACCCACCACCCACAACAGCACCGCACCGCACCGTCACGCACCGAAAGGCCCGCACGCCATGACCGCACCGTCACGCACCCAGATCCAGCTCGTCTCGCGCCCCGCCGAGTGGCCGAGCGCGGAGAACTTCCGCACCGTCACCGAGGTCCTCCCGGAGCTCGCACCCGGCGAGGTCCGCGTGCGCAACGAGTTCGTCTCCGTCGACCCCTACATGCGCGGCCGCATGAACGATGTGCGCAGCTACGTTGCACCGTACGCGCTGGGCGAGACCATCACCGGCGGGGCCGTCGGCCGCGTCGTCGCCTCGACGGTCGCGGAGCTGCCCGTCGGCGCCGCCGTGCTCCACCAGCACGGCTGGAGCGACCTCGCGCAGGGCGACGCCGCGACCTTCCGCCTGCTCCCCGAGCTTCCCGGCGTGCCGCTCTCGCTGCACCTCCACGTGCTCGGGATGACCGGGCTCACCGCCTACGTCGGCCTCACCGAGATCGCGCGCATGCGGGAGGGGGACACCGTGTTCATCTCCGGCGCCGCCGGCGCCGTGGGCACCGCGGCCGGGCAGATCGCGAAGCTCCTGGGCGCGAAGCGCGTGATCGGCTCCGCCGGGTCCGACGAGAAAGTCGCACTCCTCACCTCGAAGTACGGCTACGACGCGGCGTTCAACTACAAGCGCGGCAACGTGCGCGAGCTGCTCGCCGAAGCCGCCCCCGAGGGCATCGACGTGTTCTTCGACAACGTCGGAGGCAGCCACCTGGAGGCCGCGCTCGACGCGTTCCGGGACGGCGGGCGCGCGGCGCTCTGCGGCGCGATCGAGAGCTACAACTCCGCCGCGGCGCCCGTGGGGCCCGACAACATGGCGAACCTCATCACCCGCGCGCTCACGCTGCGCGGCTTCACGATCGGCGCGCACTGGCACCTCGCCCCCGAGTTCCAGGCGCGCATGAGCGAGTGGTTCTCGGAGGGCCGCATCGCCTACGACGAGACCATCGTGGACGGAATCGAGCACACCGTCGACGCGTTCCTTGACATGATGCGCGGCGCGAACACCGGCAAGATGCTCGTGCGAGTGGCCCCCGAGGCGTAGGCCGCGGGCCCGGCGCAGCCCGCGGCACGCCGGGCCCGGGGCATCGGCGCTGGCGGGTGGCTACGCCCCCTCCACCGCCCGCTCCAGCCGCTCAAGCTTCCCGTCGAGCTCACCCTCGAAGCCCGGACGGATGTCAGCCTTCATCACGAGCGACACCCGCGAGCCGAACGGCAGCACGGCCTCGGTCGCGCGCTTCACGACGTCGAAGACCTCGTCCCACTCGCCCTCGATCTCGGTGAACATCGAGGAGGTGCGGTGCGGCAAACCGGAGGCGCGCACGACGCGGATCGCCGCGGCGACGGCCTCGGACACGGAGCCGGTCTCGCTCATAGCGGGGCCGGCCGGGCCCACGCCGCTCGGAGCGACGGAGAACGCGAGGATCATGAGGGGTCCTTTCGGGTGCGGTGGGCGAGCCCGCGGCACGGGCTCGGAGGCTAGTCTGCCGCCACGACGCGCACCTCGCCGGTGCGCGTGGGCCGGGGCCCGAACAACACGGCGATGAACGCGCCCACGAGGATGACGCACATCGGCATGATGAGCGACTGCATCATGGCCTGGCTGAACGCCTCGCGTGCGGGCTCGGGAAGCTGTGTGAGTCCCCCGGCGCCACCCATCGAGTGCGATGCGCCTTGCTCACCGAGCAACGCGGTGAGCCGCGACTCCATGAGCACGGCCATCGCGGCGGAACCGAGCACGGCGCCCACCTGGCGGCTGGTGTTGTAGACACCGGATCCCGCTCCCGCGAGGCGCGGGTCCAGGCTGAACGTGGTGATCGACGAGAGCGGGCCCCACATGAAGGCGTTGCCGACGCCGAGGATCGCGCTCGGGACCAGGAAGAGCAGGATCGGGGTGTCCGGCTTCAGCAGGAGGGCGTAGCCGAGCACGCCGATGCCCACGAGGAGCAGACCGATCACGGGGATGCGGCGGGGGTCACGTCGGTCGATGAGGAGGCCGACGGGGCGTGCGAGCGCGATCGAGAGCACGGCCATCGGGATCATGAGCAGCGCCGACTGCGTGGGCGTGAGCCCCATGACGAGCTGCAGGAAGAACATGAGCGGCAGGTTCATGCTGGTGATACTGAACCCGACCATCACGATCGCGGCCGAGCCGACGGAGAAGTTCCTATCGCGGAAGATCTGGAGCGGGATCAGGGGTTCACCGCGCTGCACGCGCTGCCACACCACGAAGAGCGCGAGGATCACGACGCCCGCGATGATGAGCCCCCAGACGCTGATCGGCCCCCAGATCGTGCCCCACTCGTAGCTCTGGCCCTCCTGGATGCCGAAGACGAGGAGGAACATGCCGAGCGCGCTCAGGATCACGCCGAGCCAGTCGAAGCGGTGCGCGTTCGTGGGCAGCTTCGGCACGAAACGCAGGGCGAGCACGAAGCCGATCACGCCGACGGGCACGTTGATGAAGAAGATCCACTCCCAGCCCCAGGCATCGAGGAGGAAGCCGCCGAGGATCGGGCCGACGAGGGTGGCGACACCCGCGGTGACGCCCCACACGGCCATGGCGGATCCGCGCTCGCGCGGCGCGAAGATGCGCGTGATGACGGCCATCGTCTGCGGCGTCATGAGGGCCGCGCCGAGCCCCTGGAAGACGCGCGCGAGGATGAGCATCTCGATGCTGTGCGCGAGCCCGCAGGCGAGCGACGAGATCGTGAACACCGCAAGGCCCGAGAGGTAGATGCGGCGCGTGCCGAAGCGATCGCCCAGGCGTCCCGTGATGAGGAGCGGGACGGCGTAGGCGAGGAGGTACGCGCTCGTGGCCCAGAGCGTCGCGACCATCGTGGTCTCGAAGCTCTGCATGATCGAGGGGTTCGCGACCGACACGATCGTCGTGTCCACAAGGATCATGAAGAAGCCGAGCACCATCGACCAGAGTGCGGCCCAGGGGCGGATCGGTGGGGTCTGCTTCGCCTGCTCGGTACTCACCCGGACAGCCTACTCCCGGCCTCCGACAGCGGCGGGATACCCACCCCGGAGCGCGGGCCGCGCGGGATCAGCGCGCGGGGAGCGCGCTCGGCCCGAACGCGTCGGGGAGCAGTTCGTCGATGGTGCGCGGCCCGCTCGCCGTGGCGAGCAGCATGCCGGGCGCCGCCGCCTCGAAGAGGAGCTGCCGGCACCGCCCGCACGGGGTGAGCGGGGCGCCCGCGCCGTCGACGCACACGAAGGCGCGCAGTCGGCCCCCGCCGCCGAGGTGGAGCGCGCCGAGCATCGTGCACTCGGCGCAGAGCGTGAGTCCGTAGCTCGCGTTCTCGACGTTGCAGCCGACGACGACGCGGCCGTCGTCGACGAGCGCCGCGCACCCGACGGCGAGGCCGGAGTAGGGGGCGTACGAGTGCTCGGTCGCGGCGAGCGCCGCCGCGCGCAGGGCCTCCCAGTCGATCGTGTGCTCGCTGCTCATGCGATCACCCCAACCGCAAGCCCGCGTCGGGGCTGTTCAGGCGCGCATAGGCGCGGGTGAGGCGGTGCTCGAGGCCGCGCCGCACGCCGGGCCACTCGGGCTGCGTGATCGAGAACACGACGGTGTCGCGCAGATAGCCGGGGGCGCGCCGGTGGGCACGGAGGATGCCATCCTGCTTCGCGCCGAGCCGGGCGATCGCGGCGCGCGACTGGTGGTTGTGGAAGTCGGTGCGGAACTCCACGGCGGGGCACTCCCAGACTTCGAAGGCGTGCGTGAGCAGCAGCAGCTTCGATTCGGCGTTCGTCCCGCTGCCCTGCGCGCTCGCGGCGTTCCACGTGGAACCGATCTCGACGCGCGGCACCTCCGCCTCGATGTTCATGAAGGTGGTCATCCCGATGATCCGCCCGGTGTCCGTGCGGCGCGCGGTGAAGGGCAGCATGCTGCCCTGCTCCTGCAGTTCGAGGCGGCGCCGGATCTCCGCGGCCATCTGCTCCGGCTGCGGCACGAGCGTGTACCAGAGGTGCCACAGCTCCCCGTCGCGCACGGCATCGACGAGGCCGTCGTGGTGCTCGGGCGAGAGCGGCTCGAGCGTGACGAGGCGGCCGCTCAGGGTTCCGGGGTGCGCAAGACTCATGGCCCCATTGTGCCGCGGTGCAGCCCGCAGCGAAACCTCCGGTCACATTGACCCGTTTCCCACCCGCACGTGATGGAGTGGACGCACCACCTGACGGAGGGAGCCCCATGTCTCAGCACGATTCGACCCCGTTCACCGATGCGCACGCTGCCTGGCACGCCGAGGTCGAGGCGGCGCGCACCGCGCCGTACGGCCCGCTGAGCGCGACCGCGCTGCACTGGCTGGGCGCGGAGCCGCAGCGCCTCCCCGATCTGCCGGGCACGTGGTCCGCTGGCGCTGACGGTCTGGTCACGGTCGAGCTCGCCGCGGAGGACGGGGTGACCCGCGGCGGATCCCCCGTCTCGGGCACGGTCGAACTGGGGCCGCTGAGCGGCACGGCGGGCACCGCGCTCGCGTGGGGCGAGATCCAGATCGAGGTCGCGGCGCGCAGCGGCGGCATCATCGTGCGGCCCCGGGATCCCGCTTCCACGGATCGCACGGGCTATGCGGGCACGGCGACGTTCCCCGCGGACGAGTCCTGGGTTGTGACGGGCCGCTTCGTGCCCGCGCCCCGTGCGGCCGTCGAGGTCGCGTCCGCCGCCGGCGCCGATCGCACGCAGGAGTATGCGTCGCCCGGCACGGCCGAGTTCACGATCGCGGGGCAGGATCTCGCGCTCACCCTCTTCGGTTCCGCGGAGGCGGGCGATCTCCGCGCCGTCTTCGCCGATGCGACGGGAACCGATCTCACGTTCCCCTCGGCCCGCTTCGTCGATGTGCGGCTCCTCGACCCGGAGACGGTGCGGATCGACTTCACGCGGACCACGAACCCGCCGTGCGCGTACTCCGCGAGCGCGACCTGCCCGTTCCCTCCGCCCGAGAACCGCCTGCCCGTGCGCATCGAGGCCGGCGAGCTGCGGCCCGGGGTATCGCTCACTCCTGAGGAGGCCGCGTCGCCATCCCTCGCATAACCTGCGAGCCGTCGTGCAGCATCGCGTGCACTTCGGGCAGCTGCATCTCGCGGAGGAGTTCGCCGGTGAGCCGGTCGTACTCGGCGAAGTGCACGTTCTCCGGCTCCCAGGTGAGGATCGCGAGCGTGTCCTCGGTGAAGGTGTGTGACGGCGAGTAGTACGTGGGTGTGAGGCCGAACGTCTCGACCGCGAACAACGCCTCCGTAACGCCCGTCGCCAGGTTCGTCGAGGAGAGCACCCCGTCCACGCCGAGCCAATCGAGCTGCTCGCCCCGCAGCGCCAGGGCGGTCGGGCGCAGATCGAAGCCGGCGAACTCATCGACCGGGATCGGCTCGCCGTCCGGCGTCACGAGGGTCCGCTCGACCTGCTCGCCGGTGCGCGTGCTCCACACCCGAAGGCTCGCCCGCTGCGTGCCGTCGGTGTCGTACGTGATGGCGAGGTACACGAGCTCGCCGTCGCGGCACGGCGCGTCGGAGCCCCACTGATTCGACTCCTTCACGGCCTCCATGTCGACGACGCGCTCCCGCCCGTCGCTCGTGCCGCTCAGCTGCGACAGCATGAGCGTGGGGTAGCCGTACTGTGCGTCAGCCTGGAGCGGACCGAGCCGGGCGGCGGCCTCGGCGTACTCGCCCATCGGCTCAGCGAGCCCGAACAGGGTGCCGTCGCAGCTTCCGGTGACCTGGTAGTAGCCCTCGACCTCGCGCGAGATCGCACCCGTGTCCGTCGTCGTCACGGCGTGCTCCAGGTAGCCCGTCTCCGTGAAGCCCTCGTTGTAGAGGCCGATCATCGAGTCGTCCGGGCCGGAGATGAGCGCCTGCTGCGAGCCCCGCTTCGGGGAGGCGGTGACGCGCAGCGAGTCGGCGAGCAGGAAGTCGCTCTCGACATCGGAGAACGCGAGCCCCCGCTCGGTCCAGAGGAGCAGGCCCTCATCCATCCCAGCGGTCCGGATCGCGCGGACGCCCCCGTCCCCGTCGATGAGCACGACGTATCCCGTGCCGAGGCCGCGCGCGTCAAAATCGCGCCACTGCTCGCTCAGGTAGACCGCGACCTCCGTGTCACCGAGCGCCGCAGCGTCGTGCGGCACGATCTCGATCGTGCGGAACCAGTCTGCGACCGCACTGCACGCCGAGAGGGCGAGCGCGCCCGCGAGGAGCACGGCCACCGCCGTGGCCCGCATCGCGCTCGCCCTCACAGCGTCTGGTACGTCCGGGTCAGCGGTGAGTGCTTGATGTCGTACGGGTAGACGCCCCCACCGCCGTTGGAGTCGAGATCGATCCCGGCCCCGGCTTTGTAGGCGGCCCACACGAGCTGGGAGCAGTTCATCTGTGCACCGGTGGTGCTCTTATTGAACACGAAGTTCATGTTGTACTCCTTCCCGCGCAGCCGGTTGTACGCGTAGCGCGCCGCGGCGTTCCGCTTCGCGGTGCTCACGGACACAGACTGCTTCACGGCGCCGCGCCCCACCTTGAACCAGCGAGCATCACTCGCTCGGCTCCGCTGCCCGACCCCCGGAGCATCTACAACACTCGTCGTTGTATGGTAAATCCCTGTGTGGCCGTGCTGCACGAAGAGCGTCGCCGATGGCGAGACAAAGATGTCGCCTGCGTGCCTCGCTGCGCCCAGTCTGACAGTCTTGTTGCCCGAGCTGCGCGGCGCGGACTCGACTTCCGCGGCGCTCGCGGCCTCGACCGAGGCTTTCGCCTCCTCGAGGGCCCGCAGGAGCGTCTCCTCCGTGCTCAGGCCGCTCTCCCGCGCGGCCTCCTCCGCGGCCGCGTGCAGCTGCGCCTCGGTCGCACCGGGGTTCAGCGCGACGAGCTCGCGCATCACCTCGGCCGGATCCTCCGGCCCGGCGGCGAGCGCGGGCGCCGCACCGGCGAACACGAATGCCGCAGCGACCGCCGCCGCCAGGATTCCAGTAACTCGTTTCATGACAGGCCCTTCTCCGTGCTCCGCCGCGTGGCGGGTCGGTCCGTCCGACGCCCCCAGCCTGACCCATCACGGCCCCGGAGCACTCACTCATCTGAGGGAGTGGGTAGCGACGCGAAGTCGCCCGGGGCACGTACCGTACACAGGGGGGCGAACGAGAGCAGGTCGACGCCATGAACCGCACGCATCCGGTTCCGAACGCTTCCCGGAGCCGAACCGGCCTGGCCCGATTCAGAGGGCCGCGCTGGATCGCGCCGCTCCTTCGGGCCGCGCTCCTCCTTGTCGCGCTCGCCGGGCTGCTCCATTCCACGGTCGCGGGCCCGGAACCCGGGCACGTCGCGGGCTGGGCGCTGGCCGCGGTGCTCGGGCTCACGGCTGTGGCCTCGGAGCGCCGGGCCCGTCGTGAAGCGGCGAGGCGGCTGCGCTCAGCGCAGGAGCACCGACGGGCGATCGAGGAGCTGCGCAGGAGCTTCGCGCTCGACACGCACGACACGATCGCGCACGGGCTCACCACGCAGGCGGCGATCGTGAGCGTGCTCACCGCCCGGGACGGATCCCGCCCGGCACAGCTCACCGAGCTGGCTCTCGTCACCGCGCACACGCAGCAGCAACTGCGCGCGCTCCTCGCGCGGCTCTCGGGGTCCGCCCGGCACCCGGACACCGATGTCGCCTTCGATATCGAGTTCCGCACCGCGGTGGAGGCCCGCGCGGCGATCCTCGGCGCGGGCGGTTTCGAGGTCGAGCTCCGCCTCGAGCGGCTCCCCCAGCGGGCGAGTTCCCGGGACCTCGAAACGAGCCTGTTCCTGTTCCAAGAGCTCGCGACGAACATCGTGAAGCACTCGGCCGCTCGGTCGAGCTGCCTGATCGCCGTGGATTCCGTCCCCGTGCAGCACCGCACCGCGCTGCACCTGAGCAGCAGGAATCCCGGCACGTTCCGTGCGGACGGACCACCCCGCAGCCTCGCGCTCCGCGCACGCACGAGCGGGGGAACGTGCACCGTACGGGAGCGTGACGAGCGCGTCGCCATCGACGTCCTGCTGCCGCTCGCGCAGTGCGGCGGCGCTCACTCGCCGCACGGGATCCCCGCATGATCGCGCAGCCCGTGCGGGTGATGATCGTCGACGACGACCCGTGGACCACCACCGCGCTCGCACACGCGCTCGATCCGGATCCCGAGATCTCCGTCGTCGGGATCGCGCACTCGGGGGACCGTGCGCTGGAGCTCGCGCCGCGGGTCGCACCGCAGCTCGTCCTGATGGACATCACGATGCCGCCCGGCATGTCCGGGATCGAGGCCATCGCGCAGCTCCGCCTGCTCCTCCCGGAGGTGCGCGTCGTCGTGCTCACCACGCTGGCGCCCGGGCCGGGGATCGCCCGCGCCCTGGAGGCCGGGGCGCTGGCGGTCTGCTCCAAGGGCGCGCCGCCCGGCGAGCTGCGCGCGAGCATCACCCGGCTCGCCCGCGGCGAGGATCCCCGCGCGCTCCGACGTCTCGCCCAGGACATCGTGATCAGCGGCGACCCGCTGCCGGGCGCCCCCGCCGTCGCGCCCCGGCTCGCTCGCCGGGAACTCGAAGTGCTCACACTCGTCTGCGAGGGCCGCGGCTACGACGAGATCGCGCACCGGCTCGGGATCTCGGTGTGGACTGCGAGGTCGCACACGAAGAATCTCCGCGACAAGCTCGTCGCGGACAACCTCGCCCAGCTCGTCGTGCGCGCGCTGCAGTTCCGCTTCTACGCGCCCTGATCAGCGGTGCACTCGGCCGCGCTCCGGCGGGCGCACCGGATCCACCGCTCCCGGCACCGGCGCGGCACCACCCGCGGCCGCGACTCGCGCCGAATCGCGGTGTGCGGCGAGCTCCGCCGCGGCCGCGAGGATCGCGCGCGCGCAGCGGTCGTGCGTGCGGAAGGGGAGCGAGTTGAGCCCGGGCCGCGTGAACGCCCCGCCGGTGAGGCCGGCGACGAACGGGCCGACGGCGAACTGGCGGGGCGCCCCGGGCAGGCTCCCGTCCCGCTCCGCCTCGATCTGCCCGGTCGTGGCGATCGTGCCGCGCTCGGGATCCGCGACGGCGAGCTCGCGCGCCCGCCCACTCGCCACGAGCTGGCGGAGGAGCGGGTTGTCACTCTCGGCCGCGCGCGCCTCCGGCAGCCAGGCATCGATCAGGATCCGGGCGCTCACGCTCGCGGTGGCCGTGGGCAACGTCACGGCGCCCGTGGCAGAAATTCCCGTGACGGCCGAGCCCGTGGCGCGAAAGAGGCCGGCCCGCTCGTCGCGCTCGAGCACGAGGTCGCCGCCCAGGAAGCGGACGACGCCGGCCTCGGCGAGTGCGAGGAGCTCGTGCAGCCGGTGGCCGGGCGGACCGCTCGCGAGGTAGCTGAAGAAGCTGAACCAGCGGCGGGGCAGCGCGCGGGTGCGGCTGCGCGCGTTCCAGCGCTCGGGCGGGATCTCGGCGAGCGCGAGGAACGCGTAGAGGCCCGTGAGGAAGAGCGCTTGCGTGGCGCTGTGCTCCGGGCTCGTGCGGAGCCGGAGGTCCTCCGCGATGTGCGCGAGCACGCGCTCGTGCACGGGTCCCGCGCGATCCGGCGCGGCGGGATCGGAACCGGCGGGATCGGATCCCACGGGATCGGAACCGGCAGGATCGGACCCGGCAGGGGCCGCTGCCAGCGGGCGGTCGAAGGCCGGGAGGTCGAAGCGATCCTGGGGATCGGGCACCTGCTCCGCGATGAGGCGGGCGAGCACCGCCGGATCGGGCTCGGCGAGCGCCTCCCGCAGCCGCGGCGCGAACGCCGTCCACGAGCTGCGCACACGATCCCGGTGCCCCGTGCAGAGCTCCCGGTAGTAGCCCGTGACCAGCTCGGCGGCGACGAGCGGCCAGGCATCGCGCTCGAAGTCGAGCGGCTCCGCACGGACGGCCGTCTCCGCCTGGAATCCGGCGCCCAGGTAGGCGAGCTCGACCGGGTCGCCCACCACCTGGCTCGTGATCTTCGAGCGGTAGGGCACCCCGCGCCGGGACCCGAAGTGGAGGATCGGCTCCCGCCCGCTCGGCGCGTAGCGGAGCGAGCCGTCGGCGCGCGGAACGAACAGGCCGCCGCGCCCCTCCGCGAGGAGTACCCCCAGGTCGATCGCCGCGAGGCCCATGCCCCGCACGATCACGTCGGCGCCCGCGGGCACGTCCGCGAGGTCGACGTCGGCGGTGAAGGCCGGGGCGACGTAGCGCAGCCCGTGCCGCTCGGCGAACGCCGCCTGCTGCGCCGCGTCCGCCGAGGGCTCGGCGCCGGTGTGGCCCACCGCGTACACGACGATGTCCGCCGCGAGCACGCCCCCGGACGCGAGACGCACGAGGTGCTGCTCGGGGCCGGGAGCCGGGCCGGGGCGCGCGCCCGAAGCCACCGAGTGCGCGGGGTCCTCGACCGCGACGACGCGATCCTCCTCCCAGCTCACCCGCACGGCGGGCGCCGCCCGCCGCAGCGTCTCCGCGAACGCCCACTCCAGGTAGGCGTTGTTGAGGCGGCGCGTGGGGAAGCCGTCGTCCGCGATCTCCGCGATCTCGCGGCGGAGCCGCGCGTCGGCCCACTCGGGCGCGGGGACGCTCCCCGCTCGCACCGCGCGCACCCACTCGGCGAGCGAGAGCCCGGGCGCCACGGGCCCCTCGAACGCGCAGGACGGGTCGGTGAAGAACGCGACGTCGCGCAGCATCGAGTTCAGCTTCAGCAGCGGGGACTGATCCCGCCGCCAGATCCGCCCGCCGCCCGGCGGGTACGGGTCGACGAGCCGGATCCGCAGCGGCAGCTCCGGCGTGTCCCGCGCGTGGTTCGCGACGATCCGCTCGAGGACCATCGCGGCCGCGGGCCCCGCCCCGACGGTCACGATCTCGACCGGTGCCCCCGGATCGCGGGGAGCGGCGGCGGTCGCCGTCATGGCTTCGGCAGCCCGGGCGGGTTGACGCGCGACTCGGTGACGGCTTCCTCCTCCTGCCCCCAGCGGCCGAGCACCTCGGAGTAGACGCCCGAGTCGATGAGCGACTGGATCACGGTGCGCACGGGCTCGATGAGCCCGTTGCCCTTCGCCGTCACCGCGCCCACCTGCCCGTCGACCGGGTAGGCGCTGTTGAAACTGCCCACCACACGGGTCTCCCCGAGCGTCGCGGCGCGGAACGCGGCGAGCGCGTGCGGGTCGATACTCGCGTCGGCGCGCCCGGAGGCGAGGGCGAGGGATCCGGCAGCCGAGTCCTCGTAGTAGACGGGCTCCCCCGGAGGCAGCCCGGCCGCCTCGTTCTGCGCGAACCAGTCGAGCAGGAACTTCTCCTGGTTCGTGCCGCTCCCCACGATGACGCGGAGCCCGGAGACATCCGCGGGCTCTGCGATCTCGGTGATGTCGGAGCCCGCGGCGACCGAGAAGCCCATGACGGCGTCGCGGTAGCTCGCGAAGTCGAACAGCTCCTTCCGCTCCTCGGTGACGCCCACGTTGGTGAGCGCGAGATCGTACTTGCCCGATTCGATGCCGAGCGGCCAGTCGGCCCAGGCGACGTTCTCGGGCGCGTACTCCAGGCCGAGGCCCTCCGCGATGAGCGAGGCGAAGTCGGCATCGCTGCCGATGATCGTCTGCGCATCGTCCTCCGCGAAGAAGGAGGTGGGCGGGGATCCCGCACCACCGAGGGCGACCGTGAGCTTGCCCGGCTGCACGGGGGTGAAGCCGCTGGCCTCGAGCTCGGCCACCGCGTCGGCGACGGCCTCGATGTGCGGCCGCGTCTCCAGGTTCCCCGTGGTGAGGTCGAACACCGCGCCGGAGGTCTCCCCGCCCGCGGGGGCGGGGGCCGCAGGGGCCGCCGCCGCGCTGCAGCCGGCCAGCCCGGCCGCGAGCGCCGCGGTGAGTGTTGCCGCGGTGGCCGCCGCGGCGAGGCGCGATCGGGAGCGGCGGAGCGGGCGAGTGCGGGCGAGCGGGCGGGCCGGGGACGCGGGCGGAGTAGGGAACGGAGTCGCGGGGGCCGCAGGGGCCTGGGGCGCGGGCATGGGTGTCCTTTCGAGAGTGGCTGGGCGGGGTGGCGCGGGAACTACGGGCGCGGAAGCCCCGGCGGGTTCACGAGCGACTCGTCGACGGCCTCGTCGCTGAGGTCCCAGCGGTCGAGCGCCGTCGCGTAGGTGCCATCGGCGATGATCGCGTTCAGCACGATGGCCACCGGCTCGATGAGGCCGTTGCCCTTCGCCGTGGTCACGCCGATCTGCGCGTTCTCCGGGAAGCCGCCGTTCAGCGTGCCGACGACCTTCGATTCGCCGCCGACCGCCGCCGCGAAGGCCGCGGTCGGGTTCGGCCCGAAGAGCGCGTCGACGCGGCCGGAGGCGAGGGCGAGCTGGGCCGCCGCGTTGTCGTCGAAGTAGACGGGCTCGCCGGCGGGCAGCCCGGCCGCCTCGTTCTGCGCGAACCAATCGAGCAGGATCTTCTCCTGGTTCGTGCCGCTGCCGACCACGACCTTCAGGCCGGCCACGTCCTTCGCCTCGCTGATCTGCTCGATCTCGCTGTCCCGCTGCACGGAGAACGCGAGCACGTCGTTGCGGTGGGTGGCGAAGTCGAAGAGGTCCTTGCGCTCCTCGGTGACGGTGACGTTCGACACGACGACGTCGTACTTGCCCGACTCGACGCCGAGCGGCCAGTCGGCCCAGGCGACGTTCTCGGGCGCGTACTCGAGGCCGAGGCCGTCGGCCACGAGCTGGGCGATGTCGGGTTCGACCCCGAGCAGCGTGCGGTTGTCGTCCTCGGCGAGGAAGCTGAGCGGCGCCTCGTAGGCCGAGTGCGCGACCGTGAGCTTGCCCTCCTGGATCGGGGTGAAGCCGCTGCGCTCGAGCGCGGCGACCGCCTCGGGGATCGGGTCGATCCGCGGCCGCGCGTCGGCGTTGGCGCTCGAGAGGTCGAAGGGCGACTCGGCGACGCCGGGCGCGACGGCGCCGTCGGCGCCGTCCCCCGTGCCGGGGGCGGCGGAGCTGCACGCGGCCAGCCCCGTGAGGGCGAGCGCGGCGAAGGCGGTGAGAGCGACGCCGGAGCGGCGGCGGGAAGAGCGGATCATGATGGTGACTTTCGGTGAGTGACGGGTACGGGAGGTACGGGAGGGACGTGCGGGAGGGGGGGAGGGACGTGCGGGACAGCTCGGGGAAGAACGATCGTGGGGTCAGATGACCCAGTCGAGGAACTCCTGCGTGCGGGCCTGCTCGGGCTCGCGGAGCACGCGCTCGGGCGGGCCCTCCTCGACCACGCGGCCCGCGTCAAGGAACACGACGTGGTCGGCGATCTCGGCGGCGAAGCCGATCTCGTGGGTCACGATGACGAGCGTCGTGCCGCTCTGCGCGAGGTCTCGGATCACGCTCAGCACCTCCGCAACGAGCTCGGGATCGAGCGCGCTCGTCGGTTCGTCGAAGAGGAGCACGTCGGGCTGCAGGGCGAGCGCGCGGGCGATCGCGACGCGCTGCTGCTGCCCGCCCGAGAGCTGGCGGGGGAAGTGGTCGGCGCGGTCGGCGAGCCCCACCCGGGCGAGGAGTTCGCGCGCCTGCGCGATCGCCTCGGAGCGGCTCGCGCGCTTCAGCCCGATGGGTGCCTCGATGATGTTCTCGAGCGCCGTGAGGTGCGGGAAGAGGTTGAAGTTCTGGAACACCATGCCGACGCGGGTGCGCCGCTCCAGCACCTGCTTCTCCGGGAGCTCGTGCAGCCGCCCGCCGCGCAGCTCGTAGCCGATGTAGTCGCCGTCAATCGTGATCGATCCGGAGTCGATCGTCTCGAGGTGGTTGATCGCGCGGAGCAGCGTCGACTTCCCCGATCCCGAGGGGCCGAGGAGGGTGACCACCTGGCCCGGTTCGATGCGCAGCGAGATACCGTGGAGCACCTCGTGGGCGCCGTACGACTTCGAGACCTCGGTGATCTCGACGAGGCCCGGGCGGGCGGGGGTTCCTGCTGGGGGTGGCGTGGGCGCTGGCGCGGGTGGCGCGAGTGGCGCGGTGGTCATGGCGGTCTCCTCTGATGGGATCGAAAGTCTGCGGGGTGCGGCGGTGCCGTGCCCGGCGGGCGCAGCGGGATCAGCGGCTCAGTGAGCGCTCGTGTTCAGCGCCGCGACGGTGTGGGCCGCCGGCGGGCGCGACTGCGGGCGGGCCTTGAGCGCGCGGCGGATCCGCTGGAGCGGGGTGGGCGGCAGCTCGCGCGCCGTGCCCCGGGCGAAGCGGCGCTCGATCCCGTACTGGGCGATGCTCAGCACCGTGGTGAAGATCGTGTACCAGACGGCGGCGACGAGCAGCAGCGGGATCACCTGCTGGTTGCGGTTGTAAATCACCTGCACCGTGTAGAACAGCTCGGGCAGCGCGACGATGAACACGACCGAGGTGCCCTTCAGCAGCCCGATCACCTCGTTGAACGCGTTCGGCAGGATCGCGCGGGCCGCCTGCGGCAGCACGATCCGGAAGAAGCGCCGGCCGCGCGGGATCCCGAGCGCCTTCGCCGCCTCGATCTGCCCCTGGTCGACGGAGAGCAGTCCGCCGCGGATGATCTCGGCGGAGTAGGCCGCCTGGTGCAGCGACAGGCCGAGGATCGCCGCGACCGTCGAGGAGAGCAGGCGCACCGTGTCGAACTCGACGAGCCAGAAGTCGTAGCTGAACGGCCAGCCGATCCCGAGCGTGGGGAAGAGGTAGCCGAGGTTGTACCAGATCACGAGCTGCACGACGAGGGGCACCGAGCGGAAGAACCAAATGAACCCCCATGCGAAGGAGCTGAGCAGGCCCGACCCCGAGAGCCGGGCGAGGGCGAGGAGGCCCCCGAGGGCGAAGCCGATCACCGCGGACACCGCCGTGAGCCAGAGCGTGAGCCACAGCCCGCGGAGCACCGCCTCGTTGAAGAAGTACTCGGCGAACACCGGCCAGCGCCACTGCGGATTCGAGAAGAAGGTCCACACGAGCTGCGCGAGCACGAACACGGCGATCGCGCTGAACGCCCATCGCCACCAGTGCCGCAGCGGGACGACGTGCTCCGCGGAGTGCGGGGCGGGAGCCGCGCGCGCCACGACGACGGGCGGGGGGCTCGCAGTCTCCGGGCTCGCGGTCTCCGGGCTCGCGGTCTCTGAGCTCACGGTTTCCGGGCTCGCGGTCTCGGTGTTCGTCGTCATGATCGGGTCTCCTTGCTCGTCGTCCCCGCGCGAGCGCGGGCGGCGGGGCGGCGGATCCCCGGCCCCAACTCCTTCGTGAACGGGTGCACCCCCACCTCCGCGGCGGGGCGTGCGGGATCGAAGCGCGGCGTGTAGCCCGTGCTCAGGTACAGGGCGACCGCCTCGGGCTGGCGCGGCCCCGTGGTGAGGTAGATGCGCTCGTAGCCGAGGCGTCCGGCCTCGCGCTCGAGAGCCGCCAGCACGCGCTTCGCAAGGCCTCGCCCGCGCACGTCGGCGCGGGTCCAAATCCGCTTGAACTCCGCGGTGCGCTCGTCGAAGCGCATGAACGCGCCGCCCGAGACCGCCTCGCCGCCCGAGAGGAGCAGGAGGAACGCGCCCTCGGGCGCCGTGAAGGCCTCCGCGGGGTAGCGGTTCAGCTCGACCGAGGCCGGCTCGCCGAACACCTCGACGCCGTAGCGCGCGTCGTACTCGCGCTCGAGGTCGGCGAGCAGCGGGGCGGCGAGCGGGTCGCTCGGGTGGACGATGCGCGGCACGAGCTCGCCATCCGCGGGCTCGACGGTGGGTCCCGCGGACCGCGCGGCGGACTGCGCGGCGGACTGCGCGGCGGGCTGCGCCGCGGACTGCGCGGCGGGCACCGCGGGCTGCGGCGCACTCATGCCAGGACCTCCGCGCGGGGCTCGGCCTCCGCCGCCGGAGCTGGCTCCGCGGGCGCGCGCCAGGGCACGTGCGGCGGGCGCGGCAGGCCGAGGGTGCGGCGCAGCGTGGGGCCCGCGCCGGTCTCGGGATCCGCGTCGTAGCCGGTGCGGAACACGCCGCGCTCCTGCAGCAGCGGCACCACCCGGTCGACGAACTCGTCGAGCCCGCCCGGCGTGAGGTGCGGCACGAGGACGAAACCGTCCGATGCGCGCTCCTGCACGGCGCGGTCGATCTGCGCGGCCACGCTCGACGGGGAGCCCACGAAGGTGTGCGAGGCGGTCTCCGCGGCGACGAGCTCGCGCAGCGTGAGCCCCTCGCGGCGCGCGCGGTCACGCAGCTGCGCCGCGCGCGCCACCCGATCCGCGACCTGCGTGGAGACCTGTCCCTGCCGCTGCGCTCCCGCGCTCGGCTCGGACTCGGGCAGCGCTCCGTCCGGGTCGAGGCCGGGGAGCTCGTGCCCCCAGATCGCCTCGACCCAGGCGATCGCGGTCTGCGGGCTCGTCTGGGCGAGCGAGATCTCTCGTGCGCGCTCGCGCGCATCCCCATCGGTGTCGCCGAGCGCAAAGCTGGCGCCGGGGAGGATGAGGAGCGAGTCCTCGCTGCGGCCCACCCCGGGGAGCCGGCCCTTCACGTCGCGGTAGAAGGCCTGGCCCTCGGCGAAGCTCGTGTGCCGCGAGAAGATGATCTCGGCGTTAGCGGCCGCGAAGTCCCGCCCCGCGGGAGAGTCGCCGGCCTGCACGATCACGGGGAAGCCCTGCGGACTGCGCGGCACCGTGCTCGTCGCGGAGACCGTGAACTGGGGGCCGCTGTGATGCACGGCGCGCACGCGCTCGGGATCGATGAAGCGGCCCGCGGCCCGGTCGGCGAGGACCGCGTCGGCATCCCAGGAGTTCCAGAGCTCCTTCGCGAGCGCGACGAACTCCTCCGCCCGCGTGTAGCGCTCGGCGTAGGGGAGGAAGCCGCCGCGGCGGAAGTTGCCCCCGTGGAACGCATCGGGCGAGGTGACCACGTTCCAGCCGACGCGGCCGCCCGAGAGGTGGTCGATCGTGGCGAGCTGGCGGGCGAGCTCGTAGGGCTCGTTGAAGGTGCTCGTCAGCGTGCCGACGACGCCGATGCTCCGGGTCACCGCGGCCATGGCCGTGATCACGGCGAGGGTCGCGGGGCGCCCGGCGACATCGAGATCGTGGATCCGCCCGCCGTGCTCGCGGAGGCGGAGCCCCTCCGCGAGGAAGACGTAGTCGAAGAGGCCGCGCTCGGCGGTCTGGGCGAAGTGGCGGAACGACGCGAAGTCGATCTGGCTGCCCGATGCCGGGTCGCTCCACACGGTGGCGCTGTTCACGCCGGGAAAGTGCGCGACCAGGTGGACCTGCCGCTTGGCGGCGTCCCCGGCGCGGTGCGATGCGGTGCTCATGCGGCGTTCTCCTCGGGTGCGGTGCGGGTGAGTGGTCCGCGCAGGGGCGCGGGGGCGAGGCCGAAGCGCTCGCGCAGCGAGCGGCGGCCCGGCGCGGGGGCGAGGCCGCGCTCGCGGAGCAGGGGCAGCAGCTCGTCGGCGATCGCGGTCAGGTCGCCCGGCAGGGTGAGCGGCCGCAGCCGGACCCCGTCGACTCCCGCGTCGCGCCACGCGGCGATGAGCTCGGCGAGCTCCGCCGCGGTTCCCGAGGCGATGCGGGCGTCGCTCTCGTAGACCTCCCCGTCGGCGGCGTCGAGGCGGGCCAGGCGGGCGGCCCCCGTCTCCTCCGGGGCGTCGAGCGCGACGATAAGGTCGGCGACGATCCGGAGCGGCGCCCGACCGCTCGCGGCGCGCTCACGGGCGGTCTCGGCCTCGCGCACCTGGGCGACGAGCTCGGCGGCAGTGCGGCCCCGCGAGGCCCCGGCGCGCGCGGAGGCGCTCTCCGGGGTGATGAACACGACGTCGGCGGCGTCGGCCGCGAGCTCGTGGACGCGGGGCGAGTGCGAGAGCACCGTGATCGGGAGCTGTCCCTGCGGGGAGCGCGGCACGATCGACGGCCCCGCGACGGAGAAGCGCTCGCCCGCGTAGCGGACGTGGTGCACCCGATCGCGGTCGAGGAAGCGGCCGGTCTCGGCGTCGCGGATCTCCGCGTCGGCGTCCCAGCTCGCCCACAGCAGCCGCGCCACCTCGGCGACCTCGGCGGCCTCGGCGAGCAGTTCGTCCAGGCCGGGATCCGACTCCCCCGCGCCGACCCGGCGCGCATCGATGTCGGGAGCGGTGCGCCGGCCGAACGCGGCGGCGGCCTCGGGCTCGGCGGAGACGCGGAGCTGCCAGCCCCCGCGGCCCTCGGAGATGTGATCGAGGGTCTGCAGGCTCGTGGCCACGTGGAAGGGCTCGGTGTGCGTGGTCGTGACGGTGGGGATCAGGCCGATCCCCGTCGTGCGCGGGGCGACCCAGCTCGCCGTGAGGAGCGCGTCGAGGCGTCCGGCGACCCGGTCGGCGCGCGGGGGCGCGGGGAGGCTCAGGGCGTCCGCGAAGGTGGCGTAGTCGAGCCCCGCGTCGTCGGCGATCCGGAGCAGCTCGGTCCAGTAGCCGGCCGAGAAGAGCGCGTCGGGGCGCGCGTCGGGCTCACGCCAGGCGGCGGGGTGCGATCCCGCGCCGTCGAGCTCGACGCCGACCGTGAATCCAGCAGCTGTAGTTATGGGAGACATGCAGGGAGCTTATGTTTACGGCCCGGGTGGCTGTCCACCTCTGTGACGAAAAATGACCATTACGCCGTGTTGCGCGGCCGCGGGGGCCCGCCGCCGAGCGACCTACACTGGCACCAGTTCCGCGGGATGAGATCCCCGGCCGCTCCGCGACATCACACCGTGGATCATGCCCCCGTCTGCCGCGGCGCCCTCCGCGCCGCCCACGCACGGGCGCCGCTCGCGCTACCGCGCGGACGACGCCGGAAAGGGATCATCGTGTCCACCATCTCCGTGATCGTCGGCAACCCCAAGCCGCGATCCCGCACTCGGCGCATCGCCGAGGACCTCGCCGCGCGCATCGCGGCCCGCACGGGAGCAGCCCCGCTCCCCACCGTCGACCTCATCGAACACGCGGGCTCACTCTTCGCCTGGCCCTCGCCCGAACTCGACCCGCTCCTCGACCAGCTGCGGGCCTCCCGCTTCGCGGTGATCGCCTCGCCGACCTACAAGGCGAGCTACACGGGTCTCCTCAAGGCGTTCCTCGACCGCTCCCCCGCGGGCGCGCTCACCGGGGTCACCGCCGTGCCGGTCTTCACCACCGCCTCGGACGAGCACGCGCTCGCGGTCGAGTTCACGCTGCGCCCCCTGCTCGTCGAGCTCGGCGCGAGCGTGCCCACCCGCGGCCTGGCCTTCCCCACCCCGCGCTTCGACCGCCGAGACGAGATACTCGACGCCTGGTCGGAGACCCAGCTGCCCCTCCTCGGCTCCGGGAGCGCGGCATGAGCGCCGCAGCGGCGCCGGGCGCGCCTGCGGTGGAGGCCGCGCCCGCCTTCGACGAGCGCAGCTACCGCGACGCGATGGGCGGCTTCGCATCGGGCGTCACCGTGATCACCACGCACGGCGCGGACGGGCCGGTCGGCTTCACCTGCCAGTCGTTCTTCAGCGTCTCGATCGATCCGCCGCTCATCACCTTCTCGATCGCCCGCACCTCCCGGAGCCTCGCCGCGGTGCGCGCGCACGGGCGCCTCGTCGTGAACTTCCTGAGCGCCGAGCAGCAGCACCTGAGCGGCCAGTTCGCGCGCTCCGGAACCGACAAGTGGCGCGGCGTCGCCTGGTCGCCCTCGCCGAGCAACGGCGCGCCGACGATCGACGGGGTCACCGGGTGGGTCGCCGGCGAGATCGAGCGCGAGGTCGAGGCGGGCGACCACCTCATCTTCCTCGTGCGCGTGAGCGGGATCTCGACGGATCCGAGCCGTGCGCCACTGCTCTTTTACCGCGGGGCGTACCACGAGCTCGAGTACATGATCTGAGCCGCGCACGACCCTCAGCCGCGCGCCGCGGCGCGCGAGCGTACTCCGGCGATGATGAAATCGAGCCCTCGATCGAACACGCGGCGGTTGCGCTCCGCGCCGCTCGGGTGCGCACGCAGCAGCGGCCCGAGCAGCTCCCCCGAGCGCTCGGGGTCGAGGATCGCCTCGGGCGACAGGGCGTCGAGCGCGGCCCCGAAGGTGAACGCGTCGATCACCTCGATCGTCGTGAGGATCTCGTCCTCGGGGAGGCCCGCGTCGCCGAGCGCTGCGGCGAGCGCGCTGTAGAAGCGCAGGACATCGGGCTCATCGATCACGACCGTGAGCATGAGTTCGAGGGCCCGCGGGTGGTCCGCGTACATGCGCCAGGTGAGCTCGACCTCGCTGCGGATCCGGCTCTCCCAGTCGGTGTGCTCCGGGGCGACCGCGATGTACTCGGTGACGAGCACCTGGCGCATCGCGCGGATCACACCGTCGCGTCCGTCGACGTGATGGTAGAGCGAGGACACGCTCACCCCCAGCCGCCGCGCGAGCGGCACGAGCTGGAGCTCGTGCCCCGCTTCGACGTACTCGAGCGCGGCACGCCCGATGATCTCCCGGCTGAGCCGGGCGGTGCGGGGTCTCGCCACGGGGGTCCCTTCGTCGGTGCTGCTTGACAGATCCTCGCACACGGGGCACGATGTTCACGAAAACCGAAACCGTTTCGATTAATTGCATCGACACGACTCACCGCCAGTGCAGCCGGAGAAGAACCCTCGTGACCACCACCCCCATCGCGGCAGACCCGCGCCACCCGCTCACCCTCCGCAACGGGAGCGCGACCTTCATCATCGCCCTCGCGAGCCTCATGATGGCGAACCTCGCGCCCTTCGTCATGACCGCGCTCGGCGGCCTCGGCTTCGACGTCATCGCGAGCGGCAACATCCTCACCTGGGCGCTCCTCGCCTCCGCCATCGTCGGGCTCGGCACCTCCCGTCTCGCGGCCGGCCGTGCGCGCCGCCCGCTCGCGATCGCCGGCCTCGCCGTCGCCGCGCTCGCGTTCGGCGTCGCCGCGCTCGTCCCCGCCGCGGGGCCCGCCGTCGCGGGGCTCATCGTCGGCGGCGCCGGCGTGGGCGCCGCGATCTCCACCTCGGGCGCCGCGATCGCCGCGCTCCGCAACCCCAACCGGGTCTCCGCGACGAGCGGCCTCGTCAACCGCATCCTCATCACGGTGATCCTCGCCCTCGTGCCGATCATCGGCATCTCGCAGGGCAGCGTCTTCGGCACGCTCGCCCTCATCTCGCTCGCGGGCCTCGCCCTCGCCGCCTGGCTCCCCGACTCCCCCGAGCACGCCGCCCCCGTCGACGTGACCACGAGCCTCCAGATCGCCGAGCCCCGACGCATCACGATCGCGGGCATCGCCGTGCTTGTCGTGTTCCCGCTCTGGGGCACGAGCGAGGACGCCATCTGGACCATGGCCCCCGTGCTCGGCGATGCGGTCGGCCTCGGCGAGCAGCCCCTCGGCTTCGCCCTCAGCCTCGCGGCCGCCGGGGGCATCCTCGGCATGCTCATCGTGTCCATCTTCGGCGCCCGGATCGGCCGCGCCGTGCCCCTCGCGGTCGCCCTGGCGCTCGGCGGCACCTGCAAGATCGCCATCGGCTTCGCCACGGACCCCCTGCTCCTCGCCGCGCTCATCATCGCCGTGAACACGATCTACGCCTTCGCGTTCGCGCTCTTCATCGCGACCGCGGCCGGGCTCGACGCGCGCGGCCGCTGGTCCGGGCCGCTACTCGGCGCCTACCTCGTCGGCTCGAGCTTCGCGCCGCTCATCGGCGGCGCGCTCATCGAGGGGATCGGGATCCCCGGCTTCACGCTCATCACCGGGCTCGTGAGCTTCCTCGTCATCGTGCCCACCGTGCTCATCGCCCGCGTGTCCGTGGGCGCGGAGCAGGCGCTCGCCCGCGCCGCTGAGCGCGCGGCCTGACCGCGCACGGCCGTACCGCGTACGATCGCAGCAGGCCCTTCCTCACCCGCGGACGCGCCGCACCCCGGCGCCCGCCCGATCCCGATCGAACGAAAGCGAGACACATGAGCTCCGAGACCACCATCTACCGCAACGCCACCGTCTTCACGGGGGACGCCGCGGTCGCGCCGCGCGAGTGCTTCGCCGTGCGCGGCGACCGGGTGCTCGCGGCGGGCGACCTCGCCTCCGTGCGGCTCGCCGCCGGCCCCGAGGCCGCCGAGGTCGACCTCGGCGGCGCGGTCGTGACGCCCGGCATCGTCGAGGGCCACGCGCACATGCTCATGCTCGGCGAATCGCTCTCGAAGGTGCAGCTGCGCGACGCGAAGACCCTGGAAGAGGTGCAGCAGCGCCTCGCCGCGGCCCGCGCCGCCGCCCCCGACGCCCCGCGCCTGCTCGGCACCAGCTGGCTCTTCGACATCTTCACCGACGGCGCCCAGCCCACCGCCGCGATGATCGACGCCGTCGTCTCCGACGTGCCCGTGATCCTCGACGCGAACGACCTCCACTCGGTCTGGGTGAACTCCGCCGCGCTCGAGGCCATGGGGATCACGCGCGAGACCCCCGACCCCGTCGGCGGCGAGATCGTGCGCGACGCGAACGGCGACGCCACCGGGTTCCTCCTCGAGACCGCAGCCATGACCTACGCCTGGGGCTACCTCGACGCGGTCCGCAGCCAGGAGGACAGCGACACCTACCTCGCCGCCGCCTTCGACGCGTACCTCGAAACCGGCGTGACCGGCGCGACCGAGATGTCCTTCGGCGAAGCCGAGGTCGTCACTTACCGCCGCCTGCTCGACCGCGACGGGCGGCTCCCCTTCCCCGTGAACGCGCACTGGCTGCTCACCGCCTCCGGCGACCTCGAGACCGACGTCGCGCAGATCGCCGAGATCGCCCGCATCCGCGACGAGATCTCGGCCGCCTACGGCGACACCTGGCTGCGCATCGTCGGCGTGAAGTTCATCCTCGACGGCGTGATCGATGCGTGCACGGCCAGCATGCGCGCCCCGTACGCCAACGGCGCGCTGCCCCGCCCGATCTGGGAGCGAGAGTTCGCCCTCCCCGTCGCCGTGGCCGCCGACGCCGCCGGGCTCCAGCTCGCGCTCCACGCCATCGGCGACGAGGCCAGCACGATCGCCCTCGACATGGTGCAGGAGTGCATCCGCGTCAACGGGCCGCGCGCCGACCGCCGCGCGCGCGTCGAGCACCTCGAGTACGTCGCGGACGACACGATCGCCCGCATGGCCGCACTCGGCGTGACCGCGTCGATGCAGCCCGTGCACTGCGATCCCGCCGTGCTCGACAACTGGCAGGCCGTGCTCGGCGACGAGCGCGCGCACACCGGCTTCCCGTGGCACAAGTTCCGCGAGGCCGGCGTCGCGCTCGCGCTCGGCACCGACGCCCCGACCGCGCCGCACGTCGCCCCCGACAACCTGTTCATCGCGCTCACCGCGGAATCCGCCCTCGACCGCAGCCGCGCCGCCTACCAGCCCGAGCGCGTGTTCACCCCGGCGCAGGCGCTCGAAGCGCTGACGCTCGGGGCCGCAGCCGCGACCGGCCGTGCCGACGAGCTCGGCCGCATCGCCTCCGGGTACCGGGCCAACATCGCGGTGTGGGCGGCGGACCCGCTCGTCGGAGCGCCCGCCGAACTCCTCGGCACCGGGGCGACGCTCACGCTCGTCGACGGCGCGGTCGCGCACCAGCGGTAGGGGGTACTCGGGCGGGTGCGCACCCGGGGGTTCCGGGGCACGCACCCCGGGGTTTCCGGGGCGCGCGCACGGGAGATCCCGGGGTGCGCACCGCGCCCGCGCGGGGCAGAATGGGGGCATGAGCGCAGCAGCGAGTGGCCCCACCGAGTTCAGCTACGACGACGCGCACGGCGTGACCATCAGCGCCTACGAGTGGGCGGCCGCCGAGCCGATCGGCATCGTGCAGATCGCCCACGGCATCGGCGAGCACGCGCTGCGCTACGACGCCTTCGCCCGCCACCTCACGCAGGCTGGCTTCACCGTCGTCGCCGACGATCACCGCGGCCACGGCGAGACCGGGCGCCGCCAGCACGGCGGCGACCTCAGCCGCCTCGGCAAGCTCGGGCCCGGCGGCCTCCGCGCGACCGAGGCCGAGATCCTCCAGCTCACCGACCTCGCGCGCGAGCGCACCCCCGGCGTGCCGCTCATCATGTTCGCCCACTCCTGGGGCTCCCTGATGGCGCAGCGGATCCTCAACGCCCACCCGCGCGCCTGGGACGCCCTCGTGCTCTCCGGCTCCGCGTACCGCACGCCGCGGTTCATGGAGAGCGGCGACCTCAACGCCTCCTGGGCCGGCGCCACCGCGAACGGTTTCGAGTGGCTCAGCCGCGAGCCCGCCGTGGCCCACGCCTTCATCGCCGACCCGCTGTGCTTCGAGGCCGACATCATCAAGCTGTTCGGGATCGCCGACGGGCTCCGGCTCTTCGGCACCCCCGCGGCCGGACTCGATCCCGATCTGCCGCTCCTCATCACCGCGGGCGCGGCCGACCCGCTGAGCCGCGCCGACGGCCTGCAGCGCCTCGCCGCCGCCTACCGGGCGCGCGGCCTTCGCGACGTCACCCTGCGGCTGTACCCCGAGGCGCGGCACGAGATCATCAACGAGACCAACCGCGACGAGATCATCGCGGATATCACCACCTGGATGCTCGAGCGGGTCGCGGCGGAATAGCTCGCGCCGCGACCCGGTCGGTCAGCCGTCCGCGCCGACGAACTCGCTCGCGTCCGGAACGTTCGTCAGCTGTCGCAGCCCCGCGGCCTCGACGACGAAGTTGTCCTCGATCTTCAGGACCGTCTCGACCCCGTCGACCACGACGGTGGTCTCCGGCTCGAGCGCGATGACCTCGCCCTCGATCAGCTCGACGTCCTCATCCATGAGCCCCGGGGAGAAGAGCGTCGGCAGCTCGCAGATCCGCAGCCCCACCCCGTGCCCGATCGCGTACGGCGTGCGCCCGAGGCCGTGCCCCTCGAGGTACTCGTTGCAGGCGGCCAGAAGGGTCGAGGCCTTCGCGCCGGGGACCGCGAGACTCTGAGCGATCCGGTGCGCCGTGAGCAGGTGCTCGTAGGCGGCGAGGTGCTCCTCCCGCCCCTCCCCCACGAAGCCGCTCCGCCCGGCGTCCGAGGCGTAGCCGCCCGCGCCGTAGCAGCCGATGTCGAAGAAGAACGGGTCGCCCTCCGCGAAGCGGCGGCCGGCCGCGAACCAGTCGCCGCTGCCGTTGCGCAGGTTACAGACGGAGTGGGTGACGAACTCGACGCCAGCGGCCTGCTGGTAGTTCATCGCCGCGGCGAGCACATCGTGATCCGTCCCGCCGACGTGGGCGGCCCCGAGCGCCGCCTCCATCGCGCCCGCGTTCACCCGCGACGCCGCTTCGAGGAGCTCCACCTCGATCGGGTGCTTCTCCCGTCGCACGCGGTGGAGCGCCGTCGTCACCGACACGAACTCGTGATCGGGGTGCGCCTCGCAGAGCCCCGCGAGCAGCGTCTGATCCACCCCGTCGACGCCGATGCGTCGAGCGCCGCCGAGCGCCGCGAGCGCGCCCGCGACGACCCGCACCCACGTGCGCGGATTCGCCGTCGCGGCCGACCACGAGGCGATCGCGTGCACCCGGGAGATCCAGGGCAGATCCGGGTACGGCGCACTCGCCGTCTCATCGATGTAGGGGAGGAAGAGCTCCGCCTCGCCATCGCTGTGGACGAGCGCCGCGAACCACTCGGACTCGTTCGTGAGGTGCGCGCGGAAATCGGTCGCGTAGCGGATGTGATCCGGCCCGACGAGAAGCAGCGCATCGACGCGCTGCTCCCGCATGACGGACTCCACCCGCGCGAACCGTGCCCGGTGCAGGGCGACGGCATCGTACTCCGGCCAGCGGTACAGACGGCTCATGGTCATTCTCCTTCTCGTGAGGTGTTCGGGACGGTCGGCGTGAAATCGGTGCGCGCGGAGAGCTCCGACGACGGCGCGACGTGGCCGCGGCCGACCGGGGAGAGCCGGTACACGAGCACCCCCGCTCCCGCGACCACCACCGAGGCGATCAGCGGCGCGAAGTTGACCCACCAGAGCTCGGGCGCCTCGCGCGGCCAGAGGACGTTCGTGATCTCGAGGGCGAGCCACACGAGCGCGATCCAGGAGATCACCGTGCCCGCGCGCCCCATGAACAGGCGCTCGCCCGGGTGCCAGGTGCCGCGGATCCGCGCGTAGGCGAGGCCGACCACCGGGAAGGCGAACGCGACGTAGAAGCCGACCGTCGTGAACGAGACGAGCAGCGTGTTCGCGTAGTCGTTCTGCAGCACGAGGAGCACCCCGATCGCGGCCAGCCCCGTCACGAGAATCGCGTTGACCGGCAGCCCGCCCTCGCCACGGAGCCGCTTCAGCCACGCCGCCGCCGGGAGCTCATCCTCGCGGGCATTCGCCCAGACGAGCCGCGAGGCCGCGGCCTGGATCCCCACGAGGCTCGCGAGGAAGGCGATGATGAAGAGCACGAGGATCACATCGACGACCACGGGCGGGAAATGGTACGCGAGCACCGCGATGATCGGATCCCCCTCGGACGCGGCGAGGATCTGCGGCAGATCCGGGATCGCGAGCAGGATCGCGAAGCTCGTGAAGAGGATCACGAGGCCGACCCCCAGCAGGGAGAACACGATCGCCCGCGGCACCGCGTGGCGCGGATTCTTCACCTCCTCCGCAATGCTGCTCGCGCTCTCGAAGCCGAGGAACGACCAGCCCGCGATCGCGACGAGGAGCACGAACGGGGTCATCATGAACGGCGTCTCCGGCGCGGCGGCGAGCCCCTCGGTCAGGAAGCTCGGATCCTGCTCCCGCCCGAACAGCAGCAGGTACACCGCGACACCCACCGAACCGACGATCTCCGCAACGATGCAGGCCGTAGCGACCGCCTTGACCACGGCGCGGCCCGAGATATTCACGAGCGTGGTCACCACGAGGAAGGCCACCGACAACGGCACGAGCACCGCGGGCGAGCTCGCGTCGAGCCCGAACAGGATCGCGATGAACACCGAGCCCGAGTATGACACCGAGCTGAGCGCGATCAGGAGCGCCCAGGTGTAGGCCCACCCGGCGAACCAGCCGTACTTCTGACTGACCAGGCGACGCGACCACTGGTACACGCCGCCCGCGAGCGGCCAGCGCGAAGCGAGCACGCCGAGCGCGATCGCGACGGTGAGCTGGCCCGTGAGGGTAACCACCCACCCCCACCAGAACGCCGGCCCGACCGTCTCGAGCCCGAGCCCGAAGATGCCGTACATCGCGACGATCGGCGAGACGAAGACGAACGCGAGCGAGAACGCCGACCAGAGGGTGAACTCTCGCTTCATCCCCTCGGGCGGCGACGCGGTCGCCGGATCACTGCGGTGGACATCGACTGATGTGGACATGGGGCTCTCCTTCGAGACCGTTAGTGCTGCGGCAGGGTGGCGGGCTGCGGGAGCAGCGCCGGGGGAACGGGGTGGACGGGCGGGGTGGTGGGCTCCGGGATCCCTCGCTGCGAGGCTGTCTCCGGGATCCCTGACTGCGAGGCTGTCTCCGGGATCCCGCCCCGCCACGTGGCGACGACGCGGGCGGACAGGAGCTCCGCGGGAGTCGGCTGATCCGACACCCCCGCCACCAGTACGAAGTCGGCGTCGAATCCCGCGGCGAGGCGCCCGCGGACCCCGTCCGCGAACTGGGTGTAGGCGGCATCGACGGTCGCCGCCCGGAGCGCGTCGTCGAAACTCAGCCGCTCCGCGGGAAGCCAGGACGCGGCGAGATCCCCCCGCTCGTCCCGGCTCATTCCGACGGCGAGAGCGTGCAGCGGGCTCGGCGTGGTGATCGGGTAATCGCTCGAGGAGGCGAGGCGCACCCCCGCCCGACGCATCGTCTCGAACGGGTACTGCCGCTGCTCGCGCTCCCCGCGCAGCCGGCCGTTCGTGAGCCGGCGCACGACGGAATCGAGCTTCGCCCAGTAGGGCTGGATCGCGACGGTGATCTCCGCCTCTCGCAGCCGGGCGAGATCCGCCGCCTCCACGAGCTGCGCGTGCGCGATGACCGGGCGGCGATCCCGCGCACCGTTCTCCTCGTCCGCGCGGAGAATCGCATCCACCGCGCTCGTGAGCCCGGCGTCCCCGATCGCGTGGATGTGGAGCTGGAATCCGAGCCGATCGAAGGCGGCGGCCGCCTCAGCCAGCGTCTCGGGGTCCCAGGCCGGGAGGCCGCAGCACGACGTGCCGTGGTACGCCTCGGAGACGTGGGCGGTGCCGCCCTCGATGATCCCGTCGGCGAAGAACTTCACCGTGCGCGCGGTCAGATCCGGCACCCCGAGCTCCTCGATCACCGCGCGGGCCTCCGCGAAGTGCGCGAGCTGCTCGCGCCACCCCTCCGGCGTCGCGCGGAACGCGAGGTTGAGCCGGAGCGGGAGACCTCGCCGCGCGGCGAGCAGGTAGCCGTCCAGATCCTCGAGCTCGACCCACGCGTCCTGCGCCGTGGTGACCCCCTCCGCGCTGAGCACGCGCAGCCCGCGCAGCAGCGCCTCCGCAGTCTCCTCCGGGGTGCGGCGCGGGAGCGCGCGGTACAGGGGCATGAACGCGCCCCACTCACGGAGCGTGCCCGAGGGGGCGCCCGACGCGTCGCGCTCAATCACCCCGTCCTCCGGGTCCGGGGTCGCCGCATCGATTCCGGCCGCCGCCAGTGCGCGCGAGTTCGCCCACATCGTGTGGATGTCACTCGATCGGAGCGCCACCGGCCGATCCGGGACGACCCGATCGAGGTCGCTCGCGAGAAACAGGCCGCCCTCCGCGATACTCAAGTCGAACCCCTCGCCGACGATCCACGGCAACTCCGGGTGCGCGTCCGCGAAGGCCGCGACGATCTCGAGGGCCTCATCGACCGACCCCGCCGCGCGCACCGGCGCCCCCGCGAACTCCGTCCCGCCGATGAGCGGGTGAGCGTGGGCATCGACGAAGCCGGGGAAGATCGCGGCACCGGCGGCATCGTGCTGCCGGGTCTCAGGGCTCAGCGGCAACGGTTCCCCTGCGGGGACGATGCGCGCGATGCGCGCGCCCTCCAGGACCAGGGTCGCGGGTGCGAACGCTGTTCCGTCCCACACTCGGCCACCCGTCACCACACGATGTGTTTGCGTCATCGCACCCAGCTCTCTTGTTGCGTCATTGCGTTGTTGCGTTGATGTGTTCTTGCGCTGCGGGACCGCTGCGCGGTTGTGCTTGTGCGTTTGTGCGCTCGTGCGCTTGTGCGCTCGTGCGCTCGTGCGCTCGTGCGCTCCCGCGCGTTGCGTCGGGAGCCAGTGTACCTAACGTGATTAGGTTTTCCAAATGTCGTTAGGTTCTTTGTGGCTGCGGGGTGCGACACGGTGCGTGGACTGGAGCGTGATGGGCTCTGGCAGTTGCTCCCCGCCCCGCTCCGGAGAACTCTCGGAGTCGGGCATCGCAGTGTCCTGCGGGCTTGGCACCGCAGCAGCCGCGCCCGACGGCCGGAACCCGGCAGTCCCCGGTTGCGGGGGAAGGATCCTCCGCCCGAACCGGGTGCTAGCGTGGGACGCGACCGAAGCGATCGACGAAGAAGGTGTCCATGACGAGCCCCCGCCGGGTGCGCCAGCACGTCACCGAGGAGCGCATCATCGAGGCCGCGCTGGCCCTGATCCACGATGAGCCCTCGGGCACGTTCACGCTTGCGAAGCTCGCGAAGAAGCTCGGCATCAGCGCACCCTCGCTCTACAGCCACGTGCCGAGCAAGCAGTACATCATCGAACGCGTGCGCTCGCGCGTCGTTGCGGAGATCGACTGCAGCGCATTCGACGACCAGCCCTGGGACGAAGCACTCACGGCGTGGGCCCGGTCATACGCAGACGCGTTCGTGAAGCACCCCGAGACGATCCCGCTACTCACCACCAATCCGGTCCAGGCTCCCGAACTGATCGCCCAGTACGAGACAATCACCGCGGCCCTGCTCGAGGTCGGTTGGCCGCGCACCGAGATCCTCGCCGTCCTCACAATCATCGAGAGCTTCATCATGGGCTCCGTGCTCGACCTCGTCGCGCCGGTGCAGATGGTGCAGCCACATGTGGACCAGGACACGCCGCTCCTGCGCGAGTTGCTCGCCGAATCCAGCGGAGACTCCGGTCGAGCCCGGCGCACCTTCAACCTCGGGCTCGAGGTGCTCGTGACCGGCCTTCGAGACCGCCTCGACGAGCTGGTCGCCGAGCGCGCGAGCGCTGTCACCTCCACGAGCTGACCTGCGCGCTGTTCCACTCTGAGGCTTCCGTCCTGCGCTTCTCCCCTCGGAAGCCCTCGCCGGAACCCCGCGGGAGGCGTACTCTGAGAGCATGAGCATGCACGGCGAGTACAAGGTCCCCGGCGGCAAACTCGTTGTCGTCGACTTCGAACTGAATGACGGCCAGATCAGCGACTTCCGCCTGTCCGGCGATTTCTTCCTCGAGCCCGATGATGCGCTGGCGTGCATCAATGGCGCGGTCGAGGGGATGAGCCCGAATGGCACGATCGAGCAGTTCGGCGAGGCCATTCAGAACGCGCTTCCGAGCGAGGTCCACCTCCTCGGCTTCACCCCCGCGTCTGTGGGCGTCGCGATCCGTCGCGCGATCACCGGCGCCGCGCACTGGCGCGACTACGACTGGCAGATCGTGCATGAGCGTCCGATCACCCCAGTGCTCAACGCAGCACTCGATGAGGTGCTCACGACGGCCGTTGGCGAGGGCCTGCGCGGCCCGACTCTGCGCATCTGGGAGTGGAACGAACCGGCAGTGATCATCGGCAGCTTCCAGTCGGTGCAGAACGAGGTCGACGAGGAGCAGGCGGCGGCGCACGGCGCTCAGATCGTACGCCGCATCTCGGGCGGCGGCGCAATGTACATGGAGCCAGCGGCGAGCATCACCTACGCGCTGTACGTGCCGGGCGAGCTCGTCCGCGGGATGAGCTTCGCCGATTCCTATGCCTACCTGGACGAGTGGGTACTCGAAGCGCTCCAGTCGCTCGGCATCGATGCGCAGTACAAGCCGCTGAACGACATCACGAGCCCGCAGGGCAAGATCGGCGGCGCGGCACAGAAGCGGCTCGGTTCCGGAGCAGTGCTGCACCACGTCACCATGGCGTACGACATGGATGCCGAGGCGATGACCCAGGTGCTTCGGATCGGGCGGGAGAAGCTCTCCGACAAGGGGACCACGAGTGCGCAGAAGCGCGTCGATCCGCTCAGGAGCCAGACCGGGCTTCCGCGCGAGGAGATCATCTCGAAGATGATCGATGTGTTCAAGCGCCGCCACGGCGGCACCGAGAGCGCGGTCACCGAGGGCGAGTGGGACGCGGCGGAACGCTTGGTGGAGCAGAAGTTCGAGACCGAGGAGTGGGTGCGCCGGGTGCCCTAGGCTCCTGGGGCTGAGAACGGGACCGGCTTCCCACGCCGACGCGTCATTCCGGCGGCCCCGCTGATCGTCGGAATCTGAGCCGGCTCGGCGGTACGTCGGTGTCGACTCTGCCGGTCGGGCTCTTCCAGTGCAGGGTTCCGTCGGGATCCTGAGTGACCGTCCACCCGCCATGGTGCTTCACGAGGTGATGACCGCGGCAGAGGTGGGCGAGGTTGTCGGTGCTCGTCGCGCCGCCGAGCGCGGCGTCGATGGTGTGGTCGAGATCGCAGCGGAATGCGGGGGCTCGGCAGCCGGGCGCGCGGCAGTGGAGGTCTCGGGCGGCGAGGAGCCGTTTCATGCGAGGGCTCGGACGGTATCGGTCGACGGCGAGGACGCCACCCGTTTCGTCGACCAGGATGCGTTCCGTTGAGGTCGCGGACGCGATCGCCTCAGCTGCGGTGTCCGTATCGATGGGGCCGTGCCCGACGAGTTCGGCAACGTTTCCAGCGCCGGGGAATCCCACGAGCTTCCCGGGAACGATGATCTGCACGCGACCCTGCACACGAGTAGCGAGCTCGGCGGTGTCGCCCGGGCGCCCGAGGAGCAGGTCGACGAGCGCATCGGCGCGGACCTCGTCCCTCGTCCGTCGCGGCAGGGTCGCGATCCCGGCCTCATGCCCACCCGCCGGACCTACCGCACCCGCGTCCGCAGCAGCTCCGGCTGCCGCGACAGCCGCCGCAGCGCCGGATGCCTCGGCAACTCCGGAGGTCTGCGGCCCTCCTCCGGACGCGCGGGGCGCGCTCCCCTCCGCTTCGGCCACCACAGTTTCGCGGGCGAGCTGGTTCAAGCGGTCCATGATGGCCGAAGCCTCAACCGCCGGCAGATAGGCCGTGAGATCGGCCATTCCGGCGTCTCGCGCCACGAGCCAGACCCTGCGCTGGCGCACCGCGTGCGTGTGCTGGGCCGTCAGATCCGCGCCCGCGACCTCCGCGGCAAGGCGCCGCGCGATGGGGCGCAACCGGTTCGGAGTCTCGTGCGGCGCAATGGTGAGGACTTCCGCAGCGTAGCGATCCCGCCGATCTGCATCGGCCTCGGGCTCACCGGAGTTGATGATCCGCCCCTCCTCGGCGATCACGTGCAGGTGGGCGAGCGCGACCTCCGCGTTCTCGAGCGCCCGCGTGCCGGCGGGGTACTGGGTGGTCATGCGCTGCGCCGTGTCGAGCAGGCGCTCGACGGCCCGTTCGCTCAGTCGCAACGCGACGGAGATCTCGAGGCGGAGCGAGCGGAACGCGATCTCTCGGTCGACGGGCACCGCGCCGGGCACCGCACCAGCCGCAGCATCGGCTCCCTCTGACCCGGCGGCCCCCTCCGGATCCGGATCACGAGTTGCTCCGACCGCCGCATCGAGGGCCGCCGCCAGCACGCGCAACTGACGGGCGTCCAGCCGACGCCGTTCGCGCTCGATCTCCTCGAGTTCGCTCAGTGCAGCACTGCGTTGGTCGATTCGCGCCGAGCGTGCGGCTGGATCGCTCCCGGGGGCGGCCATGCCCGCGCCCACGACCGCCCCGGCCAGCGCGGGAGCGGGGCCAGAGGCTGCAGCACGATCAAACAGTTCCATCCCAGGAGTAAGCCACACCTCCCAGGCCCCCACCGCCACTCTCCACAGGCTGCGCGGGCCCACCCCGCCAGTTCCTACGAACCCTCTCCTGTGAGCGGGGCGCGGAGGCGCCGAGCACGAACCGGAACGAACCAGATCAGCCCAGCAACAACAAAAAGAGCAACAGCACCAGCACCACGCCCCCGCACACTACGGCAGCAGGATCACCTTGCCCGTGGTCGCGCGCCCCTCGAGCGCACGGTGAGCATCCGCGGCCTCCGCGAGCGGGAAGCGCGCGCCGATCCGGACGTCGAGCGTCCCCGCCGCGATCGCCGAGAACAGCTCGCCATAGCGCCAGGCACGCTCCTCAGCGGTACGCAGGAAGTGCCCGAGCGAGGGGCGCGTCACGGAGAGCGAGCCGCCGGCGTTCAGCCGCTGCAGGTCGAACGGGGGCACGGGTCCGCTGGCCGCGCCGAAGAGCACGAGCGTGCCGCGCACGCGGAGGGCGCGCAGCGAGTCGTCGAAGGTGTCCTTCCCGACCCCGTCGTAGACGACGGCCACGCCCGCCCCGTCGGTGAGCTCGCGAGCGCGCTCTGCGAAGCCCGCGTAGTCGAGCACCTCGGCGGCGCCCGCCTCGCGGCTCAGCGCTTGCTTCTCGGGAGTCGAGGCCGTGGTGAGCACGCGCACGCCGCGGGCGGTGAGGAGTTGGGTGAGGAGCAGCCCCACACCACCGGCCCCCGCGTGCACCAGAACGGTGTCCCCGGGCTCGGGACGCGCCGCCGACGTTGCGAGGTAGTGCGCGGTGAGGCCCTGGAGGGGCAGGGCAGCCGCGGTCTCGGGCGCGATGCCCTCGGGAACACGGACCGCGCGCTCAGCCGCCACCACGAAGCGCTCGGCGTAGCTTGCATGGGCCTCGGCGGTGGCGATCAGGTCGCCCTCGGCGAAGCCGGCCACCCCGGCCCCGATGGCGATGACCCGCCCAGCGGCCTCCGCCCCCGGCGTGAACGGGAACGGGACGCGGTAGAGCCCGGAGCGCTGGTAGGTCTCGATGAAGTTGACCCCCACCGCCGCGGTCTCGACGAGCAGTTCGCCGGCTCCCGCCTCGGGAGGGGTCACCTCTTCGAGGGTGAGCACCTCGGGTCCGCCGGTAGCCTGGGCAACGATCGCGCGCGTCATGCTCCCGAGGATACGCCCCGTCGGTCAGCGGGACCAGGCACCATCGATCCGGGGCGCAACAGGCCGAAACACTCGGAGGCACCCGGCCGGGACGCCCATGCGGACCGGCGACCGGCGGCCGCTCCGCGGCTCCCCGCGACGCCCGCGGCCGCGCCGCAGCTCCTCACTGCGACCCGCGACCACCCCGCAGCTCCTCACTGCGGCCCGCGTCCGCCCCGAAACCACCCCGCACCTACCCCGCAGCGCCCTCCCGCTCGGCCTTCCGCGCGCGATGCACGGCGAACGCGGTGAGCGCGAGCCCGGCGAGCGCCCAGAGGATGAGCATCGCCGCAGCACCACCGGCCCCGGCGGCGCCGGTCGCGATCGCCTGGAATCCTCCGAGCGCGGCCCCGATCGGGCTGAGGTCGCCCACTGCGGCGAGCGGCGCCGGCACGGTGGAGACGATCCCGACCGCGAAGGCGACGACGAGCAGCACGAAGGCGATGAAGCGCCCGAATCCGCCGAGCAGCGCCGAGAGCCCCTGCACCAGGAGCGCGAAGGCGATGCCCGCGAGCAGCGCGAGTCCGAAGAAGCCGGCGCCCTGCGCGAAGTCGTAGCCGAGCGCGATCGGCAGGATCAGCCCGGCGATCGCGCCCTGAGCGGCGCCGAGCCCGAGCGCGGGCAGCGCGCTGCGCAGCGTGATGAAGCCGATGCCGCGCGCGGCCTCCCGGGTGCGGCGCCAGAGCGGTGCGAGCACGAGGAACGAGGCGAGCGCGCCCGCCCACAGGGCGATGCCCGCGAAGAGCGGAACGCCCGAGGCGTTGAACAGTTCGTCGCTCCCGCCCTTCGACTGCACCGGGGCGATAGCGGCCTCGGCGAGCTTGTCGCGCTGGGATTCGGTGTAGTTCGGGATCCCGCTGGCGGCCTCGCCCAGGCCCTTCGCGAGCTCCGCGCTGCCCTGCGCCGACTGGTCGGCGCCCTCGGCGAGCTTGCCAGCGCCCTCCGCGAGCGCGGGGGTGTTCTCCGCGAGCGCGGCGGTGCCCGAGGCGAGGCCGTTCGCGCCGCCCGCAAGCTCGGACGCGCCGCCGGCCAGTGCGGACGCGCCGGCCGAGAGCTGCTCGGCGCCGGAGGCGAGCCCTGCAGCACCGCCGGCGAGGCTCTCAGCGCCGGAGGCGATGCCTTCACCCGCAGCGCCGTAGCCGCGGGCGCCCTGGGCGATCCCGTCGCTCGCGGCGATGAGCTGGTCGAGAGAGGTGAGCCCGTTCTTGACCTCTTCCGTATCGAGCGCGCCGAGCGCCTGCTGCAGCGCCGCGGCGACGACGGCGGGGTCGACGCCCTCGGGCAGCGGCAGGCCGGCGACGAGCGCGTTGACGTCGATCGTGGCGAGCTGCTCGATGCTGTCTCGCACGAGGCCGAGCTGGCTGCCGATCCCGGTCGAGTACGCGTCGACATCGGCGAGGTAGTTCGTGAGGCCGGGCGCGGTGCCGTCACCCGATACGAACTGCCGCACTCCGGCAGCGTAGCCCGCGGCGCCGGGGTTCTCGGCCGTGCCATCGCCGGTCGCGAAGCTGCGGAGGCCCGCCGAGAGCTCGCCCACGCCGCTCGCGAGCTGCCCGGCCCCGCCGGCGAGCTCGCCCGCGCCGCCCGCGAGCTGCTGCGCACCGCTCGAGAGCTGCTGGGTGCCGTCCGCGAGCTGCTGGGTGCCGTCCGCGAGTTCCTTCGCGCCGCCCGCAAGCTGCGTGCCGCCGTCGGCGAGCTGCTCGGCACCGTCGGCCGCGTCTCCGATGCCGCGGTGCAGCTCGGTCATGCCGACGAACACGCCGCCAACGAACTGCTCGCCGAGCTGCTGGTTGAGCAGGCTCGTCGCGGTCTGGGTGACCGCCTGCGAGAGCGCGGTGTCGATGAGGCGGCCGCGCTCGCTCTCCTGGATGTCGATCGTCGCGGTCTCGGCGTCATCGGGGTCCCCGGAGGTCGAGGTCGCGGCGGCGGAGAAGTTCTCGGGGATCGTCACGACCGTGGTGTAGCGGCCGTCCCGCAGCCCCGCGTCGGCGTCGTCCTCGTCCGTGAGCACCCAGGTGAAGTTCTGCGCGGGATCATCGGCGTCGTCCGCCGTCGATCCCGAGTCGCTCGTGCCCTCTGCCGCGCCGGCGCCGCCGCCCGCGTCGATCAGCTCGCCCGCGAGGAGCCGGCCGAGCGGCACGAGCTGCCCGTTCACCTCGACGGGTTCGTCGTGGTTGACGACGGCGGCCGTCACGGAGTCGAGGCGCTCGGTGGGGTTCCAGAGCCCCCATAGCAGCACGCCGGCGACGGTGAGGGGCACGAGGATCAGCCCGAGTAGGGTGGTCCAGCGGACGGGCTTGCGCCCGGAGAGCCGAGCGAGTGCGGCGCTCATCGCGCGCCTCCTTCGAGGATCGTGGTGGTGGGGGCGGCGGCCGGATCTGTCGGGGACGGCGGCACCGGTGCGGGCGGGGCACCAGCGGACCCGGCACCAGCGGGACCAGCACCAGCGGGACCAGCACCAGCGATCCCAGGCTCAGCGGGTCCCGCATCGGCGGGCCGCAGCAGGCGGGCCCCGTCGGGGAGCACGCGCTCCGCGAGTTCCCGCTCGCCGAGCACGACGAGCACGAGTTCGGAGATGCTGCCGCGGGCGGTCTCGGAGGCGCGGGCCGCGAGGGCGGAGCGCATCCCGTCGACCGTGTCGAGCGGGATCGGGCCCTCCGCGGCCGAGCGGAGGTCGAGGACGACGAGCGCCGGGCGGTCGCGGAGCGTGTCTCGGAGCGTGCCGGGCTCGGCCCAGCCGGAGCGGGCCCGCACCGATCCGGCGCGCTCGGGGAGGAGGAGCCCCGTCACCTTCGCCGTGCCGAGCACGACGGGGGCGCGGCCGGCGATCGCCTCGGCGAGCGGAAGGCTCGCGGGATCCCGCGGGTCGAGGAGCAGCACGTCGCCCGCGGCGACACGGAGATCCGGCACGGCGCGGCCGCCGGCGAGCTGGACGCGCTCGGTCGCGATCACGGCGTCGGGCCGGTCGGCCGGCCACTCGGCGTGCGCGAGCTCGCGGGCGAGGCCCTCACCCTCCACGTCGAAGGAGGGGAGCACCTTCGCGAGCCAGCGCGGCATCTGCCAGGCGCGGTCGCCGAGGAGCGCGAGGACGGCGGGGACGAGGGTCATGCGCACCACGAACGCGTCGACGAAGACGCCGACGGCGAGGCCGAGCGCGATCACCTTGATGCTGGGGTCGCCCTCGGGCACGAACGCGGCGAACACGGCGAACATGATGAGCGCGGCCGCGGTGACGACCTTCGCGCTTCCCACGAAGCCGCGCTGGATCGCGGTTTGCGCATCGGCGCCGTGCACGTACTCCTCGCGGATGCGGGCGACGAGGAAGACCTCGTAGTCCATCGCGAGGCCGAAGAGCACGCCCATCAGGATGATCGGCATAAAGCTGAGCACGGGGCCCGCGGAGGGCACGTGGAGCAGATCGGCGAACCAGCCGAGCTGGAACACGGCGACGACCGCGCCGAAGGCCACGCCGACGGAGAGGAGGTAGCCGAGCGTCGCCTTGATCGGCACCCAGACGGAGCGGAACACCATGGCGAGCAGGATGAGGGAGAGCCCGACGACGAGGATCCCGAACGGCACGAGCGCCTGCAGCAGCATCTCGGAGACGTCGATGCCGACGGCGGTGAAGCCCGTCACGGCGAGGCTCACGCCGTACTTCTCCTGCCACTCGTCGTGGTGCTCCCGGAGCTCGTGCACGAGGTCGGCGGTACTGGCCGCGTGGGGGCCCTCCTCGGGGACGACCTGGATGATGCCGGTGTCGGCCCCCTGGTTCGGGGTGGCGAGCGGCACCTCCGCGACGCCGGGGACGGCGCGCACCTCGTCGGCGAGGTCTTCCATGAGCCCGAGCGGATCGGTGCTCGAGATGATGGATCCGGTGAGCAGCAGCGGGCCGTTCGCGCCCTCGCCGAAGTGCTCGCCCGTCAGCTCGTAGGTGACGCGGGCGGGGTCGTCGACGGCGAGCGAGGTGGCGTTCGGCAGGGCGAGGCGCAGCTGCAGGGCGGGCACGGCGGCGAGGCCGAGCACCACGAGCACGCCGAGGATCGTAACGATGGGGCGCCGCGTGACGGCGCGCACCCACCCGGCGAAGAAGCGGTCGGCGCGCGACGCCTTCGGGGGCGCGACGGACTCGGCGTCTGCTCCTCCGCCGGCGCCCTCCGCGAGTGCGCGGCGGTGCCGCTTCGGGAGGATCCTGGTGCCGGCCATCGCGAGCACGGCGGGCGTGAGCGTCACGGCGATGAGCACGGCGACGGCGACGGCTGCAGCCGCGGCGACACCGAGGGCCGTGAGGAAGGGGATCCCGGCGACCGACAGGCCGACGAGCGCGATGATGACGGTGAGGCCGGCGAATACGACGGCGGAACCGGAGGTCGCGGTGGCGCGCGCGATCGACTCCTCGACGGGCACCCCGGAGCGCAGCTGCTCCTGGTGGCGGCTCACGATGAAGAGCGTGTAGTCGATGCCGACGGCGAGGCCGAGCATGAGCGCGAGCATCGGCGTCGTGGAGGTGAGGTCGACAAAGGCGGTCACGAAGAAGAGACCGGCGATCGAGACGCCCACGCCGATGATCGCGATGAGGAGCGGCATGCCCGCGGCGATCAGCGAGCCGAGGGTGAGCACGAGCACGATGAACGCGATCACGACGCCGATCGCCTCGGTCGGCGAGATCCCAGGGATCGCGGCGGAGAACGCGTCGCCGCCGTAGGACGTCTCGGCGCCCTCGGGCAGGGCCGCGCGGATGTCGGCGGTGGCGTCCTCGATCCCCTCGACGGTCGCGTCGGGGATGCTGCCGGACGGCGCGTCGAGCTGGACCCGGATGAGTGCGGCGCTCTCGTCCTCGGCGAGGCCGCCGCTCGCCTGCTCGCTGAACGGGGTCTGCACGGCGATCACGGTGGGGACGTCGGCGAGCGCATCCGCGGCGTCGGTGATGAGGTCGCGGTAGGGCGCGTCGGCGACGCTCGCGCCGTCGGCTGCGACGACGATGATCGTCGCGCTCGTGCCGCTCACCTCGGGGAAGGTGCGGCCGAGCGCGTCGATGGCCTCCTGCGACTCGGTGCCGGGGATCGTGATGGGCGCGTTCGCGCCCTGCCCGAAGACGGCGGCGCCCGCCCCGAGCAGTGCGAGCAGCGCGATCCACAGGATGAGCACGAGCTTGCGCGCGCGAGTGGCCCACCGGCCGATCGCGTACAGGAGGGTCGACATGAGCGGGAGGGGCCTTCCGGTCGCTGACGGGGTTCGATACACGAGTGCATCCGTTTCGATACACTAATGTATCCGTACCCCGCTTGAAGCATCCTGAACGTGAGAAAATAGCCTCCATGACCCACGCACCCGAGCACACCGCGACCACCCCCGGTCGCACGGCGGCCGCGGCTCCGACACCGGCCCCGGGCGAGGCTGCGCCGAGCGCCCGCAGGCAGGAGACCCGCACCCGCCTGCTCGACGCGGCGGTCGAGGTCTTCGCCGAGGAGGGGCTCCAGGGCGCGGCGGTCGAGGCGATCTGCGCCCGCGCCGGGTTCACCCGAGGCGCGTTCTACTCGAACTTCGAGAGCAAGGAGCAGCTGTTCCTCGAGCTGCTCACCCGGGAGTTCGAGCGCCGGGCGGTCGACCTCGCGGACAAGGCGATCGAGCTCGAGCCGACCCTGCGCGAGCGCAACGGCTGCGTCTCACCGACGGAGGCCGCCGGCTACATCGTGCAGTTCTTCGCCCCCTCGGACGACGCGACGGCATGGTTCGTGCTCGAGGCCGAGTTCCTGCTGCTCGCGATGCGCGACCCCTCGCTCGCACCCGGCCACCACGACTTCATGGACGACTTCTACGCGAGCATCTCCGGCGTCGTGGAGCGCGTGCTCGCCGCGGCGGGTCGCCGCTTCGTGATCCCGGCGGAGCGGGCCATGCCCGTGCTGAGCGGCGTGTACGAGCAGGCGCTCCGCGCGGCGGCGCTGCAGGGCGCCGACCCGTCGAGCGCCCTCGACGCGCTCGGCGATCGCCTCGCGGAGCTGCTCTTCGCCCTCACCGAGGAGATCGAGCCGCACGCGGACGGCGGCGAGGGCGCGCACCGCCCCCGCCGCGCGCACGCGGACCCCGCCTAGACTAGCAGCGACAGGGGCTGCTCGATCCGCTTCGTGAACGCCGCGAGCCACTCGGCGGCGAGCACGCCGTCGAGCACGCGGTGGTCGGCGGAGAGCGTCACGGTCATCATGGTCGCGACGCCGAGGCTGCCGTCGGCCTCAACCACGGGGCGCGGCTCGGCGGCACCGACGGCGAGGATCCCCGACTGCGGCGGGTTCAGGATCGCAGCGAACTCGCTCGTGCCGGTCATCCCGAGGTTCGACACGGAGAAGGATCCGCCCTCGAGCTCCTGCTGCCGGAGCTTGCCCGCGCGGGCGCGCTCGGCGAGGTCGCGGATCGCGGCCCCGAGCTCGCCCACCGAGAGCCGCTCGACACCGCGCACCACGGGTGTGAGGAGCCCGCCCGGCACCGACACCGCGACCGAGATATCGACGCCGGTGAAGCGCCGGGTGGCCTCGTCGGTCCAGATCGCGTTCGCCTCGGGGACGTCGCGGAGCGCCGCGCCGACCGCCTTCACCACGAGGTCGTTCACCGAGACGCGGGTGCCCGTCGTCTCGATGATCTGCGCGCGGAGCGCCAGGAGGGCGTCCACGCGGCAGTGCGCCACGAGGTAGAAGTGGGGAACAGTGCTCTTGCTCTCGGTGAGGCGGCGGGCGATGGCCCGGCGCATCCCCGTGTGGGGCACGTCCTCGAAGGCGGCGGATCCGGCGACCGCGGATCCCGCGACGGCAGATCCCCCGACGGGAGATCCCGCGGCCGCGGGAGCCGGTGCGGCAGCAGGAGCGGGCGCCGTTCCCGCGGCGTGCTCCGCGGCCCCCAGCGCCTCGATGTCGCGGCGCACGATGCGCCCGCCGGGGCCCGTGCCGCGCACGGCCGACAGGTCGAGCCCGCGCTCGCGCGCGAGCTTCCGCACGAGCGGGCTCACGAAGACCCGCGCACCGGGCTCGCGCGCCTCAGCAGCGGCGGGCGCAGCAGCAGCGGGCGCAGCAGCGGCGGGCGCGGCAGGGGCGGGCGCGGCAGGGGCGGGCGCAGCAGCAGCAGCAGCAGC